>NZ_AHCF03000004.1:0-600000 GCF_000238275.3 Pseudoalteromonas undina
TATTTAACCATACTTAAACTTCTTTATTTATACTAAGCAATATTAAAGGCGTAAAATTATTTTATATGTCATGTATTTAAAATGCATGTCGCCTTAAATAGTTGTTTACAGCTAATTGAATGGACATTATACTAAACGCCTAACTTTGAGGAATAAAGTATGTCTATCAATAATAATGCGCTAGATACCTACCGACTTTTGAAAGCAACCGCAGAAGTTGCTGAAAAATCACTAGAAGGACGTATTCAACATTACCGCGCCCATCTTAAGTCTGAAGAAAAAGAATTAAGAACCTACACCCAAAAAGCCGCTGCTGATTTACTTGGTTGTAATAATCGTACCTTAAAAAGACGCCATGACAATGGTGATTTTGACGATTTAAACATAAAACGCGGTGCAAACGGTCATTACGCTTATACGTTGGTTAATATTTTTGCCATGGCCGATATAATGGATATAAAACCCGATCATCGTGCACCGACAGACAAACTCCAAGTTATTGTTATTAATTCACTAAAAGGTGGTTGTGGTAAAACAACGAGCATGGTTAATATTGCTGCAGCACTTGCCACTACTAACATCAAGCGTTACCGAATTGGTATTATCGATTTAGATCCGCAGGGGTCATCATCTAGCTTTTTCCCATCTTCTGAGCCCGATCCAATTACTGTTGGTGATTTAATGCGTGACTGCATTGATCTTGAAGAAGGTGAAACCTGGCCTGAATTTGTTTCAAACTCTTTTTTACCAACTCATATTCCTAATATTCGTGTTTTACCCTCAGGTATGGATGATTTTTATTTTGAACACGAAACTGCAACTTTGCTTAAAGACACCTCAAACTATGAACAAACTCGCCATTACCATAAGCTGTTAGAGCGTGTTATCGAGCCAGTAAAAGATGAATTTGATATTTTACTAATTGATACAGCTCCTACTCTTAACTTTATGTTTTATAATGCATTAATGGCTTCTACAGCGATGCTTATACCGGTTCATCCTGAAGCGGTAGACTTTGATGCTAATAATAAATATTTAAAACGTTTAGGTGAGATTTATCATACCGTTGCAGCTCTTGGTCACGATGGTTGGGACTTTATGCAATTTCTGGTTACCAATTATGTAAAAGGTAATCACTCACAACGTGACATAGTTAAAGACGTAAGAAGCGCCTTTGGTCGCCAAGTCATGAGCTACCCTATTAATCACAGCTCAGCAATTACTGCGAGTTCATCCTCGTTTAATACTATTTTTGATCAAAAAGCGTCTGACAGTTTAGCGAGTAGAGAATCGTTAATGCGCGCACAAGAAAATATCAAAGATGTTGTTGACGAACTCGAAATGCTAATTCGTTCAAATTGGCAATCTACACAATCAAAATTAAATACGCCTAAGTAAGGATGTTGACTAAAAATGGCTAAAAAACGTAAAAATGACACCCGCTTAGATCCCTTTGCAACCGCTGTCGGCAGTAGCAGTTTAGACGCTCTTTTAGAGCAAGCTAATGCAGGCGATGTTATTCGTATGCCTGCGCCAAGCGATCCTAATCGCGAAATCACCTTGGTTTGTAAAGTGATTGCTCATAACGAGATTGAAAAATCGACTCAGGTTTATGGTAAAAATCGCCGTGTACAAGCGCTTTTAAACGAAAAGTCGGTATCCGATATACTTCCTGCAATTAAAGAAGATGGACGTAATCAGCACCCCGCCCTGCTTTGGGATCAAGGGGATATGAGTCTTGTTCTTGCAGGCTCAAGACGTCGCAAAGCCTGTATTTTGGCTGGTGCAGATTATCTTGTTTTGAGTTCAAGTGATTTTAATGAGCAAGATGCCAAAGTGTTAGCAGTTTCTTCGGATCAATACATTGCTCCAAGTCTTTGGGAGTTAGGTCAAGCGTATCAGCAAACTCGAAACGAACTCATTCAACAAGGCAAAAAAGGATCGTACCGCGAGATTGCCGTTATTGAAGGGGTATCGCATACCGCCATTGCGGATGCTATTAAAGCGTATGAGCAAATATCTGCCGATGTTATAGCTCTTTACCCAACAGCTAATCATGTTGGTAGAGAAGTCGCTAAAAAGCTGATTAACGCAAAGGAGCGAGACGAGGTTGCATTTAACGAGTTAGTTGTAGCACTTGCAAGCAATGATGAAGTTAATGCCTTAGAAGCCGACGACAAGCGCGCTATGCTGATCACTAAACTATTAACCGCAGAGCCTAAAACAGCATTAAAGCGTGAGGCTGTGCTTGAAAACGACTTTATTAGTGTGCAACGTAACCTTAAAAGTGGTGACGTTTCAATAAAAATTAATAATAAAGTGATGACAGACAAGCGCTTAGAACAACTGACTAAACTATTAAGTGCTTTTAATTAGTTAGTAATATCGTGATCTGTAAAGGGGGGTAGGTTAGTTAAATAGTGATCTAGCCCTCTTAATTAGTTAGTAAAAATCTGATCTTCCGTGGTGATAAAAAGCAAAAAAAGCCCGATAAACCACTAAGGATCGTATTTTTACTAACTAAACCTGCTCTATTTGATTAAATTGCTACCTTGTTAGTAAAAACCTGATCTACTCCTAGCAAAACCTCCCTGTTAAGTTAATTTATTGTTTTTATTTTGTAATTTAAACGCCTTTTTTTAGTGAGTAAAATTAAACAATCCTTATAAACCAATTTTTTACTAACCAATCAGATCCAACCAGTTTATTTTAAAAATAATATTGCTTTAGCTCAGCGTTGATAAGACATATACTGGAAAAATTGTTTTTAAATTTTAATACTTTGAGTGACATGTCTGCTAACTTATCAAAAAATGATTTAATGGCTATTTTTGAAGAAATTAAAAATGAGCAGGCTACCCAGTTTCCTCTTTCTGAGCGATTCATAAAAAAATTGTTTAAACCCGCGGTGTTAGCAAAAGGTAAGTCGTATTATAAAAACGGCCAAATAAGTTGGTTAGAACATAATGCTGATTTTTCTGTTGTTGATTCTACTGTGCAAGGCGATAAGGGCATTGCGTTTAACCAACGAATTGAGATCAGTAAATTACCAACTGGCTATTCAGTCGACACACACTGTACTTGTAATGTTAAAACTAAATGCCGCCATTTGGCTGCAATTTTGTTAAAACTTAAAATTGAACACTCAGGTGAATACGGCGAAGACTATTTTATTAATGACTGGTTTAGCGAACTTAGCTCGCTTAAAAACACCGATCAAGCTCATCCATCACAAGTGTTACTGTTTGTATTAGATATTGAAAACGATAAAGTATTTTTAACACCTAAAATTGCCAACTACGATAAAAATAATAATTATGCATTAGGTCGCAATTTAACTGAGCAACAGCTTAATAGTTTTGTAACCCCTAGCGACCTGCTAGAAAGTGATTTTAGATTATATAGCTGGATCCGCTCGCAAAATGCGGTCGGTAATATTGAACTCAAAGGTCAATGGGGCTTTAACGCGCTGCAGCAATTACTAGCTACAGAACGATTATTTTTACAGCGTTCGCGAGTACCTATAAAAGCGCAACCTGGCTTACCCCTAAATTTTGTTTGGGAAAAACAAAAAGAAGTCACCCAGTTAAAAATTCACCTAGATCAAATTCCTAATTGGGCGTTAATTAAAACTACACCGCCCATCTACTTAGATTTAGATAAATATAAGCTAGGCCGCATTCGCACGCCGCTCAGTGCGGACGAAATTGCTCATTTACAAACAATACCAGCACTTCACGATACAAACTTTGATCGAATTTATAAGCAGCTTGCTGATAATTTTGGTGCCGGTGTTATTCCCCATCCTACTAATGCACCAAGCATGCCTGTTAAGTCGTTGAGTAATGCCGTACTTAAAGTCAGCATGTCGGGCTCAGTAATGGCTATTTCGTTATCGTTTAAGTATAAAAATAAAAACTACTTAGCAGGTACAGCGCCTGAAAAACTAATAAACAGTGCATTTGAAAACACCGTTACCAACGAGCTGGTCAACTTAGGCTTTGATTTTTGTAAAGGGGGTTTACACAGCGAGTTTATTTTTAGTCAGGAATCGGCTATTCACTTACACTGGTTAGCGCATGAGGTGTTACCAAGCTTTAAGCAACGTGGCTGGCAAGTATCAATGAGCAAAATAAATATTGCCGATACTAAAAACCAAATTTCCTTGCATGTAAACAGAGCTGCTGGGCATCAAATGCATTGCAAAGTTGTGCTTAACGATACCAAAGTGGCCACTTTATTTAATGTAAATAATAAACTGTTTGAATCGTTAAATCGTCAAAGCGAATTGTTTTATTACTATCCCGTTGGCCGTCAATTTGGAGTTATAGATAAAGCTGCGTTTAATTTATTAATTGAGTTTAAATTGCGATTTGAGTTTATTAAAACGCGCGACGAATTTAATATTCCACTTTCATACTTACCTGAGTTAGTTAAGCACACAGCCATTAATGTTGAGTTACATGATCCGTCATTAGAGCGCTACCTTGATGAGCTAAGCAATGACGCGCTGTTATCGCCCAATATCGCCATTCATGGCTTACACGATTCTGTGGTGCTTAGAGAATACCAGCAAGAAGGCGTAGCTTGGCTTAACTTTTTAAAGCGTAATCAGCTAGGTGGTATTTTAGCGGACGATATGGGCTTGGGTAAAACTTTGCAGGTGATCGCTTATTTAGCCAGTTCTTATAATACTCCGCAGGCTGGCCCTACGCTTATTGTTTGCCCAACAAGCTTAGTGAGTAATTGGCAAAACGAAATTAACAAGTTTGCTAAAAACTTAAAAGTGACCACTATTTTTGGTGCACACCGTAATGATGCGTTGAAACACTTGGCACAAGCACAGTGTATATTAACCACCTATCCGTTATTAAAACGTGACATTGCTTATTATTCGCCACTGTATTTTGAAAACATTATTCTTGATGAAGCGCAGTATATTAAAAATGATACGGCACAGGTATCGCGGTTAGTCAAACGTTTGAATGCCGACTTTAAGCTTTGCTTAAGTGGTACCCCAATTGAGAACAATTTATTTGAATTAAAGTCGTTACTCGATTTTGCTATGCCTTCGCTATTAGGTTCCCAGGCACACTTTAAGCAGCACTTTCAAGGTCCTATTGAGCGCGAAAGTAACATTGAGCGTGCAGAGCAGTTAAAAGCGTTAATTATGCCGTTTATTTTGCGCCGTACTAAAGCCCAAGTGGCTCAAGAACTGCCGCAAAAAACGGAGCTTGTTAAAGAGTTTGAATTTGAGCCTAAACAAAAAGACATGTACCAAGGCATAACTCACGCGCTTGAAGAAAAACTCATTGATTTATTTGCCGAACAAGGCGTACAAAAAAGTAAACTCGCTTTTTTAGAGGCACTATTAAAACTTCGCCAAATTTGTTGTCATCCTAAGCTGATTGAGCCAGAAACTGACGCAGCCAGTGCTAAGTTAGAATGGTTATCAAGCCATTTACCTTTAATGCTTAGCCTTGGTCGTAAAGTGATTATATTTAGCCAGTTTACCTCTGCGCTTGATTTAATTGCAGAGCGCTTAAATACACTTAATATTAAATTTAGCATGTTAACTGGGCAAACGCGCCATCGCGATAAAGTGATAGACGAATTCACCAGTGGCACTACTTCGGTATTTTTAATTAGCTTAAAAGCAGGTGGCACAGGGCTTAATTTAACCCAAGCCGATACCGTTATTCATTTTGATCCTTGGTGGAATCCAGCTGTTGAAAAGCAAGCGACCGATCGTGCTTATCGTATTGGCCAAACTAATCCGGTATTTGTATATAAATTGATTATGGCTAACTCTATTGAACAAAAGGTGTTTCAAATGCAGCAAGATAAACAAGCGCTTGTAGATGCATTATTTACTGAAAAATCAATGAGTTTTACCCAGTTTGATGAACAACAAATGTTGTCTTTAATTAAAAGTTAAAAATTAACAATAATTTTTTGAACTTATTTGAATTGTGGGCGTCTATTAATACAGCTTGGTTAAATTGCAGTTTCTCCAAGTTTTCATGTTGATATCCCATATAGTAGTTACTAGACATAGTAATGATTAAGCCAGCCAGTTCAGCGCTGGCTTTTTTTTGCCTGAATATTTTAAACTATTTTATTTTAAAATATTTTTGAACTAATCAATAATAGCTGGGTCTATTAATATGCTTGTAGTTGATATGTTGTTATACAAGTTTCATGTTGATTTCCCTGTTTGATTACTAATTTAGTAATATTGAGCCAGCTTTATTAGCTGGCTTTTTTTATGCTCTAAATTCAACTTTTTAAAAATTATTTTGAACTAATTTAATCAGGACGCGTCTACTATTATGCTTGTAGTGATGTGTTGTTATACAAGTTTCATGTTGATTTCCCTGTTTGATTACTGATTAAGTAATATTGAGCCAGCTTTAATAGCTGGCTTTTTTTATGCGCTTAATTTAGTGCGTTACCCCTACTGCTAAAGAGCGTTATTCGTTATGATGGCATGTCACTAAATTTTAAAAGTTTATTTTATGTTTACTTCGTTTTTATCCCATTTAGATTGGTTAAGTGTAAGTGCTGGCGCTATAACAGGCATGGCTATTTGTGGTGTTGTATCAATGCAATTAAGCAAAAAAATAAAGCGCCAAGTAAATGAGCAACAACAACAGTTAATGCTATTACAAAGCCAGCATGAGCAAACGCAAAGCCAATATGCCGCGTTGGTTGAAGAGCACGATTTATTAGGGCTTACTCATCAAGAGCAACGGGATCAGTCTCAGCATTTTAAAACCCGTTTAACCGAGCAAGAAAAACAAAGCCAACTTTATAATCAATATTGGCGTAAAGCCGAAGCCGAGCTAACCGCCCTGCGCGAGCAATACAATCTGCGCGATGTAGAGCTTAATAATATACGCACTACCCTTGAGCAAAAGCAGCAACATTTTAGTGAACAACTCGTCCATATAGAGCAAAGTAAAGAAACGCTTAAAAAAGAATTTGAAAATTTAGCTAACCAAATATTAGAAGAAAAGTCGCAAAAATTTAAAACCCTCAATCAAGAAAGCATAGAGCAGTTACTTAAGCCGGTTCAAGGTGAGCTAAAAGGCTTTAGAGATAAAATGGAGTCTATTCACGTTGAAGACTTACAGCAACGTGCTGCACTTAAAACTGAGCTGCTGCATTTACAAGCCAAAAGCCAAGCAATTACCGAGCAGGCCGATAAGCTAAGCAATGCCTTACAAGGGCAAAAGAAAACCCAAGGTAATTGGGGCGAGTTAATGCTTGAAAACGTGCTTGATAGCGCAGGCCTGCGCGCTGGCACCGATTACAAGCGAGAAGTGTCGTTTAATACCGAAGACGGCCGTTTGCGCCCTGATGTTGTGGTGTATTTACCTCAAGGTCGCCACTTAGTGATTGATGCAAAAACATCGTTAAATGCCTACACCCGTTATGTAAATGCCGAAACAGAGCTTGAGTCTCAACAAGCGATTAAAGAGCATGTAAATGCCGTAACTGCCCGTATAAATGAGCTGGCCAGTAAATCGTATGACCGCCTACCAGGGATAAACTCGCCTGAGGTTGTTATTATGTTTGTACCCATAGAATCCGCCTTTGTAGAAGCACTTAAATACCAAAGCGACATTTACCAGCAAGCAATAGAAAAAAACATTTTGGTTGCTACCCCTACTACCCTGCTAACCAGTTTAAATATTGTTAAACAGTTATGGCGCTTTGAAGAGCAAACTAAATATTCAAAAGAGCTGGCTAATCGTGCTGAGCGTTTTTACAGTAAACTCAACGGCTTTTTAACTAGTATGGAAGGTGTGGGTAAACAGCTTGATAAAGCCAAAGAAACTTACGATAAAGCATTTTCTCAGTTATACCGTGGTAAAGGTAACTTAATTAAACAAGCCTCAGAATTTAAGGAGCTGGGTGTATCGGTGCAAAAAGAGTTACCTCAAGAAAGCGTTGAACGCGCTCACTTAGAGCTTGATGAATAAACACCGCACATAATTTTTGCGCACTGAGGTTGTGCATTTATGTGGCTAGTTATTTACTAACGGCGCAGGCACTATAATAATATCTGTCCTTTAGGATTAATCACATGCAACGCCCAACCGTTTTTTTCATTTCACATGGTGGCGGCCCAATGCCATTACTAGGTGATGCCAACCATGCAGAAATGCGAGCCTGCTTAGAACAAGTTGCCGCTAAAATCCCAAAGCCTTCTGCTATCTTAATGGTCAGCGCGCATTGGGAAGCTCAACCAATTAGTATAACGGCGCACTCTTCACCGCCGCTTATTTACGATTACTACGGTTTTCCTAAGCAGGCGTATCAATTAACTTACCCTTGTGCTGGCCAGCCGCAACTTGCTAATTTAGTACAACAAGCGATCGCAACACGTAATATTGACTCAAAACTCGATCCACAGCGTGGCTACGATCACGGTATGTTTGTACCGTTAAAAATTATGTACCCAGAGGCCGACATTCCTTGTGTGCAAATATCCTTGCACCCAAGCCTCGATCCGTTAATGCATGTTGAAATTGGTAAAGCGCTGCAAAGTATTGATTACGATAACTTATTAATTATAGGCTCAGGCTTTACCTTCCATAATATGCGCGCTTTTGGTGTTACCCAATCAAGCGATGTTAATCAGCAAAATCAGGCATTTGAAAATTGGCTGGTAAGCACAGTCGCAGATCAAACATTAACCGAGCAGCAGCGTGAACAGCAATTATTAGCATGGCAGCAAGCTCCAGCTGCACGCTTTAATCACCCCAGAGAAGAGCACTTGTTACCACTACATGTATGCTATGGCGCTGCTATGTGTTCAAGCACTGAGGTATTTGAATTAAATATTGCCAATAAGCGAGCCAGTATGTATTTGTGGCAATAATAAAAAACACGCCAGACTTTACTAGGCGTGTTTTTGGTTCTTCTGCATTTATTGCAGCGGTTAAGCGGCAATTACCATTTCATTTCGCCTTTATGAACTTTAGCACCAATGCTAAGAGCCATAGGTAATACAGCCTCAGGGTATGAGTTGGTCATTTTATCTATCAGCAGCTTACTGCTATCACTACTTTGCTTAGCGTGTGCAAAATCCTTTAAATACTGGATTGAAAAATCAATATTTGCAGCATCTAATTGGGTGCCTGCTTTCATATGCCCTGGGATCACCACGTCAGGTTTAAGTGCTTTCATTTCATTAAGTTGTTTTGCCCAGGTATTTTGCTCTGCTTGAGTTTGCGCATCGGCCATCCATAAATGAACATTGGCGTATACAGCCACATTACCTAAAATAGCTTTGTTATCAGGTATCCATAAATAAGGACGATGATTATGCTCACCCTCTGTACCACGAATTTCAATGGTATGGCCTTCTATTTTTAAGCTATTACCATTAAATACCTCAGGAACAACGGGGTTTTTTGGGGCGTTTTCCCCCATTTTTGGCGTCCAGAAAGCAAGTTTACCTTTAAGCTTTGCTGCTATTTTTTGGTTCACTGCCGGTGTGGTTATAATCTTTGCGTCAGGAAAAAACTGCTGTAACACTTCAGCGCCAAAGTAGTAATCAGGATCGGCTTGGCTAATAAAAATAGTTTTTAGTTGTTTACCAGAGTCAATTACTTTGGCGGCAATGCGCAGTGCATCTGCTTTGGTAAATCCGGTATCAATTAAAATTGCATCGGTACGGCCATAAACCAGCGTGGCATTAACATGAAAGCTATTGCTGTCAGCGTTATACACATCAAGGTTTAGTGGGGTTTCGTCTGCAATAGCGATATTGCTGGCTAATAGTGTGCTTAGTAAAAGAGTGCGTAGGTTCATAGTATTCTCATCATTGGTTGCTAATGCGAGCATAATAAAGGTTTGATATGTTCAGAAAAACAACCAATAATTAGCATCATTGTTTCATAAATCGTGCAAATACTATGGATAAACTCACCGCAGCGCAGGTTTTTGTGGATGTTGCCTACTCAGGCAGTTTTACTGCCACTGCCGATCGGCTTGAAATGTCACGCCCTATGGTTACTCGTCATATTGAGTCGGCAGAGGCCTGGTTAAATACGCGCTTATTGCATCGCACTACCCGTAAAGTAACGCTTACCACCGCCGGCGAGGCCTGTTTACCCGAAATAGAGCAATGGTTAGCACAGGCTAACCGTTTAGTTGAACAAACTAAAAGCCAGCAACAGTTGTCAGGTAAAATACGAGTAGCGACCAGTATGTCGTTAGGTTTTGCACAATTAGCCCCTATATTTACACGTTTTATGAAACGTCACCCTAACGTGCAAATAGACATAGATCTTGAAGACTCAACCACAGATCTAATAGAGCAACGTGTTGATTTAGCAATACGTATTGCAGCCAATCCTGATCCTTCGTTAATAGGTAAACCTATTGCCGAGTGTGAATCTATATTAGTGGCCTCAGCCAGCTACCTTGCTGATTATCCGCCAATAACGACACCACAACAGTTAAGTGCTCATCAGTGTTTAGGCTATAAAAACTTTGACCGATATATTTGGCATTTACACAACGGGGATGAGTTTCAATCAGTTGATGTTAAATGCAATTTAAGTGCAAACGAGGCCACCACATTACTTCATGCAGCTATAGCCGGTGGTGGTATTTCAGTACAGCCTACGTATTTGGCAAATCAATATATACTGGATGGTCGCTTGCAGCGTGTATTAGCGCCATGGACATTAAACCCAATGAAAATATATGTGCTTTACCCTTCTCGTCAGCATTTATCGGCAACAGTAAGAGCACTAATCGACACGCTCAGTGAAGAATTTAAAAATCCAGCATGGTAATAAATTATAAAAGTTTGGGTTTAAACCATAGCTTTGTGCGTTAAGCATACTGATATTCTGTAGGTTATTTTGTTACAGTAAATGTAATAAGCGCCTTAATCCATAAAGGTCAGCAGACCCAAGGAACAATAATAATGAATCTGATCAAAACATCGGGCTTGGCACTGGCCATTGTTGCGGGCTTAGGCTTGCAAGCATGTTCAAGTACCAGCATAACAACCAACAATAATGCAGCGATGAGTACCGTGAATAATCCATTAAGCCTAGCGCAAATTTATAAAGATAAAGAATTTAAAACCCAGCGAAGCACTTACTTTAAGTGGCTAGACGATGGTACCGGCTACACTGTGCTTGAAGAGCGCGAAAGCGAAAAAGAAAAAGCAGACGATAACAACACCGATGACGACAAAGAGCACGGCGTAAAAGGCAACGACATTGTATTTTACAATGCTGACGGGACAGGCCGTAAAGTACTGGTTGAGTTTGAAAAGCTACTGCCAGAGGGCGCAGACGAGCCATTTGCAATCGAAAGCTATCAGTGGTCAAAAGACGGTAAATGGCTGATGGTATTTACCAACAGCGAGCAAGTTTGGCGTTCGCGTAGCAGAGGCGACTTTTGGTTACTTAACCTTGAGACAAACCAATTACAGCAATTAGGTGGTAAAGACGTTGAGCCAACTAAGTTAATGTTTGCTAAGTTCTCGCCAGATAGCTCAAAAGTGGCTTACGTGCGCGATAACAATATTTATATGCAAGCGGTTGGTAGTAACGATGTAACCGCGCTCACAACCGATGGTAACGCCACCATTGTTAACGGTAATTTTGATTGGGTATACGAAGAAGAGTTTACTATTGCCGATGGTTTTCGTTGGAGCCCCGACAACAAATCAATCGCCTATTGGCAGCTTGATACTAGTGACGTTAAATTTTTCACTATGATCAACAACACTGACGAACTGTACCCTACCCTTAAAGAATTCCCTTATCCTAAAGCGGGTGAAACCAACTCTGCCGTGCGTGTTGGTGTGGTAAGCCTTGCTGATAAACAAACCCGTTGGGCTGAGCTTGAAGGCGATAACCGCGACCGTTACATTCCGCGTATTAGCTGGGCAGGCACTGGTAATGAATTAATGATTCAAGATTTAAATCGCCCACAAAGCCATAACAAAGTGTGGTTGTTTGATTGGCAAAAGCAGCAACTGACTAAAATTTTAGAAGACAAAGACGATGCGTTTATAGAATGGTTTTATAAAGCCAACTGGTCAAAAGACGGCGAGTTTTTTATTTGGCACAGTGAGCGCGACGGTTGGCGTCATCTTTACCGTGTATCGCGCGATGGCAAAACTATTATCGACCTAACCCCAGGCGATTACGACATTATTGATATGCTGAGCATAAATGAAGATAAAAACGTGATGTATTTTATTGCCTCGCCAAACGATCCTGGTCAGCGTTATTTATACAGCACACCGCTTGATGGCAGCAGCAAACCGATACGGGTCACACCTGCTGAGTTTGAAGGCTCAAACAGCTACTACATGTCAAAAGATGCCTCATGGGCTATGCACACTTACTCTAAATTTGGCACGCCACCGACTAAAGAGATCATTAAAGTGGCAAATCATAGTAATGTAAAAACCTTAGTTGAAAATACAAAGCTTAAACAAAAGCTGGCTGAGCAAAGCTTACCAAAGCATGAGTTTTTCAAAGTAAACGCGCAAGATGGCACCGAGCTTGACGGCTACATTATGTTCCCAGAGAACATGGATAAAAGTAAAAAATACCCGATTGTGTTTTACGTATACGGCGAACCATGGGGCTCAACCGTTCAAGACCGCTGGGAAGGTAATAGTTACTTATATAAATCACTGCTAACGCAAAAAGGTTTTATTGTGGCATCGGTTGATAACCGTGGTACACGTGCTCCAAAAGGCCGCGATTGGCGCAAATCGATTTATAAAAAAATTGGCTCAATTACCGTGCAAGACCAAGTCGACGCACTAGATGCCATGGCTAAACGCTGGGATGTAATAGACACAGACCGCGTTGGTGTGTGGGGGCACTCAGGGGGCGGTAGTTCAACCCTTAACTTACTGTTCCGCCACGGTGATAAATTTAAAGTGGGCATTGCCTCAGCACCCGTGCCAGACATTCGTTTATACGACACCATTTATCAAGAGCGTTATGCGGGCAACCCAAACACCGATCCTGAGAGTTACGATAACACCTCGCCGATTACCTTTGCTAAAAACCTAACTGGTAAGCTATTGCTTATTCACGGCACAGGCGATGATAACGTGCATTACCAAGGCTCAGAACGCTTAATTGACGAGCTTGTAAAGCATAACAAGCAGTTTGAATTTTTCTCATACCCTAACCGTTCACACAGCTTGCGCGAAGGCAAAGGCACCACTTTGCATTACCATACTATGATGGCTAACTTTTTTGAAAAGCACTTACTAACCAAGTAATCGCTTTAAAAAGTAAAATACTAAAGCCGCACACTAATTATTAGTGTGCGGCTTTTTTAATCAAAATGTAACGGGGGTTTACAAAGCGTAAGTTGGATAGAGTGCAACGAAACCCGACAATAATAAAAAATGACTTATAAACTCAATGTCATCTAAAATAGCGAAGGCTCACCATGTTATTAGCCATTTTTCAATTTCGATAACATCATCACGATCAAACACCATTAAACTTGAATGAGAGCGAGCATTAAAAGTTATTTTTTTTACTAACTCATTTTGTATAGATGAAAAGTAAGCCGGAGGGGATAGAGAGTCAACATCTGAGTTAATTAACAATACAGGCTTTTTAGTCTCAGTTAATTTAGGCAATAAATTTGTTTCTTGAATGGTTACTCCTGCCTCAAACATTGCCTGGTTAACAATATTATCAATCTCGCTATGAAAAAAATGACTAAGCAAAGGCGATTTATAAGGTAAGTACTCCTTAGCTGCAACGTCAAAACTCATCATTGGGGCAAGTAAAATAGCAGCGTCAACATATTCTGATGATAATAAGTTACTTGCAGTAAGTGCTCCCATAGAATGGCCGACTACAACAGTCTGGTTATTTGGTTGATTTAAAAGTGATTCAGCAAGCAGTTCATTTAAAATGCCGTGCTCTTTTGCTGCAAATACAAATGCTTCAGTTGATTCACCATGGCCAAAAAGATCTGGAATAATAACGTTCATACCAAGCGCTCTAAAATAGATAGCTGAAGCCATCATTGCTTCTTTACTGCCCCCATAGCCATGAAGTAATAAAGCAGTGCCTTCAAAACGATTAAATGTGTCTGGTGTCATTCTGTGTGAAATTGTATTTTCTACATTATTACCAGTTGCATGAAGGTTGTAATAAACAGAACTCTCTTGCGAAAATTCGGCTGCTTGATAAGGTTCAGCAGTCAGATATGTAATGCATTGAGTGGTACTAAAAGAGCAAAATTTTTGTTTTTCAAAGCCAATGTCGCTAGGTTTTGCTTTTATAAACTGTGCTTCAGAAAGATAGATACCGGGGTTTGACATGACGTAACTGCCAATAGAAGTACAGCCAGACAAAGAAAATATATAAAGTGTAACTGCTAATAGTTTGGTGAAATTTTCCATTTTCGCTTCATTAGTTAAACTTGAACATCAACACTTTAATTAAGCAGATAACGTCCTATGAGGTGGAGGAGGTTTTAGCCGTTAGTTAGGCATTTTTTTATTATTTCAAAGTACCTTAACAGTATCTTCTATCCACCTCAATTTTCTCGAGTAAATAAATCTGTTTGGTATTAGGTAGACACTTGCTTATTAATCAAAACCCAAATTTAGTGCTTAGTTACGACTTTGAGTTACTTTTTTATCTAAGTTTTATGAATTTAGGTAATTGAAAATTTCACTCTATTTTTAATCAAAATGGTGTGAGGGGTTTACAGCTGAGGTCAAAGGTTAAAGGAACAAGGTCAAAGAATTTTAGTTACGGTAAGTTGGATAGAGTGTAACGAAACCCAACAAGGAAATACTGCTCAATAGGCAATAATTGAATCGTTTATTACTAAACATAGCTTGGAATTAGAGAGGCATTAAAAAAGTAGCATCCATGCCACTGCAAGTGCGATATTAATAAAAATTAAGAGCTTGGTTGCGAAGGTTGATACTTATTAACGAGAATGTGCTGCAAACTTTTAAGTGCCCGCTTTATCGCTTGCAGCATACTTCTTCCTTTTGTATTTACATTAATACTGGGTAGCCCCGGCAAAAGAATATTAATTTTACATTGCTGCAAAGTGCCGTGGCGCTCACTCGAAAGATCATTTATTTGAATCTCTACTTTACGAATATTTAAAGCATGTTTTGCCAATTGGCTTTTTATCAACTTCAAAAGCGACATCTTTTCACTTGCGTTAATTATCTTGTTTTTAACTGTAAGTTTTAGCTTCATGCAATTACACCTTTTAATAGTAACTATGTTGCAGGCATGACTGTAATCTACTAACTTAGTGGCAAAGGAAAAAGCTGATTATTTCTTACTTTAAAACAGGTATTTTCGAATGATTACCAACATCAACTACAATCACTTATATTATTTTTGGCAGGTAAGTAAGCACGGCAGTATTGCAGCGGCGAGTAAAATACTTAATTTAACGCCGCAAACGGTCAGCTCACAAATTACTAACTTAGAGCAACGATTAGGAAAACCGCTATTTGTCCGCCGAGGGCGAGGCCTACAGTTAACGGAATTTGGCCATGTAACTCAGCAGTACACCAATGATATGTTTGCCATAGCTCACGAATGGCTAGAAACTACGCAAGGCGATACCACGCAATACTCACGAACATTAAAAGTGGGTATTTCAGATGTGTTACCCAAATCATTGGTGTCGAAGTGGCTAGCGCCTTTAATTAATAACGACCGTATTACCAACTTACACTGTATTGACGGCCAACAAGATGAGTTGCTGGCACAAATGGCGATTCATAAGCTCGACTTAGTGTTAGCCGATAAACCACTCGATACCACCTTGCCATTTAAGGCGTTTTGTCATGAAATAGGCAAAAGCCAAATCGCTCTTTTTGGTAATGAAACATGGCATTCGCAGTTACATAAGCAGTTTCCGCAGTCTTTAAACAATAAGCCTTTAGTGCTCCCCGCAAAAGAAAGCCCTGTCGCGCGTGCTATTTATTATTGGCTACAAGAGCAAGACATTGAAATGACAATAGCAGGCCATGTTGACGACAGCGCATTAATGAAGTCGTTAGGTGAGCAAGGGTTTGGGATATTCCCTGCGCCTATTTTGGTAAGAGCTGAAGTGGAGCGCCATTACGGCGTAAATTACATTGGTACAATTGATAATGTTTATCAGCATTATTATGCGTTTACGCCCGACAGGCTCATTAAAGACAGTATTTATGACGAATTCATAAAGCACGCGCAAATGACGTAGATTTTAGTTAATCGCTTTAAGATTGACGGGCGTCGGGGTGCGGGTTACGGATCTAAAACCTTACACTTCTCATACCTCAAAATAAATATATTAAAAATATCAACAAGGCGATAAAGAATACCGGAGTGAGCAAATAAAATATGATATTGGCTACTATTTTATTGTTATCTCTAAACTTTAGTACTTTTTGGCGTGCGGCAATTAAGGCTGGAAATGTAATAAATCCTTGGATACCGATAGCTAAAGTAATAGTAAGTTGCATGATAATAATTTGCCAGTATTGCTCTGGGTCATCAATTAACGATGCTTGTTGATAGTCGCTGCCTGTCGTTCCAAGCTGATGAGCAGTTCCTGTAATTAACCCTATAATAGGTGATATCAAAAAGAATAAAGCAACACTTAAGATTGTTTTATCAACTTTATCCCTTAATTTAACTATTTTCATAGCATCCTTGCCTTAAAGTTTATTATTTCAAAATATATTCGCAAGCAAGCCTGCGAACTTTAACCTTATCGAGTAAACATATTGATTGCCATTATTATTAATAAGCCGGCAAATATTTTCTTTATGGTTGAAACTGGCAAATAATGGGTGGCTTTAGCGCCGAGTGGCGCAGTAAACCATGAGGTGCATACAATACCCAATAAAGCGGGCAAATACACAAAGCCTGCAAATCCTTCTTTTAGGCTAAATAACTGGCTGCCTGAGCTGATATAACCCATTGAGCCAAACAGGGCTATCACAATGCCTGAGGCCGAGGCGCAGCCAATGGCTTTTTTCATATCGACAGAAAAAAACGTCAGTAACGGCACTAATACTGCCCCGCCACCAATACCTATCATGGCAGATAACCCACCGGTTATGGTCGTATAAACACTCAGCAACCCTTTGTTTGGCAACGGGCGCGCTATTGCTGAATCATTCTTACCTGAAAAAATCATTTTTAATGCAATTAACACCACACTTACAGCAAATACCAAACGTACCACATGCTCAGGTAACAGCGCGGCCATAAAGCCACTAATGAGCGCGCCAAAGGCAACGCCCGCCATCACCCAAGGTGCAATATCCCACGGTACATTGCCATTTTTATGATGCGCAATAGCCGACGAGGTCGAGGTAAATAAAATAGAGGCCAGCGAGGTCGCAATGGCAACCACCACTACTTGTTCAGGTGGCAAAGCATTAAAGTGCAGTAATATCATGCTGAGTATGGGCACAATCACTAGCCCGCCCCCTATTCCTAATAAGCCTGCTAAAAAACCAACACCGCTACCTAATATGGCGCAGTATATAATTAACACTATTAAATCACTCATTCCTTTTGTCTCTTCTTATGTTGTGGAAAGTTCTGCGGCGGTGAGCTGCTTAATAAAGCGCTTAAGCTCACCTAAGTTTATTCGAGTATATCAACAACCGTTTATGCAAATGGCACTTTAAGTGCCTATAAGCATTGAATAATACTCACGTTTTGTATGAATAAATCACAACACCTGTAAAAACATCTAGAAATCTAGACTTCTAAATTGGGTTTTGTCTGAGTGGGAGCGTCTACTAGCCTAATTTATTCATTCAACTTAGTAAGAGAGTGAATCTGGCTCATGTTTTACCTGAAATAATACCGTTTTTCTTCATGCCACATAGCGCGTATAAATTTATTAACTCTGCAAAGCACCATTACAGTTATCCCGTTAGTTTGGTTTTAACAGCGAGTAATGTGTCATTGATAAAAGCAGTAACAACTCAAATTGAAAGGATACGGCTATGAGCACTGATCTTACATTTACTATTAAAAGCACTAACTTGGATGAAAACTACCATCCATCAAATAACACACGTATTACGACTAATTTCGCTAATTTAGCAAGGGGTGAAAGCCGCCAACAAAACCTGCGTAATACCCTAAAAATGATCAACAACCGCTTTAATGCACTGGCCAGTTGGGATAACCCACAAGGGGATCGTTACGAGGTTGAGCTGGAAATCATTTCGGTCGATTTAGACATTGCAGGCAGTGGTCAGGCATTTCCGTCAATTGAGGTATTAAAAACCAATATTATTGACCGCCAAACCAACGAGCGAATAGAAGGCATGGTGGGTAATAACTTTTCATCGTATGTGCGCGACTACGACTTTAGCGTGTTATTGCTTGAGCATAACAAAAGCAAACCGCAATTTAGCATTCCCGATAACTTTGGTGACTTACACGGCAAGTTGTTTAAATGCTTTGTAAACTCAAATACCTATAAACAGCACTTTAAAAAGCCACCGGTTATTTGCTTAAGCGTGTCTGATAACAAAACCTATCAGCAAACCGAAAACTTACACCCTATTTTAGGCGTAGAGTATCAGCCTAATGAGTCGTCGTTAACAGAGCAATACTTTAAAAAAATGGGCTTACAAGTGCGCTACTTTATGCCACCAAATAGCGTTGCGCCGTTAGCGTTTTACTTTTTTGGTGACCTACTTAACGACTACAGCAACCTTGAACTAATTAGCACCATTAGCACCATGGAAACGTTTCAAAAAATTTATCGTCCAGAAATTTATAACGCCAACGCCGCCGCTGGTAGCCGTTATAAACCGAATTTAAAAAATGACGACCATTCGTTAACGCAAATTGTGTATGACCGCGCAGAGCGAGGTCAATTAGCGGTAGAGCAAGGTAAATTTACTGAGCAGCATTTTATTAAGCCTTATCAGTCAGTGCTGCAGCAGTTCTCGGCAAGTATCGCTTAATCACACAACAAAATTAAAGGCAGCATTTATTATGAAAAAACTATTACCTACATCATCAGCAGGCAGCTTGCCAAAACCGTCATGGCTTGCTGAGCCCGAAACCTTATGGTCACCGTGGAAATTACAAGGCAGTGAGCTGGTTGATGGCAAACACGACGCCCTGCGTATTTCCCTGCACGAGCAACAAACTGCAGGCGTAGATATAGTCAGCGATGGCGAACAAACTCGCCAGCACTTTGTAACCACCTTTATTGAACACTTAAATGGCGTTGATTTTGAAAACCGTAAAACAGTTAAAATTCGCGACCGTTACGACGCCAGCGTACCCACAGTGGTTGGCCCTGTGTCTCGTACTAAATCGGTATTTGTTGAAGACGCCAAGTTTTTACGCCAGCAAACCAGCCAACCAATTAAATGGGCACTGCCTGGGCCAATGACCATGATCGACACCCTGTATGACGATCACTATAAAAGCCGTGAAAAACTAGCGTGGGAATTTGCTAAAATACTCAACCAAGAAGCCAAAGAGCTAGAAGCCGCTGGGGTTGATATAATTCAATTTGATGAACCTGCTTTTAACGTGTTTTTTGACGAGGTAAACGACTGGGGCATAGCCTGCCTAGAGCGAGCAATAGAAGGGTTAAAATGCGAAACCGCCGTGCATATTTGCTACGGCTACGGCATTAAAGCCAACACCGATTGGAAGAAAACCCTCGGCACCGAGTGGCGACAATACGAAGAAGTATTCCCTAAGTTGCAAAAATCGAATATTGATATTATTTCGCTCGAATGCCAAAACTCACATGTACCTATAGAGCTACTAGAACTGGTACGCGGTAAAAAAATAATGGTAGGCGCAATCGATGTAGCCACCAATACTATAGAAACACCTGAAGAGGTGGCAAACACCCTACGCGAAGCGCTTAAATATGTAGATGCCGACAAACTATACCCCTGCACCAACTGCGGCATGGCCCCCCTGCCCCGCGATATTGCAAACGGCAAACTCAACGCTTTAAGCAAAGGCGCAGAGTTAGTACGTAACGAACTATTAGCAGCGAATGTTGCTTAATTTTTAGTTACAGCTGCTGCAAAAAAGCCACACCTTAACACATGTTGAGGTGTGGCTTTTTTAATCAAAATGTCATGGGGGTTTACAGCTGAAATGCAAGGTTAAAGGCAAAAGGTGAAAGGTTTTAAGTTAGTTGAATATTGGTTGGGTAGAGTGCAACAAAACCAGCAAAAATAGTTAAATTTAACCGGGCCGCTAGGTACTATCGATTGAGTGGAAAGTGCCCCATTTGCATGCTGTCAGGATCTATAATTTCTGAAGTCAAGATTTGCCCCCTTTTGCTTAATAGTGTGGGTGAAGAGCAGGGGGCAGGTGATACTGATGGGCATATACTGCATAGCAGTAATGATGGTACTTCAAAAGACAGTAAATCTAGAGATGCCACAGAGAATGAAAAAAGCAAAATTGTTGTACGTGCTAAAGCTGAAAAAGCTAGAATAAATGATCTAGTTCAAGAGTTAAGATCTGAAACAGGTGAAAAGTATGAAACAGCAAAGAGTAATTATGGTTTTGTTGATAACAGCGAATTTAAAACTACCGCTGATCTCTTAATAAAAGATGCTGGGAAAATAGATGCAAAACTTAGTGAAATTATTAAAAACCCATCATCTATTAAAGTAATTGATACAAATGATGTAGGATTTGAAGGTACTTATAATATAATTACTGTTGAGATATCAATGACTACAACTTATTTAAATGGTAGTTCAGTGAGTGGTCTTATACACGAGATTTCACATTCATTTGGCGGGGAGCACCCGAATGGAGGTTACCATTTTAATAAAAAGGAGATTAGTATTCGTGCTAATAATGCTCGGTATCGCCCTTTTTATACAGACACTCAGGCGTTAGACAGTCAAAGGTTAGATAGAGCTGATCTATATAAAAATGTTTATACACTTGATTTTGTGCTCCAAAATAAGAGGTTATAAGTGATTGATAAATTAATACTGTTGGGGGGTGCTATTTTATCATCTCACACTATGTCTAGCATGGCTGCTGAACATAGTGTTGATTTGTATAATAAGGTCTATATTGATGTGACTTGTTCAGTGGTTAAAGGCATTGCTACTTTAAAGTTTCACAATATGACTGGCACCTATGTAAATATAGAAGGTGCAAATGACAAGTTCGGCATTTGGGAGTCGGATGCCATTAAAGTTGTTCAAAAGAAATCATATTCAGAGCATTACACACGTTGGGAATATGCTAGAAAGAACAAGTTTTCTAGTTATGAAGGTAATGACCCTATATCGAGTTTAGTCCTTGCTCCATATTCAAAGCGAGAGTTTGATGTTTTTTATGATAAAGAATTTGAATTAAAATCAGGCGACGAATACATGTTATACCTAACATTTTCTGCTTATATAAATAGTTATCCGCTCGACTTTAAAGTCTTTAGGTCCAACAGGCTTTTGACCTCAAGCGATAATTGCTACTGATAGAATTAAAATGAGGTGAATAGGGTCACCCATTAGAAAGTTCCGATCAAGCAAGCAGCTGTGTTTTCTTGATCTTTTTATTCAAAAAGCCAAGTGTTCTTATTATTTAAACTCAATTTAAATATGACTACGCACCTAGTAATGACGTCGACTGGTGTGAATATACACCAGTCACCCATATGAATTTAGGCGGTTAAGCATCGTTGATGATTAGTTAAGGCCCTTGGCTTTCGCCCCGTCGCCAGAGTCAAATCTTGACTTCATACATTAAATTTATTGACTGACCAATTATTCTTATTTTAATTATCAGGTAAAGTCTAAATCAATAAGATAATTAAGTAACCCTCTACTTTTAGCTATTACTTAATTAGATTTATAACTAGCCCTTATAAACTCAACAACCCTTCTACCCATTCTAAAACGAGGCGAGTATTTCGGGTTTGAAAGCGCTGCTTATTAGGTATGTAGTAGCAAAAGTCAGATTCAACTACGTGGGTATTAAAGTTTTTAAGTAACTCGGTGTCTAATAATCGTTGTACTAGCGTGGTTGAGCAAAAAACCAGTCCTGAGTCTGCCATAGCTTCTTGAATACCAAATAGCTCTTGGTCAAAGGTTTTAATACTAAATAACGCAGGATCTAAGTTGTTTTGAGTAAGCCATTGTTTAATTGGAGGCTCACTTAGCGAATTGTTTTTCCATTTAGTGGTATAGAGCGTAACTGGGCCATTTTGCCATGGGATATCCGCGGCTTTGTATGAGCCGAATACGTTAAATTGTTCGGTTTTTATAATGTCATCAGCGTTTATATTGCGCTGCTGGCCAAAGCGAATCGGTAAGGTGTGTAATTGCTTATCAACGGCTTCACTGGTTGATATATCTACTTCAAGATTGGGCTGACTTTTTGATAGCTCCTGTAATGCGGGTATTAAACGCAGTGCGGCCAGTGATGACGTAGTGGTTATTTTAACGGCGGTGCCTTTAGCTTGTACGGTAGCTAGCGCTTGATTAATAAGGTTAAAGCCATTGCTTGTTGCTTCACTTAAATATTCACCTGTGGGGGTAAGAGTGATTTTTCTAACTTGGCGGTAAAATAAATCGACGTTTAAACGGTTTTCAAGGTTATTTATATGATGCGAAATCGCGGTTGGCGTGAGCGATAGTTCATCCGCGGCGGCTTTAAAACTGCCTAAACGCGCCGCAGCTTCAAAGGCTTTGAGTGCTTGTAGTGATACTTGCATGGGGGATTATTCACACCAAATAGAATTAACTTATAGGTGAGTATAACTTATTTATAGTTAAGGTTTACTCGTTTGTGAAATATGCCTGTTAGTAAGATGATTAACCTACATTTACTAATAGGATAAACAGTATGACTACCCTACTTCACGTTGATGCAAGCGTAAGAGCTGTTAAAAACGACAACCCAGATCACGATTCAATCTCTAAAAATATTGCTAAGCATTTTATTGATAGCTTTGCAAAGCGCCAAGCTATAGATGAGTATTTTTATCGTGATGTTGGTGTGAATCCTCCGTCTTTTATTACCCAAGACTGGATAGGCGCAGTATTTACACCTGATGATAAAAAGACTGCTGAGCAACATCAGTTACTGGCCTTGTCAGACACATTAATCGCTGAAATTGCCGCTGCCGATATTATTGTGATTTCCTCGCCTATGTATAACTACGGTATGCCCGCACAGTTAAAAGCATGGTTTGATCAAGTGATACGTATAAACCAAACTTTTGATTTCGATCTTTCCCGTGGGGATTTCCCACTGCAGCCTTTGCTGGACGGTAAAATATTAGTTGTGATCACCTCAACCGGTGAGTTTGGTTTTGAGCAAGGTGGCATACGTGAGCATATGAGCCATTTAGTGCCGCACTTACGTACGTTGAGTAAATATTTAGGCGTGAGCACCATTCATGAAATTGCCTCAGAATATCAAGAGTTTGCCGATGTACGCCATCAACTATCGCTCGATAATGCTTATAGCCAAGCAGCAGTGCTAGGGGGGCAGTTAAGTAATCAATAATATAAAAATACCGCATTTACCTTGCGGTATTTTTAACGAAACCGCTGCCTGTTTACAGTGTTGAGATGAAAAGCTGAGGCTGAAAAGATGACCATAATAAGCTTTTATTGTCAGCTAGGTGTTTATACCCTACAAATAGTTTAGGTTCCTCCTTGATGTTATTTTAATATTTACTTTTTATACTTCTAAACCTCATTTAGCCCTTGCATATATAACTGACTAAGCTGAGTAACAGAGACTTCTGGCGTTGCTGAGTCTTGTGATGGTTGCTGAGTAAATATTTGCTTAGCCACTTGTCGTCCAATTTGCTGTGCGGTTGTGGTTTTATTTATTCGCGTTTCATAAAATCGCTTTAAAACGGTTTCGAGCTGCTCACCTTTATTAAGTATTTGAGACAAATGCCATACATCTTCAAGTGCTTGGCTGGCGCCTTGTCCAGATGTAGGTAATGGGGCGTGGGCTGCGTCACCGATAATCAGTAAATTTTCATTATGCCAATATGGAAGTGGATCTAAATCGTGTACAAATAGCTGCTTTATGCTGTTTTGTTCGCTGTAATTAAATACTGTTTGGATTTTTTCTGGCCAGTTTTTAAAGCGCAAACGCATTTCATTATACCAATCGTCTATTTGCTTGGTTTTGTCTATTTTACTTGGCCAAGCAGCAGCCCAATAACAAAGATTATTTGCCACAGGCACTATGCCAAATCGTTCTGTTTTGTTGCGGTAGTCGTGAATGCTTTGGTTAAATGCAGCTAAGTCCATTTTACTAATACCAATGATATTGATGAAGCCCTGATATTTGGGAAGTACAGTATTGGGGTAAAGAAGTTCGCGAGCTGCTGAATGCATACGCCCATCGCAGCCTATCACTAGGTCAAATTGTTTTTTTAGTTGATGAATATCCTCAGTATTTATAGAGCGATTAAAATGAATTGTCGCGCTCAGGCTTTTTAGCTCGCGAGCTAAAATACTTATTAAATCTCGGCGCAAAATAGTGATCGTGGGAAAGCCGCTTGTTGAATTAAGTGCTTTAATATCAAACTCAGCGTGTTGTGTATCAGCGCGGCTAAATTGGCGCATAAAGCTTGGCTGACCACCTAGTTGGCTAAACTTATTGATTAAACCCATTTGCTTTATTACAAACATAGCGTTTGGCCACAGGGTAACCCCTGCGCCTATTGAGGAAAAATGACTATTCCTTTCGTATATGGTCACTTTTATGCCTTGTTTTCTTGCAAAAATAGCGAATGCTAAACCTGCAACCCCGGCCCCAATAATAGCTATATGATTAACCTTACTCATTTGCTTATTCCATATTGTGAAAGACACAATGATTATTTCAAAATCATTTATTGGGATAAATGTGCTACTGTAGGTTTGTTAATCCCATATAGTGAGGTAATAGTGCTAGAGAATATTGATATGCAATGGCTGTTGAGCTTTCAAAAAGTATACGAGCAGCTAAGTTTTAAGCGAGCAGCAGAGCAACGCCAATTGCCAACCTCTAACATTAGCCGACATGTTGCTTTATTAGAGCAAGCCTTAAATATTCGATTATTAGAGCGCACAACTCGTAAAATGACAGCAACAGCGGCAGGAGAGCAGCTTTATCATAGCTTATCTCCGCTTATTATGGCGATGGGTGATGCGCTGAAAGAAGTTCATCAAGTGGGTGATTCGATAGCTGGGCATCTTAAAATAATTACACCTGATCTCCCTTTCATGGCTGAAGCTATAGCTGATTTTTGCCACAAACACCCTAGAATAAAACTGAGTTGCGATACTCAGCTCAATCCTGCAGAGGGATTACTTGAGGGGTTTGATTTGGTACTACGTTTTAGTCGTGGGTCATTAGAAGATTCTGGCTGGGTTGCTAAAGAGTTGCTGCGTTGGCCAAGTTATGTGGTGGCTGCACCCTGTTTACTTGAAAAGTACCCTACTCCAGAATCAATAGATAAACTGAGTAAGTCTCCCTGTATTACTAGTTTATCTGTATTACAAGGAATGCCTTGGCGATTCAAAAAAGCAGGGGCTATTAGTGTCGTATCCAGCTATAAGGTAAACAGCGGGCAAATGGCAAAAGCTGCAGCACTAAAAGGATTAGGATTTGCAATACTCCCCTTGAACGCTTGCCTTACGGAGTTAGAGCAAGGCGATTTGGTTAAAATTAACTTGCCTGATGAGCCCGAGGATTTAGTTTTGCATGCACTTTATTCTGGTCGAAAATACCCTTTAGTGAAAGTAACCGCTTTTTTGGATCATTTGCAGAGTAACTACTGCCAGCTGTTCATATAAAGACATACCCTTTCTAAACTCTCCTCCAAAAGAAACAAAAGAACCACTTTACCTTGCGGTATTTTTAACCAAACCGTAACGAGGGTTTACAGTAACTGCTTAAAACGCCGGTGCTTTTAGTGTACTTTATTAACTGATAATGTGATTAATATTGAGTAGTAAAATTGCGCTTTAGTAACTATTTAAACAGGAGTCCATTAATGGCAACTACACTGGCGTTTGATGTATACGGTACGCTTATAAACACCCATGGCGTGGTGTCGTTACTTGAAAATATGGTTGGTGATAACGCGCACGCATTTTCAACTACTTGGCGTGAAAAACAACTCGAATATTCGTTTAGACGCGGCTTAATGCAAAACTACGTGCCGTTTTCGGTGTGTACTGAGCAGGCACTTGATTATGCGTGTTTACTGCACAAGGTAACTTTAAGCGATGAGCAAAAAGCACAGTTATTAGCCCTATATAAAACACTCCTCGCATTTGATGATGTTAAAGCAGGGCTAGAGAGCTTAAAAGCACAAAACTATCGGCTATTTGCGTTTTCTAATGGTGCGGCCAGTGCGGTAAATACCTTGCTCGAAGCGGCAGGTATAAGTGATTATTTTGAAGGCGTAGTGAGCGCCGATGACATTAAAACCTTTAAACCCAACCCAGGTGTTTATAGTCATTTTTTACGCGAGGCACATTCAACCGGCGCTAATACTTGGTTGATATCGAGTAACCCATTTGATGTTATTGGGGCGTTATCGCACGGTATGCGTGCTGCGTGGATACAGCGCTCAAATGAGGCTATTTTTGATCCCTGGGAGCTTGAGCCTACAACAACGGCGTGCGATTTACATGATTTAAAAACCAAGCTGGCAAGTAATAACGAATGATTTAGTTGGCAGGTATTAAATTATAGGGATTGGAGGGCTAGGTTTGCGCTTACAAACCTAGCCGTTTTTTAGTCTTCAATTGCAATAGCAATTTCTATCTCGTTACTGCTTTTATAGTACTCAAAGTCGCTAGTGTAGGTGCGGGAATAACGGCAATCGTCTGAGCTGAAGTATTGCCAAATTTCGCCCCATAAATCGATTACTGCATCGGGCATTTCACCTTCACCTTTAAATACCAAATAACGCCCTGCTTGAGTGGTTACTTTTTTAGCTTCAGGGAGTTTAATTGATAAATTATCGCAGCAGGCAATTACGTCAAAATCACCAGTGAGATCGCTTTCGTAATTGGTATACACACCATACACTTTGGTGTTTTGGGTGAGGCTGTTGGCAAACTTTTCACCAAATTTTTGCCAAAGTTCAGCTATATTTGCAGTGCCAGCGTTCATTTCATTGGCGTTGCAGGTTCTTACTTTTAAGCCGATTAAGGTCTGACTTGCTAGTTGCTTTACTTCCATCATGACGTCCTTTAGCGTTAATACAAACACCAACGTAACAGAAAAACCGCCAATACTTTAAGTTTTGTATTAAATATTTCATAAACAGTGATTGTTTAGCTCAGCTGCGTGTTTTTTGCTCACATTTAAATAGGTAGTAATGGCTAAACATGGCTTTGCTACCGCTAAAATAATTTACTTAACTTTCTCTTTTTTAAGTTTATTTTTTGCATGTAATGCTTGTCGTTTAATAGTGAAGTTTATCGATTTTAGTTAAAAATATACGACAAGCTTATTAGCTCTAATTTAAAAAAAGTTGCTATCTAATCTTTTTTCATTATTGTAAATGTAAATCATTATCATTAAGATCCTTGCACCTAAAAAGTGTACTCAAGGAATGTTGATGTGTCTCAATCTCAAGTGTTAAATATTAATACCATTGAAAAACAGGCTGTATTTGAACAAAGCGGCCTGCCCCCACAATTCAATTTAGAGCAGTTCATTAATTATCAAATAGCGTCATTGCAAGGGTTGTCGGCAGTACAGCAAGCGATGGCTAAAGCCCAAAAGCCATTTTCAGGTGTGTCGGTAAATACGTTGGCAAAAGTCGTAAACGATGTTGATTTATCACAGCCTTTGGCTGACTTCCCGGCGGTGCTTGAGGAGCTAAAAGGCGTGTATTTAGATCATGCTGTGTACTTTCATCATCCGCGTTATATGGCTCATTTAAACTGCCCTGTAACCTATCCTGCTGTGGTGGCCGAACACATTATTGCCGCTATTAATACCTCGGTAGATACGTGGGATCAAAGTGCAGGCGCGACCTTAATCGAACAAAAGCTGATTGATTGGACATGCCAAAAAGCAGCATTGCCAAGCACTGCCGATGGAGTATTTACTAGTGGTGGCACGCAATCAAACTTAATGGCAATGTTAGTTGCTCGTGAAGTGGCTGTTAGCCGCTATGCGCCAGAACATCAGGTAAAACTTCAGGGCTTACCAGCTGTTGCCTCGCGCTTTAAAATTTACTGCTCTGAGGTGGCGCACTTTAGTATTCAAAAAGCAGCGGCGTTACTGGGCTTAGGTTACAACGCTGTGGTGCCGGTGGCTACAAACCGCGAAATGCAAATGGATATGCAGGCACTTAAAACCGCCATAGCAACAAGCAAAGCGCAAGGTGATTTACCCATTGCAGTGGTTATTACCGCAGGCACAACCGATTTTGGCTCAATCGATCCAATCCATAATATTGCCATGCTGGCTAAAGAAGAGCAGCTATGGTGCCACGTAGATGGCGCTTATGGTGGCGGTTTGTTGGTAAGCGAGCACCACCGCAATGCGCTTAATGGCATTGAGTTGGTTGATTCAATAACGATTGATTATCACAAATCATTTATGCAACCGGTTAGTTGTAGTGCCTTTTTATTAAGCGACAAACGTCATTTTAGCCACATTACTTTGTATGCCGATTATTTAAACCCATTAGCAGAGGCCGGAAATGGCACGCCTAATTTGGTTGATAAAAGCCTGCAAACCACTCGCCGTTTTGATGCCTTAAAGTTATGGCTAACACTGCGCACCACTGGAGAAGCACCGCTTGGCCGTGCGTTCGATAAAGTTATTGGTCTTGCGCGCCAAACGCATATTGTACTTAACGACCATCCCGACTTTGAAGTAGTTAACTACCCCGAGCTTAGTGCCTTAGTATTTAGATTTGCCCCTGATGATTTAAAACATGACCTTGATTTACTCGACTCTTTAAACCTGCATGTACGACAAACGTTTTTACAAACCGGTGAAGCCATGGTTGCCCGTACAAAAATAAATGGCCGCCATTATCTTAAATTTACATTGCTTAATGCGCAGTGCCAATTAACTGATGTACGCGCTGTTATTGAGCAAATTAGCCACATTGCATGGCAAACTTATAGGGAAATTGCATAATGGATAATCAACCTTACGATTTTATAGCTATTGGCCTTGGCCCATTTAACTTATCTTTAGCGTGTTTAAGTGAACCGCTCGAAGATGTAAAAAGCCTGTTTTTAGAACAGCGCAGTGAGTTTGATTGGCACCCTGGAATGATGCTAGAAGGCGTTACATTACAAACTCCGTTTATGTCGGATTTAGTAACCATGGCAGATCCAACCAGCCAGTATAGCTTTTTAAATTATGCCAAATTGAATAATCGGTTATACCCGTTTTATATTCGCGAAAGCTTTTTTTTATTGCGCCGTGAATACAACTTATATTGCCAATGGGTTTGCTCGCAGCTTTCAAATGTTAACTTTGAACAAACAGTCACTCACGTTGAATTTTGCCCGCAAAGTGAGTGTTATACCGTTAGCTGTAACACCCCTAATGGTATGCAACATTATGTGACTCGCCATATTGTTTTGGGCACAGGGCCTGCACCGTATATTCCTGATTGCGCTGTGCAAAGTAACTCAAATAACGTAATGCACAGTAGCGATTTTTGTCATCGGCTTGATGAATTAAAAGCGGCTAAACGAGTTACCGTGGTAGGGGCTGGGCAAAGTGCAGCAGAAATTTACCACACCTTATTGCAGCAAGCAGTACCGCAAGGCTTGCAGTTAGATTGGATAGCACGCTCACCGCGCTATTTCCCGCTTGAGTATACTAAGCTCACCCTTGAAATGACCTCTCCTGAGTATGTTGATTACTTTTATAATTTAAAAACTGAGCAGCGAGATTGGCTCAATCAAAACCAAAAAAATCTATTTAAGGGCATTAACGGCGATTTAATTAACGACATTTTCGACACCCTCTACGCGCAAAGCCTTGATGGGCCAATTTCTACTACATTTAAAACTAACAGCAGGCTAACAGGTACTCAAAAAGTAGGTAAGCGTTTACTGACTGAGTTTTATCATCAGGAGCTTGAGCAGCCCTTTTCAATAGAAACCGACTTTTTAATTTGCGCCACGGGCTTTAAATATCAGCGCCCTGCTTTTTTAAATAATATTGCCCACCAATTACCCCAAGATGAGCAAGGTCGTTATTTAGTGAGTCGTGAATATGCGGTAGATAGCGAACAAAAACGTATTTTTGTACAAAATGCCGAGCAGCATACTCATGGTTTTGTAACTCCAGATTTAGGTATGGCTTGCTACCGTAATAGTATTATTTTACGTGAAATTTTAGGTTATTCGCCTTATCAGGTTGAGCAAAAAATTGCTTTTCAAAACTTTGATTTAAGCGATGTCACCCTATCAACACAACAGCAGAGTAGCGCCGCATGAGTCTTCGTTTAGCGCTAATTTTGCTGACGGTTATTTCGGTGGTATGCGATACCTTGTTGCTACCGTTTTATCCGCAATTTTTTGCTAGTGAATTTGCTATTAGTAACGCCACTCTAATCGGCCTCTTTGTGGCTAACTGTTGTATTACTGTAATGCTGGCTTTACCGCTATGGGCTAAGGTCGCTAAAAAATACAATGAATTGGCTTTATGGTTAGTAACCCAAGTAGTAGCCGCTGGTTTTGGCCTGCTTTGCTACTTTGCGACCAATGTATGGGAGTTTTGGATTTACTACCAACTAATGTTGGTGCTAAAGGCAAGCTACCTACTTATTTACCCATTTGCACTGCGATTAGAGCAACAAACTAAGCATTTATCTATTATTGGTTTGTTTTCTGTATTGATGCATTTTGGTGCGATTGGTGGTGCTTTAATTGGTGGTTACTTCTTTAGTTTAGCAGAGCCACGCTATGCGTTATTACTCAGTAGTGCCGGTGACCTAGTTCAGGTTTTATTATGCGCTTACTTAATGTATTCATTAAAAACAGGTATTTATCAGCAAGCAATAGCGACTGAAAAACCGCGAGAACGTATTCCCTATTTTATTTGGCAATTTTGCTTTTTAAGTGTGGTGGTATATTTTAGCGCGTTTTTAATTCGTCCCTTCTTTACAACTCATTGGCAAGCATTAAACGCACAAAGCAGCACGTTGCAAAGTGCTGTTGTATACGCCATTCCTGCTTTTGCAGCGCTTGTTATGCTGGTTTTTAACCATTTCAGGCAGCATTTACCACTTCCAACATTAAGCCGCACTAGCACTTTGTTATGTGCACTTATTTTGGGGGCGTTTGGGCTTTATTTACAAGCGCAGGAGTCGGTGGGGTTAGTGATTTTATCACGTGTTTTATATGGCTTTGCGCTATTTCAAGTGATGGTACTGCTAGAGGTAATGCTATTTGCTAAAAGTGAGCCTGCACATTACGGCAGCGACTTTGCCAAAGTGCACATTGCTCAAAACATCGGGGTTATTTTAGCGTCGTTACTAGTGGGTATGAGCGTAGAGCATCTTTCAACAACGGTTGTGTTTTACTTTGCTGCCACTGGCTTTGCAAGCCTTGCCTTTATTTTGCTTTGGCGGGTTAAGGCTGTTGCTCGAACTGCGCGTTCAGCGTCTTAGTTTTTAAGATTTATTGGAGTTTTTATGTATTTTTCATCTTTTGTAACCACCCTACAGCATACCGGCAAAGTGACGATGCGGTTATTACAACAAACAGATATGCCAACAGTTTGCGATTGGCTTAAGCAACCGTATGCGCACTTTTGGGGTATGCAGCAGCAAACCGAGCAACAAATAACTAAAGCGTATCAAGATATTTTTGTTACGCCTCATCATCAGGCATACGTGATCGAGCAAAATAATAACCTATTGGCTTTAGTTGAGCTTTATAGCCCAGAGCACGAAAGCTTAATGAAAGCGGCGTACGAGGTTGAACCTAATGATGTGGGTATGCATATTTTATTAGCGCCTAACACGGCACCTAAGCGCCATTTTAGTTTTGAAATGATGCAGTGCGTGCTGCAAAGTATTTTTGCTCAAAACAGTGCTGCCCGTGTTGTGGTTGAGCCCGACATTGCTAATAGTAAAATTCATACGTTAAATAAGCGTTTGGGATTTGTGCACACCCAGCAAATTCAACTAGGCGAAAAAGCCGCTTATTTAGGCTTTTGTGACAAAGCAGCCTTTGATAGGCACAGCCAGTTATTTACTGATTCGTTAGCGCCTTTGCAAACTGACTACGTGATACAGCCACATTGGCAATGGGCAAATCGACATTTACAAGCTAAAGCACTCACCGAGCTAGTGCACGAGCGTTTATTGGCTGCAGAGACAACAAAGCAAGGCTTTAAAGTAAACGTTGAAGGCGGTTATTTTATTTTTAATGGCCGTGCTATGGCACTGAATCATATAGATATAGACGAGCCAAGCCTATGCTTTTACAACCTTAACGAAGAGCTGCAGCCGCTAGATGTGTTGCACTTTTTTAGTATGCAAGGGCCTGCGCTAGGTTTAACGGGTAAGCGCCTTGCCACCTACCTTGAAGAGCTAAATGCTACTTTAGCCAGTGCGTGCTTTAAACGTGAAAATAACACGTTAACAGCGGCGCAGTTAGCTAATTTAGGGCTGCAAAAAATAGAAGCCGCAATGAGTGAAGGGCATCCTGCCTTTGTTGCTAATAATGGCCGCATTGGTTTTAGTAAAGCTGACTTTTTACGTTATGCGCCAGAAGTAGGCAAACCGTTTAAAGTACTGTGGTTAGCAGCGCATAAAACGGTATGCGACTTTGCCCATAGTGAATACTTTGCCGATTACCCAAGCCATATAAGTGATGAACTAGATTTAACCACCCGAGATACGTTCAACAAAGCGCTAAAAGCTCAAAACCTAAACCCCGATGATTACTTACTCATTCCTGCTCACCCTTGGCAGTACCAACACAAATTGAGTGTGGTATTTGCAAATGAGTTGGCAAATCAGCGATTAGTGTATTTAGGTGAAGGTGACGATTTATATCAAGCGCAACAATCAATTCGTACCTTATATAATTGCTCGCACCCACATAAACCGTATTTAAAAGTGGCGTTGTCGATTTTAAATATGGGATTTATGCGTGGCCTATCGCGTGCTTACATGGCGGTGACACCTGCCATTAACGATTGGGTATTTGAAAAGGTTAGCCAAGATCAACAACTCGCAGGCGCTAATTTTACAGCGCTTAGAGAATACGCCACTTTAGGCTATGCCCATCATACGTTTGAGCAAAGCGCGCTTGGAGATACACCCTATCGTAAAATGTTTGCCTGTTTATGGCGAGAAAACCCAAACCATAATTTAAATAGTGATGAACAACTGACCACCATGGCAGCGTTATTACACTTAGATAATAATGGCCAAAGTTTAGTGGGCGAATGGATAACGCAAAGTGGTTTGAGCACACAGCAGTGGTTACGTGCCTACTTTAATGCTTATTTAATTCCGCTAGTACATTGCTTTTACGCGCATAAATTAGTGTTTATGCCTCACGGCGAAAACCTCATTTTAAAGCTTAAAAATTCGGTGCCAGTGGGCGCATATATGAAAGACATAGGTGAAGAGGTTGCCTTACTTAATAGCACTGAAGTATTGCCAGCAGGCGTTGAACGTATTCATGTTTCTATGCCTAAAGAACTTGAGCTATTAAGTATATTTACCGATGTATTTGACTGTTTCTTTAGATACTTAGTAGCAATTTTAGTGCGAGAAGAGCGTATTACTGAGCATGACTTTTGGCAGTGTGTTACGCAAAGTGTTAAAGCGTATCAACATGCTAACCCTGCTTTAAATGAGCGATTTAAAGAGTATGACTTTTTTAGTGATGAGTTTGCTCACTCTTGTTTAAACCGCTTACAGTTAGGTAATAATGAGCAAATGGTTGATTTAACGGATCCGGCAGGTAGTTTGCAGTTTGCTGGTAACTTAAACAACCCCGTATCGGCAAAGCTGTATGGCTAAACCGATTACCCTTGCGCAGTTTTTATATTGCCAACAACCCGTGCAACGAACTTTTAAACCGAGCTTATTATTAGTGCGCGCTTTAACAGTTCGTTGTAAGGCGCAGTACCCTACTGCGCCTAAGCAATTTATTAGTCGGCATTTGTATTTACAGCTTTGCTGGCAAGCTATTTACGCTTATTGTTATTGGTTTGCTTGCAAGCAAAGTACGGCTGATCCCATTAACATGCCGTTAGCGGTAAATGGCGCTTATTGTCGTGGGTTTAACCTGAATAATGGCGTGTTAGTAAGTAAAACTGAGCAAACCAAAGCGTTTACTCATTTTATAAGCCAAGTTGGTGAATGGGTAAATACCGACTATGCACTTGGTAAAAAAGAACAAGCTCGGTTATTACTCGATTCATTAAGTAGCGCCATTGAGCGAGCTCATAGCTTAGACCTTGCTACTACTTTACATATCAACAATTGCCATCGTCAGCTGCACACCCTTATTTGTGAAAACTTTAATCTTGATACGCCATTTACTGAAAAACCCCAGCGTTTAACCTGTTGCCGCTATTATTTAGCCGGTTATAGCAAATGCCAAACCTGCCCTAAAAAGGATATTAAAACCAATGAACCAACGTCTTAAAACGATTGATCTTGCGCGTGGTGCGAGCGTTTTTATTATGATTATTGTGCATACCTTATGGATGTATGCCTCCACGACGCTTCAAAGTGAAAGCGCATTTGGTACGGTTGTGCATATACTTGGCAAAGGCACCGCCTCGTTTTTGGTGGCAATGGGGCTATCTATGGCGCTTTCGCGCAGGCAAACACCTTTGCTATTAATTAAGCGTGGCATACAGCTTTTACTGCTTGCCTATTTAATGAATGTGGCCAAGTTTTGGCTACCTATTGAAGTATTTAATACCATGCCTGAGGCATTTATAAATGCTTATGGCTGGCAAAGTCCGCTCAGTGCTGGGCAGTTACAATTTATGGTGTTAACAGGTGATATTTTACAACTGGCTGGAATTAGCTTATTGCTGTTTGGGGCACTTAATATTGCCCGTTGGAAAACAACATGGATTGCGGTTTTAGCCATTGCAATTGCAGTTTTGAGCCAGTTTGTAAGGGGGCAGCAATTTACGCTTTCACCTTATATTAGTGATTTGTTTTTCGCTAATAACTATCAGGTGTATTTTCCGGTTTTTCCTTGGATAAGTGCGATATTAACGGGGTATGTACTTGGTCGTTTATACCTTAGTAATCGACAAAATGCCGATTACTTATACAAAGTGTGTGCACAACTAGGTGCTGCTTTACTTGTTATTGGCGGCATATGGTTAGCCATTGATTTTAAAGGTCAGTTTGGCAACTTTTTCCATTTAAATGGCGGCGGTATTAGCTATTTAATTGGCTTAAATTTATGTGCCCTAGCGGCTATACAGTATATTTTTGCTGATAAATATAATGGCCCTATTACACGTGCCCTTTTATATGCCAGTAAACATGTAACCGCGCTCTATGTTATTCAATGGGTACTTAATTGCTGGTTTATGGGGGCGCTTGGTTATCATACCCTCAGCCTTTGGCCGACACTTTGTATGATGGTACTGATGACTTTACTTACTTTTGCTGTGCACAAGGTTTATTTAAAAAGCAAACAGAGCCTCACAGACATTACGCAAAAAGCTAAACGTACAGCTTAAGCTGTAAAGGGGCTTTACGGGCGCTGATTTAGGTGCCCTAGCCTGCTTTTATCGCATCAATAACGCAATGCATACGCTTTGCTAGCGGCCTATTTCGGTGATGGCACACATAAATATTTTCGCTAATTGGATTAGCTAAATGATGCGTTTTAATAAGCGCAGGTTTATTAAAAGCACTTACTGCGTGTGCGGGTAAAACCGTAAAACCCAGCCCTAAACTTACCGGCTCCAGTATTAAACTTATTTGGTTAGAAAACCCCGTTTGCTTAATTTGATCAACATGTTCAAATTCACTGTAGTTTTCGCTAAGTAAAAGCTGCGCATGATGTTTTGCATCGGGGTGGCCAATAAAGCCAAGCTCACATAAAACCTCCCACGTTGGGTGTTCTATATGTGCGGGCGTTACTAATAATAGGGATTCTTTACCAATTTTGTGGCTGGTAACTTCACTAAGGGTAGGCGCTTGAGTTAAAAAGCCAATATCGGCACTATGATTGGCCACCGCTTGTTCAACATTGGTATTTGGAGCAAAGCGGTAATCTATAATTAGCTTCTTGTGCTCTACTTGCAGTGCTAATAGTTGATTGTAAAACTTTAGCCCGCAACTGCCTGGCGACTGTATTTTTACTAAACCGCTGTAAGGTGAATCATCTTTTAATTGCTGCTCTAAACACTGCCATTCTTTTAATAATAAGCTGCCTTGCTGATACAAGTTTTGCCCATGTACGGTAAGCGTAAACTGTTTACCGTGGCGCTCAAGCAAGGCGCAATCTACTTGCTGCCCTAACTTTTTTATATGTTGGCTTACGCCTGACTGGGTCATATAAAGGCGCTCTGCGGTTTGGGTAAAGTGATTTACCTCAACTAAAGTACAAAACGTGTTTAACCATGTCGGGTTTATCATTACAAAATATACTCAAAATGATGATTAATGATAATTTTACTTAATGTTGGTCAGTTCGTAAACTCACTCCATCAACTAAACATAGTTAAGTAGGAGTATTTATTATGAGTCATACATATCCACGTAGTTTTTCGCACATTGGTATTTCAGTTCCCGATGTTGAAAAAGCCGTAGAGTTTTACACTAAGGTGATGGGCTGGTACACCATAATGGAGCCTACCGTGATCACTGAAGACAACAGCCCAATTGGCGAAATGTGTACCGATGTATTTGGTCCAAATTGGGAAAAATTCAAAATAGCGCATCTTTCAACAGGCGACCGAATTGGTGTAGAAATTTTTGAATTTAAAGACCAAGAAAACCCTAAAGACAACTTTGAATACTGGAAAACCGGTATCTTCCATTTCTGCGTACAAGACCCAGATGTAGAAGGCTTAGCGGATCGTATTGTTGCTGCAGGTGGTAAAAAACGTATGCCAGAGCCACGCTACTATTACCCTGGTGAAAAGCCGTACCGCATGATCTACATGGAAGACCCGTTTGGTAACATCCTTGAGATTTACAGCCACAGCTACGAGCTTATATATAGCGCTGGTGCTTATTAAAAGCATTTAGCTAAAAACAAAAGCCGCAGTATTTATTACTGCGGCTTTTTTATTTGAATAGCTTTAGTAATTAGCTAAGTAATACGTCGGATATTGGCATTTTGAAAAAGTAACTACATTTTATTATTGGTGTGATGTAACATCTTTACTATTCTTACACATACCTTTGAAAAGTTTTTCATCTATATTTTTGCGCTTAATAGCATCGTATATACTGAATAAATTTTTCCTGTCGGTCTGTTCTGCGTCTGTACCAACCGTAAAATTTTGATTAATCACAGTACAGCCATATATTGGACCCGATTCACCTAGGCCACCCACATACACAGTTCTTGTTTCTCCATCGTCTGTAGTATCTTTATCTTTTAATGAAGAGTCTTCGCTTATGGGTGTTCTTTCATTCGCATTACTCACTTCAAAGTATTGTATTTGATTGTTTTCAATCCAGCCCTCGTTGGCATCCATTTGTGTAACGAGTATACCTGATGGTGGTATTTCATATACCCGAGAGCCGTCTTCGTATTTCGGTGGATGCCCGTTTGGTGCATTAAATATTATGTATAGAGAGCCAACATAATTTTCAGGTATAAGGTAAATTACGGGTTCACTTTTTTTTACCTCTGTACAGGCTGATAATAACGATATCATTGAACCAAAAAACAATATTTTTAAAAAGTGTGCTTTAAAGATGGGTTTCATCGAGTCGCCTTTTTACTTAAGTAAGCCATTAAAACAGTTTTCTAAACTCGCTTTTTCAAGCAGCATACAATGACCGCTATTTGCTGGAATAGAAGTGAAACGATAATTCCAATCCGCTATTTTATGAAAGCTTAATTTGGGGTATTTATTTGCCTGTCTAAATAGTTCATCGCCTACGGTCCCTTTAAAACTACCATTATTGTTGAGTGGCAAACGGAGTGCGCTTACAATCATTGGGTAATCAGCATTAAGAGATAAGCTTAGTGGTGGCGCACCTTTGCGAACATGTATACCAAGGGAGATAGATTGCCCACCAGGACCAACAATAAATGCTTCACAATTAGGAAAAGCATCGCCAGTGATATAAGTAACTATATCCATGTGACCGCTAACAGTATCAATGTCTATAATAATTTTATACTTAACATTTAAAGTTGGCACGTATGAAAAGTCTAATCTTTCTTGCATCTGAGGAGAACCTGGCATTGCGTGATTAACTCCTCCGTATTGGCCGTCTAACTGATACTGATAAATACTATTATTAGTTGGAGGTTTTTCTTTGAGGGTAACACGCCCTTTTGGTGCAAGGTTACCAGAATATATTCTTTTCTTATCTTCCCACGGTGCTTTTGATGGATCTGATATTGTATCAATAGAACTAATTTTACTATTTTTTGTAGAAAGCCGTAGACGATGCCAAATCCTTGAGGTCGTAGGTTTAATACCACTAGGTTTTAGCGAAAACCCTCGATTATCTCCTTCAAACATTAGTCCAGACCAGCCAAAGTCTTTTTCAGGGTGAAATGAGCGTATATTAATTTCGTAGTTTGCTAATTGAATAGCCATAACCTTAATTCCATTTATTGATAATTAAAAATCCGTTTCGATAATAGTAACACCAGCTTAAGAGCATAACAATTCTGAAAAGCTTCAAAAGCACAGTACTATTGTTTGTTATTAATAAAGAATTACACGTGTTATGTAAACAAAGCCGCAGTATTTATTACTGCGGCTTTTTGTGCCTAAAAAGAATACATTGCCTAGATATGTTAGTGCTGATAACGTGATAAAACAAAACTACTTATAACTCCATGTTTGAAATTAAGGACAATAATGAACATTTCATTGGAAGGTGTCACCTCTGCTAATTACGAAGAGGTATGCGATTTAGACGTTACCAAAGCGCAACAAGATTACGTAGCGAGTAATATGTGGTCGTTAGTTGAGTCTCATTATAATGTTGGGCATACCTGTAAAGCTATTTACCAAAATAATAAGCCTGTAGGCTTTTTTATGTGGGTGCAAGAAACCCCTACAAAAGTTTCTATTTGGCGTTTTATGGTAGATGAACATCATCAAAATAAAGGTATTGGCCGCCAAGCACTATTCATGGCAATTACAGAGATTAAAACGACTTCTAAGCTTGAACAAATCGAGATTTGTTATAACCCGCAAAACCCTGTAGCTAAGGATTTTTATTCTAGTTTTGGGTTTGAAGAAGTTGGCCTAGATGAAGACGAAGAAGATATGTTAGCCATTATTAATATAAAAAGTTAACCCAATTTTGTTTAGCGCGTTGCTTATTGCCATAAAAATTAGTGCTTAGTAAGGTGTGGAGGATGTTGCAGTGCTAATTTTTTTAGCTGTGTAATGCATGAAAGCGCTAAGTCATGATATTCATCATCGCTATACAATATCTCGTTTAGCAGATTAATAGATTGTATGAGTGCATTGTGCGCAGCACTTTGTTCGTCTAAAAAGTGAAGTGTGGAATAAAGGCGCTCTGTAAGTGAGGTAATTTGTATGATTTGCTGTTTATTCGCACAGTTATACATTTGAGCTAATAAGGACGCACTTTCAAGTGCACACCCCAAATACGGCAATGCTTGTGCAAATTGGTATCGTTTAAACAGCGCTTCGCCACTTAGCTGCGCATTTTGAATATCTATAATTGCTTGTTCTGGTTGACATAAAACATGTTGTTTGTGTCGAGCACATAAAAAAGGTAATGCCATGGTACGTTCCATATCTGTTTATTTTTTAAGACTGTAAAACAGAAACTTCAAAACATCAAATGATAATTGTTTTTATTTGCATTTGTAGGTTTGAAGCAGTTTGTTGTGTATACTAACTTCATTGTTTTGATTCTTATTTTTATAAAAACCGATATGAAAAACCCATTTTTAGCACTTGTTTTACTCAGTGGATTATCAGGCTGCAGTATAAACACAGTATCAGTATCTCAAAGTTCATCCTTGTATAATTACGGGCTTTATAATGCAAATGGCCAGCGAGTTAATTCAATATTGTCAGAATCCACGCTTTTGAATGCCGATATTGTTTTAGTCGGTGAATGGCATACACACCCCGGTGTGCACTTATTTCAGGCTGAGCTGTTTCAGCAATTAAGCACACAAAATAAGCCTATTGCCTTATCGCTTGAGCAATTTAGTCGCGCTGATCAGCAAACACTAAACCTTTATCTTGAGAGTAAAATAGGTGAACAATACCTAATTGATAATACTAAGGCTTGGCCTAATTATAAGAGCGATTATCGTGCGTTAGTGGAATTGGCGAAGATACAAAATAGCGATGTAATAGCTGCAAATGCGCCTAAACATATTGTTACCTGTATTGGTCGCCAAGGTATTAATTATATTAATAAGCTTGACCCACAACAGCGTAGTTTTATTGCAAAAGAGATAGATATTTCTCCAAGCCTTTATAAAGAACGCTTTATGCAATCCATGCATCATGGAACGGCGAGTAAAAACGAAAAACTTTACGCCGCGCAAGTTACTTGGGATGAAACCATGGCTGAGTCTATCGTTAACTATATTAGTCAAAATAAGGGCACACAGGTTATACATTTAGCCGGTGACTTTCATGTGAGAAATGGTGAAGGCATAGCGCGGGTAATTAAGCGAATTGCCCCAGAGCTCAATGTTGTATGGGTTTCGCCAGTATCAAAAGTACAATCTGAGCAAAATGGTTATCAATTAGAAGTTAACGCTTTGCCTGCTCGTTATGTGCAAAAAGCACATCAACAAGCGGCATTCAAAGCTTTAGTCAAGCGAGGCGAGAAAACACAGTGCCAATAATAGGTTGGCACTGTGTTTGTGTAATACACTTTTTAATATTTACTTAAGCGTAAATGTGCCTTTCATCATGGCGTAATGGCCAGGAAAAGAACAAAAGAAAGTGTAATCGGTTCCGGCGGTTAAGCCGCTGGTTTTAAAAGTAACTTCGGTTGTTTTGCCGCCGCCAATAATGTCTGTAGCACCAATCACGCGACTATCATTAGGCTTTATGTAGTGGTTGCTAAGCCCTGCTGCGTTGCCATCTGTGATAATACCTTGCATGTTTTGTTCAGTAGATAGCACCCAGTTATGACCCATTACATTGGCAGGTAATTTACCGGTGTGACTAAGCTTTACAGTCACTTGTTTACAGCTTTTAGGGGCGCTTAGTGTTTTAGTTGAAAACTGCATCATATCGTTTGCATCTATATTTAGTGTGCATTCGTCTGCATATGCAGTATTGGCACTCAGTAGCAGTGTAGTGCTGAGTAAGGCTATTAATTTTTTCATACTATCTCCGCTAGTTGGTTTGAGCTGTTTCGTGCTTGATTTGTTAGGGCTACAAGTGCTTTTCGCACGGCTAATGGGCTATCGCACTCGTTCGCAAAATTAATAGAGTAATTACGCTTGTGGCTTTGTATATAAAAGCCTGTGGGTAGTAGGCCGCTCATTATTGGAGTGTAATCGGCTACGTTATAGTGCTGCATTAATATCAGCGACATAGCATCTTGATGATCTTCATTCATATGAGTGATCATGCTTTGCTGCTGGCTTTCATCCCACTTTTTAGGCTGAGCTTGCCACTCGTTTTGCTCAAGCCAAAATATTTTTCCAAAACCGCCAATATAACGCACCCGTACTACATCTAATTGCCAAAGCTGAAAATCATGCGCATTGCGATAGCTTGCAGCCTCAGGGTACAAAGCTATATATTTATCAAGTAGCACTCCGCTTTGCTCTTTTGCCACAATAGAGCCATCACCTACGAGTGTTACTCGCCCATGTTCGTTTTGATCGCCATAATCGGCGGCATCAAAAATAGTCAGACTCATGCGTGAGTCCTGTTTTAAATTTTTGGTATGCTGAGCTATGTCACTAATAAAAAAGTAGATGCGACCTTGTTCGTCACACATATAAGGTGTAACAGAGCCAAACGGATAGCCGCGTAAATTATTTGAAATGGTCGACATTACGCCGGCATGGGTTTTAAAAACGAGCGTACGTGCGTCGTTTAATGCTTGCTCTCTCATGAAAACTCCTGACGTTGAGAAAAAACCATGGGCGCATCGTTATAAGGATGAGGGTTAACGTGCAATTTCATGGCGTACATTTGTTGTAAGTTTTGTGCTGTTAAAACCGTATTTATAGACCCGCTTTGCAGCACTTTTTGGTTGTGTAATAAAATAGCGTTGGTTGCATAAAGGCTTGCTAAATTAAGATCGTGTATAGCAATAATGGCGCTGTTTCCTTGCTCTACAAAGGTTCTAACACAGCTAAGTAAAGTATGTTGATGACGCATATCTAGCGCTGATGTTGGCTCATCGAGCAACATTAATTTAGGCCCCGTTTGCGCAGTAAAAGCATCTAGCTGGGCTAATGTGCGCGCCATATGAACACGCTGTTGTTCGCCGCCCGAAAGCGCACTCATTCGACGTGTTAGGTAATGGGTTAAATCCATAAGTGAGGCATATTTTTGAACTTTATTGGCTTGTGTTTTAAGAGACTCTGTATAGGGATAGCGACCCATAGCAATGAGTTCAAATACACTAAAATCAAAGCCAACATGGTTACTTTGCATCATTACAGCGCGCTTGCTAGCTAATTGCTCTTTAGAAAATGAATGCAAAGGTTTGGTATTAAATAGTATATCTCCCTCAAAGGGATGCATGCCTGCCAAAGTATGCAGTAAGGTCGATTTACCTGCGCCATTTTCGCCTATCAGTGCGACAAGTTGTCCTGCTTGGATATTGCCGCTAATACCCTCTAAAACACGATGGGTGTTAAAGCCTATATTGAGGTTGTTAAACGTGATCATGACCAATCTCGCTTATTTTTAATGATCAAATATATAAATAGTGGAGCCCCAAGTAACGCCGTTATAATGCCTATCGGCAGCTCCGCAGGCATAACAACCAAGCGTGCTAACCAATCTGAAAGTAACAACACTATGACACCTAAAAGCATACAAAGTGGCAGCATATTTCGTAAATGAGGCCCAACCATTAGGCGTGCAATATGAGGGACAACTAAACCAACAAAGCCAATTAAACCTGTTAGCGCAACCACCGCACCTACGCCCAATGCCACTAATATAATGACGTATAATTTAAGCTTGCTGGTATCGACTCCTAAGTATTGAGCTTGTGATTCACCGATAAGAAGTAGATTCATTGGCTCTTTTAATCGCCATAGCCCGATAAGGCTCAGTAAAAGCAAAGGACTCGCCTGTTTTATATTATCCCAGCTCGCACCGCCTAATGAGCCCATGGTCCAATAGTTAATTAACCGCAGTGCGCTGTCATCGGCATAAAAACTTAATAATCCAATAACAGCGAATGCCAATGCATTAATGGCGACACCGACTAATATAAGCGTATTTATATTAATTTGTTTTTGTTGTTTTGAGACTAAATATACCAGCGACGTTACTGAGAGTGCGCCCAAAAATGAGGCATAAGGTAAGTAGTGTTGGGCGTTAAAATTAAATTGTGCACTAAGGGCGATAAAAGCCACCGCGACCATCGCAGCGCCTGCGCTTATACCAATAATAGAGGGATCAGCAAGCGGGTTACGACATAGCGCTTGGGTTGCAGCCCCTGTTTGTGCAAGTACTAAACCTACCATCACTGCAAGGACAAAACGAGGCAGGCGTATTTGTGTAACCACATTGATTTGTAGCGCATCAAATTGACTAAAATGTTCAGGAGCTAGCCATGCAATAGCTAAACGCCAATCCCATCCTGCGGCTCCATAGCCTATGCTAAGTAATGTTAAAGCAAAAATACAGCCATAACTTAATAGCATCCACTTATGCGGATTACTCAGTGTTATGGCGTTAAAACGATTCAAAGTTAACGTGCTCATAAGCGTGTTTTATACTCATGCAATGCTTGAATCGCAGTTGCAATACGCGGCGACATGCCCAGTGAAAGTAAGCTGTCCATGACCAGTAACTGACACTCTTGCGCTGCTTTTAATAAACGAAGTGTAGGCTGTTTACAAAAGGCTTGTTTCCCACCAAGGCTTTGCACAACATGCGCTGGCGCCACTAAAAAATCGGGCTGACTTACAGCCAGTACTTCACTGTTAATTGCTTTAAAGCCTGTATGCGTAGCAGCTATATTGGTAATGCCCGCATAATTAAACAGCAAGTTGGGCACCGTTTCTTGTCCTGCTGCGACGAGCCCACGCTCATTAGCTGAAAGTAAAAACAAAGCGTTATGAGTCTGTGTTTTTGCTTTAGTAGGTAACGATTTTTTTATTTTAGTAATTAGGTTTTGAGCTTTTAGGTTTGCATCTAAATCACTACCAAGGTGCTTAATTAGCGCAAGCAGTTCATTTACAGATGTCGGCTTTTTATAGTGAATAACCTTCACTCCGGTTGCTTCTATTTGCTTTAGCGCCTGCTCTCTTCCTGCACCTTCAAGTGCAAGTAACGTAGTTGGGCGCATTGAAAGCACTCCCTCAGCGGCTAGGTCTCGATAGTAACCTACCTGTGGCAACTGTGTTGCTTGTTGCGGATACATACTTGATTGGTCAACCGCGACTAAACTATTTTGTTTTTCTAGTGCGTAGATTATTTCAGTTAATGTGCCGCCAGCACTGATCACACGCTCTTTCGCGAGTGCTGATTGAGTGGCTAAAGCCAGAAAAAAAATTAGGTACTTCATAACAAACTCCGATTTTATTTTTTAGTATTATAACCACTTTAATCTAAATGAAAATGATTATCATAATCAATTGATCTTATTTTGGGTTAGTTGTACCATTTAAAAGTAAATAATAACTATTATCATTTGGAGTGGAGATGAATCCCTTTTCTTTTAAATTTACAGCATTAGCCTCTTTGTTAATTAGCTCTGGTAGCGCACTGGCCGAAAATGTTATTGACGATCATATTGTGGTTAGTGGTTCTCGCTTTGAACAAAAGCTTGAAGATGTGACTGGCTCAGTAACGGTTATTACCGAACAAGATATTGAGCGTCAGCTCGCTGTAGATTTACAAACTATGTTTAAATACGATCCAAGTATCTCAAGTACTGGCAGTGGCGCAGGCGCGCAAACACTAACTGTACGAGGTGTTGGTGGCAACAGAGTTGTTTTTATTAAAGATGGAAGACGCACAAACGATGGCTACGCTGGCGGCGGCGGTTATTTAGTGGGTCGAAACTACTTTGATGTTGCAGGTGTTAAACAAGTTGAAGTTGCAAAAGGGGCGGCATCATCGCTATATGGTTCTGATGCACTAGGGGGAATTGTAGTAATAACAACTAAAGACCCGAGTGATTATTTAGCGGATCAACAAAGCTTGGTAAAAGTAGCGTTAGGCTACCAAGGCCAAAGTAATCAGGTTGCTGCTGATATTACAGCAGCAAAAGATTTAGGTGACGTTGCTATTAGCGCTGTTTATAGCCATCGCGATAGTGAAGAAGTACAAAACTACGCTGAAGATTTACCAGGTTACGATGCCCGCTCGGACGCTTTGCTGCTTAAAGTTGAGCAAAAACTTGATGAAAAACGCACCCTTAAGTATACCTTAGATTACTTTAATCAAACGACAGAGCAAGTAATCACTCCATCCATTCAAGAAACCGAAGACGAAGACACAAATATCTCATTTGCACTCGATTATGATTCAGATATGGCAACAGCTATATTTGATAAATGGTATGGGCAACTATCTTATAGTCGATACGAGCAACAAAGTGACCAAATAAGCGCAGCTAGAAATTACATCGATTATAATGACTACGGGTTTGAGCAAGATATTTTAGGCTTAAAAGCGGTATTTAGTAAGGAAGTTAAAGGAGAAAATACCGAGCATGAATTTGTCTATGGAGTAGATATTGATTTATATGATACTACTCGACCACGCTTAAAAACCCGTGTATTAAATGATGGTACTGTTGATTTTACGAATGAAAAACAAAAAGCATTTCCCGGCGCCGATACTTCTTTAGTTGGTGTATATATGCAAGACAGTATTAAATTTAACGAGACTGATTGGTCGTTAGTTGCGGGTATTCGTTACGATTATTATGCACTTGAAGCCAAAAAAGATGCGTTATACGCTGACGCCGAGCTTGATGATATTACCGAGTCTGCGTTTTCACCAAAGCTGGGTGTGATTTATCAGGTAGACGATAATTTATCTTGGTATGGGCAATATGTTCGAGGCTTTAAAATACCGCCACACGACCAAGCCTATCAAAGCCATGGTGTTGAGCCATTTTATCAAATATTACCAAACGCAGATTTAGACCCTGAAAGCAGTGACTCATTCGAGATCGGATTAAGATACGCAAGTAGCGATATTAGTGTAAATCTAAGTACTTTTTATGCTGCCTATGATGACTTTATCGAAACAACCATTGCGGGTGTTGAGCCAACTTATATTCCTAATGTAAATAAAACATTTTACCAATACCAAAATATTAGCGAAACCCAGATCAGCGGTGTAGAAGCTGGTATTGCTATGTATGTCACCGACGATATTTTATTAGAAGCCAATGTTGCTTACGTAGATGGTGAAAACAAAGACTCTGATCAGCCACTTACTAGTATTAGCCCGTTAAATGGTTCTATATTGGTAAGCACTGAGTTTGGCAATGTTAATTGGACCGCTGCTTGGCGTTTAGCTAAGGCGCAGTCTGATGTAGTACTTGATACTAATGGTAATAAAACAACACAAGGTAACGGTTATGGTGTTGTTGATTTATATGCAAATTATCAGTGGCAAGCATGGCAAATGAATGTAGGTTTACTTAATCTACTCGATAAAGAGTACGTACCGTTTGAACTTATTGCTGGTCAATCCAAAGGTACTGATTTTAGCCAATATAGCCAACCAGGACGTAATGTTTCGGCTCGGATAAGCTATCAGTTTTAATTAATATTAAAAGTTGTATATATACCAATCGGCATAAATATCTGAATAATTTAACGGATTGAATTTTTCTATGTCTAAGCTGATTGGTATAAAAAGCACTAGAAAACTCTGCGTATTGCGCCATAGTGTAAAGGGGGTTTACGCCCCCCGTGATCTTTGTACTGCTCATATCTTTCAATAACACTATGCATACATTTTCTAAAGAGTGCGCTTAAATCAATATTGGTTTACTAAAGGCACTTATGGCATGCGTATTCAACACGAGAAACCTAAGCTAATTATAAAAAGGAGATATCAGCTCGAACAGGTTACGTCACTCATATCGAAAGTATGCGTTAAACCAGCAGGATCTTTATTAATTACTATTAGGTTATTCTTTTCAATGTAAAAAGTGTATTCGCGCATCCAATTGAGTTTCGCAATTTGCTTTAGCTCATAACGGCCAAATGCTAGCGGGCAATTTAAATACGCATAATGGTAGGCTTTCCCCATCGCGCCAGGGTCTGCGGTGTAAATATAAATAGTACGATCAGTAAACGTGCTTTGTTTGTGAATATAATCAGGGGTTGATAATGAAGAACCATTGAATAAAATCCCTAAACACAAAAAAGGAATTTGTATTACACCGACTAATGTAAGAATGATAATGAACAACCACTTAGCGATTTTATTTTTAATTATGCTTTTAATTTTTTCAGATTTGGCGAGCAGTAATATTAAACCTGTAATTACCAACACCAATTTTATATAAAGTAGATTATGGCTTAATGTATCCATAAGCCGTGGAGAGTGCCAATTTAAACCCCAAAGCGTTCCACCATGCATACTCTCCAGAAAGGGTAACAATAAACATGCCGTAATAAGAAAAATAATTAACGAGATATTATTGCTGCTTGTATCCATTGATTTTTGTCCTTTAAATCTAACCGGAGTCGCTGTTTTTTTAGTGTGATATTTATAACATAATTTAAAATGCAGCGTACCTAAAATGTTATAAACAAGATAGCTACCTAAAAGAGTAAAAGTATCTTTAAAGATGGTAAGCGGCTATTTATTATCCAAAAAAAAGCGCCTTAACCATTACATTAAGACGCTTTGGATGAAAAGCTAAATAACAAAAGTCGGGTTAAAATAGCTAATCGGGACTATGAAATTGTTAGAATTGATATGCCAATGACATCTTAAATTGAGTAGGCGCACCGGGGTAAACCCATAATGCGTTGTAGCTACTTTGAGCATATTCTTCATCAAGAATATTGTTAACACTGATATTTAACTTGGTGCGCTCGGTTAAGTTTACCTGCCCAAAAATACCAACTAGTTGATAGCTCGGTAAGTTAAATGTTAAATCGGCGGCATCGCCTAAGCGCTCACTGGTGTACTGATAACTGGCACCTAGCTCTAGCTCTTTGCCAAGAACGGCCATTTGATGGCTAAGCGTTAGATTTAAGTTATTTTTAGGCACATTGACTAATGGGCTGCCTTTTTTGATTGGCACGCCCCAATCAGCATTTATTATGTCGTTTGCCGTACTGGCATCTATATAAGCGTAAGATAAATTAAACTTTGTATCATCAGTAATATAAGTACTTAAATCAAGTTCAACACCTTTACTATTTGCTTTACCAATAGGCGCTGAAAAACCAACGTTTACAGGATCGGCTACTAACATATTACTTTTAGTGGCATCAAATAATGCTAGGGTTCCCGTTATGCCTTGGTAGCTAAATTTAGCGCCTACTTCAAATGAGTCACTGTATTCAAAGCCAAATGGGTCGCCATTTGCATCTGTGCCACTTAATGGTAAAAAGCCTTCGGAGTAGCTGCTGTATAAGGTTACAGCGTCGTTTAGTTCATATACTAAGCCTACTCGTGGACTTACCTGGCTTTGTGAACTGCTTGAAAGCACACCACTTTTGGTTTCTAAAATGTCTTGATCTACGCTATCGAATCTAAGGCCAACTAATAGTTTAATTTTATCAGTCAGATCCATTTGATCTTGAACGTATATACCATAAGCATCTTGTTGTTCGTTGTTTTCGTAGAGTAAACCTACTTCAGGACGAGCAACGTTATAATTCGGCTGATAAATATCAACTGTGTAAGTGCCATTACCGCCGCGATAACGATAAAGTCCAGTGCGTAAGTCGTATTTGTATGCGTCGGCTCCTATTAATAAGTGATGGGTAATGCCTGCGGTATCAAAATGCCCACTTAGCTCAAATTTAAGGCTGGTATCATCAACTTCATAATCGCGGTAGCGCTGTTGGCGGGTAAGTGTGTGGCCATCATCGAATAATGATTGGCGCGAGGGTGCAAGTTCAGCATCAGACGAAAACCCAGTTAGTGTAGAGCTACGGTAGTTTGCGCCTACAACGAGTGACCATTCATTGTTTATATCGTGATTTAAAGTTACTTGGTGACCACGAGAATATACTTGCGTGTCACCATCGTTTGGATTGCCTAAATAGCGTGAGCTAGGAACAGTATTAAAATTATCATTAAGTACAACAACACCACGGTCAAATAGCTGGGCTAAATCAACGTATTCAAATTCATAAGTGATACTGGTTGAAGCGTTTATTTGATGATAAATAGATGGCGTAACCACCTTTTTATGGGTGTACACCTCATCGCGGTAGCTATCGCTATCTTGCCATGCGCCATTTATTCTAAATGCTGTATTATCGTTAATGCCGTTTGTATAGTCGCCTTCAACGCGATTAAAGTTATCACTACCTAAGCTAAGCTTTAGCTCACCCTGTTGCTCAAATTGAGGTTTTTTGGTTACGATATTTACTGTACCGCCGGGCTCTGAGCGCCCGTATAGTGCAGAACCTGGGCCTTTTAATACTTCAATGTACTCAATGTTTGATACATCACGAGGGCCGCTGAATCCACGTCCACCGCTAAAACCATTAATTAAGTAACCCGATGGCATGTTTTCGTTACCCGATAATCCACGAATCGAAAAGCTATCCCATAATGCGCCACTGTTATTTTTACGTGAAATACTGGCAGAAAAATCCAGCGCATCTTGTAATTGAGTTATTCCTTTTTGATCAAGTACCGCGTTATCGAGGGTTTCGATTGATTGTGGCATTTGCTTTTGAGGAATATCGCCTCGGTAAGCTTGTTTATATGTAACCGCAATTTTCTCTATTGGTTGGCTTTGGGCAATGCTTTGTGCGCTTGCACTTAAGCAGGCTAAGTAAATTAATGAGTACTTCATAAAATGCTTTTTGGTAATGTTATATTATAACCAAAACTATAACATGTGTTACTTTATAACAAAATGTTTTTTTGCGCTCTATGTGTGCGTCTAATTTTTATACTAGCGGCTATACAGCTATCACGTTAAGATGGATGAAAATAACACAATAAGAATAATATAATGTTAACAAAAACAAATGCATTAATTTACTTTTTAGCCTTTAGCAGTGGCTTTAGTATTATGGGAATAGAGCTGTTAGGTGGGCGCATTTTAGCGCCTTACTTTGGCAGTAGCGTACATATCTGGGGCAGTATTATTACGGTATTTATGCTTAGCTTATCATTCGGGTATTTACTGGGAGGGAAGCTGTCTATTCGTCATCCTTCGTTGACCAAATATGGGTTAATCTTTTTAGTTGCCAGTATTATGGTGGTGCCCATTGCTTTGTTTGCTGAGCCAATTATGGCATTTATTTTTTCGCATATTGAAGACAGTCGCTATGGCTCGTTACTCGCCTCAACCGCGTTATTTTTTATACCCACCATTATTTTAGGCATGATCTCGCCCTACTCCGTACGTTTGCTGGTTACCAATAGTGAGCGCAGCGGCCAAGTGGCTGGCGGCCTTTATTTTGTAAGTACCTTAGGCAGTGCGCTGGGCACCATTATTACCTCTTTTTATATGGTACTGGCGTTTGATGTTAACACCATTATTTTAGGTTTTGCTGGTGTGTTGGGCACGCTTGGGCTAATTGCTATTAGCTTTGATAAACTTAAAGTGCGAGAGGCCGTTTATGCACAAGCTTAAATTATTGTTTATTAGTATAATGGCGCTGCTATTTTCAGCTCACAGTATGAGTAATGTTGTGCATAAAGAGCGCTCTTTATATCGAAATTTACTCGTTGAAGAAACTGGCGATTTACGCTGTTTAAAGTTTGATGAAAAAACCCGACAAAGCAGCCAAAGTTGCATGTACATCAGCGATCCTAAAAAACTGGTATTTAATTATACTAAGCTGGCTTTTTCTAGTTTATTACTGATTGATAACCCTAAAAATGTGCTCATTATTGGTTTAGGTGGCGGTACGCTTTCTAATATGATTCATGAGCTATACCCAAAGGCACACATTGAAAATGTTGAAATAGATCCTTCGGTAATTAAAGTGGCGCGCGATTATTTTAACTTTATAGAAACCGATAACGTAACTGCTAAAGTACAAGATGGGCGTATTTTTATTAAACGTGCGGCGCTTAAAAGCCAGCAATTTGATTGGATTATTTTAGATGCGTTTAATGGCGATTACATTCCTGAGCACCTACTCACAAAAGAGTTTTTTGAAGAAATAAAAAGCGTATTGGCTGAAGGCGGAATTGTTGCTGCTAACACGTTTTCATCAAGTAAACTTTATGAACATGAATCGGCAACTTATCATGCGGTATTTGGCGATTTTATTAATGTAACAGCCAATAATAATAGTAATCGTATTATTTTAGCCGGTTATAGCAATATCCCTACAGAGCAACAAATAGCACAGCGGGTTAAGCAACTAGCTCCATTACTTGCCTCTTATGATGTGGATATAGAGGCAATTAGCCAGCGTATGTTTTTCACTAAAGATGGAAAAGACTGGCCAAGTGATACTAAGGTGCTGACTGATCAATACTCTCCAGCTAATTTACTTAACTTTTAGCGGCTGATATAACATGGTCACTTATATCCGGTGACCATTACTTTAGGGTATTATTAAAAAGATAATATTTTAAGGAAACGGCAATGCACATTCACTTTATTATTCATGAACATTTTGAAGCGCCAGGCGCTTATGAAGCTTGGGCTAAAATGAATGGCCATACGTTGTCTTATACCCGTATTTATTTAGCTGAACCCTTACCTCAGCATACCGATGATATCGATTTTTTAATCGTAATGGGTGGGCCACAATCGCCCGCTACATCGCTTGCAGAATGCCCTTATTTTGATAGCAAAAAAGAACAAGCCTTTATTGCCAGTGCGATCACGGCAAACAAAGTGGTGTTAGGCGTTTGTTTGGGGTCGCAATTAATTGGTGAAGCGTTAGGCGCGACTTATCAACCTAGTCCAGAAAAGGAAATTGGTAAGTTTGCTATTACCCTCACCGATGCAGGCTTGAATCATCCGTTATTTAGCCATTTTGGCAGTGAGCTTAATGTGGGGCATTGGCATAACGATATGCCCGGGCTGACTGCTACGGCCAGTATTATTGCCTATAGCGAAGGTTGTCCAAGGCAAATAATCGCTTATAGCGATTTAGTATTTGGTTTTCAATGCCACATGGAATTGACCACCGATGTGGTTACCCTCCTCATTGCCAACGATGATTTAACCAATGCCCATAATTACCGCTTTGTTGAACAGCCCGAAAAGCTCTTAAGTCACGATTATGATGAGATGAACAATAAGCTTTATACTTTCTTAGATAAGCTTGCCGTACACTATTTATCTAAATAATACTTATTTACGTGAAGTTAAAATGCCAATTATTTACTTAGCCTGCTAACTAATGCTAAAATTTGCTGATATTCACCAGTAAGAGTTCCTATGAGTAGCAGTATTCCTTTTCATGAAACACTCGATTTAACTTTATGCGGCAATATGGGGCGAGTGCACCGCTTATGTCGAGAAGCGGTAACATTAGCGGTTGAACCCTTAGGTTTAACTCAGTCGCGCTGGACGGCAATGATTCACTTACATCATTTACCTTTAGGGGCAACACAGCAAGCGTTGGCGACCAGTTTAGGTATTGAAATGCCCTCATTAACGCGCACCATTAAGCAATTAGAGCTGCAGAATCTAGTTATTAGACAAGTTGATGAACACGATAAACGCAGTAAAAAATTGTACTTTACCGATGAGGGTATAAAGTTATTAGAACACTTAAAAGAGTTAACAAGCGATATTAAACAGCGTTTATATGCAGGTTTAAGCACGGAGCAGCTTGACGGTATGGCGCACAGTTTAGTGCAAATGGAAGAAAACGCGCGGCGTTGTATTGCAAGCTTATCTGGAGATAAATAAGTATGACACCCGATCAAAAATTTGCCCGCTACGTTAAAGTATCGCTCGTTGGTTTTATTGTTGTATTTTTCTATTATATTGTTGCCGATGTATGGCTACCGGTTACGCCACAAGCACGGGTTTACCATCCGGTTGTGCAAATATCGCCGCAAATAAACGGCCGTGTTACCGATGTGTTGGTTAGTAATAACCAAACGGTTAAAGCGGGTGATGTATTATTTGAAATAGACAAAAACACTTACCAACTAGCACTTGAGCAAGCGCAGCTCGCGCTTGATGATGCCAAACTGCAAAATAAACGACTTGATACCAACGTAAAAGCGCTGGAGGCACAAATAAGTGCAGCTAACGCTAAATTGCATGAGCAGCAGCTATTAAAAAAGCGTGGCGAAACACTCTACAAACAAAACTCTATTTCGGAGCAAGAGCTTGAAAGCATTCGTGCAAATTTTGCAGCAAGCCAATCTAATTTAGCTGCCTTTGAAGCACAGTTGGCAGAAGCTGTTTTAGCGCGTGGCGATTCAGGGCAAGATAACTTAGCACTGCGCCATGCAGCAAACCAGTTAGCACAAGCTGAGCTTAATTTATCTTATACGCAAGTGCGGGCTTTAAGTGATGGCGTTGTAGCTAATTTACAGTTACTTGAGGGCTCCTATGCGGTTGCGGGTAAGCCATTACTCGCGGTTGTAGCAAAAAAAGCAGATTTGGTAGCCGATTTTCGTGAAAAGTCACTATTAAACATGCAGCCAGGCAGTTTAGCAAAAGTGGTATTTGATAGCCGACCTGGTGAAGTATTCGACGCAAAAATTGAAATATTTGAGGCCGGTGTCAGTGACGGACAACTTAGTGCGAATGGATTGCTTAGCACCACCGAAACCAGCAATCGCTGGGTTCGGGATGCGCAGCGTCAACGTATTCATTTAGTGCTGCCAAATAACAATCAGCTTATAAATAATATGCCCAGTGGTGCGCGTGCCACTGTGCAGTTACTTCCACAATCGGCTATAGGTCAATGGTTGGGAACAGTACAGATCCGCTTTATTAGTTGGTTACATTACATTTATTAGTGGGGCGAGTAATGACACAACATGTTAGCCAAGCGCCACAACTCGATTCAAATGGTTTACGCCAAGCGCTACGGATTGCTGGCGGCTGCACTATTGGTTTTACTTTGTGCAAGTTAATGAATTGGCCCAATGGAATATTTTTTACAGTTTACCCTATGTTACTACTCGGTTTAGTGCCAAGTATTAACATAGGCGTGATCCGTCAATTTGTTGCCAGTGCTGCCTACAGTGCGTTTATAGTGCTTATTTTACAGGGCTTATTTTCACACTTGCCGGTGTTAATGACGCTCATTATTTTTGCTAGTTTTTGCGTGTTATTTTACTTAATGAGCTCTGGTGGGGCGTTTTTATTTGGTGCGTTAGGTGCGGTGAGTTTATCGATTCAGTTACATTTTGCCAGTCATGTTGATCAAGCTAGTAGCATTTACCCGCTTATTTTAAGTAATGGTGTGGCTATTTTTATTACTATTATTATTGCGCTCTTGATGCATGGCTTGTTTCCTGACGTGACAGCGCGACCCATGCGCGCTGTACCGCACAAGGATAAAGAAAGTATTCGTCACGAGGTGTTGTTATGTGCCACGGTTGCTACTTTGTCGTTTGTGGTTTTTCAGGTGCTTGATTTGCAAGATTCAATTTCGGCGCAAGCGGCATCTATTTTAATTTTATTTTCGCTGTGTTTTAAAGCGGCGGGCACCGCAAGTTGGCAACGTATTATTGGTACACTGATAGGTTGTAATGCTGCTTTAGTTGCGCAATTGTTTTTGTATAACCATACCGACGTTTTACTTTTTCCGGTGGCTATATTATGGATTTTATCTTTTATATTCAGTCGTTTTCATATTTTAGGTGGTGGTCCACCGGGGGTTGGGTTTGGGGTATTGACCACTTTTGGGATTTTATTTGGTCAGTCGTTAGGCCCTGGGCAAGATTTAATATACAGCGCCATGTATCGATTTAGCTCGGTGGCTGTTGCAGTAACAGTAAGCTTAAGCGCAGTGTATGTAGTGCATCGAATCCTAAACCGATTTAGCGTCACCCGCCATCATACTTATGATTAAATTAAAGGCTGCATTCGCAGCCTTTTTTATGTGCTTAACCAGAGTCAGGTTACTTAAGTTACAGCTTAATATTACCGCGGAGAGCTTTGGTTTGGCCGTGTTTGGTTTTTTTATCCATACGTTTACGCTGTGAGTTACGGCTAGGTTTGGTAGCACGGCGTGCCTTATTAACCTTTGTGGCGCTTAAAATTAGATCTTTTAGCCGTTTAAGCGCATCTTCCCTGTTGAGCTCTTGAGTGCGGTGGCTCTGGGCTTTAATTATCAATACCCCTTCTTTGGTGATCCTTGAATCTTTTAAAGCAAGTAATCGTTCTTTATAAAACTCGGGCAATTTAGAGCGGTTTATATCAAAGCGTAAGTGTATAGCACTGGCTACCTTATTAACATTTTGTCCGCCAGCGCCTTGCGAGCGAATAGCGCTTAGCTCTACTTCCCATTCATCAATGGTTACGCTGTTTGAAATAGTTAACATAGTGCCCCGTTCTTTTTGCAAAAAATGTATTATAACATCAGTACATTGACTTGTGGTGATTCAACTAATTAGATAGGCGGCCATTGCTATTTACAATCTAATAATTGCTAAATAAACACATAAAAAAGAATTTACTCTACACTTACTATATTGTTTTTTAATTCGCTTTAATTATATGAAACAAATATCTATTTTAATGTCTTTGGTATGTATGCTCGCTATTTCGTATGCTGTTTATGCCAAATCATCTCAAACGTTTAGTGCTGGCGTAATTGCACAAGAACAAGTTTATCCAATTAAAGTGTTACCTTTGGGTAATTTTCAACGCTGTTTTGTTGTTGCTGCGCAAAAAGAAGATGCGCTGTATTCTGCGTGTTATATTAAAAAGAGCGCGCAATCGATTTGGGTTGCCGAATCCGCGGGAGCGCGTTGTGAAATAAAATGTGAGTCGCATTTAAACAGTGATGGCAAAACACAGGTGCAGTACTTTACTACTGATTTATAGCAAAAATGCTGTGCCAAGGTTTCTTTATCGCGGTGGTGAGCCCTTTTATTTGTTTAACCACTTGCTTATCACACGCTGTTTGCTTTGCATTATGCGGCCCTGACAGCATCAAATAATGGGCTTCACCTTTTATTGCTTGCTTTGCTACGAACAGTGATGGATTTTCCCTTAGCAGCTTTTTATTAACTGATTTTTCAGAGGTATATGCTACGTACTGGCAAAAGTAAGTCTCAGTTTTTTGGGTTTGCATATCGCCCCACTCCCCTATTTTTCGCCACTGTGGTGAGGCATATCGCCTTGCATCAACCATAAAGCTGCCATGAAGCGCCGGTATTGAATAAACATCATTAATGGTTTGCTGTGCTTTAGCTGCATTATTATATGGGCCTGCAACGAGGTAATAGCTATCACGGTTTTCATGTTTATATAACTGCAAAGCATAGGCTGCTTTATCAATTTTATTCGCCACAATAAGTGCCGATTGAAACTTTTTGAATACGCCCAATTGCACAAAATAAGGCGTGTTTTGGTTTGCTTTAGCTGCTGTTGTTGGTTGCTTATTTAAGGTATTAGCGTTATTTGTGTATACAATGATGTCTTGCAGTATTATGGTATCGCCGCTTTTTTCAGTGATGATCTGCTCGGGAAGGTTTTTTATGGTTATGTTTTCTGATAGCTGCTCATTTTTTTCTATTTCAAGAATATAACTTCCTTGAGAAACATTAGAAAAATAATAATAACCATCATATTCAGTGACCGTTGAATAATGTTTTTCGCCGCCCTTTTCTTTAAGTACAACCGTCAGTCCTGCGATAGGTTTACTCTTTTCATTGCTCGATAGATAGATAGTCCCCTCAACCTCGTTGTAGACAACTAAAGGAATGTTTACTTTGGTTTGCCCGCCTCTATGAGCCAATGTTTTAATTTTCCCTAAAGAGGGCTGCAAGTAAGGATTAGACAACGAGCGTAAATTAACATCTAAAACTTGGCCACCGTAACTGCTTGGCAGCAAGACCTTTCCGTCATTATTGGTGTATTTATCTCGCCATAGGTAGTTGCCAGTAAAATTAACGTCTTGAATTGGCTCATCGCCTTGGTCAAAGATTTCATTTTCATTCCAATCTATGAACGAACTAACTTCTATTTGCCCTGAATTTAATGAGCGAGGAGTGTCAAAGTTAAAGTCTGCTTCTAAATGATCAAAACTAAATGTGCCATTTAAACCTAAAGAAAAGCGCCAATCACCTTGATTATCGACTTGCCCTGATACTTGTATATTAAATATCTCATGGCGGTATGTATACTGATGACTTAAAAGCGTATTTGCTGCAGAGTTAGACTGATATGTCAGCTGGGTTTGATTGAAGGTGCTTTGTGTTTGTGGCCAACGTAAACTACTTCTCAAACGAGTAAGTTCTGCGCCATTATTAGTCTGCCAATCTAAGGTGTTGGTCCATTTCCAAGAGGCAATATCCATTGAAGAATAAAGCCGGTTTATTAGGTTATTCGTATCGTCATCATAAAATAGTTGGCTTGACCATGTTCCTCCGATATAACTTTTATTGATACCTAATGAGAGTCGGTTTTTAGTGTTGGTATTTTCACGTACTTCATTGCTCCATCTCATATTCCAGTTAAGGGAGTTAAAGAAATCAGTGCGGCCATTTAGGCTCAATAACAGCCTATTTTTGAGTGAGTTCTCTTGTGCTACAAATAAAGCGCTAGAAAAGTCATTAAGGGCACTGTATTCAACATTAACACTGATGTCGTTAAAAAGTGTATCAGAAAGTAGGCCTCTAAAACCGGCAAAGTAAGCATAGCCAGCATCGAGTTGTTTTGTGGCTAGAAAACGGTAACTGCCGTGATCTGTAAGTGTATTTAGCCCCGATGATAGGTAGCTGCTGTTATCTTGGTCAGTTTGCAAATGAGTAACTTGAGCGTCATAAGTGATAAATTCACTAATGCCATATGAGAGATTGCTTTTAAAGGCATTACTCATCGCTGTTGAAGCGTTATTAGATTGATTAAAAACACTTTTATCTGTTTCTAAAAACTCTACCTGATAGCTTATTTTTCCGGGCGATAGAGCGTCTTGTCCTATTGTATATTTTTGAGTACGTGTGATTTGCTCGCCTTGTGAGCCAAAAAGTTTAATTTCAAAAATATTGTTGCCGTAAAACGTTTCAACATCGGTAAATCGAACCAAATTTTCGTCGTTAGCTTGAGTAGTGGCAATAAATTGACCATTTCGATACAGCTCCGCTTGCCAGCCCGATAATGCGGGTTCTTCAATGGTAATGGTTGAAAAGTTTTGTGCCGAATGTGGGTTAGCATTTGAAATATAAAATCCCCGACCTTGATTTGAGCTAGTAATAAGCTGATCTGATTGAGATTGAATATCTCCCAATTGGTAGTGAATGCGTGCCAGTGAGTGATCTTGTTCACTTAAATTAAAGTCTTTAGTTACTTTTAAAAAGGTATTAGCGGTGTTTTCGTTTTTGTTGAATCGTAGTTCAGCTCGATGATGAAATAAGTCAAAGTAGCTATTAAGCCTGAGCAGCCCCTTATAACGATTATTAGACGATTTATAGCTTGCTGATAACGAATATTCAGATACCGGATAGGTCAGCGTTTGGTATTGGTCGTCTATAAAGTGATCGTATTGCAGTACTTTGGACTTAATTTGTTTTGTAATACCACTTGTTATTTGGCTGTTATTATAAGTAAGCAAGCTACTAGAAAATGAAACCTGCATCAGTGAGTAATCAAAGCGCGAGTCGGTATTTAAAAGTGTATTTATGACAGATAAATCAACATAGTGGTCGTAGTCATCGACAGCCCACAATGAAACATTTTCTGAGGGAGCTAAAGTTGAGGAAAGCTCAGTATTAAGCACCAGCTCACTTGAGTCAACTTTAGCAACCAGTGTATTTTGTGACACATTTAAGCTAATTCCCATAGTCGATTTCAGGGCGCTTATGGGCAATAGCAACTTATTTGATTTTGAATAGTAGGCTTCTAAATCTGAGACAACTGAACGCCCATTTACCCTGACATTTATAATCACAAAAGCCTCCTCATCAATAGGCCATTGATAAAGAGTCGGTAACTGCTTGGCGATGATTGCTTTAGGTGCAATTAACAGTAACGTACAAAGTAATAAGCGAGCCGCTAAACCACAGCCTAATGCCCTTATGTTTAGCACTTTCTATCTGATATTAATAGGGATCGCTAACTCGATTTTACCGCCGTAAAGCTCGTTTTCTTTGTAATTGAGTGTCAAAGGCCCAGTTACTGGGGCTTGTAAAGTGATGTATACCTTTCGACGAGATAGAGGGGTATAAACGGCCACATTGGCTATTTCACCAACCATTACATTATTCTCATCAACTAATTCAAAGTTTCCATACACAGAGCGATTCCCTGTGAGTGTTTGCCAAAATGTTAGAGTCGGGCGCCCATTTTGAGTAATTAATTGCGGGTTTATTAATTCTGAGTCAGCCTCTAATTGGCCATGACGAACGATAACAGGCACGCTGTAAGCAACCTTAGGCCTAATACTTATTCCATCAGCGTCAGGGTTTTGTGATTCAGAGGCTATGATTTTAAGCACCGCCCTGTATTCGCCAACAGCAAGCTCAGCTTTTTTGCGAACGGTCATTCTGATAGCTTGCATCCCTTTTGGGGCAATAGTGCCGCGACGTGGTGAAAACCGTAGCATGTTTTTGGCAGAGCGTCCTTCAACTTGTTGCGGAGTAACATCTATAAGCGCTCCTTCTTCGGTCATATCTTTATGGGTAACAACAAGTTTAAAATCGAGATTTTTATTAGAGGTATTGCGGATAAGTAGTGAATTATTTTTAGTACGTCCATCGAAGTATAAACGGTATTCAGACAGCGCAAGGTTGGCACTACAAATTTCAGGTAGTAAAAGAGTTAGGCAAAGGGAAGCCCAACAAAAAAGTTTAAACATCATGGGACAACTCAACAACATGATAATAAAAAGTGGAGCGCGATGCTCCACACATTTTATTTTTAATGCGCAATTGCGCAAAAAAAATAAACTGAGACTAAATTAGTAAATTACTATTGCCTCTGCTTTCATAGTCTTATTGGAAAGACACATCTACAGTGTAATCTACAGTGTAAGCAGCGCCCGCTGTCAGTGTAGAATCAACGGTCATATCACCATATACATTAACGGTAATATCTGTTGCACTTGCATCAGTAGTGAAAGGAGACGCAACATTGTCAGCAGTTGTTACACTGGTTGTTCCATCTGTAGCCGTTGTTACTGGAGCAAAAGTTAAGTTAGTGCCTGTGCTTCCAGATACAGTAATGTTCATTGCTGAATTTGGCGCTAAACCAGATACAGTAATTCCACCTAATTGAATGTTTGCATCTGACGCATCACAGTCACCCGATACAACGCCAGCATTATCCATCGTACATGTTGAGCTTGTAGATAAGCGAATTTTACCAAAGTGCAGTGCGCTATCTTCTGCAAAAGTAGGCTCAGTCCAACCGTTTACACTTGCTTGAAATGTTTGGTTAGATGCAAGTAAAGAAGTTGATGAGATTGCTAGTAAAGCGGAAGCAGCAAAGATTTTTTTATTCATAGTTTTTCCATTTTTAAAAATTATTATTTTTTTACTTCCGTGCAAATTAGTTTAGAGGGTTATCTCAGTCCATTGTTTCGGATTTAAACACAATTGTTATCAAAATGAAATCTTTTGTTAACGTTAAGGCTTTTTAAAAGAGATAAGCAGTATGAAGTTATTAATTTTGACCAGCAAAATGCAACAAGAAAAATAGCACCGATGTAAATTATATTTTAACGCTAGAGGGAGTTATTTTAAGGCATAGTCATAGTGACTTAACTTATGTTGAATCTATATAGATGTTTATAAACTATTTTTAATCTTTCAGAACCATTTTGTAGTTTTGTATGGCAGGAGGCCTGTGCTTAAGCAGTAAAATAAAGTGGCTGCAACATCTATGCGACATGTTTGTTTATTGAGCATAATTTACGCATTACATCTCTATTGTTATTTGCCCAATTAAAATCATTACGGATTAAACCGCATTTATCAAAGATCAGATTTTTACTAACACGTCGGTTTAAAAGTATGAAATTTAATTTTCCAAGCCTGTTTTTTCATCGTTTTTGGTGGTTTTTTAGCCCTCTACGGTAATAAGTTAGTAAAAAATCGGTTTATATCAGTGGTATTTTATCCCTTGTTGGTAAAATACTGATCCAGTGTTATTTGAGGGAAATTTAAAGCTTAGAAGATCTTTAATTATTAGCTGCTTGTATCAAATTTTCCTGTTAGGCCATTTAAAAACTGATTCATGAGAGTGCTTTAGCTAACTTTTAATTTCATACACTGACGTGTATTTACTGCGGCTTTATGTATTTAGTAGATAACAACAACGCATTCAGAACAAGCACTCACTTATAAAGGTTATTTTATAGTTAATTTGTAATCTTATTGCAGATCACTATTTAACTAACTCAATTTAATGCTTATCACTGCATTCAAATACAAATAAGAATTACTATCTTTTGTATTTGTTGGCGTTATAATATCGCCATCTTTTTTAGCTATGTTTAAAAGGAATTTGCAGTATATGCAGGCCTCTAACCGTCTTTTAGACTTTCCCAAACCCGTATTTTCTATGTTATGGCAATTTATGCAGCGCTTTAACTATGAATTAGCGGTTTTATCGCGTTTTTTTATTGCCATTGTGGGCGGATATTTTTTTACTGCCGTCAGTGTGTCGCTGTTAAGTGTTGTGGTGCCGGCCTCTAAAGTTGACGCGGTTCTTTTAAGTGTGTCTGCGAGTATTTTAATTTATGCACTGGTGTTTATTTATAGTTTTTATCTTCAGTCGTTAAAAACAGTTTGGATCAGTATTTTACTAAGTATTGCAGTGCAATTTTTTATATTGTCGTTAATGAAGGGATGGTTATGAAAGGGAGTTTTTTTCGCTCAATGACCTGGTTACATACATGGGTAGGTTTACTCGTGTGTTGGTTACTGTATTTAATATTTTTTGCAGGCACCATCAGCTTTTTTAGAGATGAAGTTAGTTTATGGAATCAGCCAAGTATTCATAATATTGAGCAGCAGACAGACCGTATTGGCGCGCAAAAGCAACAAATAATAAGTGGCGTTGAGTATTTAAATACCCAAGCACCTAATGCCCCTAATTGGCGTATAACACTTCCTGAAGAGCGTGTACCCTATTTAACGTATGGTTATGCTAAGCCAAAAGAGCCTGAGCAGCGCAGAGCCTCTTTTGAAAATACCCGTTTAGATCCAAATAATATGCAGCCTTTAGCCCCTTTTACAGATACCCGAGGGGGAAATTTCTTTTATCGCCTGCATTTTGATTTACATTATATTGATGTAAAAACAGCGCGTTGGATTGTGTGTTTTGCAAGCTTGTTTATGCTTATTGCATTGATATCAGGGATAGTAATTCATAAACGAATTTTTAAAGATATGTTTGTTTTTAGAGCTAATAAAGGCAGTCGTAGCTGGTTAGATGTACATAATTTAAGTTCTGTATTTGCCTTACCGTTTCATTTAATGATTACCTATACCGGCATTATTACTCTGATATTCATGATATTTCCCTACCCCGCGCAAACCGTTTATGAAAATGGAATACGTGGTTTTTTCAATGATGTTTCGCCAAGTAGTCCTGTAACAGAATCATTGCAAGGTACTGCACCTTTGGTGCCTATCAATACTGTTTTAGATCAGGTTTATACTAAGTGGCCAGAGGCTGATATAACTCGGGTAATTATTAATAACCCGAATAAAGCCGCTGCAACTATTATGGTTTTGGTGAGCCCTGGGAAAACATTAAGGGATCAATCACCCCGTTTAATTTTTAGCGGAGCGAGTGGTGAGCTTGTTGCTCAAACTGATGATGAACTCACTGGCAGTAAGGCGCTATATGAATCATTAAACTCAATGCATACTGGGCGTTTAGCAGAACCATTATTACGTGTTTTATATTTTTTAGGCGGCATTGCCGGCTGCATAATGATAGCGACAGGCTGCATAATGTGGGCTAAGCGCTTACGCGAAAGAATGAAAAAAAATACTCAGCCATCTTGGGGGCTAAAGCTAGTTGAAGGGTTAAATCTAGGAACATTGATGGGACTACCCTTGGCTACATCGGCTTTCTTTTTGGCTAATCGTTTACTCAGTAAACAGGTTGCTGAGCGCGCGGATAAAGAAATACTCGCTTTCTTTTTAACTTGGCTATGTGTGTTCATCATTGCCTTTGTAAAGCGTGACAAGTTGCAGTGGTGTGTGATGGCTGCCATAAACAGTATTGCTTGCTTTAGTGTGCCACTTGTTAATGCGCTAACAACACAGGGTAATATAATCAGTTACTTGCGTAACGAGCAGTGGGCATTATTTATGTTTGATAGCCTTTTTCTAGCAATTGGTTTGCTGTTTTTGTTACAAACCGAAAAATTACGTACTGCTCTGCAAGCTAAAAAACCAACTCCAATAAATACTCAGGAGCAAAAAGTATGATTGCCTTGCTTCCTTTTAGTTTATGTTTGGTGGCTTTTAACTGCTTTGCGCTGGCTAAGTTTAATCATTTTAAGGATGTTTTTAATAAGCGCCCCACTCAACAGCAGCGTTTGGTTTTATTGAGTGTTGCTTGGATCAGTATTTTACTAAGTTTGCTGTTATGTATTAACGAATTACAAGGTTATGGTGGTTTGCAGTTTTGTGGCTATATGACGTTAAGTGCTTTAATTGTAATGACTTTTTATAGCTTTTTGGTGAGGTTAACTAAACTTTTTAACTTACTCATATTAGTGATATTGGCCATGAGTACGTTATTTTTTGGTTTAAATGGGCTTTAGTTAGTAAAAACCTGATCCCAAAAAAACAGGCTAAATTGCGTAAAAAAAATGGCAAGCCATCAGGCTTGCCAATTAAAAAGGGGGATTGTCATTATGTCTTCACCTGCTTGTTTCTTTGCAGATGCAGTCACTATAGTCTTGCTTTATTTAACTTACCTTACAGTAACGTGATCGTTTTATTACAGCTTAGACTATTTATCAATTCAACTTGTAAACCCCCTTTACAGCGTTTTTTGATTTACCCAAATAATTTCATCAGTTGCAAAACCAAGCGCCTTTACTTGGCTTAAAAAGTGCTGCTTAAGCTCTTTGCTTACTGTTGGTGTGCGTGATAAAAACCACAAGTAATCTTTACTATAACTGGTAATAAACGCATACTGATAATCAGGCTGGTCAAGTTCAAAAATAATATAGGCGCCATAAAATGGGCCAAAAAAAGATACTTTAAAATGCCCTGTATCGGCATTTTCAACAAATTTAGCTATGCCTTCAGCTTGGTCCCAACGCTGCTCTTCACTAATAAACCCTTTGTTTAATACCTTTACTGTTCCATCATCGTTAATTGAATAAGTGGCTGTTACTTGCTCCATACCTTGTTCAAAAGAGTGGTCTAATCGTGCTATCTCATACCACTTGCCTTGGTACTTTTCTAAATCAAAGTTTTTAACAGGGGTTATTCCTTCCGGTGCGCTGGTACAGGCACTGAGTAAAAACATAGCGGTAATAAATAATGCGGTTTTAAAAGCGAGTTTCATGTTGTTTCCTTTTCTTTAGAAATTGCTATAGGATCGCTCTAATACTAAAGCAATTTAAAGAATTTAGCATGAAAATTTGGGTTGATGCTGACGCTTGTCCGGTGGTAATAAAAGAAATCTTATTTAGAGCTGCAGAGCGTACGCAAACAGAAACTATACTGGTTGCAAATCATGCCATGCGCATTCCACCGTCAAAATTTATTAGTCGACTACAAGTGTCATCAGGATTTGATGTCGCTGATGATGAAATAGTTAAACGAATTGAAAAGGGTGATTTAGTGATCACTGGAGATATTCCGCTAGCTAGCGAAGTGATTGATAACGGCGGCCAAGCGCTTAATCCGCGCGGTGAGCTTTACACTCCTGAAAACATTCGCTCCTTACTAAATGTACGTGATTTTATGGATACTATGCGCTCAAGTGGCGTAGAAATGAGTGGTGGGCCGCCTCCATTGAGCCAAAGTGACAGACAAAACTTTGCTAACAACCTTGATCGTATTTTAGCGCAAAATAAGAGTAGTTAAGGTGAGCAGCCAGTTAATAGGGTTAGGTGATAATTCATTTAGAGTTGGCGTGTATGTAGCAAAAGCCCCACCTATGCCTTACTTTGAAGCACTTGCGCAGTTAGAGCCTGTGGCTAGTGGGCAAATAAATAGCATAAATCAGCACTGTGGCAATGGCTGGCGAAAAGTCTTTAATGTGTACGCCAAAGTGTTATTTGCGCTGCCAAGCGAGCATTACTCATTTGCTAAACAAGCAGTAAGCTGGCAAGCATATCGAGATGAGCTGTTGTTACAACAGCATAGCGGGACTGCATTACTATTTAGCACACCGGTGCTTACTGAGAGTAAAAACCAGTTGCACATTATTGCTGGGCGAACTCACGCTAAAAACTTAATACAACAAGGTAAATTAAACGCCCAATTTGATTGGCTTGATGATGAGTTTGCTATAGATAAAAGCCAGAATATTATTGTGTGCCCCTATTTTGATTATAGGCAGCTGAGTAATATTAAAATTGCCCGTTTGAGTGAATTAGTGGCTCAGCTAAGATAAGCCACTTTCTTTTTTGCTACTGTTACACGACGTGAGTTAGTTTTTGTGCGCTATCAACTAGCATTAGTGAGCCCAAAATAAACAGTACACATGCCGATGCACGCCCAAACTTAAGCGACAATGCGGGATTGTTACTAAGGATTTTTCTGGCACTTATCCCTATTAACCAATACACCAACGCACAGCCTACTAAATGAATTACACTCAGTACCAGCAATTGTTCAGTGATAGAAAACGATAAAGTTGGCAACACAAACTGTGGTAACAAGGCTAAAAATAACAGCATTACTTTAGGATTTAAACCACTAATAATAAAACCCTTTCTCATCCACTTTAGAGGGGTGTCTGAGGTGTGTTGTTGGCCAGCGTTATAGGCAGCAGGCATAGGAGGAAATCGGTACAGTGATGTAGCAATCCAAATTATGTATAAAGCGCCGAACAAGGTTAACAGCTTTATAAAAATAGCATGCGATGCTAATAGCGCACCTAACCCTACCACCACAATTAAACTGGCCATTAAATGCCCAAGTATTAACCCCGCTACCGCAGGAACAATTTTATCGCCTGCTATTCCTGCACTAATTGTATAAGCCCAATCTGCACCAGGGGTGAGAACAAACAAAATTGATACAAGCCAAAAAGAAAAAATAATATTAATATCCATAGCGCTATAACCTAAAATAAGTGAGTAGCTATTTTATTTCTTTCTGATGAGTAAAAGTTACTGTATTTTACTAATATAAGCGTTCATTTTAGGAAATAATTAACTATGGATACCATGGATAGGAAAATTCTTGCCGAATTACAAGTCGATGGCAGACTTACCCTCTCTGAATTGGCTGATCGTGTTGGGCTAAGCGTGTCGCCCTGTCACCGCCGTGTTAAAGAGCTTGAGAAAAGCAAAGCAATTGTGGGTTACCGCACCGAAATATCACCTGAGAAAGTGGGTTTAAACTTTTCTGCGTTAGTATTTATTACTATTAAAGAGGGCGATAAAGTGTCGCTAAGCAAATTAGAGCAAGCAGTGGATGCTATTCCTCAGATCACCAATGCTCAACGACTATTCGGTACACCTGATTACCTGTTACATGTCGTTACTAAAGATTTAGCCGCGTTTCAGCAACTCTACGATGACAAGCTATCAGCCCTACCAGGTGTACAGCGTTTAACCTCAACCATTGTAATGAAAGATATTGTAAGAGCGCGTAATTTGCACTTTTAACAGGTTACGTTTTAACACGAAGTTTAAAAAGTTAAGCCGAGGACGCTGTAAAGCCTATTATGAGAGGTTTTACAGTTGTATATAAAAATAAAGTATAAATAAAGCTTGTTATAAACTGTATTGCTGTTATTCTGCTTGCCATCGGGTTGATAGAAAGCCCAGTTTATTTGTAAGTACCACGTTGTTATTAGTAATAATCCTTCGCGATATCCTCAAGTTAAATGTTTGTTTTCTTCCTGTTAAACGCCTATTTTAAGGCAATTTTTTATTTATTTTTTTAGGATATTATTATGTCTAATACAACTACTGGTACTGTAAAATTTTTCAACGAAGCTAAAGGTTTTGGTTTTATTGAGCAAGAGTCTGGTCCAGACGTTTTCGCACATTTCAGTGCAATTTCAGGCGACGGTTTCAAAACTTTAGCTGAAGGCCAAAAAGTACAGTTCAGCGTAACTCAAGGTCAAAAAGGCCCGCAAGCTGAAAACATCGTTTGCATCTAATTTAAAGGGAGTGGGCTTTAAAGCGCACTCACCACGCTAAACTAACGTTAAGCGATAAAGCTAATATCAATACGATATTAGCTTTTTTTTGCAAAAAATTTATACCACGTACCCACTAAAACCAAGTGCTTTAAAGTACAGTTTTGGAATGCCAAAGCCACATTCATTAAGTAACTCACTAAAACGCATCCGATCAAGCGGGTAAAACTCACGCTCTAAGTTATGTGCCATTTGCGTTTTTCCTGTTTCACTAAGGCCAAGCTCTTTGCATGTATTAAGTTGTGCCTCTCGTTCAAACGGGGTTTCTGGGCGCATTAAATCAGCAATAAATACTGGTGCAGATTTTTTAAGATTATTTTTAATCCCCTTTAATAACTGCTTCTTATCGCCGTTATCTTCAACAAAATGCATCACCAATAAACATAATACCGCGTCGGCTTTAACTTTTAATTTATCTACTGGTTGGCACTCAATGCTGATACGTGCGTCAATACCTTGCTCTATAAAACGTTGCTTAGCAATGGCTAACATGTCGGCCGAGGTATCTTGAGCGGTAAACTGCCATGTAGAATTAATATTCGCCAGCGCTGCGATTTCTTTACCTGTGCCCGCGCCTACCACTAAAATATGGGCGTTATCAGTTAACGTAGCGCTTAGCTGTGCGTTGGTTAGTTGATGTAATAGCTCGTAACCTGGGACTAAACGGGTAATACGGTTATCATACTCTTGTGCTTCTTCGCCTGTAAAAGTGGGCATACTATTTCCTTAAATTACGTTTATGGTGGAGTATCCACCCGGTTTTTTAGCGACATGAATTTGCGTTGCAACGCGTTCGCTCATTTCACTTACATGTGAAATCACACCGACCTTTCTACCTTGCGCTTGCAGTGAATCTAGCGCGTCCATTGCAATACTGAGTGTTTCACTATCTAGTGTACCAAAGCCTTCGTCAACAAATAACGAGTTAATTTGCACTTTGTTTGAAGATAAAGAGGCCAGCCCTAATGCAAGTGCCAATGATACTAAAAACGACTCTCCGCCAGAGAGTGTGTTTACAGAACGTTGTTCATCGGCCATATCGCGGTCAATAATCGCTATATCAAGTGAATCAGCTATTGCTGTGAGTTCGTAACGCTTATTCAGCGTTTTTAAATGGCTATTAGCATAATGCAGCAATATTTTTAGTGTTTGTGTTTGCGCTAAATTACGCATTGTTTTGCCGGTTGCATCACCGAGCACTTTATTAAGTAAATGCCATTGTTCTACTTGTTGTTTAAGCTTGCTTAGCTCAGCCTGCTTGCCCTCAAGAGCTTTTGCATTTTGGTTGTGCTGCTCGATGGCAGTATTAATCGTAAGTAAGTTATTGTGTAATTGTGTTTGCTGCACAGTTAATTGAGTTTGTTGCTCAATTAACTGTGCTTCGCTGTGTGCTGGCTTATTATTTTGCTGATGCTGCTCATTGGTATTTTGCTGTTGTTTTAGCGCGGCATGAGCATCAACTAATGCTTGAGATAACTGCTCGCTATGCTTTAGCTGCTCTTTAATATCGTCATTACTTATAGCCAGTAGCATCTCGATTTGCTGATGGCTAATATCAGCATAAAGCGCGCTAAATTCTTCAAACCAAGCACTATAGCGTGTTTCAAGTGTGATTAGCTCTTGGCTGTTATCGGCGAAGCGCTGCTCAAGGTTTTTAAGCGTAATAGCGTGCTCATCGCGCTGTTTTACGGCGCTATCGTGTGCCTGTTGACTCTGATTTAATTCACTCTGGCACTGCTCTACTTGTCTATTCAGCTGAGCCTGGTAGTCATCAGCGCTAATCGTTTGGTTATCGAATAACGCTAAGCGTTGTTGCTGGGTATTGTTGTGTTGTTGCTGTGCCTGGGTTAAATCGTCGTTGAGCGTGCTAATTTGCTGCTCAGCTTTGGTCATAAGCGGGGTTAGCTGCTGCAGCTGTAAATTGGCGCTGTCTAGCTGCTTTTGAGTTTGCTCAAGTTGTAGTTGCTGATGTTGATACTGCTCTACTTGCTCACCTAATTCGCTTAGCGTTAACGCGCCGGTTTGTAATGTTTGCCAAAATTGACTGTTTTCAAAATGAGAATTCAGCTCACTTATAAGTGTTTCGCGTTGGCTGAGCAATTCCTGGTGCTTATTATTAAGCATGGTGAGCTGATTGTTCAGTTCAACATGCTGGGTATTTAATTGTTGCTGAGCAGTCTGTTCTTTTTTAACCGTGTTTTGCAGTTGGTTAACCGTTTCTTGCAACTGGCTTTGTTGTTTTTGTGCTGCAAAGTACTGCGCTTTTTGCTCGCTTAATTGTTTATGGGTGTCATCAAGCTGCTCAACGCTCAAGTCATTAAGATCTGTTTTAGCCGCTTGCATGGTGTTTTTAATGTCTAACATTTTGGCTTGGGCATCAGCAATCGCTTGGCTTTGCTGCTTATGCTCTGCGACTAAAACAGCATGCTGCGTTTGATGTTGATGTAGCTGGGTTTGTGCATCTAAGTGCTGCTGCTTAGCGCCAGTATAAGTATTTTCAAAGTCGGTTATTAAGTTATTAAAAGGTTGGCTTTGATTGTTTGCAAACGGGTGCTCAGTGGCTCCACAAACCGCACATGCCTCATTAGGCAGCAGTTGTGCGCGTAAATGTTCAACATGTTCACTCGCACGCAGCCGTGCTTGATTAAGCGATTGCTCGGCGTGTTTAAGTGCTTGCTCTTTTCTGCTTAATTGCTCACGCAGTGTGACGTTAGTTTGTTCACTCTGAGTTAGCTTTTCTGCTGTAGCACTTTGTTGCTGCACTGTGTACTTTAGTTCTTGATTAAATTGCTTATAACGCGCTCGTTGCTCTTTTAAGTAATCAATATTTTTAAGCTGATTATCACACTGCTCAATATTGAATTGCTCTTGCTGTTGGGTGAGCTTATTTAGATTTTGTTGCTCAGTGCTTAGTGCGTGCTCTGCATGTTCTAACTGTTTATTTTGCTCGTTGAGCTTGGTAGCGAGAGTGCTTAGCTGCAAAGTAATAGTTTGCTTTTGTTGCTCGAGTGTTTTTAATTGCGTTGTGGTATTAAAAAACTGCTTAAAGCTGTGACTAAAATAGTTCCAATCAGTGGCCAATGGCTTTAGTTGATTGTTTTCTTGTAACCACTGCTGATGGTGAGTGCTTTGTGTTGTTGCCTGCTCCACGCTGAGATTATTTTGTTGTAGCTGCTGTTGTAACTCGTTTAGTTGTTGCTGCTCTTTGGCTTTTTGTTGTGTCAGGCTTGTTATACTTTGCGTAAAAATAGCTAATTGACTGTCGAGCTCACGTGCTTTTGTTATGACTGGTTCAGCTGTTTGTTGTTGTTGTTTTGCTGTTGCTAATTCGCTTTGTTGTTTTTTAACCTTACTTGCTTGTTCATTAATAAGCGCGGCATGATCCAGCGCGTTTAATTCCTTTATTTGCGAATTTAACTGGCTGTTTTGCACAGTTAAGCTTTTAAAGCGCTGGCGATTATCTTTAATTTCAAGCGCACTTTGTGCTTGTTTTGCTTGCTCAGTTTGTGCTTTAACCGCATTTAGTGCATCACTTGCTTGTTGCTCGTTTTGTTGAGCCGCTATTAATGCTTGCTCTAAACTGTGTGCTTGTTTATACCAATTAACACCCAGCTCTGTGCTGGCCAACGTTGTTTTTATGTGTTCAGTTTGTTTTTTAAGTTCATCAAGAGTGTGCTTCTTCTCACTTAGCTCTTCATCAGACAATAACGCATAACTGGCTAAGCTAGCTGTTAGTAATTCAAACTTATCTTTAACTGCTTTATTTCGCTCAAATATACGTTGACCAATTCGGCTAAATTTATCGGTGCCGGTAAGGCACTCTAAAAGTTGTGCGCGTTCATCGCCAGTTGCTTTTAAAAATGCGGCAAACTCATGTTGTGCTAGTAGCACTGCACGGGAGAATTGCTCAAAAGTGAGGCCTATTTTATTTTCAATGGCTTTTATAGTGGTACTTTTGTCGGCGATTAAGGTTTCATCAGGTAAGCTATGCAAAGTATGCTCGGCTACTTTTAGTTTGCCGGTTACTTTTTTATGCGTGCGTTGAATGCTGTAGCGTGCTCTATAAAGTTGCTGATCTTGCCCGCTAAAGTCTACTTCAGCATAGCCTTCCCATTTTCCACGGCGCAATAAATTACGGGCATCGTTAAGCTTTATGTTATCGCCGTTAAAATCAATTAGGTTGCCTTTATCGCCTTTCAAACGAGCAGTTTTCGTATAAAGCGCTAAACAAATTGCATCAAGTACGGTGCTTTTTCCCGCGCCAGTGTCACCTGTAATAGCAAATAAACCTGCGTCTTTGAGTGGTGAAGCTAAAAAGTCGATTTCGGCATCAGCAATGGAGGCTAAGTTATGAATACGTACGGCGGTTATTTTCATATTAGCTGCTCCTGTTCAAGCTCATCAATAACGTTGGTTAATAGTGCTTTTAATTCACTGGGTACGGTTTCTCCGGCCATATCTTTGTCGTTATTAAAGGCCTGTTCGAGCAAATTAATTGGATTGAGCATTTCCACAAAGCTTAAATCCTCAAATACCGTTTCTGAAGAATTACTCACTTGCTGATCGCGTACCCGTTCTATACCGCAAAAGTTAACTTGTTTGCCCTTTAGTGCTTGCTCAATTTGCTCACGAAAAGTGGTGTCAATATCACTGGATTTTAGCTTTACTCGTAAGTACGGGGCTATTTCATACTGTTGTGTATCGAGCGCTTTTATTTGCTCACATAGCTTGGCTAAAGGGACGCACTCTCCTTCTGGTAGAACAATAACTTCCGCGAGTCGAGGAATGTAAAGGGGGTTTACAGTAGTGCTTAGCGGTTGGTCTTTTTGTACGTTAAACTCAACCACGTTAACTTGATGGGTATATTTCCTTTCTGAAAACGACATTGGAATAGGTGTGCCGCTATAGCGAATGTACTCATTTTTAGCCACTAACTGTGCTTTGTGTAAATGCCCTAGCGCTACGTAATTGGCATGCTTACCAAATACTGACGCTGAAATGGCTTCTTCACCGCCAATGACTAAGTTACGCTCAGAATCACCAGAAATATTTCCACCTTTGGCATGTAAGTGACCCATAACAATTAAAGGTGTACTTTCATTGGTAAGCGTTAACGCATGTTCAAATGCTAGTTGGTAAGCTTTAGCAACGCCTTGTGCGTAACTAGGGCCATCCTCGCTCTGGCTAAACGTACTTATATCGCTGGTTCGTAAAAACGGCATAGCGATTACTACAGCGTGTTTGTCGTTATTATTAATTGTTATTACCACGTCATTTGGATTGGCGGGATCAAACCGGCCTACAACATGGGTATCAAACTGGGCTAATAAGGGCTGAGCAGCCAAAATACGATTAGCAGAGTCATGATTGCCGGCAATTATGACCACGTGTAATTGTGGGCACTGTGCTTTGGCATTTTTTATAAATTGATAGAGTTGGTTTTCGGCGCTAGCACTGGGGGTGGCAGTATGATAAATATCGCCCGCAACAAGCAATAAATCGATTTGTTGGCTAACGAGAGTGGTTAATAACCAAGAGAAAAAAGCATGATGTTCATGACGGCGATCATGTTCATAAAATTGCTGACCTAAGTGCCAGTCTGAAGTGTGAAGAACTTTCATTTTGCGCTCTTAAAAAACCATAAGAGCGCCAATATACCCAAGGCAATTAAAGATGCAAGTATCGCTTTAGGTTAAAGTATACCAAGCAATAAAAATAACTGGCAAAGCAGCAAGGGCTATTGTTAAAGGCCACTTTAATGCCTTCGCTTTTTTGGCCTGTAATACTGCTAGTGCGTTTGTTTCATTACAAGCAGCCACTTTATCAATATACAGGTAGCCTGAGTTAATATACTGCTTACAATTTTGCACGTCTGCTGGTATTGCAATTAGTTTTTGCTGCTTTTTTAGGACATAAAAATCCATAAACTCACCACACTTAATACGACTAGTTAGAACAAAAAATATTTGAGAGAAACACTAAAAAAGTACCCTCAAATTAAAAAAGTGGGCGATTCTAATTACAAACCATAGTAAAGATCAACCTAAAACTGCGTTTTTTAGTATTTTTAATGAAAATAGCTGTGTTTTTTCATTTTATCTCTACTTTTAGTGATACTCAGCCTATTTTGTAAACCCCCTTTACAGCTTAGTTTTTTATGTAAATTGCTAAACAATTTAGTTAAATGTTGTTGTGTAAAACCGTGTTTTTTATATTCATATAAAAGTGTGGAATATCACCCTATAAAAGCAGGGTTTTATCGCTATTTTATTGAAGCTTAGCTGTAAATTTGTCACAGTAGCGTCACTAAAATCGATCAGGATTAACAATGAAGAAAAATTTATTTACATTGAGTGCGTTTGTATTGCCTTTGGCAATGGCGAGCTCTGTGATGGCCTCATCTGTTGAACAGACTAAAGGCAGCTATGTTGATAAGTTTCGTCAACTAGATGAAGCCTTGCCTACCCCTAATGTTTACCGCAGTGCCGCAGGTGCACCGGCAGAAAATTACTGGCAACAACGGGTTGATTACGATATTGATGTAAAGCTTGATGAGCAAAAGCGTCGTTTAACGGGGAGTCAAACAATTGAATATAAAAATAACTCACCGCATACGCTTAAATATTTATGGCTACAGCTTGATCAAAACATTTTTAAAAATGACTCGATTGCAGAAACCACGCAAACTTTTAAAAGTACCCTACAAAACGAACCTGATGCCAAGCCTGCTAAATTAAGCTTAGGTGATTTACGTCGTCAGCAGTTTATGAACGACAACGAGCTGGGTTACACCATTAGCAATGTTAAAGATGAAGATGGTAAAGCGCTGCGTGTAACGGTTGTTGATACTCTAATGCGTATAGATTTAAACACGCCACTAAAGCCCGGTAAAGATGTTGAGTTTAGTATGGACTTCGCGTTTAACTTGGTTGAGGAAGATGCGGTAGGTGCACGTGCAGGTTATGAACACTTTGAAGAAGACGGTAACGATATTTTCTTAGTAGCACAGTGGTTCCCTCGTTTAGCTGCGTATACTGATTACGAAGCATGGACTAACAAGCCATTTTTAGGCAGCGGTGAATTCACCTTAGAATTTGGCGACTACGACGTTGAAATTACGGTTCCTGCAGATCATATTGTATCGGCAACCGGTAAGCTTGATAACCCAAGCTCTGTTTTAACTAGTACTCAGCGCAAGCGTTTAAAAAAAGCTGAAACAGCAAAACGTCCTGTATTTGTAGTTACTGAAGAAGAAGCGCTCGAAAACGAAAAAGCCGGTACAGACAAAACAAAAACGTGGCATTTTAAAGCTGAAAATGTTCGTGATTTTGCATGGGCGTCGTCACGTAAGTTTATGTGGGATGCTAAAGGTTACCAACAAGGGGGAAATGAGCAACCACTGGTTATGGCGATGTCGTTTTTCCCTAAAGAAGGTGGCGATTTATGGAAGAAATATTCAACTGAATCTGTGGTACATACCATGGAAGTATATTCAAAATACTCATTTGATTACCCGTACCCAACTGCACAGTCAGTCAATGGTCCTGTAGGGGGTATGGAATACCCAATGATCACTTTTAATGGTCCACGTACAGATTTACAAGACGATGGCACGCGTACTTATTCTCAAGCAGAAAAGCGCTTTTTAATCGGGGTTGTTATCCACGAGGTGGGGCATATTTATTTCCCTATGATTGTAAACTCAGATGAGCGTCAGTGGACCTGGATGGATGAAGGTTTAAATAGCTTTTTAGATGGTGTTGCTGGGCGTGAATGGGATCCAACCATTCCTTGGGGTGTTGAGCCACGTGACATTGTGGCGTACATGAAGTCTGAAACCCAAGTGCCAATTATGACGCAATCAGACAGTGTGCTTCGTTTAGGGCCTAATGCCTATACTAAACCAGCCGCAGCATTAAATATTTTACGTGAAGTTATTTTAGGTCGTGAATTATTTGATTTTGCGTTTAAAGAATATGCTCAGCGCTGGAAATATAAGCGCCCTACTCCAGCTGATTTTTTCCGTACTATGGAAGAAGCGTCAGGCGTTGATTTAGATTGGTTCTGGCGTGGTTGGTTTTACACCACAGACCATGTTGATATCTCGCTTGATAAAGTATATCAATTACGGTTAGACACCAAAAACCCTGATATCGACTTTAAACGTTTACGTGACATTGAAGCGAATAAGCCAAGCTCATTATTTGTTGAGCGTAATCGTGCTGAAGGTAAAAAAACCTGGGTTGAGAAAAATCCAGATGTAACCGATTTTTATGACGAAAACGATCGCTTTACGGTTACTAATAAAGAGCGTAATTCGTACAACAAATTTTTAAAAGGCTTAAAACCGTGGGAGCGTAAAACACTCGATCGCGCATTAGAAGAAGACAAAAACTACTATGTTATGGAGTTTTCAAATCTAGGCGGCCTAGTGATGCCGATTCTTTTAGAGTTAACTTATGAAGATGGCACTAAAGAAGAGCGTTACATTCCTGCAGAAATTTGGCGTCGTAACCACAAAAACGTACAAAAACTGATTATTACCGACAAAAACAAACCGCTCACCTCAGTAACGGTTGATCCAGGTTGGGAAACAGCAGATGTGAATGTAGAAAATAATCACTACCCACGTCGTATTATTCCTTCGCGTATTGAAGTCTACAAACGTGAAAAGAGTAAAGCAAAAGTAAGCCGCGATATCATGCAGGATATTAAAACTGAGCTGAAAAAAGACGAAAAAAATAACGAAGAGGACCAATAATAATGCGATTTTTGCTTATTATTGTTTGCTTTTTAATTGCTGCGCCGAGTATGGCGCATCAATTAAAATCATCCGTTACCACGGTGTTATTTAATCAACGAACTCACAATATTGAATTAATGCATCGCTTTTACTTACATGACACAGAGCATGCTGTTGGCAGTTTATTTCAAGGCAAAGTGGATATCATCAATAACAAGCGTGACCAAAAACGCTTTGCTAAATATGTTGAATCTCATGTTGCTTTGCAAACCTTAACGGGTGAGCCGCTCACACTTAATTATGTGGGTGCACAAGTTGATGGTAAGTTCTTTTGGGTTTACCAAGAAGCGACGATCCCCGATGAGATTGAAGGTGTTAAGATGAGTAATGGCGCATTGCGCGATTTATGGCCTGCGCAAGTCAATATGGTAAATGTTGAAGGGCGAGGAAAAGTAAAAACGTTAAACTTTAGTCAAGACGATACGTGGCTTGAAGCACGATTTGAAACTAACTAACCCACTGTGCACCTTTATAAGGTGCGCACTTTTTTGCTGTATAAATTAGCTGATCGCATTAATTTACTTCATCGTAAAATCGATATAACAGTTGTTATTCAAACCCAAACTATTGTGTTATCAAATGAGCTATACTAAGAGGGCAATGGACTGAACTCTTTGTAATTGTCTATTGATATACTTTTTATATAAAGCAAATCCAGCAAAATGAGCTAATAACTTAGCGCAAGGAATGAAATGAAAACGCAAATTGAGGCAATCAAAGGTGTTATTTTTGATTTAGACGGAACCTTAGTATCATCAGAATTAAATTTTTCATTGATTAAAGCCCAAGTAGGTTGCCCTGCAGAACTAGACCTACTCGAATATATAGAGCAATTGCCCTCACCCTACATGCGTGAAGAAGCGATGAATATAGTGCATCAGCATGAGCTACTTGATGCGCAAACGGCGACCCTTTTACCCGGCGTTGTTGAAGCTGTTAACGCTCTGCGAGCAAAGAATATTCCTATGGCTATTGTGACTCGTAATTTTGATAAAGCGGCCACACTAAAGTTGCAACACAACCCATTGCCAATAGAAACGGTACTCACTCGAACTGAAGCGCCAGCCAAACCCGATCCGAGTGCTTTATTAATGATTGCAAGGCAGTGGTCCATGCCCGTTGATAACGTTATTTACGTTGGTGATTATTTATATGATATACAAGCGGCCCATAATGCAAAAATGCGAGCCTGTTTATATGCTCCCGATGTAACCCCCGCGTATGCCGAGCAAGCCGACTTTGTGATTCATGCTTTTGATGAATTAGTGTCGTTAGTTGAAAGTTACGCTAAAAAAGTGGAGTTATGTTAAATTGCACTGTATTTCATTTCGCTAATAGCATAACGGGTATTATTTAAATTAATACCCCGCTGCTTTTGCACAGCATAACATGTTGAACCACTAGCCCAATACGCTTTGAATTGGTAAAATATCAAAAACAGAACGTATTCAATAGAGGCACAAGATGGGCAGAGCATTTGAAGTCCGCAAAAGTTCGATGGCTAAAACCGCCAACGCAAAAACTAAAGTAAATTCAAAGTACGGTAAAGAAATTTACGTTGCAGCCAAAAGTGGTGAACCCGACCCCGATGTAAATCAAACATTGCGCCGCTTAATTGAAAAAGCCAAAAAAGACCAAGTTCCTGCGCACGTAATCGAAAAAGCAATTGAAAAAGCAGCCGGCGGGGCAGGGGAAGATTACTCAACTGCACGGTACGAAGGCTACGGCCCGGGTAATTGCATGGTGATTGTTGACTGTTTAACCGATAACCCTAATCGTACTATTAAAGACGTGCGCTTACCGTTTACTAAAACAGATTCAAAAATCGGCACACCTGGGTGTGTAGCACATATGTTTGATCACCTTGCTGTTTTGGGGTTTGCAGGTGACGACGATGAAGTCGTGTTAGAAGCGCTGATGATGGCTGACGTTGATGTGACTGATGTAGAAGCCGAAGATGGCAAGGTGTCGGTATTTGCACCGCATACTGAGTACTTTAAAGCTAAAACGGCATTAGAAGAAGCATTTGAAGGCATTAACTTTGAAGTTGATGAAATTACCTTCGTTCCACAAGTACATGTTGAAATTACAGATGAAGAAGTGATTGCCAACTTTGATAAATTTATCAATATGCTTGAAGATTGCGATGACGTACAAAATGTTTATCACAACGCGACTATTAAAAATTAATTCGTAGTTTTAACTAGGCGAATTTTAGCTATTTTGCCGCTTAATAAAACAAAAAGCGCGTTTTGTGTAGGCAAAACGCGCTTTTTTAGTGTTAAATAAATGTCAGCTATTCAGCTAGGTTATGGTGCTGTGCTTTATATTTTAAGCGGTAGCTATGCAGTAGCGGCTCAGTATAACCGCTAGGTTGGCTAACGCCTTCAAATACTAGTGCCAAAGCCGCTTGGTAGGCAATGCTATTAGCCAGTGTTTGCTCATTAGTTGCCATGGGAATGTAAAGGCTGTCATGTTCATTTTGGCCATCAACAACCTTAGCCATTTTTGCCATCACTTTTTGTACTTGCTCATTACTGCACACGCCATGATGCAGCCAGTTGGCAATATGCTGGCTTGAGATACGTAGAGTAGCTCTATCTTCCATTAAGCCAATATGGTTAATGTCAGGCACTTTAGAACAGCCTATTCCTTGATCAATCCAACGTACAACGTAACCTAAAATACCTTGCGCGTTATTTTCAAGCTCACTTTGAATATCTTCTTTTGACAGCGTTTCTGGGTTTGCCATTAGCGGGGGTGTTAATAAGCTTTCTAGGCTTGCTATTTGGCGCGTGGCAATGCTTTGCTGCAGGCTAAATACATCCACATCATGGTAATGCATTGCGTGTAATGTGGCGGCGGTAGGGGAGGGCACCCAAGCCGTATTAGCACCTGATTGAGGATGCGCTATTTTTTGCTCCATCATCATCGCCATTTTATCGGGCATTGCCCACATACCTTTACCAATTTGCGCTTTATGGCTTAAGCCACAAACTAGGCCAATATCAACGTTACGATCTTCATAAGCGCTGATCCAAGGCTGTGCTTTAATAGCCGCTTTAGGCAGTACTACACCCGCTTGCATAGAGGTATGAATTTCATCACCGGTGCGGTCTAAAAAGCCGGTGTTAATAAATACAACACGCTCTTTAGCAGCATGAATACAGGCTTTTAAGTTAGCAGATGTACGACGCTCTTCGTCCATAATACCCATTTTTAGGGTGTTTTTAGGCAAGCTCAGCGCCTCTTCAACCATGCCAAATAAAGTGTTAGCAAATGCTACTTCATCAGGGCCGTGCATTTTTGGTTTTACAATATTAATACTTTGCGCGGTTGAGTTCTGAATGGCATTTTTAGTGTTTAAATCGTGCAGTGCGGCTGTTGCGGTGAACATGGCATCCATAATTCCTTCAAACACATCATTACCACTTACATCGGTAATAGCAGGGTTTGTCATTAAATGCCCAACGTTACGCACAAACATCATACTGCGCCCTTTTAGGGTCAGTTTTTGGCCATCAAGACCTGTGTATTGACGATCGGCTTGTAACGTACGGTCGACCATTTTGTCGCCTTTTCTAAACGTTTCAACCAAGTTGCCCTGCATTAGGCCCAACCAGTTTTTGTACACTTGCACTTTATCTTCGGCATCAACTGCGGCAACTGAGTCTTCACAGTCCATAATGGTGGTCAGCGCTGCTTCAAGTACCACATCTTTTAGCCCAGCTTTATCTGCTTGGCCAATAGGGTGATGGTGGTCTATTTGCAGCTCAACATGTAATCCATTGTTTTTAAGTAAAATAACACTTGGGTTTTGTGCCTCACCTTGATAGCCAACGAGTTGTTCAGGGTTTTTAAGTGTAGTGTGCGAGCTGTCGCGTAATGTAATTGCAAGTGCGCCATCCACGATTGAATAATTAGTACTTTCGATGTGCGAGCCATTTTCAAGGGGTAGCGCCTTATCTAAAAATTGTCTGGCGTAGGCCATTACTTTAAAGCCGCGCACTGGGTTGTATTGAGTCCCTTTCTCTGCACCATCTTCCTCACTGAGTACGTCTGTACCGTATAGTGCATCGTATAGTGAACCCCAGCGTGCATTGGCAGCATTTAAAGCAAAGCGGGCATTACTAACTGGAACTACTAACTGTGGCCCTGCAGTCAACGCTATTTCTGGTTCTACATTTTGGGTTTCAATATTAAAGTTTTCAGGTTCATCAACTAAATAACCAATGTCTTTTAAAAAGTCTTGGTACTGGGCTTGATCAACGTTTTTATTAGCAACATGGTAGTCATCAATCTGTTTTTGTAATTGTTCACGTTTAGCGAGCAGTGACTTGTTCAGCGGAGTAAGTGTTTGCACTATGTGGGCAAAGCTTTTCCAAAACTGGTGTTCGTCTAGATTAGTACCTGGTAATAGTTGTTTTTTAACAAATTCAGCTAGTTGCTTATCAACGCTGAGTCCAGAGTGGGTGAGAGTATGGCTCATAATTAAAATCCTTAAACGGTCCGACAGAGTGCATTTTTTATATGCGTACACTTACCATATCGCAAAAAAGTTACTTTGAATGCTTTTTAGTCATTCACTATATGTATAGCCGTAATAACAACTATAAATTTACTAAATCTAAAAAGTAAGCCTAATGTTTAATTAAGCGCTACAGAGCTAACGCAATGTAGTCACTCTCTCAACAATAAATATTAATACCCGTTCGAAGGACTTTATTATGACAACATATCAAGGCGAAACAGATACACTAGCAACACTATGCCAATCACAAGGCAGTGCATGGAAAACTATTAATCCTGAATACGCAACTCGCATGCGTTTACAAAATCGTTTTCGCTCTGGTGTTGATATTGCACAATTTACTGCTGACATTATGCGTGAAGACATGGCTGCATACGACAAAGACACAAGTCAGTACACACAGTCTTTAGGTTGTTGGCATGGTTTTACTGCGCAACAAATGATGATGGCAATCAAGCGTCATCAAAAAACAACTAAACGCAGTTACGTATACCTAAGTGGTTGGATGGTTGCAGCACTTCGCTCTGAGTTCGGCCCACTTCCAGATCAAAGTATGCACGAGAAAACATCAGTACCAGCACTTATCGAAGAAATCTACACCTTCTTAAAGCAAGCTGATGCACGTGAACTTGACCATTTATTTAACGAGCTAGACGATGCAAAAGCAAACGGCGGCGACGTTCAAGCAGTGCTTAATAAAATTGATAACTTTGAAACGCATGTTGTGCCAATCATTGCTGATATTGACGCAGGTTTTGGTAACGAAGAAGCGACTTACCTACTTGCTAAAAAGATGATTGAAGCGGGTGCTTGTGCTATCCAAATCGAAAACCAAGTATCAGACGCTAAGCAATGTGGTCACCAAGCAGGTAAAGTTACCGTTCCTCATGAAGACTTTTTAGCTAAAATTAATGCAGTACGTTACGCGTTTCTAGAGCTAGGTATTGATAACGGTATTATCGTTGCGCGTACCGATTCTCTAGGTGCAAGCCTAACGCAAAAAGTACCGGTTTCACAAAAACCAGGTGACTTAGCAAGCCAATACAATGCATTTTTAGAAACAACACCGGTAAACAGTGTTGATGATTTAAATGAAGGCGAAACGGCAATGAAGCTTAATGGCCAACTTTGTAAGCCTACACGCCTAGATAACGGTTTATACCAGTTCCGCGAAGGCACTGAGAAAGACCGCGTAGTACTAGATTGTGTTACTAGCTTACAGTCAGGCGCTGATTTACTGTGGATTGAAACAGAAAAACCACACGTAAAACAAATTGCAGAGCTGGTAAATCGCGTTAAAGAACAAGTTCCAGATGCTAAATTAGTATACAACAACTCACCGTCGTTCAACTGGACGCTTAAGTTCCGTGAGCAAGTATACCAAGAGTGGCAAGAAGCAGGTCGTGACCTTAGCGCTTACCCAAGTATAGATGACAATAAAGCGCTTATGGCTCCAGAAATGGATGCAACAGAGCTTGCTGCAGCTGCAGACTTACTGGTACAAAACTTCCAACGCGATGGTGCGCGTGAAGCAGGTATTTTCCATCACCTAATTACATTACCAACGTACCATACAGCAGCATTAAGCACTGATATTCTATCTGAAGGTTACTTCGGTGACTTAGGTATGTTGGCTTATGTACGTGACGTACAACGTCAAGAAATCCGTCGTGAGCAAGCGTCAGTTAAGCATCAAGACCTTGCAGGCTCTAACATTGGCGATACGCACAAAGAGTACTTCTCTGGCGAGAATGCACTTAAAGCCGGTGGTGAAGCTAACACTATGAACCAATTTTAATTCAACTAGATAGTGTTACTTAAGGGCCACAAGGCCCTTTTTTTATGCCTACATAAAGGCAAAATTTAATAGATCAGTATTTTACTAGCTAGTTACTCAGGGATGCAATGCAGCTTAAAAGTGTAAATAAATTTAAAGGATGTTTATGCTCGGCTGCGAGGGCTTTATGTTGATTACGCTTTAACACGGGTAAGCACAATAAATTACCCGCTTTTTACAGCATATAGATCAGAGTTTAACTAGGGTCTGTTGACCTTTCAAGGTTAAATTTGCAGCAGTCTGTTTGGTAGTTAGGCAAGGCAGAGCCTATGTGGTGTGGTTCTTCCCCATAAATAGGCGATAACGCAGCATCAATGCCAAACAGGCGTTGCCCAAAGGGTTCTGCCTAGGGGCGATTTACTCTTTGTTGCTCGGTTTTTACTTAGCCCACTAGGTTACAAACCTCGCGCCGCGATTAAACCGCCCATAGTTTGAACAAATTTTAATCCGCAAAGGTCAACAGACCCTAAGCTACTAAAAGCAGATCACGATTTAACTAGCTAGTTGAAATACAGATCAGGTTTTAACTAACAAGGTTAAAAACAGCCATTACCTTCATTATTAAGGGTCGATTTGCCTTTCTAATCCTCAATTTGAGCATCTAAACGCTTAATTTAAAGGTTTTTAACTGGGGTTTAGAAAGTAATAAACCGATTTTTTACTAACTGTCGCACCTTATAAAACATTTTTTTACTAACTGAGGGCTTATAAACAGTGACTCAAACCGAATTTTTACTAACTCAAAGGGGCTGAGTTAGTATAAACCGAATTTTTACCAACTCAGTTTGAAGCTAAGTCCGATATTTAGCTAAAGTATGTAAGGGATTACTCACATTATTGCTGTAAAGGGGGTTTACACTTGTGAGCTTCGAGCTTCGAGCTTCGAGCTTCGAGCAACGAGCTTGTATAGTTCGTCACTCATAACTCTACGTTTTATTTCGAATGCTTATCAAACCACCACTGAATGTAAGCCACTTTAGTCATTAAATTTGATGGACGGGCAGTTATACCATGTGAAGCGTTTGGAATGCGCACCATCGCGGTATCAACCCCCTGTAATTTTAAGGCTTGATAAAACTGCTCTGTCTCTGAAATTGGCGTACGATAGTCTGCTTCACCAGTCAGAAGCATGGTTGGGGTTTTAACATTGCCAACATAACTGATTGGTGAGCGCTTCATGTAATGCTCAATATGGTCCCAAGGTTTACCTGGAAACCAATAATCGGCAAAAAACGGATAGAAGTCAGCAGTTAGTACAAAGCTGATCCAATTAATCACAGGCTTAGCAACAACAGCAGCAGCAAAGCGATCCGTATGGCCTACAATCCACGCGGTTAATACACCGCCGCCAGAGCCACCGGTAACGAATAATTTAGACTTATCAATAAAGCCTTTATCGATTAGCGCGTCAACGCCAGTCATTAAATCATCGTAATCATTGCTTGGATAATTATGGTGAATGGTTTGCGCAAACTCTTTACCGTACGAGTCACTGCCTCGTGGGTTCATGTATAAAACGACATTTCCTTTAGCGGCAAATAGTTGTACTTCGGCACTAAAGTGAGGGCCATAGTTAGCAACAGGGCCACCGTGAATTTCAAGCACCAGTGGGTATTTTTTTGATTTATCAAAACCCGGAGGGTAAGCAACCCAGGCTTGTATTGGTAACTCGTCGTGGCTTGATTTTAACCATAGCTCTTCAACCTTAGCGAGCTGCTTAGTTTGTAGTGCATCTGAGTTCAAATCGGTTAAACGCTTTATTGAGCCACGCTTTATTGTTGCAACATCAGCTGGACGCTGAGTATCAGCCAGTGTAAATGCAATATCGCCATTTTCACTAATATCAAAATCACCACCAGAATAAGGGCGCCCAAACGCCACACTACCTATTTGTTCGGTAATCACCTTACGTTTACCGCTTCGAGGTTGATAAGCAAGTGCGGTTTGGCCTTCATCGGCATAACTAAAATAGAGGCCTTTTGAATTTGCGCTCCACTTTATTTGGCCAACGCTGCGATCGAAATCGCTAGTCAGGCTTTGAGTATCGCCAGTTTTCAAATCACGAATATAAAGCTGAGTATTTTCATAGTTAGTGCGCTTGTCGTCGTAGCCAGTAAAAGCAAGGTACTGACCGTTTGGTGAAACCTGAGGTTGTTGATCTGGCCCATTACGGTCGGTCAGTGGGGTGATCTTTAACGTGCTTAAATTAAGTTGGTACACTTCACTATTGGTAGGCTTGAGCGCATGTTCAGCGTGTCTATTAGCTGAAAAATAAAGTGATTCGCCGTTTTTACTAAAGCTTACACCCCCATTGTAATCAAAGTTATCGTCAGTGAGTTGCTGTGCATTGCCGCCATTCGCATTAAGAGTAAATAGCTGATTAAACCCTTTTTGACTATAGCCACTGCCATCTGCACGGTAGTAAACATCGTCAATAAATTTAGCTGGCTCTGCCCAGTTAGCACCTTTAGGTTTGCCAGGCAAACTGACAGGAGGTGAGCTTATTTCAGGAACAAACATACTAAACACTAGGTGTTTAGAATTAGGTGACCAAGTTATTGAGCGAGGTGCATTAGTAAGGTTACTAATTTTTGCCACAGCTCCAGTTTTAAGCCACTTCATGTATATTTGATTACTGCCATCTCTGTTAGAGATAAACGCAAGGCGCTGCCCATCGGGTGACAACACAGGCGAGTAGTCCATAAATACACCTGATGTTAAGGGCTGCAGTTGTCCTGTGTTGTAATCAACAGACCAAATATTACCGACTTTGCGATCGGTTTTAATATCCATGCGGTTACGAACGAAATACACTGTTTTACCGTCTTCGGTGATGTCTATTTGGTTGGCATATTCTAAGTTGAATATATCTTGAAGTTGCAATGTGTGTGTATTGTCGTTTGCGCTGGCAAAAAGGCTTACGCTAAATATAAGACTAAGTACTAAAAACTGTTTCATTATTAATCCCTGTTGTTAACTTATGAACAGTTATAAGTGAGGGATTATTAAATTAACAGCACAATGCGATGAAGCCCATAATTAACTCTATGATTGCATTAATTCAGTGAGGTTACAAAAGCTGTAAAGGGGGTTTACAGCTTAATCTGTATTTTTAACTTGAACTATTGGCTGAGCAAAGCGCTTTTATCTCTTCAATAATTGCAATGCCTTGGGGGTTATCGCCATGCACGCAGATGCTGTCAGCAACTAGTTTCAACGATTTTCCAGATTGAGTAGTTACACTGTTACCGGTTAAAAGCTGTTTAACCTGAGCTAATAATGCGTCTTTGCTATGCACACTGCCCGGTATATTTCGTGCTACTAATTGCCCTTGGTCTGTGTATTGCCTGTCTGCGAACGCCTCTAATATCAGTGTGAGCCCAAGGTGCCATGCCATTGTTTGATGTAGCTTGGCATCGGCTGTGGCGAGTATCATCAACTTTAAGTTAGCAGGGTAACTGGCAACCGCACCCATAACAGTGGTAAGCAATTGCTGGTTGTTCATCATGTCATTATACAGCGCACCATGGGGTTTTACATAGCTAAGGGTTAGCCCTTGTACTTTTGCCATGCCATCAAGGGCAGCTATTTGATAATGCAAACATTGAGTGAGCTCAGCCACACTCATACTCATTGAGCGCCTACCAAACCCTTGTTTATCAGGGTAGCTTGGATGAGCGCCAATCATAACATTATGTTGTTTAGCTAGCTTTAGGGTATGCGCCATTACACTCGAATCACCAGCATGAAAGCCACAAGCAATATTTGCCATATCAATATGTGGCATAACGTCGTTATCAAGGCCCATTTGCCATGCACCAAAGCTCTCGCCTAAATCACAATTAAGTTTCATATTAATGGCTCTTCGATTGTTTAATAGTGACTGGTAACTGGCCTTTTGCAGGGGCTTGGCCAAATAATACTTTTGCCAGTGCAGTAAAAGCAGGCCCAGACACCAGATCGTTTTTATCTACATCAATATTGTAGGCGTATGAGGCAAGTACTGCATCAGCATAGTTACCAAATTGAGCAATATCATACGGTGCTCGCAAACTAATAAATACCGTTGGAGTGTTTTTTTGTTTAGCCATTTTTAGTAATGATTCAAGCGCTTTGGGTTGCTCTGCGTTATTTAAGGCAAAGTTTGGGTTATCGGCTAAATCATCCATACCGCCAATTTCCACGGCACTTTGGTTCGGCGTTGCATTGCCAGCAATAACAATACTTGCTTGGTTTATGTTGCGCTGCGCTTCATCTGGGTCAAAGCCCTGTAAGCTGCTGCAACTAAAACTGAGTGGTTGTGAACTTAACGCACTAATTGCTTGTTGCATTGCCATGCACTTGCGGGTGTCAGGCATAATAATATGAATATGCTGATCAGCGCCAAGTTTAAGCGGCAAGGTATTATTGTTATTTTTTATTTGGGTAATTGCCGCTAATGCCAGGGATGCTTCTAATTCACGATGTGCTTTATTACCAATAATGTGTTTTGCATTAGCCAATGCATTAATGGGGTTAGGCAAAGCGTTTAATTTAAACTTACTTTTAAGCGAGGTAATACGCTGCGTCGAATGGGCAATTTCATGTGCGTCTAGTTGCCCTGTTTTAACCGCACTAATTAAAGAGTCAATGAGCGCATCAAGCTTATTTATATCCTCAGGCGTTCTAATTTCTATTGGCATTAGCGCTATATCAACCCCAGCTGCAAAAGTGTTTACAACTGCTTGGGTAGGGCTGAAAAAATGACTTATACCGGCCATATCCAGTGCATCGGTTACCACTACGCCTTGATAGTTAAGCTCTTTACGAAGAATATCGGTCATGATTTTACGCGACATGGTCGCGGGTTTTATCATTTGCTTACCCTCTACATTGGTTAATGTACTGCTATCAAGCTCAGGGTATTGAATATGCGCGGTCATTATCATCCCAGGACTATGCTGCTCAATAATGTGTTTAAAGGGCGCTAAATCTTGAGCGTAAATAGCTTCTTTTGAATGCATCACTTTAGGTAAGCCTGTATGGCTATCTACATTGGTATCGCCATGTCCTGGAAAGTGCTTTATAGCGCTAATAATCCCGTTTTTTTCAAATTCACTAACTTGTGCCGCACCCATTACCGCTACTTCGTCGGGGTTTTCACTAAAAGATCGTACATTAATGACCGGATTGTCAGGATTCATGTTCACATCAACCGTTGGCGCATAATTTACATTAATGCCAAGCGCTGAGAGTTCAGTAGCCAATACGTTCGCCGTTTGGGTTGCGAAATAAGTGCCATGCTCAGGGTAAGTTGCGCCAATTGACATATTACCGGTGAATGAGGTTGCCACATCGCGAGGTAAGCGAGCAACGCGTCCGCCCTCCTGGTCAATAGAAATAAACAGCGGTAAGCCTGATTTTGATGCAGATGCAGCTTGTTGTAGTTGCTGATTAAGGCTAATAATTTGTTCGATGCTTTGGGTATTTTCAGAAAACAAAATTACCCCGCCAATATCATAACGACTAATTGCTTTTGCAAGAGTGTCGGGCAATTTGGTTAATGGCGTTCTGCAGCGTTTACTACTGCCTTGGTCACAAAAATAGCGTAAATCGAGCATGAGCTTTTGCCCAAGTTGCTGTTTAAGTGACAGCGCAGAATCGGCAAAAGAAGATTTTATTGGCATGAAACATCCGATTAAAAAAAGAGAAGACGATAACAAGTACTTATTTAGCAACACACACCCCAAGGCTAAATAAAAATAAAGTGCACGCAGCTTAACTATTATTGAGCTTAACTGCAAAACCCAGCAAATATAAATCGTATGATTTAATTATCCTTAAAATAACAAAAATTAGGCCACTTAGTTCTATTTATGTATTATATTAATTGTGTATGCAGTGCATAGCAGTCGTTTTTATTTGCTTAGGATGATATTAAGTTGCGTTTTCGATTACCATTTACTTTTAACCTCAGGCAATTAATTCTTTTGTTAGCTATGCCCGCTGCAGCTGCTATTTTGTTTAGTGGTTTATATATTAGTTATCAGGTTCAAAAAGAACGAGTTATTGAAGATACCCTGCAAAGTAATCATGTATTTGCTAGTAAGCTAGCTTCAGCAACTGAGCACTTTTTAGCAGCAGCAATGCAGCAACTTGAGTTTTCAGCCAGTATTATTGCTGAAGATATTACCAACACTGAGTTACTCCAAGCTGAAACCAACCGCCTTTTAGAGCAAACTCAGAGTTTTAATTCGGTTGCTATCAATATGCAAGGTGTGGTTAAAGCAGCTTCACCTGTGTCTTTAAATATAATTAATAAAACCGTTAATTCAGTCCACTCTAAGCAGGCTCTTAAATCGCAGCAGCCGCAGGTTAGCCTGCCTTACATTTCGCTGGCTAATAATTTAATTATTGTTGTCTCCTATCCTCTGTTTGATCTGGCAGGGAATTATTATGGTTATATTGGCGGTAGCTTTTACTTAGAGCAGCAGAGTATTTTAAATGCCTTGTTAAAACAGCATAGTTACGATGGCGGGGCTTACTTTTATGTGGTTGCTGATAACAAAACCTTACTTTACCATCCTGATTCTAAGCGCATTGGCGAGCAAGTATCTAATAACCCAGTAATAGAGCGAGTGTTGCAAGGTGAACGTGGTTACACTCGGATTTTAAATGGTCAAGGAACAGCTATGCTTGCTGGGTTTGCGCCCGTTAAGCTCGCGAATTGGGGGATTGTTGCCCAGCGAAGTGAAGCGACAACACTTGCAAAACTAGATACTTTTCAAGGGCAGGTGCTTAAGCGAATGTTACCCATAGTACTCATTACTTTTTTATTAATTGCTATGTTAGCTCACTATATTGCTAAGCCATTAAGACTGTTAGCCGATAGCGCTAACTTATCAACCGATAAGAAAAACGTAGAACACCTCAAAGGTATTAAGTCTTGGTACTTTGAAAGTCAGCAGCTTAAACATGCAATGCTAGAAGGCGTTCATACTTTGCAATCGCAAATGGGGCAATTACGTCAAGATGCACTCACCGATCCGCTAACTGGCGCGCATAATAGGCGGGGCTTAAACATATTGCTTGAAAACCTAATGGATAAGCAAATACCGTTTGCTGTGCTTGAAATTGATATCGACTTTTTTAAACGGGTTAATGATACGTTTGGCCATGATACGGGTGATGAAGTATTAAAAAACCTTACTCATATTATACAGTCGTTATCGCGCAAGCATGATATTGTGGCACGCACTGGTGGAGAAGAGTTTTTACTGGTGTTGCCAAACGAAAATAGTGATAGTGCATTTGTTATTGCTGAGCGTTTACGCAACCAAGTAGCCACCACATTGATGGCAAAAGTAGGCTATATAAATGTATCGATTGGTATCGCTACTTGGCCACAGCATAGCGATGATATTAACCAAGTATATAAATGCGCTGACAAAGCGCTCTATCACGCTAAAGAAACGGGTCGTAATAAAAGTGTGATCGCCAGCTAAAATTAAATTTATTTTTAAAAATTAACTTACCTTAAGTTTTATTTAAGTTTCACTGATTAAATTTTATCTATAGATTTAATACAGGCGATGCTTATATGCAACTAGCTCAACATCATTCCTCAGCTGCGCTGTTTCAACAGCCTTTTCATTTTGTTAGTGCTACACAAAGTGATAAACACCGTCAGCGCCTTGAAGATACAGTAAAACAAGGCTTTTTCGCTGCGTATAATGCAAGCCTAACCTCATTTATGCCATTACTCTGTCAGTATAAAACTGTGCAAGGGCATTGCACATTAGGGCTCAGAAACGCTACTTCCCCTTTATTCATTGAACAATATTTAGCTGCGGCCATTGAACAATTTTTACCACCATGCACACCGCGAAATAAGGTGTTTGAGCTAGGTAACCTTTGCTCAACACATCGTAAAGCCACGCTATCTCATTTTATTATTGTAAATGAAGCTTTGCGCGGCTTTGGCGCGAGCTACTTAGTGTTTTGCGCTACCAAAAAAGTACGCGCCTTACTGCGCCTACTAGGTGTTACCTGCAACGAAATTGCACTGGCTAATAGCACTGTAGTAGATCAGCCAAAGAGCTGGGGTAGCTATTATGAGAATCAGCCTACGGTGTGCATTGTTAATTTAGCGCAGGCACATCAGCAAGTACTTAACACACCCATGCTGTTAAATATTAAACAGCAAAATACACAACAAATTAATGCCTTGATGACTGCGTTGGAGAGCATATGAGCCTATTAAATAATATTAATAAGGTAGCGAATGAGCCTGTGGTTGTTAGTTACTTAGCCAATAAAGTGATGCCTATTAGCGTTTTGGAGTTACAACAAGAAACTAATAAGCTGACAGCTATTTTTAACGCTTTAGATTCTGGTGCAATTGCCTTCCAGCTTGATAATACTCCAGCTTGGCTGGTTGTTGATGCCGCAACCAGTGCTGCAAACAAGGTTGCGGTGCCTATCGCCCATTTTTTTAGTCAGCAGCAAACACAGTATGTGCTAGCGCAATGCGGTGCGCAGTTTTTTATTAGTGATATGCCTCGTCATTCGCTTGGTAAGCATTCATTGTCGGTAACATTATTTGAGCATTATACCCTTTATATTTATCAGCTCGATGCGATTGAGCCCGTGGACTATTTTACTGGTACGCAAAAAATTACATTTACTTCAGGTTCTACTGGTGAGCCAAAAGGGGTGTGCTTATCAACACAAAGCCAGATGCAGGTAGCTCAGTCATTATATGAGCAAATAAACATTAGTAACCCCGTGCATTTATGCTTACTTCCGCTGCCAGTACTATTGGAAAATATAGCGGGTGTGTATGCGCCTTTGTTAAGTGGCGGTTGTGTACATTTAATGCCGCTAAACGAATTAGGTTTTGTTGGCTCAGGGTTAAAAAACCCTAACAAACTCATTGGTGCAATCGATAGTGTAAAACCTAACACCCTTATTTTAGTACCTGAGTTATTAACGTGTTTAGTTGCCTTTGCAAAACAAGGCTGGCAGCCACCAAAGTCACTTAAGTTTATTGCTGTTGGCGGAGCACGGGTTAGTGAATCTTTAATTTTAACTGCACGAGAATATAACCTACCGGTTTATCAAGGTTATGGTTTGTCTGAGGCTGCTTCAGTAGTGAGTTTAAACACCCCCAACTATGACGACATAAATAGTGCTGGTGAAGTATTAGGGCACGTTGAAACGAAAGTTGAAAATGATGAGTTATTTATTAAAGGGTCGTTATTTTTAGGGTATTTAAATCAAGCGCCGCATAACCCAAATATCTGGTACGCCACTGGCGACTTAGTATCTAAGCGTAATAATAAGCTGTACATAAAAGGGCGAGTAAAAAATCTGATCATCACCAGTATGGGGCGTAATGTTAGCGCCGAATGGCCTGAATCATTAATTTTAAGCCAAAGTGCGATACAGCAAGCGGTGGTGTTTGGTGAAAGCCAGCCATTTTTAAGCGCGCTTATTTATGCGGCTCCCGGATTTAGTGATGAGCAATTAAAAGCACATTTAAAAACAGTAAACCAGCAACTTCCTGACTACGCACAGATTAAAAAGTGGCACCGTTTAGCCCAACCTTTAAGCGAGCAGCAAGGGTTATTAACCGCTAATAATCGCCCTAAACGAGCGGCAATCAGTCAGCACTACAGCCCTATTTTTGAACAGTTTTACCGACTTGGAGAAGTGATCCATGAGTGATTTTTTTAATACATTAAAAGCACAAACTCAAAACGAGCGTGAGTACTTATTAGCTGCGCCAATTATACAGCGTGTATTTTACGGACAAGCAACGCTTGAAGAGTATGCCTCGTTTTTAGCGCAGGCTTATCATCATGTAAAACACACCGTTCCTTTAATGATGTCACTTGGCGCACGTTTAACTGATGAGCAAGAATGGTTACGTGAAGCGGTAGCTGAATATATTGAAGAAGAAATTGGTCATCAAGAGTGGGTGCTAAACGACATTGCAGCCTGTGGGTTTGATAAAGAATGTGTGCGCCATAGTCAGCCACAATTCGCCACTGAAATGATGGTGTCGTATGCCTACGATAGTATTGCACGTAAAAATCCGCTTAGCTTTTTTGGCATGGTGCACGTATTAGAAGGGACCTCAATTGCGCTAGCCGACGGTGCCGCATCAAACATAGCAAATGCAGTAGGACTTCCTAAAAAAGCGTTTAGCTATCTAACCTCTCACGGCGCGCTTGATATAGAGCATGTTAAGTTTTTTGAAAACCTAATGAATCAAATTACCGACGAGGCGGATCAGCAGGCTATTTTACATGGCGCAAAATGTTTTTACCGTTTGTACGGCGATATTTTTCGCGCTTTAGACGACGAGCCGTTTTTTAAAGCATCAGCACAAGAGCAACACGCATGAATACCGGCTTATGTGTATTAACTGGTGCGACAGGTGGAATTGGTCAAGCCATTGCCAAAACACTACACGGCCAAGGTTGGCAACTACTCTTGGTGGGGCGAAATAGTGATGCCCTCAATACGCTAAGTAGCCAATGTCCCGGTAGTATGGTTTTTGTGGGGGATTTAAAGGTTGCCGAAAACATGTTGGCACTCGCCATTAAAGCCAAAAAATTAGGGGGCGCTAAGTTACTCATAAACAATGCAGGCATTAATGTAATGCAAAGCTTAAGTGCATCGAGTAGTGAGCAAATTGATAATCTACTGAGCACTAATTTAGCCGTCCCTATGAAATTATGTCAGCTGTTTTTAGCGCAATTGCATGCGAATAAAGGCTCCATAGTTAATGTTGGGTCGTCATTTGGCAGTATAGGTTACCCATATCAAACACTTTACTGTGCTAGTAAGTTCGGTTTACGTGGTTTTAGCGAAGCGCTATCACGAGAGCTTTCAGATACACCCGTTAAAGTTAGTTATTTAGCACCAAGAGCAACCGATACAGATATTAATGATGCACAAACACGAGCAATGAATAAGGCGTTTGGTAATCAAATGGACTCCCCGCAGTTGGTGGCTGATGAGTTAGTTGCGTTATTAAACTCAAATAAAACCAGACGATTTATTGGTTTTCCTGAGAAACTTTTTGCACGTATCAATGGTGTTTTTCCACGTATTGTGGATAACGCAATTGCTAAACAGCTCCCTAAAATAAAACAGTTTTTAGGTTAATAGAGGATTTATTATGAAAAAATTTACTTTAGTAGCTTATTTAAGCATTGTTAGTGTGTTTTCATCGTCGGTATTTGCAGACGAACAAAGCGATTTACTCGCTATTCAACAGCAGTGGGCTGTCGCTAATTATGAGCTTAAAGATGATGCACAAATCAAAGCCTTTACTCAACTAAGTGAGCAAAGTGCTCAATTTATTGAAAGCTACCCTGATTCAGCAAATAGCTATACGTGGAACGGCATTGTACTGGCCAGTTTTGCTGGCGCAAAAGGCGGGTTAGGGGCGCTGGGCTATGCTAAAGATGCAAAAGCGTCATTAGAGCAAGCCCTTAAAATAGACGACAGTGCTTTAGGTGGCTCAGCGTATGCCAGCCTAGCAACCTTATACAGTAAAGTACCGGGGTGGCCTATTGGTTTTGGTGATGATGACACCGCCGACAAGTTTTTTAAGCAAGCGCTCGCTTTTAACAAAAAAGGCATTGATACTAACTACTTGTATGGTGAGTTTTTATATGACGAACGTGAATATGAGCAAGCTAAAGCCCATTTGTTAGTTGCGCAAGCAGCAGGTATTCGTGATACTCGTGCTAAAGCTGATAAATATCGTCAACAAGCAATTAGCTCTTTATTGGCTAAAGTAGATAAAAAACTAAAGAGATAGCAAAATAAACAATGCATTTATTATTAGTTGAAGATGATAATCTTGTGGCGCAAGGGCTTTGCCGCTCATTGCGCCAAGAAGGCTACAGTGTAGAGCATAGCGCAACGGTTAAGCATGCATTGCAATGCTTAGGCAGTGGTGAAATAGAGTTGGTTATACTTGACCTAGGTTTACCCGATGGTGATGGTTCACAAATTTTAAAGCACATAAAAGCGCAAAAAAAAGTGATTCCGGTGGTTATACTAACTGCACGAAGTAGCATAGATGACAAGGTGCAAGGGCTTGATATGGGCGCTGATGATTATTTAGCTAAGCCATTTGAACCAGCCGAATTATTTGCTCGTTTGCGCGTAGCAAGCCGACGAGTAAATCAAGCTCAGTCGAGTTTATTACAGTGTGGTGAAGTGACTATGGACACGTCAGCGCATAGTGTCACACTCAGCGATGAGCTGCTTTCTCTGCCACGAAAAGAATACATGCTGCTAAAGGCACTATTGGAAAACCAAGGTCGCGTGCAATCTAAACAGCAGTTAGAAAATAAACTCTATCAATGGGGTGAAGAGGTTGGCTCTAACACCATTGAAGTGCATATTCATCACCTACGAAAAAAATTCCCCAGCGATTTTATTAAAACTCTCCGTGGTATTGGTTATGTCGTGGGAAAGAGATAGTTCACGTGATTAAAACGCCCCTAGATTGCACAAACTTGAATTTACAAAGGTAACCATACTCTATGTCAATTCGTAAGCGTTTAACTCTTATTTTACTATCAATGATGGTGTTAACGTGCTTTTTAGCTTTAGTCAAAGGCTACCAAAAAAGTATGAGCCATGGTGAGCAACTACTTGATAGTGAGCTAAAAGTAGTCGCTGGAGTGTTGATGCAACAGCCTTTATCTATAAACGCCATGGCGCCAAAAATGCAAGAAAGCGCCCAGTTACTGTATCAAATTTGGCAAGCTGGTGAGCTCCTTAGTGGCTCTGACGAATTAAATCTTGATTTGAACCAGTATCAAGCGGGTTTTCAAACGCTTAATATTGCAGGGCAGCGAATGCGGGTATTCGTTTTTGTCACTTCTTTACGCACCGTGGTTGTTGCCGAGCCGATTGCTAAGCGGTTTGAACTTGCCGAGGCGGTGATTTTATCAGCCATGTTGCCTATGCTTTGGGCGGTTCCTTTGCTTGCGCTATTTATTAGCTTTTTTGTTAAATATGCACTGGCACCATTAACCCGTTTATCAAAACAGTTAGCTCTGCGCCAAGCAAATGATTTCACAGCGATCAATTGGCAGGTGACTGATGAAGAGATAAAACCGGTGATCAGCCGCTTAAACGATTTATTTAAACGCGTAGAAACCGCCTATTTACGAGAGCGTTTTTTTGCCTCTGATGCGGCACATGAATTACGTACTCCCCTGAGCAGTTTAAAAATTAATGTGCATAATTTGGCTGCTCAACAAGGGGATAACCAAGAATTACAAGCCATGACTCAAGGTATTAATCGACTGTCCAATATAGTAGAGCAAATGCTAATACTAGGGCGTACTCAGCCAGAGCAGTGGCAAAAACAGTTTAAGGAGCAATCATTATTAGCGATCACGCAAGAAGGTGTTAGCCAGTTGTATGAAAAAATAGAGGCTAAAAACCACACTATCAGTCTTGAGGGAGATGACTTTATCATTAACGGTGATGAATTTACCTTAGTGACGTTGATTTCAAACCTACTTAGCAATGCCATAAAGTACGCACCAGCTAATGGACAAATAAAAATAACTCTAAAGCAGATGCACAAGCAGCGTATTTGGCAAATAGAAGACAGTGGTCCAGGTATGACGGACGATCAAAAACAACGGATATTTAATCGCTTCTATCGTGTTGGCGGTGACCAACACCCTTCGGGTGAACAAGGTGCGGGTTTAGGCATGGCAATAGTGCAGCATATTATTGCTATTTATCGCGCTGAAATTCACTTAACGGATAGTGATTTGGGTGGCTTAAAAGTACAGGTAGTTTTTGCAGGAGCTAAATGTGATTAAACGACTTATTAGGCCTTACTTATATTGTTGTGTATTTTTATCATTTAACGCCGCCAGTAAAGACTATCTTATTGTACTTAAAGATCATTTGTTTTACCCCGCAGAAATCGTCGTGCCGGCCAATAAAAAGGTACGCTTGTTAATCGAAAATCAAGATAGTACGCCTGAAGAGTTCGACAGTTTCGATCTCAATCGAGAGAAAGTACTTTACCCTAAGCGCAAAAGCGTTATTTATATCGGGCCGTTAATCCCTGGGCGCTATGAATTTTTTGGCGAGTTTTCGCCCAATACGGCGCGTGGTGCTGTCATAGTGACTGAAAAGGAGCGTTCTAATGCTAATAACTAGCCTAGTGATGAGTCTAAACCAGTTACTGCCGGTGGCCATTTTACTTATTTTACTCCAAGTTGTAGCCAAGCAAAGTTTAATGAAATTGCTGGGAGGGCTTATTTTAGGGATCGGGCTTTCATTTTTGTTTGTAAAAAGTGCGCCGTTAATTAGCCCCTTGTTTGACTATCAGGGTTTAGAATATGCCCAAATTGGTTTGTGTATTTTAATTTTTATTAGTGCACTGTACTACGCCATTAAACAAGCAACAGCTGCTTTTATGATTGCGATTATCAGCGTAATGACACTTTATTTAAGTCACTACATTATTTACCTGATTGGCTTTTGGCAAAACAACGAAGCGGCACAAAGTTTATTTATTGGCACTTTTTTAGGTTTGGGAATATGCAGCAGCTTTAGCGTGTTGTTGTATTTTTTATTGAGTGCAATCAAACAGCGCTTTGGACTTACCCCTTTATTGGTATTGTTAGCATTAAATAGTGCGGCAAAACTAGTTGTGGCGCTTGATTTGGCGAGCCAAATTGATTTGATAGCAACAACGGTAACCGTATGGGATTTACGTGCCATTTTAACCGAAAACTCAGAGTTTGGACGAGTATTGCGCGCTCTGATTGGTTATGAGGCTACGCCTAATTTAACCAGTGTTTTAAGCTATGCGTTGAGCAGCGTGTTATTTTTATCTGTTTGTTATTTTATTCCTAAATCAATAACTAAGGAAAAACCATGAAAGCAATAAACCTATTTGCAGCCACTGTATTAATTGGTTTTTGTTTATTAATACCTAAGCTGGCTTATGCTGATGGCATAGTAGTAGATAAAGTTTATCACCCGTATGTGTTGCCGTTTGAGCGCGAGCTAGAATGGCGGCTTGTGTCGCATCAAACTGATAGTGGTAATATTTTAGCGCAGCGCGTTGGCTTAGGCGGCGCAATAAACGACACCATGGCATTGGAAGGCTACATCGTGGGTGAGCGCGATGATAACGGTGACTTTGGCTTGCAAGCGTATGAGTTAGAGCTTCGTTGGCAGTTAATAGAGCAGGGCAGGCTATGGGCTGATTGGGGCGCGTTATTTGAATTTGAAAAACAGCATGACGCCGACGCATACGAAGCAACCTCTGGTTTTGTAATTGAAAAAGAGTTTGGTCGTGCAAGCCTCACCATGAATGCTTTTTTAGTATACGAATGGGGGCAAGATATAGAAAACGAATGGGAAAGCGAGTTTAGAGCGCAATATCGCTACCGGTACTTGTCTGCTTTTCAGCCCGCGGTTGAGGTTTATCTTGGTGAAGACTTTGTGGGTATTGGCCCTGGGTTTATAGGCTTGCACCGCTTTGATGGACAAAAACAATTAAAGTGGGAAGCCGGTTTTATTACTGAAATCAGCCAGTCAGAGAAGAATCATAGCTTTAGAATGGCGTTAGAATTTGAATTTTAAGCCGCCTAAACAAGTGCTTAACATGTAAAGTGGGTTGCGAGGGTTATTTTATTAATTAAATCGCGTAAAGGGTTGACTTGTCACAGTAACTCTATATAGTAGGCCGCAGCTAGAAAGAAAGCATGATAATTTATAAATCTCCATTTCGTTGTTGTATAAGTAATACTTGTAGTACCGTCCTGAAGTTTTTAAGTACCATCTCATTTTTTGCTACACCGCCCATTAGGGCACAATTTAATTTTTTATATCAGGAATAATACTATGTCTAACATCGTATCAGGTACAGTTAAGTGGTTCAACGAGTCTAAAGGTTTTGGTTTCATCGAGCAAGAAAACGGTCCAGACGTTTTCGCACATTTCTCAGCAATCAAAAGCGAAGGTTTCAAAACTTTAGCTGAAGGCCAACGTGTAGAGTTCACTCTTTCACAAGGTCAAAAAGGTCCTCAAGCTGATAACATCACAGCTCTATAATTTTACTTTTTAAGTAAAATGAAAAAAAGCGCTTAAGGCGCTTTTTTTGTGCCCAAAATTTAAGAACATCCCACCACCGCTTTAACATTCCCGTCATTTTATTTCTATTTACGTCATCTGCTATTTTAACATTACAAACAGCGTTATAAATTAATAGTCTCAACGAGTTTTCTAGGTTAAAGTTATTACTTAAATCATAGGGGGTGTGTATCTATAAATTTATACTATTAGCTTTTGTGCTGTTATTTAGCCAAAAAATTCAGGCTGCTGAGCCTAAACTGGTTATTTATACCGAAAGTTTTCCTCCGTATAACTTTCAAGATGGCACTGGCCAATTGGTGGGTATCAATCATGACATAGTAAAAGATACCTGTGCCCGTGCAGCGCTAGAGTGCGAGTTTATAATGCTACCTTGGAAGCGTGCTTACCACTTAGTGCAAAGTAACCCGCAGTCAGCCATTTTTTCTTTGGCAAAAACGCAAGAGCGAGAACCTCTTTTTAAATGGGTTGGACCCTTGGTGTCAAATCAAACCTATTTTTATAAATTAAAAACCAGTGAACATATTGTCATGGACGATATCACCCAAGCTAAGAACTATTCGTTAGGCATAGTGCGAGGCGATATTTATGAAATGCTGGTGCGTCGACTTGGGTTTGTAGCTGATAAAAACTTATTGCTATTTAGTGAAGCAGACTCATTTATGCGTTTGTTTTTTAAAAAACGTATCGATTTAATTATTGGATCTGACTTTACCATAGGCCATCAAACCGAACCATTTGGCTACTCTAGAGATGATTTAGTAAAGCTTAAACAAATTCATGTAGATGAGCTAAAAGGCAATTATATTGGTTTTAATAAAGCTGCTTCACCTGTGGTTGTAGAACGTTTTAATCAAGCTCTAAAGCAACTTAAAGCTGAATCTGAGTATAAACCTTACATTAACCGTTACGTTAAAAATTAAATTCATCGCTATCCGACATCATAGTTGAACGCATAGCATTTCACCGCTAGTTAGCCTCTGGGCCACTTCTTCTGATGACTTTAACACTTTGCCTGTGCTGAATTTATACCAATCCGAAATAATACTTAATCATTTTACGGGGGTAAACGTGTCGCTACCTGCGTTAAAAAATTCTCATTTACGACTGCATGGATGCAGAAGGTAGAGCAATGCAGGAGTTATTGCCGAGAACAACTAAATAGCAAATTTTCTGCCTTGCTATCAATACGTTTTCCAGCCTCAAAATAGACTACTTAACTAAGCGAATTGGTATTAATCGTAGAGAGAACGTGAGAATTAACGAAGATATTAAAAGGGTTTAAAGTAGGGGGGCTAAAACGATAAAAGGGCCTTGCGGCCCTTGGTGAAGTATCGTTCAAGTCAGATAGTGCTTTAACCCCTTAAAGCGCTATCCTATTGTTTTGCAACAGATGGATCATCTCATTAAGTTTCTAAGCTAGCGAGAGGAAAAACCCAGCAATTGCTGCGCTCATAAGGTTAGCCATAGATCCTGCTAACACTGCTCTGAGCCCTAAGCGTGCGATATCCTTTCGCCGACTAGGCGCCATACCGCCTAATCCACCTAGTAAAATGGCTATCGATGATAAGTTAGCAAAGCCACACAATGCAAAAGTAACAATTGCTTGTGTATGCGCACTTAACGTATCGCGATAATTTATAAAGTCTAAGTAAGCAACAAACTCATTTACCACTAACTTTTGACCAATAAAGCTGCCGGCTATAATTGCCTCATTCCACGGTACTCCTAGTAACCATGCAACAGGGGCAAATAAGTAGCCTAAAATTTCTTGTAGCGTTAATGTAGGGTAATCAAACAACCCACCAATACCGCCTAATAAACCGTTTAATAAAGCAATTAACGCAACGAAAGCAAGTAGCATTGCACCTACGTTAAGTGCCAACTGCATACCGTTTGCTGCGCCTGATGCTGCTGCATCAATAACATTAACCGGTTTGTCATCGCCTAAATCTATCTCGGCTAAATCATCTTTAGGTGTTTCTGTCTCTGGCACTATCATTTTTGCCATTAAGAAACCACCTGGTGCCGCCATAAAGCTGGCTGCAATTAAATACTTAAGGTCAACACCAATAATCACATAACCGGCCATTACAGAGCCTGCTACGGTGGCTAAACCACCAACCATTACGGCAAACAATTCCGACTTGGTCATGGTTGCAATAAACGGTTTAACAATTAAAGGCGCTTCAGTTTGACCAACAAAAATATTTGCTGTGGCTGAAAGCGACTCGGTGCGTGAGGTTTTCAATAATTTTTGTAAACCGCCACCCAAAATTTTAATAATCCAATCCATAATGCCTAAGTGATATAACACAGCAACCAACGCTGAGAAAAACACAATAACGGGCAATACTTGAATTGCAAAAATAAACCCTAGCGTATCTTGCGAAGCTAATGGGCCAAATAAAAAGCTAATTCCATCGTTGGCATAACCAATAACCGATGAAACGGCGCGAGACATACTCGCTAATACATTTTTGCCTGCTTCAAAAAACAGTACAAATCCGCCGATAATCACTTGCATTAAAAATGCGATACCCACGGTTCTTAGTTTTATTGCTTTGCGATTAGTTGAGGCTGCAAAGGCAATGCCTAGTAGCACCATCATGCCTACTAAGCTCATAAATGTTGTCATACAAACGTTTCCCGTTGTTATTCTTGTAAAATGTACTTTATTTTACTTTTTATAATATCAATCGCAACGCGATTCATACCGCCTCGAGTCACAACTAAATCAGCGTTATGCTTTGAAGGCTCAATAAATTGATAAAACATCGGTCTAACAGTTGCTTGATATTGCTCAACAACAGATTGTAATGTTCTGCCTCTTTGTTCCATGTCGCGTTGCATTCGGCGCATTAAACAAATATCTAGCGGTGTATCTATAAACACCTTGATATCAAATTCTTTATTAAGCGCTTTATCGCTCAGTAATAAAATACCTTCTACAATGAGTATTTTAGCCGAAGCCACACGGCGTGTTTTATCGCTGCGTGTATGTTGGGCATAATCATAAGTTGGTACTTCAACAGAGTGGCCATTACGAAGTTGTGTTAAATGCTCAAGCATTAGTTCGTGTTCAAATGCATCAGGATGGTCGTAATTCGTTTGCGTACGATGTGCCATCGGCAAATGCGATTGATCCTTGTAATAAGCATCTTCTTCAATAATGGCGATAGCGCCTGGTTCAAGCTCATTTACCAATTCATTATAAATTGTTTGGCTAAATAGAGATTTGCCGGACGCCGATGCGCCTGCAATAGCTATAATAGTTCGTGTCACTAAAGTTCTCACCCACACAGAAGGATATATTGTTGGTAGATCACAATAGCAAAAAAGACACGATTAATCTCTTTTGCTTCGCTTAAGAGTGCAAATTTATAATGTTTAGGTTTTATGAAACAGGACTTATGTCCTGTACGGAAAAATCGAAGAGCAGATAAAGTAACCACCTAGAACAGATGTGAGGTCACAATGGCAAGAGCAATTATCTTAATGGCGGATAGTTTAGGAATTGGCGCAGCACCCGATGCAGATAAATTCGGTGATGTAGGTGCTAATACATTCGCACATTTACTCAAGGCATATTATGACGAAACTGGCAGTAAGCTTTCGCTTCCTAACCTTTCAAAATTAGGGTTAGTTGATGCATGTGAAGCCGCTGGTAAAGAACCCTGTTTAATTGCTGACCGAAATGAGCCACAAGGTGCATGGGGTTATGCAAAAGAGCTTTCAAGCGGTAAAGACACGCCATCGGGTCATTGGGAAATGGCTGGTGTGCCAGTGTTATTTGATTGGGGATATTTCCCAAAAACACAACCGAGTTTCCCACAAGAATTTGTAGACGAGTTTATTGCTCGTACAGGTATTCCGGGCATTTTAGGCAATTGCCATGCATCGGGAACCACCATTTTAGAGCAGCTAGGTGAAGAGCACGTAAAAACAGGTAAACCAATCTGTTACACCTCAGCTGACAGTGTGTTTCAAATAGCCGCGCATGAAGAATCATTCGGCCTAGAGAAGCTTTATCAAGTTTGCGAAATCGCACGGGCGCTGCTTGATGAAATGAATATAGGACGAGTGATTGCGCGGCCATTTTTGGGTTCAAATAGTCAAGACTTTGCCAGAACCGGTAATCGTCGTGATTATTCAGTATTACCGCCTTCGCCAACATTGCTTGATGTACTTGCAAAAGACGGTGGCGAAGTAATCAGTATTGGTAAAATTTCAGATATTTATGCGCACCAAGGCATTACCCAAAAGCATAAAGCGCCAGGGTTAATGAACTTGCTGGAAAAAACCAGTGAAGTGATGGCCACTGCGCAGGATCACAGTTTAATTTTTACCAATTTAGTTGATTTTGATGAAAAGTTTGGCCATCGCAGAAATCCTGTTGGCTATGCCAAAGCGCTAAAAGAGTTTGATGATTACTTACCAACTATTTTAGATCAGCTAAAGCCTGATGATTTATTAATGATCACCGCCGATCATGGCTGTGACCCGACCTTTCCAGGGTCAGAGCACACTCGTGAGTATGTGCCAGTTATTGCTTATCAGCCAGGAATGAACAACACGCCACTGGGTGAACGCAATAGCTTTGCTGATATCGGTCAAACACTTGCGCAATGGTTTAACTTAAAAGCGTTAGAATATGGTGATGGCTTTATTGATAAGCTGAACACAGTTAAATAACTTAAAAATACGCTACTATATTTTTAAAGTAATAGGGCTTTTAGCCAAACAAAAGGAAAACAATCAATGAGTACTCCGCATGTCAGTGCAAACGTAGGTGATTTTGCCGAAACAGTATTAATGCCAGGCGATCCGCTACGCGCACAATATATTGCTGAAAACTTTTTAGATGATGCAGTGCAAGTAACTGGCGTACGTAACATGTACGGCTTTACTGGAACTTACAAAGGTAAGCCAGTGAGCATTATGGGTTCTGGCATGGGCATTCCTTCAATGTCAATTTATGCTCGTGAACTTATTGTTAGTTTTGGCGTTAAAAATATTATCCGTATTGGTACCTGTGGTGGTATTGGCAGCGATATTAAAATTCGCGACGTAATTTTTGCACAAGGTGCAAGCACAGATTCTAACGTGAACCGTGCCCGCGTTCGTGGTACTGACTTTGCAGCGATTGCTAACTTTGATTTACTTTTAAACGGCGTTAATGCGGCTAAAGATTTAGGCATTGATGCAAAAGTAGGTAACGTATTTACTACCGATACTTTCTATCAAGCAGACGACACTTTCTACAAAGACCTAGACAAACTAGGTGTACTTGCTGTTGATATGGAAACAGCTGGCCTATACGGCGTAGCAGCAGAGTATGGCGCAAAAGCAATGGCATTATTTACCGTAAGCGATCACGTGATCACCGGCGAAGCAACACCTGCAGATGAGCGTCAAACCACGTTCAACGAAATGGTAAAAATTGCATTAGAGTCTATCTAGTCTTAAACAGTTCCTTGGTAACGTATTCACTAAGTTTTGGAGACACGCCCAAAGTGAAGTGAGACTAAACCCCCAAAGCCGCATTTTATGCGGCTTTTTTTATGCCTGAGATTTTGATGCGAGCTTCGGGCTACGGGCTACGAGCTTTATGTTCCTAGGTTTTAGCACTAGCTCGTTGCTCGATACTCGAAACCCGTTGTTTTCCCATTTATTTCCCTGTCAGTATTTATAACTTAATGCTAATGTTTAAGTTATAAAATTTGCCTTTAAAATGAACAATTTTAAAGTTTTAGCTGATAGCTGATAGCTGATAGCTGATAGCTGATAGCTGATAGCTGATAGCTAAAACACGTCTTAAACTCTGGAGTAACTATGTCTAATTGGATTGATGCGACAATAAAGTCAGTCAAATGGTGGAATGAATCGTTATTTAGCATAACCGTTCACGCCGATGTAGAGCCGTTTAAAGCAGGGCAATTTACAAAGCTCTCTATTATGGACGGTGATAAACGTATCGCTCGCGCCTACTCTTATGTTAATGCACCACAAAGTCCTGATTTAGAGTTTTACCTCATCAATGTGGTTGATGGTTTACTATCTTCTCATTTAGCCACACTCAAACCAGGTGACACCGTATTAATAGAGCGCCGAGCAACTGGCTTTTTTACTCTAGATGAAGTGCCTGCGAGTGAGCAATTGTGGATGCTTAGTACAGGCACAGCTATTGGGCCATTTTTATCAATGTTACAGCAGAGCGAAGTATGGGAAAAATACAAACACATAAATTTAGTGCATGGTGTACGGCAAAATAGCGATTTAAGCTATCAGGAGCTTATTAACAAACTAATAAAATCACATCCTAGTCAACTCAACTATATTCCGGTTGTTAGCCGTGAGGTGCCTTTACAAGGCTTAGCAGGCAGAATTACCACTGTGATTGAAAATAATGCTTTATATGAGCACGTGGGGTTATGCGCTACACCAAAGAACGCCCAATTTATGCTGTGTGGTAATCCGCAAATGGTTAAAGACACCACAGAGTTATTATTGACTCAAAATTATAAGCGTAATCGTCGAAAAGAGCCGGGACATATCACGGTTGAGCAGTATTGGTAGCTAGCTATAACGTTATAATAACTATCTCAGAGGCCTAAAATTTGCTATGTTGCGCTTTAATTGTATTTAGTCTTCGTACTTAGGAAATCCATGAAATCTTTATTTATTATTTGTGCCTGTTTATTGGCCGCTTTCACGTTAAATAGTCATGCTATAGAGCAATCAACACCGCTGGACGAGACTAAACAAACACAGCAAAAAAATGCAGCGCAACAACAAGACGCGCTTGATACATTAAGCCAAGAGGCTAATACACCAAAAAAGCCGGTTGTTGAGAAAGTAAAAGCAGATGACTCTCAAGTACTTGGCAGCGAATCTACAAAGCCCGTTCAGCAGCCTAATAGTAAAGCGGATAAAGCCCAGGCTGTTGCGCAAGCTGAGCAAGCAGTCACACAAGCAAAAGAAGCACTCACAGCAAAGCAACAAGCCAAAGCAAAACAGTCGCGTGAGTCACTTGCTGTTGTTGAGCAATTAGTAAATGCTTACAACGCGCGTAACATTGAAGAATTTATTCGCATGTATGATGAAGATGTTGAGTTTTATATTTTCCCGAATGAGCTATTATTTAAAGGTAAAGAAAAACTAATAGCGCGTTATGGCATTATGTTTAAAAAACTTAAGTGTCTGCACTCATCACCAATCAAGCGTATTGTGCATGGTGATATTGTAATAGACCATGAACCGTCAGAAACCTGTTCAACGGATGCGAACGTTATAGATAAACGTTCAGAGCTTATATCAAGTTATCAGATCAAAGATGGTAAAGTGGTTAGGGTTTTATTTTTTAGGTAATTATTAATTATGCAGCTAAGTGACGAGAAAAAAATTCGTGTAATGTATCGAGTAGAGCCAGGTTGTTTAGGCCCTGATGGCGTAGACCACATTGAAGACTTTTGTCGCTTTGCGAACAAGCACATTAAATCGCCTTATTATGCGCAGTTATTATTTTTACCTCGATACGACAAGCAAAAAGATGAGCGCCAATACAGCGTTAAAAACCGCAATTTATCTCAGGTGCAGGCTAAAGCGTACTTAAATCATTTTGAAATTGACATAGAAGACTTTGAAGAGCAGCTAGACGAGCTGCTCTCTAAATCAATAGACTTATACTTCAAACGCTAGGGTCAGCAGACCCTAAGCTTCGTTTGAAACAATAGCATTAAAGCTATCGTTATCATGTAGGCTGGCAAAAGCACTTTCGTGAAGTAGCTCGTTTCGTAAGTTAGGCGAGTATTCAAGAGACATTTTTATATCAGCTAGGGCATCTGCATGTTCATGTGTTAAAGCATACGCACAGGCTCTTTGCCAATAGGCGTAACCATAATCACTGTCTATATCAATGGCTTGGTTGCAAAGTTCAATGGCTTGCTCAGTCTCATTTAGCTCTAATAATGCATCCGCTTTGTAGGCAATGGCTTCTACATCTTCTGGTTTACGTTTTAAAATTTCATCGAATATTTCAATTTTATTGGCAATATCACTTTCTAGGTTGGCTCGCATCCATAGCGAATGAACTTCGTTGGTGATTGATATACGTTCTTGGTTACTGAGTATTTCTTCAGAACGTACACGCAGTTTTTCTTCTAAAATTTTCAAGCGGTCTTCGTATTCGTCAGTAATAACACTAACTCGAGTATTTACTATATCTTCCACTTTATTTTTTACATCACGTAGTGAATTCCAGCCCACCAATACTAAAATAGAAGCGGTTGCAGTAATAATAAAAAATACATTATTAATCGTGTCGGTTGTGTAAGTCAGCGCCCGATCGGCGGTGTCTAACTGTGCATGCGTAACTTGTTTGGTCACGTCTTCACGCAGTTTTTGTTGATCTTGGCGAACCGACTTTAATTCGTCGAGAATATAACGCTCAAGTAATGGCTTATACATTGGCTCTTTTAGCTGCGCTAATTCACGTTGCTGTTGCTCATCCAAGGTCGCGGTGTTTTTATCAGCAGCTTGCACTACAGATGAAGCACCTATAAAAACAATAAATAGTAAAAAATAAAAACGCATTGATATGCCTAGTTAAAAAATTAATTAATCGCTTTGTTAACTCTAACATGCGCACATCATTGGTACTAGGGTGAGTATAGGGAAGCTGGTATTAACTTGAGTAGCAGTAATTATAGGCAAAAAAAACCAGCCCAAGGTGGGCTGGAAAAAACTACATCAACATCTCAGGGAACAATAGGAGATAAAGCCTAGTGTATATGTGCCTACCTGAATTTTTACTTAACTAAATTCAAATAGTTAAAAATAGGGAAGAAATAAAGGTGCATAAATAGTTTATACACCTTTTATAACTATAATTTCATGGCGAAGGGGGGTATTCCACTGTGCACTTAAGAGAACCTAAGTCACTTTCAAACCCTTCAGCATACATTACGTGGCTATTTTTAATAACGATCATCTATTTTATAAAAAGTTTTAATATTAAGCACTCAACTGGCAGCACCATCATATTTATAAATGATTGTAATCGTTTTAAAGCATCGTCTTACTCTAGCGTATCAAAGCCGCTACACGTATATTGAATAAGCAGAGACCGTACACGTCATTAATATAATGGCAAAAAAATAACAGCGCTCCCACTTGGTGAATGCCAAAAGCAGTAAGCATGGGCGTTTTTATTTATATTTAAAAAGGAGCTCAATATGGATAATCATAAAGCGGGTAAATGCCCAGTTATGCATGGCAGTAATACCACAACAGAAAACACCAATACAGATTGGTGGCCAAATTCACTGAATTTAGACATCCTTCATCAGCACGATAGTAAAACTACCCCCTACGATAGCGACTTTAATTACGCCGACGCGTTTAATTCACTCGACTTAGAGGCACTTAAAACCGACCTAAAAAATTTAATGACTCAAAGCCAACCGTGGTGGCCAGCCGATTGGGGGCACTATGGTGGCCTGATGATCCGTATGGCGTGGCATGCTGCGGGCTCGTATCGTTTAGCGGATGGCCGAGGCGGTGGCGGTACGGGTAATCAACGTTTTGCTCCACTTAACTCATGGCCCGATAATGCCAACCTCGACAAAGCTCGCCGTTTGTTGTGGCCAATTAAAAAGAAATACGGCAATAAGCTTTCATGGGCTGATCTGATGATTTTAGCCGGTAATATGGCGTATGAATCAATGGGACTTAAAACCTTTGGCTTTGCTGGCGGCCGTGAAGATATTTGGCACCCAGAAAAAGACGTTTACTGGGGCGCAGAAAAAGAATGGCTGGCCCCAAGTGATGAGCGATATACCCAGGTTGATAAACCCGACACCATGGAAAACCCATTAGCAGCAGTACAAATGGGCTTAATTTATGTAAACCCAGAAGGGGTTAATGGCAAGCCCGATCCACTTAAAACCGCAGATCAAGTTCGCGAAACCTTTGCCCGCATGGCCATGAACGACGAAGAAACTGCAGCACTCACCGTTGGTGGCCACACTGTAGGTAAAACTCACGGTAATGGTAAAGAAGAAAACTTAGGCCCTGAGCCAGAAGCTGCCGACGTGCATGAGCAAGGTCTAGGTTGGAATAACCATAAAACGCGTGGCATTGGCCGCGATACCATGACCTCAGGTATTGAGGGCGCATGGACAACTTACCCAACTAAATGGGATAACGGCTATTGTAAATTGTTGCTCAATTACGAATGGGAGCTAACAAAAAGCCCTGCCGGTGCTCATCAGTGGGAGCCGGTTAATATTAAAGAAGAAGATAAACCCGTTGATGTGGAAGACTCATCAATTCGTTTAAACCCAATAATGACCGATGCCGACATGGCAATGAAGCTCGATCCCGCATATCGTAAAATTATTGAGCGTTTTAATGACGATTTTGAGTACTTTACTGACGTATTTGCTCGCGCATGGTTTAAGTTAACCCACCGTGATTTAGGGCCAAAATCGCGCTATTTAGGTGCCGATGTACCAAGCGAAGATTTAATCTGGCAAGATCCAATTCCAACGGTTGATTACACCTTAAGCGACGCTGAAATAACCGACTTAAAAGCGAAGCTACTCAATTGTGGATTAAGTGAAACCGACTTAATTAATACCGCATGGGACAGTGCACGTACTTATAGAGGCTCCGATCACCGTGGTGGTGCTAATGGCGCCCGTATTCGCCTAGCTCCGCAAAATAACTGGCAAGGTAACGAACCTGCGCGTTTAGCCAAGGTACTTAGCGCACTTGAAACACTGCAAGCGAGCTTAACTAAGCCTGTTAGTATGGCTGATTTAATTGTACTTGGCGGCACCGCTGCAGTAGAGCAAGCCGCTAAAAAGGCCGGGGTTGATGTAACCGTACCATTTGCCCCAGGGCGTGGCGATGCAACTGATGATATGACCGACGCCGAGTCATTCGAGCCATTAGAGCCAATTCATGATGGCTTTAGAAACTGGTTGAAAAAAGACTACGCTGTATCCGCCGAGGAGCTATTACTGGAGCGCAGCCAATTAATGAGCTTAACCGCGCCAGAAATGAGCGTGTTACTAGCTGGTATGCGCGTACTGGGCACTAACTATGGCAATAGTGAGCATGGCGTATTTACCGACAACGTAGGCGTACTGAGTAACGACTTCTTTGTTAATTTAACTGACATGAACAACCGCTGGGAACCTGCAAGCAAAGGCGAGTACAACATAGTTGATCGTGCAAGCGGTAAAACTAAATACACGGCTACGCGGGTTGATTTAGTGTTTGGTTCAAACTCAATCCTACGTGCATTAGCAGAGTTTTATGCTCAAGACGATAACAAAACCCGTTTTGTACACGACTTTATAAATGCATGGGTAAAAGTAATGAACGCCGATAGGTTTGATATTAAATAAACCTGAGTAATATTTAAAAAGGAGCAGTAATGCTCCTTTTTTTATTATTTAAAGGCTAAAGGCTAAAGGTGAAAGGTTACGAGCTGTGGGCAACGGGCAACGGGCAACGGGCTGCGAGGCGCGAGCTAGTGCTAAAATCTGAAACCTTTATCCTTTAACCTACTCTTTCAGCGCAGCGCCTCATAGCCCTCTTTGTGCATAATTCACTAAAAAATTATTTGCACAAACAGCAAAGAATGGGTGCAAATGAGCAAAAAAACACAGCCTTTCTTTACTCTTTTATAAATAAACTACCAAGCACAATTCTGCCGAACCCCGAACCCCGAACCCCGAACCCCGAACCCCGAACCCCGAACCCCGAACCCCGAACCCCGAAATACAGACACAAAAAAAACGGCGCTTAAACAAGCACCGCTTTTAAAATGGTTTAACCTTTAACCTAGCTCTTAAGCTACTTTATTTTCTTCGCAGCTTGCCAGGTATTCGTCAAACGTACCTTGAAAGTCAATCACTTGCTTGTCTTTAATATCAACAATACGCGTTGCTAGTGACGATACAAACTCACGGTCATGGCTTACAAAAATAAGCGTGCCTTTAAAGTCTTTTAGCGCATTGTTAAGCGCTTCAATGGCTTCCATATCCATGTGGTTTGTTGGTTCATCCATTATTAGTACGTTAACGTCTTGCATCATTAACTTACCAAATAACAAACGGTTTTTCTCACCACCTGAACAGTTACGCGCTTTCTTATTTGAATCGTCTGCGGTAAACAATAAACGCCCTAACATGCCACGAACCATTAAATCGTTGTGTTTAGCTGTGCGCCACTGCGACATCCAATCAAATAAAGTTAAGTCGTTATCAAAGTCTTTGCTGCTGTCTTGTGGGCAGTAACCAAAGGTCGCGTTTTCTGACCATTTAACTTCACCGTGTAAACTTTCAAGCTCGTTAACTAAACAACGTAAAAAGGTGGTTTTACCCACACCGTTTTCGCCAATTACCGCAAGCTTTGCACCCGCTTCTAGCAATAAGTCGCCGCCGGTAAATAATGTTTCACCGTCAAACCCATGGCCAAGCTTGGTTAGCTCAAGCGCTTGGCGATACATTTTTTTGCCTTCGTCAAAGCTCAGTGACGGGCTCATACGGCTTGATGCTTTAACTTCATCAAGCTTAATTTTGTCCATTTTTTTAGCACGCGAGCTGGCTTGTTTTGCTTTAGAGGCGTTAGCACCAAAACGGTTAACAAAGTCTTGCAGCTCGTCTATTTCAGCGCTTTTTTTCGCGTTTTCAGCTAATAACTGCTCGCGCTGTAAGCCTGAGGCTTCAAGGTACTTTTCGTAGTTACCTGGGTAAATACGCAGCTCGCCGTAATCAATATCGGCCATGTGCGTACATACCGAGTTTAAAAAGTGACGGTCATGGGAAATAATAATCATGGTACATTTACGTTGGTTAAGCTCATTCGCAAGCCACGTAATAGTATGAATATCCAAGTTATTGGTTGGCTCATCAAGTAGCAAAATATCAGGATTAGCAAATAGCGCCTGTGCTAAAAGCACACGCAATTTCCAACCAGGGGCTACGTTTGCCATTAAACCATAATGAAATTCTTTATCGATACCCGCATCAAGTAGTATTTCTTCTGCGCGGCTTTCTGCGGTGTAACCGTCCATTTCAGCAAAAACGCTTTCAAGCTCGGCCACTTTCATGCCGTCTTCTTCGCTCATTTCAGGCAACGAATAAATACGGTCGCGCTCTTGTTTTACTTTCCAAAGCTCAACGTCGCCCATAATTACCGCGTCAACTACGCTGTATTGCTCAAACGCAAACTGATCTTGGCTTAGGTTACCTAATTTTAGCCCCGGCGTAATAGACACATTACCTGCACTAGGCGTAAGCGCACCGCTTAAAATTTTCATAAATGTCGACTTGCCGCAGCCGTTAGCGCCAATTAAACCGTAACGGTTACCGTTACCAAATTTAGCTGAAATGTTTTCAAACAACGGCTCTGCGCCAAACTGCATCGTAATATTTGCGGTGGAGATCAAAAAAAGTAATCCTAGAAAATTAATGGCAGGGTTAAGCTGCAGCAAGGTGCCGCATAAATAAACAAGCGATAGAGTAAATAATAGGCCGCGAATTATACAGATCCACGCCCAAAGATGAAAGGTAAAAGAATAAAGCTTAAAAGCTATAACAGCTGATAAATAGCGTGTATGTTGCTTTTATTTTGCTTAATTAACTCATTTATAGTTTGTAACTCGGCTTGGTTAATAGACTTTTTACTCAACATTAAATGAATAGAACTCTTATTAATAGCCGCCATACTAGTAACAAGCTCAATGCTTGGGTGTTGGTTTAAAAAATATTGTGCTGCTACTTCGTCTTCTATTGCGTAATCCACTCTGTTTTTACTAAGCATTGCAAAGCGTTTATCGGCTGTGGGCATCATAATAACGTGAGCAGGATGATTTTGTTTAAACTGCGCAAATGCAGCGCCATAATAACTACCGCGACCAGTAGCGAGAGTTAAATCTCTATAAAAAATATCGCTTAGGTTATTTATATCAGGAGAGTCGCTATATTTATAAAGGCGCATTATTTCATCGCGATAAGTATCGCTAAAATAGGCATAACTTTGTCTATCAGGGGTTATGCTGGCTGCAAAAACAATATCAATACGGCCTTCTTTTAACTCTTCAAAAGCACGAGCAGAGGTAGGCAGCAACATAAACTTTAAACAAAAAGGTGAGCCGTTAAAAATCGTATTTACCACATCAATTTCAACGCCTGTTAAATTGTTATTAACTGCCACCACATAAGGCGGCCAGTTGCGTTCATTAGTACCCACTTTAAGTGTTTTGGCACAGGCAAATACCTTAAAACTACCAATTATTAGTAATACAACAAAAGCGAGTCTTAGCATTTTATTACTCTAAAGAATGACTACAACTAAGTATACACTAGCTGGCAGATTTATCCCGCTTGTAATAAATAAAGAGCGCGCAGTGCAGGTAGCCCAGTAAAAACAAATGCGGGGGCTTAAGGGGTTGCAACTAAGCCTAACGACGCTCGATAAGCCTTTAATTGTTTTTCACGGCCAATTTCATCGGTTAACTTATTCCAGCCGGTTTCAATGTTTTCAACCGTTTGGTCTACGGTTTGGTTATGCCTTAGGTATTTAGCTACTTCCGTGTCGAGTATGTCTCTAAAGTAACGGTTGTTTTCAAAAATTCTTAAATCCAGAATAATATTGGCATTATTTACCGTTTTAGAAATAGAGCCTAAATAAAAGCGAAGGGTATTTTCACTCATGCCTTGCTTAAGCCAGCTTTGCTGATTAACCAATTGAGAGGTACGATACGGATTCATGCCCGTGGCCCCTATGGTTACATCTTCATTAGATTGCAAAGGCTGAGTAACATACGACAAGTACTCATAAGCGAGCTTTTTTTTGCCAGCAGTGCTGGCGCGGTTTATTGAGCCTACCCAACCACCAAATGCAGCATAAGGCGCATAGTTAATATCGCCCATGGCAAATGGGCAAAGGGTAGAGTTACATCGCTCAAGCTGGTTTGTTTTACGATTTAATACCTCGGTTGACCCCGGTAATATACTTACCCCCGTTTTGTTTTTTACTTTAGATTCGGGTAATACGGTCATGGTGCCAATATCGCCCCATTCAATAGCTAAAGCGCAGCGCCCATTAATAAACGCATACCTTACATCGTTAGTGTCAAAGTTAAGTTCATCGGCAGAGCCAAATTCGGTGGTTTGTTTATAAATTTGTAAGGCTTTTTTAAATGCCGCGTTATTCACTAACGGCGCCATGGTTTTGGTGTTAAAAAATATCCCCTGCGACGTGCCTTTACTTTGCAAAAAACTACCCGCAATAGATAGCAGCGACCAATACGACTGTTCATTGGCTTTTTTAGAAATGCACGAGCCAAAATCACCTTCGCCATCCCCATTCATATCAACCCCATGTAATTGCTTAGCAATAGCAAGGTAATCATCCCAGGTTCTGGGTGGGGTTAGGCCATACTTTTTAAGTACATCGAGGCGGTAATATAGTAAGTGTATATCGCCATCGAGGGGGATAGAGTAAATTTGACCATTATATTTAGAGCTAAAATCTCTAAAAAAGCGCGATACATCATTCCATTGAATTAGAGGGTCGGCACTTACGTAGGTGTCTAGGTGCTCTAGGTAATTGTTTTGTGCAAAATCAACCATCCACTGCGATGCATAAGCAATAATATCGTACTGGCTGGTTGGCGAGCTTAAATCTTTACTTATTTCATTATATAACTGACCAAAAGGCACCTTGGTTACATTAACTTTAATACCGGTTTGCTGTTCAAACTCTAAGCCCCTTTGTATTAGTGGCTTGCTAATAATAGTGCCTAAATCAACCGTAAGTACATTAAGTTGGGTGTTTGCGTGAAGCACTGTACTGGGTTGGCTTTCTATTTTAGAGAGAGGCAGGTTACTTTGTGCAACGCATTGAAAAACAAAAATTAAGCTTATAACTAAAGCAAATACAACTCTCATAAAAAACTCAACCACAGCAATATGTAATTACTACTCTAGTCTATATTTTGTGGAAAGGGAAAAGGCAGGTAGTTGTAAGCAATAAAAAGCGCTTCTAGCTCACCACTGGCAAGTAACTTAGCAAAACCAGCATCAAAAATTTGTGCTAACTCGCGGCCTTTAGCGTTATCGGTAAAGGCAATGTATTGCTTTATTGGAACTATGTTTTCAATTTGGTACTGCTGTGGGTCAAAGTTTATTGTTGATAACTCAGCGGCATTAGCAATCAAGGTTTGCTGCAGCGCTTTACGGCTATCTAAAAAGAAATCAAGCCTATCGAGCTTGAGCATTTTAACGCCCTCAATCCGCTGAGTAACCTGTTGTAAATCAATCGGCACGTACAAATAATTATTGTAGTTAGATCCCCTTAATGTGCCTACCGAGCGGTTTTGTAACGAATACTCACCTTGCCAATTTTTAAATCGGCCTTTTTTAAACATCGCCGACACAAAAGTAATATCGTAATGCCAAACCGGAAAGTACAACCCCTCCACCTCATTTTGCCTTGCACTTAACATAGCATCGGCATTGCCGTTAGCCGTCCACCAATAAGCACGCGACTGAGGCACAATCATAATATTGAGCTCAATCGACTGCGCAGCAAAAATTTTAGTCAGCATATCAACGTAAAGGCCAGAGCCGTCTTTTTCTACCAGCCCGTCAATGGTGTCGGTAGCCAGTACAATTTTTTTAATATCGCTCGACGCCCAACCACTGCTAGGCACGCCTAAACAAAGCGCTAAAAGTATAGCTAAAAACCACCTAACCCTAACATTCATTGAAAGTAACACCTCGGTACTTAAACACAGCCACACTAGCCAATACATTTTTTATACTAGTAAGCGCTGAAGAGCGATCTTATGAGTAAACATAGCACACCTCGCTGACCAATAAATGAACGGTGCAATACGTGTTCATACTATTACACTGAAGGGTAAATAACAGCCATGTTTTTAGTGTGGATTAAGGTAAGTGTTTAATATCGCGTTGGCGATGGCAACCAGAGAGAGGCTGCCGCCGACCTCTCTCTGGACTCTCTCGGCGCACCCGAGGATCACACTGTGTCCTCAAGCTATAAATTGATGTGAACGTAATCGCCGTGTATTCGCCATCCATGGCGAAGTCACGGCTTAACTTGCATCCATGCAAGTGATTACTCATCAATTTATAGCTTGAGGGTGTGATCACGGGGGAGTTGTAGCGGGTCTTCGCATTATTTTAAAAGTATACTGTTAAAGGGGTTAAGGCCTTATCTCTTTGTGTTATTCTTAAACCCTCAAATGAAGGATTAATTTAATGATATACCTCGATACAGCTGCCTCATATCCAATTTTACCTGAAGTCAAAAAATCACTGATGAATGCATTTGAGAGCTGCTATGCCAACTCTGCTTCTAGCCACTTCTTAGGCGAATCTGCATTAGTCAAGGTCAATGAAGTAAGAGAGCTCTTAGCAGGTGAAATAGGAGCCTTTCCTAGCGAGGTTGTATTCACTAGCGGTGCCACTGAATCTAATAATGTAGCTTTTAAAAGTATGTTATTAGGTGATGAAACCCTCAGGAACAAAAAACACATAGTGATCTCTTCAATTGAACACAAATGCATTTTTGCTATATGCGACTACTTTCAAAATTTAGGGTATGAGATTACGCTTGTTGACCCTGATGAGAATGGCGTTATTAAAGCTGAGAATGTTAAAGCTGCTGTAAGAGAGGATACGGCTCTCGTATCTATAATGCATGTTAATAATGAGCTAGGGACAATTAACCCGATCAGCGAAATTGGGGAATTTTGCTTTTCAAAAGGTATTTTATTTCACTCAGATGCAGCTCAAAGTTTTTGTAAAACAGAAATTGACGTTGATGATATGAATGTTGATGTAATGTCATTCTCTGCGCACAAAGTTGGTGGACCTAAAGGAATTGGTGCTGTTTACATTCGCGACCTTAGAAAACGAAACTTATTACCTGTTATACATGGAGCAGGACAAGAAGAGGGTTTGCGAGGTGGAACAGTCGCAACACCGTTAATTATTGGTTTTGGTAAAGCTATTGAAGTGTTTCAAGAGGCGTATAGTTATTTTAAAAATGAAGATCCAAAATCTTATTTTTTGAAAAAGTTAAATGAAAATAAAATTGAACATACTGTAAATGGTAACGGTAGCACGCTACCCCATATCCTTTCCCTGTCCTTACAGAAAGCTAATGTAAGCTTACTAGTACGTGATAATGAAAATTCTCTGTGCCTTGCTCAAGGCTCAGCTTGTTCCTCGAAAGAAATAGAAGCTTCACATGTTTTAACTGCTTTAGGCTTATCTAGAGAACAGGCAGAGCATACGTTTAGAATTAGCTTTACTCATGAAATTACTTGTAAAGACATTGATTTTTTAGTTCAAGCTATAAAAAAAGCGGCTATTTAGCCGCTTCGTATTATTTATAACATGTCACACAGGCTCCACCGCCTTCTGCTTCGTCATAAATATCATCTAGCTCGTTAAACTCACAATAACCTTCAAAGTCACCTAATAGCGCATTACGGCGTTTTTTCTTGTTAAAGCGAGCAACTTTTTTCTCGTGATTTTCAATAATACGTTTTTGTACTGCAGGGTCTTCTAATGTTTCTAATGGCTGACCTTGGCCCATCCAGTAAAAACGTTCACCAACGGTCGTATTATTGTCATCGCCTTTTTCAAAAGCTTTTGCTTCTTCAAACAAGTCAGGGTGCTTTTCCATGAGCTTAACCCATTCAATCTTTCTCTGATAAAAACAAAATGTACATCCAGAGCGAGAGCGCCATTTGTAATATTCCGGCAATTCTAAACCGTTTCGCTGTAATATATTCTCTATATCACTTCTTACTATGCCATGCTCCCTAAATGGAAAAACTGATTCGATTGGTTTTTCAATTGTCATGTAGCCAACACGTTCAGGTTCATCTGCTCTTATGCCAACATAGTTCTTTATTTTGTAACCATCTTTAATAAAGCTATCTAACCACTGTTCAAATGGTTTTAACTTCATCTGAACAGTACACCACCGATCTCTTTGAGAAGGTAAGTAATTACCATGCTCTTTTAATAAATGGGCAAAATCTTTCTCGCCACGCCCCTCTATATTATTTAAAGAGCGGGCATTTAAGCGATGAATATATCCTAACTTTTCTTCAAGTTGGTCAATAAATTCATTAGTTTCTGGAAGCTCATAGCCTGTATCAGTAAAAAAGTACTCAACATCCAACTCTGGATAAGTTTCTTTAACAAATAGTGCTAAAGCACTACTATCTTTACCACCTGAGAGGCCTAACACATGTTTAACTTTTTCCGTCATCTGGTACCTCAGCTTCTGTTTGATCCATCAAATTAGTTAATAGGTTTGTGAGTGCAGCAAGTTGCTTTTCTTTAGGCATTGCGGCAATAGAAGTCTGGATGCTATTAACTGCATTTTTTACTTCTTTATCATTGTTAAGATCATGTCTAATGAACCCACCAAACTCTTGGTGGTTACCATCATTGTCCGTAGTGATAAATGCCAATGGCTTGGAATTACCTCGAGTTTGAATATTACCAAATGATTCAATGCGTCTAAACTGTACACATAAGTTTTGTAGTTCATCTAAACCGTTACGAAGGTGTTTATCAGTCCAATTACGTTCTGGTGTTCCTGCAGCTAAATTAATAATAAACTCAAACTTAGTTTTACCATCTATGTGCTGTGAAATACGTTTAGCAAGTTCTTTCACATTAGGGCGCTTTGCAACTTTTTCAACAAAATCACATCGTTCCTTTAATGCCTGATTAAAATCTTCACCTAGCATTTGAATAATAATCTGCTTAAAACCGGTTAGTAAAATATCGTGCTGAGCACTTAAATCTTCGATCGCAGTTTTAAGGTATTGGCCCAGTTTTTCTTCGACTTCAACATCGTCTTCCTTAAAGCCAAATACCGCAGGTAGATCATCTAAAATAAGCTTATAAGGGTCGTTGGCAGCAATAACTTTATTTCTGAAATCACGGGCTTGCTTTGTTAAGCCATTACCTTCATCACCAGTAAAACTTTCACCGCTGGTTTTTTTTACCCATGTTGGTAACTTATGAACTATCCCCACAATATGCTTAGCTATGTTTAATATTGCAGCGTCATTTTTAACTTCGCCAAGTGTTGCTTGGGCTAAGTTATCTAGCAAGTGGCTTTGTATTTCAGATATTTCAAAATATCGAACACCAGCTTCATTCGGATGCTTATAAATTTTATTAACTAACTCTTCATCTAACTCTGGTATAAAAATAAACTGGTTGGTTGAGTCCCAATCATAAAAAGCAACTTGCCCTTCGAGTGATTTTAATAAAGCTAAGCCATAGATACGACATAAACCCGCCGTTAGCCCAAAGGGAGGCAGCATCCAAAAATCATAAAGTTCAGCTAAAGTGACTTGCTTGTTTTTGGAGTTGTTTTTTATAAAATTAAAGCCGCTTTTAAATAACTCATGCATTTCAGGGTTAGCTTTTTGCGATTCCTTACTCCACTCACTTGGGAATAAAAATCCCTCTGAAGTTTTGCAGTGCCAACCTTTACTTTTTAAACAAGATAGGTAAAGGCCCTTTTCAGGTGGAAAGGCTTTTTCATCAAAACCAAGATCTTTTTCATCGCCTTTTTCAAACATGGCATTCATTAACTTACGAATAGCACTGTTTGCACTACCAGAAGGCTTTGAACGGTTCACTAATTCGTTTATTACCACTGGTGATTTGTCAAATAGCTCATTTGCAATTTTTGAGGCGATAGATGTTAAAGGTGCCGTTTCTAACTTTTTACCGCAATGAAACCAGTCTGCATTTTTATATACGTATTGAAGCTCATGATCAACATTCGACTGCGCAAATTTAATACGATTCTCTAGCTCATTTTTTGCAATTAAGTCATGAGCTATTTTTTTCTCATCTTTGAGTATTTGTTTTAAAGCTATTAACTCAATAGCAGCATTTTTAAGGTTTGAAAAGTCTTCAAACTTTCCAACAATACTGAAAGGCATTGCTTCTTCATGAGGTTTAAGTGCTTTAGCAATATCTTCATTCACACATAAAATAAACGTAGCAAATGCTTCTCCCGTTTTAGGTGGGGTAACAAATGGCTTGATAAGAGCAACATCGTATTTGTTTATCAGCTTTGTTGTTGCCCAGCGCATAGTACCGGTTTTATGGTAATGTGCAGTTGCTAATATATTTTGCGGAATATCACATATTTCAGTCCAATCCACACCATAACTTATAGCTTCAATACGTTCGTTGATTAGGCTATTTATATCAATGTCACTACCTTGGAACACAAATAAAGCATCGTGTTTTTGGCGATAAATAACAACTGTCCAAGTTTCTAAGTCAATCAAAGATTGCATTATTTCAGCAGCTTCGTATCCGCGACTGATAAAATATTTTTTTATAAAATCACGCTTAGCATGTAACTGGTGATGGAAACCAAAAATAGTGAGTAGAGCGATTAGTTTAGTAATAGCAGTATGTAGTTCGCCACCTTTTTGTTCAGCTCTATAAATTGCATCGCAACCCTCTAGCCATGCTTTACTATCTTGTGAAGTAACAATTAAATGGTGTAAATTATGGTGTAAATAGTCCCAATACATTTCAGGGCGGTACAAACTTAGCGCTTCATTAAGTTCGCTATATTCTGTTTCTAAAAACTCTCTAAATCCATATTTCTCATGTGACGCTAAAAAGCCGAACAAACTACGCTCATTTTGAGAAAAACGACGACGAGAAACAGGGCCAAGTAATAAGCTAACTATAGGATCTAGCGGTAAGGTATTACTTAATGCATCAATATTTTTGTTTTGATTTGCAAACGCCGAACTTACAACCTCGACCAGCTTTTCATATTTTGATTCTATAGCTTTTACTACTTTTGGGGCTCTAAATATTGAGTCACCTACAAGTACTAAAGATTCATCAATCGAAGGGTTAAAGCTTAAGTCTCTATAGCGGCCTTGAACTTTACTCCATTCTTGCTGTGTTTTTACGTCTTTATTTTTAGCGTAATCAGAGAATGCTTGATGTAAAAAACCAACCAGTAATACAGGGCGTTTTACTTGTTGAACAATATCAGCGAGAGACTGAAATAAATGTAAGTCTTTATTTGCTCGCGATTGATAGTCTAAAGCTTTACCCATTTCATCGAGCAAAATTAAAACGCCGTCTTCGTTATCATTTTGTTTTTGTAAAATAGATTTTATTTTTGCTAAGCACTTATCATCATCAAGAGCGAGTATATCTTCTGCATTAAACTTGATATTAAACGCTTTCAATAAGCTTATTAGAATACTATTTGCGGGGGCTTCAAGGCCACAGACATGCTTAATGGTTTTCCAACCATTAGTAATTTTAAACCTATCATCAAACCCAGTTATTACTTTTTGAGAATTATTAAGCTTGTTTAAAGCGTAACTACGTTGTTCTGAATCTGTAGAAAGCAAGCAAGATAAAAATAAGGCTATAGTCGATTTACCAGAGCCATAAGGGCCCGTGATTGTATAGGCTCTTTGTGTACTGCCCTCAAACTCACGGCTTACAGTATCAAGTACATTAATAGCCGTTCCATGTACGATAAAGTCATCTATAAAGGGGTTTAGGTTAGCACTATCAACATCAATGCGAGTGGAGCTTTTATATCGTTGATTTATTTCAATAATAGATTCAGACATTGGATTTGCCGTAATAGTCATTTAAGTATTTGAAAGTATTGTTTTTTACTGATTCAGATATATTTACTTGTCTTAGCCCTAATGAATCAACCCATGATATTTCTTTTTTAGTATGTTGCTGAGCTTCATCGAGTTTTTGCCCTAGGCCAGCCTCAGATAATCTAAATATTCGGCCAGGTGAACACGGTTTAGTAAGTAACGAATCAAAATCAACAGTGCTCACTTTTGATTCAGTTGTTTCTACTTTAAAGAATTCGAGTAACGCATAGATAAATACTTCAATAGGTAACTCAGGCCTTTCAGTTAAATTACTGACATAAAAAGAGCGGCCGTTATCTTGTAGTAAATTAAGCTCAGCAAGGGGAGAAGTGAAGTGATCTTCATCTATCTTCTTAGCTGTAGACTTAACCTTTTTACTGTACATATTTAAAAAACAATCCATGTCTTTTTTTATAGTCGTAATATTACCAACTTCGCTTTTAACTAGGCGCTTTGCATCTTCATAGCAATCATCGATCAGCTTTGATTTTTCAAAATACTGAACATTAGAGTAATTAAAAAAGTAGCGATAGGCGGTTAGGTGTTCATCATTAAAGTTTAGCCAAAAGTGCAATAACCAAATAGAACCATGCAATTCGAGGTAAGGATCTTTGCCGTTGTCACCAAACAAAAAGTGCCCTTTGTTTTTCGTCACATTATGAAAGGTTTTATTATTTTTTCTGTCGCTTTCTATAATGCCGCTCGACTCAGCCCAATACTGAATAGCTTTAACCATATTTTTACCAACGCCAAGCTCTACGATAGAATGACGAATACTTTCTTCGTCAGAACTTGAAAAATTACCATTTGAATTCAAATGATTAACCGCTTTGAATAGCCATCCATAGCGCAGAGGGAATGTATCGTGACCTGTAAACTTAGCTTTCATTGCTTTTAGAGTTCCTCTGGAGAAATTGTCCAAGCGGCGATATTAACTTGAATTAAGGTTAAGAGGAAGTCTTCTAGGTAATTAATCATTAAAAAACTGTACCTTTATACAGTTTTATTTAAATTATCTCAATACCCTTGTAGATAGGAGGGGTTTATTGTAAAGTTTTGAATATAAAGACAAATAATCAAGTGATTTAGTCTGATCTGTACCCATGGGCTTACATGCAATGGAAGCTATCACATTGATTTACATTAAAGGACTAAAGATGCTTGCTAAAATTTTATTAAACTTTTCTGAAGATGAATTGTTAAGCTTTCTTCCTAAAAATTCAATAAATTTCGCACTTCAACTTGATGCGCAAGACAATCAGGTCTCAGAGGCCAATTCATATAATAAAAATAAACTTGCCGGAATAGTTGCGAGTGTTAAACAAGTCGATTTTATTTTTGACTCACGACTTCGAAATAAGTTAGTTGAGCGCCTATCAGCAAAGCAGCTAGCTGAGCTGTTTCCTAGTTTTGAACTTCAAGCAAAGCAAGTAACCCCCGAACATTACGATGCAATAATAAGTTGGGCAGATGAAAATCCTGACAAATTTGCTGCTTTAATGGGCCTATCTGCATTATACGAAAGCCAATTAGAGCAAGATAACGCGCTAGAGAGTATTACTCATATAGATCCTAACTATGGTTTATACCCTTACCAACAAAACATTAGCAAACAGGTGTTTTCTGAACTTGTACAGGATAAAAGGCGAGTGCTTATTCACCTGCCTACAGGGGCAGGTAAAACACGAACTGCAATGAATATTGCTGCCGAACATTTAAGGCAATCTGAGAATAACTTAGTTTTGTGGCTAGCAGACAGGGAAGAACTTTGCTCGCAAGCCTATTCTGAATTTTCAAAAGCATGGCAGTCACTAGGTAATCGTTCTACTTCTTTATATGGCTTTTATTCAAGCTCTACAGAAAGTTTAAGTGGTATTGACTCCGGGTTTGTCGTTGCTGGGTTACATAAATTTTTAAGTTTACGAAAAAGCGATTCAAGACAGTTACAACTTTTATATAGCAAGTTGGCTGAAAAAGTAACATTAGTAATTTTTGATGAAGCCCACAAAGCTGTAGCTCCTAAGTTTCAAGAAGTTGTTCAAGACTTTATTGATGACAAAGCATTTCACGCTGACTTAATTGGTTTAACTGCCACTCCTGGCAGAAGCTACTCTGAAGATGGACTATCCGAAGAAGATGCTCGTTTAGCTAATTTTTTCTACAACAATAAAGTTTCTATGCAAATATCAGGTTATCTCTCGCCAATAGATTACTTGGTTGAAAAGGGTTATTTAGCTAAAGCAAACTTTAAGTCATTAAACTATGACCACTCCGGTATTGCTGCATATGAACTAAGAGATGCCGGCGGTGTAGAAACAATGACGACGTTAGCAAATAACATAGAGCGAAATCGTCAGATCCTCAGTGCGATTATTGATGAATGTAAACTTGGGTCACAAATCATTGTTTTTGCCTGCACCGTTGATCACGGAATTAACCTTGCCACTGCACTTGCTTATCAAGGTATTAAAGCAGCTTCTATTGATAGTAAAAATGACACAGTAGAGAGCCGCAGAGCAAAAATAGCGCAATATAAAAATGGTGAGCTGCAAGTTCTTGTTAATTTTAATGTCCTAACAGCAGGATTTGATGCACCTAAAACTAACGTTACTGTAATTGCTAAGCCAATGAACTCCTTAGTACAGTATTTGCAAATGGCGGGCCGTGCTATGCGTGGCTATAAAAGCGGCGGTAACAAAGAATGCAATATTTATACAGTGATGGATAACATACCTGAATTTCAAAGTATTAGCCTCGCATTTGGTTATTGGAATGATATGTGGGCAGAAAAGGATATAAAATAATGAGTAATAGATTTTTAAGTGCTGAGACTGTTATTGAGTCATTAAGGGATAATGGTTACAACAATACAGCATACGCTTTAGCTGAACTTATCGATAATAGCTTACAAGCAACGGCCACCCGTGTAGAAGTTGGTTTTATAGAAGAACAACTAAAAGCCCGTAAAAATTATACCGTATCAGAAATCTCCCTTTGGGATAATGGTGTAGGTATGGATATCGATACCCTTAGAGTTGCTATGCAATTTGGTGGCGGTACACACCGTAAAGATACGGGCGGTATGGGTAAGTTTGGTATGGGATTACCAAATTCATCCATTTCACAGTGTAAGCGCGTTGATGTATGGAGTTGGCAAGCCGGTGCGGAGCCCCACCATACTTATTTAGATGTTGATGAGATGAAAAGTGGTGCGCTAGAAGAAGTCCCAATGCCCACAGCAAAGACAATACCAGCTAAGTACGAAAAAGCATTTTTTACTAAAAAACCGGAATCTGGCACATTAATTATTTGGTCCAAGCTTGACCGTTTAAGCTGGAAAACGGGAAAATCTATTTACCGTCATTGCGAACATTTAGTCGGTCGTATGTATCGTAATTTCATTAGTGATGACAACATAAAAATAGAAAGTATTACTTATCGTAAATCAGCAGATGACAGACTTGATGTTTACGATAAAGATACTTTTAAAGCAAACGATCCAATGTATCTTAAGAAGAATACTTCACTCCCAGAATTACCTGGTAGTTATAAAAATGAAGCGTTTTTTGAAAAAATGGATGAAGAAGTCATCTCCGTTGAATATATCGATGAAAATGGTGAGCCTAAACGAGATGATGTAACTGTTACCACCTCAATGGTTAAAAAGAATATATCAAATCGTATTTTAAAGGATACTGTTGGTAAGTTAGGCGGTACTACTTGGGGTAAGCATTGCAGCAAAAATGTTGGGGTTTCAATTGTTCGTGCTAATCGAGAGTTAGTTTTAAGAGACTCATTCTTAACTTCTGCTTTAAGAGAGAGTAAAGGACGTTTTATTGGTATTGAAGTATCCTTCCCGCCAACGCTTGATGCTGTGTTTGGTGTAACGAATAATAAGCAAGATGCAATTCGTTTAATTCCTTATGAAATGAAAACTATTTTTACTCAAGCTGGATTCGATTCTGAGCAAGAATACCTACGAGATTTAGAAGAGAATTCTGATTCATTACTTCAAGTACTTAAAGTAGTGGCAGTAATTAAAAAGCATGTATCAGCTTTAACTAAAGAGTTAGATACAATAAATGTTGAAGGCAAAGCTGTAAAAGGGGAAGAGCCTAAAACAGTGTCTGAAGGCGCAGCATCTAAAGCAACACAAGGCTCTGCACATCGTGAAACTCATGGCCATAAAACTAAAGAAGAAGCACCAAAAGAGCTAAAGAAAGAGGATGTTGTTGATCATCTTAAAAAAGCAGGTGGAATGAGTGATGAAGAAGCTGAAGAAAAAGCTGAGCGCCTTATCCTTACAGGAAACCGTTTTTTAATTGAAGACGTAGCACGAGATTCTGAAGCCTTTTTTGACGTATCAACAAGTAAAGGTTTAACGCTTGTATTATTCAATACCAACCACGTATTTTATCAAAAGCTTGTAAGCAAACTCGGTGGTGATGAGCTTGAAATAATGCAAACTACAATTGCAGGTTTTGCACGAGTGATGAATGAAACAACTGACGAAAAGCGTTTAAATTATCTAAATACTATTCGCCGAGAGTGGGGGTTAGTGATTAGTGAGTTCCTTCAAGGCCCTGAAGATGATGCGGACGACTTTTAATGTCGAGCTTAATCTCAAGTTCAGAGCTTACATATCAGCTAGAGAAATTATTACCTAGCTGTAAAAATTTAACTATTATATCTGCTTTTATGACCCGATCAGCGACAAGCTGGTTGGGTCGATTAATTTCTAACAATAAACCTAAAGTGCAATTGATAGGCCGTTTTACACCAACTGATTTTGCAAAAGGTGCAAGTGACTTAAATGCACTTCGAGATTGCATTAACAGTGGCTACCAAGTTAAAGCACTAATAAACCTGCACGCAAAAATTTATCAAATAGATCAAGACACTATTTTTAATGGCAGTGCTAATTTAACGGGTAAAGGGTTAGCCTTAGTTAATAACGGTAACTTAGAATCCTGTAGTAGGGTAAATGCTTGTGAACAATCTAAAGCATTCATTAATAAAGTTGTTGAATCAGCAACTGAGTTAAGTATAAATACGCTTGATAAAATGCAGGCGTTTTTAGAACAATTTGATGATGCGGATGAAACAGAGTTACCTGCTGTATGGCCCGAAGAGATAATGCCTCAAACAACTGAGCTGTTTGTATCAGACTTCCCGCTAGGTAAACCAGGTGTTACTTTGAATGAATACCAACTCAACTCTTCGTTACCTTTTGCTCAAATTGAGAATGCTAAAGACGATTTTGCATTAGCGTCAACTTTATTTAAGCAAGCAAAGGCATACCGTTGGTTAAAAAAACAAATTACTGAAAATCAGTCAGAACGAGACTTGGGTTTCGGGCAAATATCAAGGTTGCTGCATGACGCATTAGCTGATGACCCAGTACCTTATCGGCAAGAAATAAAAGATCTCCAAGCAAATTTATATTCCTATTTAAAGCTCTATGCAAGTGATGAAATAGAGGTTTATATGCCAGGTAGACGAAGTGAAGTTTTAAGAATAATTAAGGAATAAGTAATGAGTATTTATGAAGGTGCGTCAAAAAGTATAGGGAGCTATTTACAAGGGGAAACATATTTCTTTATACCTGAATATCAGCGCAAGTACTCCTGGTCTGAAAGAAATGTGAAAGAGTTAATTAGTGATATTGAAATTGGACTTAGATCACTAACTATAGCTCAAGAAGAAAAGCGAGAGAAGAACTCTAGTACTTACTTAGGTTGTGTTATTGATTGGCATCGTGATGCAAAAGATAGTGATTATTTAGCTGAACATATTAATAATAAATATATAAATAAAGTTCGCGAGCTAATCGATGGTCAACAGCGAACTTCAACTCTGGCTATTTTATCGTCTCGTTTATACCTAAAGCTGGAAAAAATCCTACTTACACTAGATCTAAATATTGATGAGGAGAAAAAGTTAGCTGAGGATGTTTTCAAAACCTACCAGGAAGGTATCCTTTTACCTTCCTTTTCTAGAAAAGATGCGAGTTCGGAAACTCTACGCCCATTCATAATACGAGAAGGTGAAGATCTATGGTCACTGGAGTGTAGTTCATCATATAAGTCACCCTTGAGTAATTATTTATCTCAAATCATTGTATTTATAGAAAAAATAAATTCAGGTTTAGATGGTAGTATCGAAGTTGAGGATGCTCCATGTTCTGATGATGAACAATTGAAAGTAGCTATCGACACTTGTGACCAACAAATCGAGTGTTTGTTAGATAATTTGACTGAGTGTAGAATTATTGATGTATTTTTTAAAGGTAAGGAGTTATTTCCTGGTCTGAATACAAAATACTCAAAGGTGGATTTGAATGAGTATATCTTAAATAACCCTAAGAGAATCCAGGTTATTTCTGAGATTATAGGGTTGTGTTCTTACATTAAATACATGCATAAATATTGCTTTTTGACAATTATATCATCACCTTCTCAAGAAAAATCGCTTGATATCTTTCAGTCAATTAATTCTACTGGCGAGCAGTTAACAGCATTTGATCTTGTAAAACCTATGCTTGCGAAATGCTTTAAAGCAGACAATTTGCTTTTCAAAGATTCTGGGGCATTTAAAGTCTTTAATGAAGTTGATGAGTGGGTTTCAAAAGGTAATAAGTGGTATCGTTCTCAAACAAGAATCAAAAGCTTTTTCGAAATTGCTAAGTTTTATTTTAATATTGATTCGCAAGCATCTAATTTAACAGGGCAGAGAAAAATAATAACTCAAGGATTGAGTAATTGTCTGAAAAACAGAGATGAAGAAGGCGATGGCGTTGGCACTTATAACAATCTAAACCAATCGGAAATTGCTACAGAGTTTTGTGAAATTTTACTTAGCATAAAGTGTTACCTTGAATACTTTACGTTAAACAAGGACTTTAATACAAAATTTTCTGACGATGCAGTATATTTAGACAAGAGCAGGCAACACTTATTTGATAGAAAGGTTGCTTTCAATTTCTTCTATATCTTAGATTCTCATGATATATGTAATGCTTTCCTGGTCTCTATTTACCATAAATATCGAATGTCACATTCTGAAAACAGCGAAAGCTATAAGCTTCTACTGTTTAGAGCAATTAACTTATCAGCGATAATTTTCACAAAGTGCAGATTGTTAATTAATAAGTATCCAGATGGGTTTTGGAAGCAAAAATATAAAGATGGCCTTCTATACAAAAAGGAGATAGAGCTCAGTTATGTGGAAAATATAAAAGCTTCATTTGATGGACATATGGAAGTTCAGTTCGGTTTGAGCTCTTCAGATGCAAGCTTTAACGAAGTACAGCAACAGCAAATAGTGAAAAACCTCACTTACTCATCAGCAAAGCCACTTATTAAGTTTTTTATGTTTTATGCGGCGACTAATACACTACCCGGTACAGGTGAGGAAGTAGGTTTGAATCGTTATTCTACAAAAGGAAATGATTTAATCAGACCATCTAATTGGATTAATAATGATTACCAATCGGTCGAGCATATTGCTCCAAAAGATCTTTTAAATAAACAGATACCTCCTTGGGACATTAAGCTTTGCGATGCTTCTGATTCTATCAATTCCGTGGGAAATTTAACCTTACTAAATCCAAGTATTAACTATTCTATAAAATGTGGGGCTAAGGCTAAAGCTGAAGCTTTTGCTAAGTTATTGGATGACAATTTTACAGTTGAAGCACAATACATAACTGATTACTGCTCTTCTTTAGTTGACTACAGTGAAAGGTTGCACCATTTAAAAGCAATTTCCGAAAGACTCTGTAAATGGGTTTTAGTTGATCTTGAAAAAGAAGATGTAACTTTTGATTGGGACAAAGATTTTATAACAAAACGCTCATTAAGATTGGCAGAGATATTTTTAAAGAACTTGCAATTAGAGGCTCTTTAATTATGGGTTCAATATTAAAGTACCCATTTACATCACACTCATGGACTTTACTTTCTGAAAATATAGTGATAAAAAAAGCTGATAAATCTTTAATTAATAGCTTTGAGTCAGGCGTACCTAAAGATATAGTTATTTTTTTCATTGATAAAAAACTAGGTTTAGGGGAGCATAGTGAACCTCTTGAGTTTTATATTAATAGCAATGTCTTTTATATTACACTCAATCGTAAATCATCAGGCAGACATTACCTTACTTTTTCCAGTGCAAAAAATGAACTTTCAGAAATGGGAATATCAATAGGTGATAACGTTTGGTTCGAAAAAAGCCCTACCCAGAAAAATAAATTTTATCTCTATACTAAAGGCTATTCTAAAAATTCAATTTTACCTGATTTAAAAAAGTTTGAGGTAACAGAAGGTTTAGGTTTAGTTAACTATAGGTTAGGTCAATCGTATTTCAGAGATAATGTGATTCAAGAGTGTAAAGGAAAATGTATCGTTACCAATGTGACTGATCATTCAATATTGGTTGCAAGCCATATAAAGCCTTGGAAATACTCTAATAATATTGAAAAATACGATGGTTCAAATGGATTGTTACTTGCCCCTCACGTTGATAAATTATTTGATAGAGGTTTAATTACTTTTAATAATAAAGGTCGTATTGTCATTTCTCAATTATTGTCAAAACGTGTATTAGAATTATGGAATATTAATAGAGATAAAAATTATTTTTTTACAGCTAATCAAATGCATTATATGGAATACCATGGTAAGGAAGTTTTTAAGGGTATTTAACTTCGGTAAAAACGATAACTCTTAATCCGCAATTTCACCTGGTTTAATAATGCAATAAGTTGATTATATTTAATATTTCGATACTCACTATCAAGCTTGCTAAGTTCTTCCCAAAGGCGTTTATTAAACGCCTTTTGTTTTTTATAGTCCTCAAACGTATCGTCAATGTAATCTATTTTATTGAGGAGGAGCGGTCGTTTTTCTTCAATGACGTAATCAAAAAAATCAACATCCTGATCTGCCATTTTTATTTTAACGCGTTCTTTTAACTGTGGGAGCGGAGAGTCATAAAACCCTTCATAACCAAGCAGTGTTACCTTACCCGAATGTATATGAACTTTTATAAGCTGAATATCATCAAGCTCGCCATACATTTGTAGGGCTGCGCCAATATATACACGAAGTACGAGTGGTAATAAGGTGATAAAGTCTTTATGCAGTGTTAGTGCATGGGGCTGGCCGTTTTCAAAATCGATTTTACCTGCAGGTAATATCTTCTCAGCTTCTAGGCATAGTGATTCAATCAATGCACTATCTGCTATTTGAAAAAGCAGCTCAGTGGCTTGGTGCTGCGCTATTTTGTAAGTGTCGAAGAATGCTTTAATGTCGCGCTTTAAGTCTTCAGGTTGTTGTGCATATGGTTTACGCTTTTCAAACATAGCAAGAGCAAAATAAAGAAGTAAATCTTCTTTACGCATTGTTTCAGCGGTTGTTAGCTCGTCTTCTTCAAACCACTTTAAAACAAGTTGTAGGGCTTTTTTATTTGAACCAATAACTTCTTTTATTTTGTCACTTTGCGCAAATTCATTGTTTGCAGGGCAGCGGCCTAGCGTTAAACACGTTAACCAAAACGATTCAAAAAGTTGCTGATGCTGCGTAAATAAAATACGCGCTTGTTCTTCATTAACAGGCTCAGGCGCTGTTAGGTGTTGCCACTTATAAGTACGTTTATGACGGTTTTGTAAAAAGTGCTGTTCTAGTTGTTTGTCTTTAAATATATAGTAAATACCAGGAGCTACAGCAATCGCGTTTTCGTCAACGCTCATTTCTATAAACGCTTTAAGCTCAGCTTGCGTATAATATTTTTGGAAAGTATTCCGGCTTGTTATTACACCATCTTTGTATGGTTGAAACTGACTAACGAGTGATTCGTTACCTAACATTGCAGATACAACCAATAGTTTTTGTGAAAGCTCCCACGCACCAAGTAGCGCTTCTATTCGTTCATCTCGGTCTTCTATTACATTAATTACAAAACCAATATTAACAATGTCAGAAATAACTTTATCTGCATCAGGTCGGTAATTAAGATCCCAACCTAATGCATCTATCCCATGAGCCTCTAACTCTCGTAAATCATCACCTCTACCGCACCCGTAATCAAAAATAGAGTAATCACCATTTAAAAAGCCGTTTTTAGCTAATGTTTTTAAAGGGGCAGAAAGTTCATGCCGTACAATTGCCGTTAAATGTCGATCAATTGTTTTGTCATCAGTAGGGCTTTGTACTGCAGAGCTTCGGAATAAACGACCATCAACTAGCTCGTATCCTTTTTTTGTAATTAAACGTTCCCACGAGCCTCTAAAGCCGATCATACGCGTGTTTTCGTATAGGCCCGCTTGCTCGCCTTCAGCAGTTAAATCACAAAATAATTGATAGTGTTTATTAGTAGGCAAAACCATGGTTTCTTTTCGATGCAAAATAGGTGGGTTTTCGCTGTTATCGTATTTAGTTATTTTGTGCGACAGTTTTGCTAGATCTACAGTTACGCTTTGCTTAAGCGCAGGGTATGAATCTTCATAAAAGGTTGGGTAGCTTAACAGTGAAAGTCTAAAGTCACTTTTAAATAACTTTATAAGATCGTAATCGGATTCATCAACCTTTAAAGCTTGCGCAACAACTTTAATAAATTTAACTAAATCGGCAGGTGCATCAGCAAATGCATCTTTGTGGAAATAGATTGCATCAGGTAGCTTTTTTGCTATTTTTACTTTTTTTACAAGCTGCTTAAATTGCTCTGCGTTCATAGTCTAATAATTTGCTAAATGTAGTGCCTGCAATTTACAGGGGCTCAATGTATCCAAACTATATAACTCATCTTGTTGATTTACAATGCAAGGGCACTCAGCAATGTAGAAGTCGATACCGTTAGGCGTTTTTATGCTCCGTAAATAAACGGGCACTATTGGCATAGACGAGGGCAGCTTTTGTAATAGGCTTAAACTAGGGTAAAGCAGTTTATGTTTGGCTAAAGAATCAAATTTATAGCTATGCTTTGCCTCAATTACAAATAAGTGTTCTTTACCGTTTCGCTTAGCAACAAATACAGCATCGATTTCAACTTGGCCTTTTATATGCTCAAGAACGACGTTTTCGTTAGCGAGTGGTTTAAAGTTAAACGTAAATGTACTTTGCCCGTTTGCAGGCACAACCATTGTTTTATCATCTTCGAGATTAAGCGCTTCAGCCATTAACCCTGATGCTATAGCTAGATTTACAACTGAGGTTTCAGTTACTTTTGGCAGTAGTTGGAAAGCAAATAAGCTGCGAATAGAAACATTAGGTAAAAATAACTCTGGCTGTAATTGACTAAAGAGAGATGAATCGTCAAAAAAGAATGTCTTCACATCATCCGTTTTCACAAGCGAAAAGTAAGTTTGATTAGAAGCAGGGCGAGAACCAAGCCTTAACACCATCATATTTTGGTCTTTTAAAACTTTAGGCAGTTTTTTGATTGAGTCTATAGATATTGAAGCTGCGGTGTTTGCTTTTAAATTATTAGCGTTAACATAGTCTTGGAAGCCTTGAGGAATAGATACTTTTTGTTCTTTGGCTTGCATTTCTTGCAGTAAATCGTGAAAAATCACTTATTGATCCTTGATTTCAATATAATAAAAATACGCGCGTCCGCGCTTTTCAAACTTAAGTTCACCACGCTCGCGGCGGTGCATTAACTCACAGTCTGTTATTTTTAGATGTTTGATGGTCTCTTTGCTCGAAAGCCATTTTCCTTTTTGATCTTGATTAGCCATTTAAGTTACTCAAATAATTAAGATAACTCAATATACCTAACAGCAATAGCAACAACAAATTTGAAGGCGGTTGCCAAGACAATTCCCCCGTGATCACACCCGAAATTGAATTAATGATGAGTAATAACAGCGCATGGATGCGCGTTAAGCGATGCCTACACACGGACGTGTTTCATCGCCTTTACGTTCATATCATTAATTTGAATTGAGAGAACAGTGTGATCCTCGGGGCGCCGAGAGATTCCAAAGAGAAGTCGGCGATTACTTCTCTTTGGTTGCCGTCGCCAACGCGACATGTAACTTCATTATTTGATGACTGTAAAGGGCGTTTACAGCAAATTTTAAAGCCTACACAGTCTGAGGTTGGCTGTATTCGATTTGAGCTATACAGCAATAGTGAGCAAACATGCTTGTTTTTAGTCGAACAATTTACGTCGCAAGCTGCTTTGGATACGCATTATTCACAGCCCTATGTAAAAGAGGTGTTTGCATTTTATGAAACGGCGTTAGCAAAACCGGTAGAAGTAAATAAATTAGTCGCGATTGAGTAAGTTTAATTTATCGTGTGTACCTCATTGGACTGGGGAGTGTGTGTCCTCGGACGGTCGGCACACGCTAACGCGACATGTATAAATAAAGATGGCGAGCGGCGGGTTGCGGGGAGCGGGCTTTGAGCCATTAAAAGCTACGCTTTTCACGTCAGCAAGCTGCACGCCTATAGTAAAACTTAAAGAACACTACTAAGATAATTCTCTCGTCATTCGTGCCCGAAAAGGCTAAATTGATAACTAATATAGTGCATAGGCGTTTTTAATTTATTTAACAGTAGCTCACGAGGTATTACGTTACGCTAAAGAGCTTGCAGAAACGGAAAATGCATAAACATGAAAGTTATTTATGAGCCAGGTTTTAATTATCAGTTAGGGTTATTAAAATACTTGCACCCATTTGATGGTGAAAAATTTGCTAAGGTTATTTCAGAGCTTGGCGGCTCAGATATTGAAATAATCTATCCAAGTGAACCTGTTCCAACTAAAGTAATTAATGAGTACCTCAATGAGTTAATGAGAAAGTTGGTTTTGAGTAAAACACTTGTTTTACGTACACTTGAAGTACCCAGTATTCCTTTTGTTAGCTTTGGCTTTATAGATAAAAAAATTCTGACACCTATGCGCTTAGCTGTTTCAGGTACTTTATTGGGTGCTGAAAATGCCTTGAAGTCTGGTGAGATTATGTGGAACTTATCAGGCGGTTTTCACCATGCTAGTTATGCAAATATGGAGGGTTTTTGTGTTTATAATGATGTTGGTATTAGTTATCAACAATTGCGAAAGAGTGGCCACTTAAGTGAAACTGATAAAGTTTTAATTATCGACGTTGATGCCCATCACGGAAATGGCAATGCTTTCTCGTTTAAAGACAACGAAAATGTACATTTGCTAGATGTATATAATGAGGATATTTACCCGACCTCACAATATACTCGTAACAGAGTAAACTTTCCGGTTCCGTTAAAAAGTGGTGTAGAAGGCTGCGAATATTTAGAAAAGTTAACTCAAGCGCTTGAGTTAATAACGGTTAATTATGCTTTGGTTTTTGTTGTAGCTGGGACTGATGTATTGGCTGTTGATAAATTAGGTGGCTTTAAACTTACTGTTGAAGATGTTGCCAAGCGTGAAAAAATCATACTGTCTCACTTAAAAACGCTTGAAATACCAACTGTGGTCACTGGTGGCGGCGGTTACTCAAAACAAAGCGCTTCGGCCATAGCTGCTGCAATTAAGGCTTGTTCAACACTATAAACTCATCACTTACTCTTTAAATAAAATCAAAGCCGAATATACACTTCAGCTTGCCATTAAAAGCTACGCTTTTCGCGTCAGCAAGCTTAACGCCTATGATGATAAAAGGCGCTAGGTTGTGTTCGTTGCCAGTCGCTTGCTGCTCGAAACCGAAATTGGCGTTTAAAATAATCACAGCTAAAACTGGTTTCTACGATTTCAACTTACCAATTAATACAATGAGGCAATTAAGTGCGCTATTCGCCTCATTTTTTGAGGCGAATAATGCGTGAAAGTAACGTAATTTAAAAGCGGTGCTTTTCGCGTCAGCAAGCTTAACGCCTACTGTGGTAAAGGCAGCGGGCTTCGAGTGACGAGCAGCGAGCTTGTGCTAAAACCTAAAGCCTAAAGCCTAAAGCCTAAAACCTAGCTCGTAGCTTGCAACCCGTGCCAGGTCAGTCGGCCAGGGCGTTATTTGTGGGTTGATAAGCGCCATTATCTAACGCATCAAAGTAGGCTTGATAGCGGCCGTTTTGTTTAAATTTAAGTAATTGCTGATTAAAAATTTCAAGCCGCTGTTTACTGTATTTGTTATTTTTAGGGAACATCATAAAGCTTTGGTTTATGAGTAAAGCTTTGGGGTGATGGTTAATAGAGCTAAATAAGTTAGGTAACTTACTGGCCAAGGTGTAATAGCCTACGCTTTTTTCCTCGGCAAAGGCGTCTATTCTGCCCATAGCTAAGCGTTTAAAGTTTTGCTCTGTAGTACTTACTCGCGACATATCAAATAGACCCGCTTGTAGTGCTTTATCAAACTCTTCGCCATAACTGTAAGCAAGCCCACCACCGAGTAATAAGCCTTTTAAATCGTTTAGGTTTTGCCAATCAAAAGGGCGTCTTTTGTAATAAAAAAATACAAAACGCTCGTTTAACACTGGCTCACTGTAAAAATAATCCTCAGTACGTTGTTGTTCAAACATCCATACGGCGGTGGCTGCGTATTTATCATTAATAGTGTCGTGGTAAGCACGCGGCCAGGGTAAAAAGGTAAAGTTAACCTTAATATTGGCTTGTGCAAATAAGTCGGTGATTAAATGGGCAATCACACCTTGATGAGGTAATGATTCACTTAAAAAAGGGGGCCATTCGCCGGTACTTATATTTAAAGTAGTGGTATGTGTGGGCTGTTCGTTTTTGGGTTGAATTGCTTCAATTGCGTTACTGTAATCACTCACTAAAGCCATCAGACAAAAAGATGCGGTAAAAATAAGGTATCTTAATTTAGCTGATAACATCACATGCATATGTATAGTTTACTCCTTCTTAGCCATTAGGTTGTGACCGATACTGTTTAAAAAGTAGGCTATTGTAGTGAGTGAAACTGAATGCACGCTTAAGCTAGGTCAGTCGGCAATAATACTTAATCATTTTACGGGGCTAAACGTGTCGCTACCTGCGTTAAAAAACTCTCATTTACGACTGCATGGATGCAGAAGGTAGAGCAATGCAGGAGCAATTGCTGAGAACAGCTAAATAGCAAATTTTTTGCCTAGCTATTAACACATTTTTCCTGCCTCAAAACAGACCACTTGATTAAGCGAATTGGTATTAGATTTAAAGCCACCTTTTAATAAGTACAGCGTACTCTATTATTCTTTTGTTTGCATGTTTTTTGCGCGCTCTTCAGCTTCAATTAGTGCTTGTGATTTAGGGGCGCGTTGCTTTTCTTCCACTTTCGGTTTTTGTGGTGAATTTGGATCCCAACTTTCATCAAGCGATAAGTTAGCAAATGGGTTACTGCTTTGTGGCGGTATATCAGGCTTAGTGGGTTCAACTGGCGATACCTTTACTTGTTCTGGTTTTATCGCACTTTTTTTAGTGGGTAAGGGGGCGTTGGGATCGAAGGTGCGTATTTCAGGCTCTTTAAAGTCGTGCTCGGTAGATGGCGTTAACGGTGAGCGCGGTTGTTTAGGCGAATGTAAGTCTGCCTTTGGTTGTTGAGGCGAAATGGGCTCAGCTGCAATAGGTGCTTCTTTTTTAGTCGCTGGTACAGGCTCGCTAGGCTGATTAACCGGCTTGCGCTGTTTTTTGATTTGTTTGGCTTCGGGGTCAAAGTCTCTTACTTGTGGCTCTGCATGCTCGGTGGCATTTTTTATTCGTTCTAAAGTGGCTTTAGCGGCGGCTTCAAACTCTGCGGTATTCGGGATTTGCTTTACTTTAGCTGTACTCACTTCGTTTGCGTTTGGCTCGGCACTTTCGGTTGTTGTTTTTGGCTCGCTTTTGCTAGTATCAAGAGTCTTAGATTCATCAATAGCAGTACTACTTTGCTTGTCATCGCACTTAGTAGGGGGAGCAGCTGGTGGCATACTGGTATCAGCAGGCTCGTTATTTTGCTTAACATGGCGTAGGCGCATTAATACAACAACCCCAATTATTACCACTAAGAGTAGCGCCACACTGGGTAATACTAGCGACAACATGTTTGATTTTTTAGGGATTGATGAGGCAACACCGTTAACTTGCTCTGTGGCATTTACGGTAACCGGCATGGCCGTTTGTAAAGGCTCTACTGTTGATTTTGTAACTGCTGGAGTTGTGTTGTTTTGCATGGTTGTATCAATGCTAGGCTGATCATTTGTTGCAGCATCAGTTTGTTCATCGTTTGTTGTTTTATTGGTTTGCGGCTCATTAGGCTCGGTACTTGCTGATGCTGGAACAGTTGTACTTTGAGTATGTTTAATACTTTGCTCAATATCTGGCTCAGACGCTGTTGCTACTGTTTGTTCAACGTTTGATTTTGCGCTTTGCTGTGTAAGTGATGACTGGGTTTGACTCTGTGCAATAGGGGTATTTACAACAGATGAAACAGGCTCAGTTACTTGCGGTTTTGTAATCTCAGGGATGGGTTGTTCAATAATGGGTTGCGCTTTAGGCTTTGCTGCTGGTTGAGTACGTGCTGGGTTACTGCAGTTTTTTTTGTAGTCGCGAGCGGCGTTACGGTACTTACGGCTAGTTTTGTCGTTACTATATTGCTGCATTTCTTGTTTTATAAGAATGCACATCGCTTCGTTGTAAGCGACACTGCTGGCACTATAAAACAAAGTAAAACAAAAAAGTAAGCAACTCAGTAACGGTTTCATAAAACTCAAAAGCGGTTAAGCATCAATGCACTAATTTTAAGCGTAAAGTAAAAAATTATCTAGGGCTTAGCAATTTCGCGCGCTAAGCCTAAATTAGTCAATCACCATTAAGCTGCGGTACTCGTCGTAAGCAAATTGGTCAGTCATGCCGCTTATGTAGTCTTGAATGAGTCTACATCTGTAATAAAACTCATAAGCTGCAAAGTGGTCGGGCTCTTCTTGCATGGCATTTATAGCGTGCTGATAGCTACTTAAATGTTTTTTAGAGAGTTTTTTAACTAATCTCGATTCTATTAATAAACGGTTGTCGCCATGTAGTGCGCGTTTAAAGTCGTCGCTAGTTAATTGCAGTAACGGTTTATAGCATTCTAGTAGGCCGTTAATAATACGGTAGCCTTGTAGTTCGAGCTTTTCGACCTCTTTATGAGAAAATACATGCTCAAGTGCCACTTGTTTTAGGGCTTGGGTTACTGCATGCAGGTAGCTGCGGTCTTCTAATAATGCATGGTTAAAGTCACCATGATAAATTGGCTCTATGTTTTCAATAAAGCGTTTAGCAGCATGATTTACTAATGGGTGCAGTAACGATACACGCAAATAAATAAAAAATTCACTATTAAAATTAAAGGGCTGTGCTTGCGCGCGTTCAATAGCGTAATTAATTGCATCATCGACAAAGCTTTGATGTTGGGTGTCGTTTAAGGCTAAGTTAATTAACGCTTTTTGATACTGTTTTTTTAGTTGCTCGCATAATAACTGTGTGGTGATTATGTCTTTTTCTACCGCATCTTCTATGTCAGCCAAGCAATAAGAAATATCGTCAGCGGCTTCCATTATGTAACTGGCTGGGTGGCGGCAATTCGGCTCCATTTTGAGCTCAGTTTGCAGTGCCTCTACAAAGCTTTTTTCACTGTAGTAGTAGCCCACTTTTTTCATAATGTAGTTTTTATTTTGTGGGATATCTTGCTTCGCTAAGCTGGCAGGGCGGGTGTACTTTAAAATTGCCGCACTTTGGCTGTAGGTTAAATTTAGGCTGAGCAATGAGTGAATAATACGTATGCCTTGGGCGTTGCCTTCAAAACTGCAAATATCTTGCGCTAAATGTTTAAAAATAACGCCTATACTGCTATTGGCTGTTTGGCAACGCTCAGGCGTAATACTGGCCAAGTTAGCATTAAACCAATTATTAATGGCGGCCTCGCCAAAGTGACCAAATGGCGGGTTACCAATATCGTGCATTAGGCAGGCCATTTCTACTAGGGTTTCTAGCGGGCGCTCTAAGCCTGATAAACCATATTCTTTTTGCTGTTGGTAATTTAAGTTGGCAAAAACACGCTGCACAATAAATCGACCAACTTGTTGTACTTCTAATGAGTGAGTAAGGCGCGAGCGCACGGCTGCATTGCGTTCAAGCGGAAATACTTGGGTTTTTTGTTGCAGCCGACGAATGGCTGCACTATTAATAATTCGGCCACGATCGCTCTCAAGCGCCATTTGTAAATTGGCCGTCGTGCGCTGCATACGCGCTGGGGTGATTTTGCTGCTGAAGTCGATCATGGCAATCCTTTTATTTTGCACGTTGGGCTCTTATTAAGTGCACAGTTATATTTTTTAGTGAGCCATCTTTAATCTATCAGCATGTATCATAAAGTAACAACTTGCTTTAGTATTATTTTTTATAAAATTAACATACATCTATAGGTGTTTAAAATGAAGTTGTGGATCACAAAGGCAGTCTGTTTTTGCCTTTTATTAGGGATGAGTAATGCGTTTGCAGCCAAAGAGCAAACTGTAGTGATGATTTCAATTGATGGCTTGCGTTGGGATTATATTGAAAAGCACGGTGCTCCCAATTTAAAAGCAATGGCTGAGCAAGGGGTTAGAGCACAAAAAATGCAGCCAGTTTACCCTACTAAAACGTTTCCAAATCATATTTCGGTGATTACTGGTTTACTACCCGTTAACCACGGTATTGTTGACAATAAATTTTGTGACAAAGCGCGCAATAATCAATGCTACAGCATGGGTAAAGGCCAAAAAGACAGTACCTGGGTACGTGGTACTCCATTATGGAATTTAGTAAAAATGCATGGGCTTAAATCGGCGGTGTATTTTTGGCCTGAGTCTGATGCGCGCTTTAATGGTATGACGCCAGACTACTATTTTCATTATTCCAAACAAGGTAAATACCAAGACAGAATTGACCAAATTGTACAATGGTTAAGTTTGCCTCAAGCGCAGCGCCCACGTTTTGTAGCCAGTTACTTTTCGCTGGTTGATAGTATGGGGCATGAGTTTGGCCCAGATGCAGCACAAACACGTGACGCTGTTCATAAGTTAGATGCCTTAATGGGGCAATTACGTACTCGCTTGAGCAAATTATCTCAGGATATAAACTTAGTAATTGTTTCTGATCATGGCATGGCACAGGTTGATCCTGAGCAAAGCATTATTGTTAGCAGTTTACCTAAAGATGATAATTTTATTATTGTGAATACCGGTCCTCGTTTACTTATTTATACTAAAAGCGATGCTAAAAATGCTGATATTGACGCGTATAAAGCACGTTTACAAAAAGCGGCTAAGGGGCGTTATAGTGTTTTAAGTAGCGAACAGCTTGAAGGCTACCATTATAACAGCGGGAGCCGAGTGGGCGATATTGTGGTGCAAACCAATGCGCCTGCGGTATTTAGTAACGGTACTAAAGCGCCTTATTTAGGTACACATGGCTATGCTTATAGTGATGATATGGCAGCCACCTTTGTAGCAGCAGGTCCTGCGTTTAAAAATGGGGTAAGTATTGAGCTGGTGAATAATTTAGATATTTACCCTGTACTTGCCAAGGTAATGGGGTTAACGCTAATGAGTAAAGTAGATAGCGATGGCAAAACCTTAATGCCTGCAATAAAAGCAGTTAATCATTAAAAAGAGCGCCGAGGCGCTCCGCAAGGGAAACTTAATTGGTGTAAATGGGTAATAATTTACCCATTTATTTAATGCTAATTCTTAGAATTGGGTTTATTTAAAGTTAGCAATACTGGTTTTTGTGTCGGTTACAGTACGAATAGCATATGCTTGGTTGGTTACACCAAATGAAATGCCGTTTACGCTCCAATTTGGGTTAGAGAAATAATCGTACTGAGTTGCACTACCAAACACATGCGGGTAAGCCATAATACTGGCAAATTCATTTTGTACACCGTGGCCCATACCATCAACATATACGCCACCGGCCGTATCGCCTTGCTTACGAGAATGCGCCAAACCTTGGTTATGACCTAGTTCGTGTACGAACGTTGTAGCTCCACAATCAACGGCTGTTATTGAATACATACGGTTACTCATTGAGCTGTATAAATTGCCATTCGTACCTTGACCAACCCATGCTAGTCCACAAGAGATTAAACCGCTGCCTGCACTTTGGCCTGTGCCTAATACGGCTACCATGTCGGCTTTCCAATCATTACGTAAACCATCTACGTAGCTGCTATTTGTCACAGCGTTAAGCCAATCTTCTGAAGGGGTTATTGCATGGTTGCCTAAGTTTTGAGAACCGACTAAACGCAGTGTTATATCAACGCCATTTTGACTATATACTTGATTACTAAAAGCAATAAGCTGATTAATTTTAGTATTAATATTGCTGGTAGCGGCAGCTGATTGGTCGGTATATAGAATACCAATATCAATTGTTTCTGCTGACACTGTGCTAGCGGCACATAATGCCGTTGCAATAGCGGCTGTTGATATTATTTTTTTCATAGTCGTATTTCCTTTCTTTTGTAATTGCAGTTTTACTGCTGAGTCATCTTGGTTTAGGTTAAAAGTTAAATTGAGGGTGATTCTTCATCACTGGGCGCAAACGGATCTCCACCGTCAGTATTTTTTGGTGCGGGTTCACCTACTTGGTGTTCTATATGGTTTTTATATAAATCGCGTTTTGCTGCAATCCAGCCGTATTGGCCTTTGCTTTCAAAAACATAATTGCCACTTGGGGCAGTAAATTGACCATAAACCGCGTCATTACCAACGGTTAATATAGTGGTATGCAACGCTCCATTAGCGCCAATCACTTGGCCAACAATGCTTTTATCACCGTTACTGGCATTGGTAACATTCGTTATTTCAGCGCTGTAGGTTTCTGCAGTTTGCGGTATAGCTAGGTCAAAATTATCCCCTGCTTCAAGGGTTTTAAGCGCTGCTAGATCAAATTCTATATAGGCTTCATTTTGTAAATCGGTAGGCAGTACTTTTGCCGCTTTAAGTATTTCTTTGGCCTTGGTTGAAGGTTTATTGATTGCGTCAAATGAGTTTTCAATAACGGCTAACTTTGCTTTTGAAGGGGCGCCTTTTATAGGATCTTTACTCATATCGATTGGTAATGGCTTACGTGTTTGTTTTGCAAATTCAGAATCAACAGGAACGATATCAATAGCTATTGGGGCTTCTACCTCATCGGTTTTATTCTGATTATTAAGCAGCGTATATATGGTAAATACAGACAAAGGAATAGCGATAATTAAAACAATGTAACGTTTCATCTGTTTCTCTTTTAGGGTTATTGGTGAACTAATTGTTAAGTTTTATATTAAAAATAGGATGAGATCAAATTTAAATTGTAACCATAAAGTGTTAATGGGTGTTTTTGTAACTTATTGTAAGTATTTACTTTACCTTTTTTAGGTATTTGTTTTTGATTTAATAAGTGTGGTTTTTTGTAGTAATGACGCACCCTGTGGCATATTTTTAGGTACGTATGTGTTTTTTAAATTGCAATGATTTTGAAAGACAAAACTGACCAATAAAATTTTTTAGCAACGTGATCATTTTTCATTATTCATTATTCAAAATTGCAAAGTATAAATAGGCAAAGTATGTTGTAACATTAGGGTTTCTTAATGAGGGAATTATGGCAGGGACTGATCAGTTACTTAGTCGCACTATGGCGGGACTTGTTGCCGTTATTATTGGTTTTTCAAGTTCAATAGCATTGATTTACCAAGTGGTGATCACTTTAGGTGGCACACCTGAACTAGTGGCAAGCTGGATATTAATGCTGGGCTTGGTAATGGGCAGTACCTCTATTGTGTTGTCGTTTTATTATAAAGTGCCTATTTTAATTGCATGGTCTACCACTGGAGCTGCATTACTAATTTCAAGTGCTCAAGGCTATAGCCTACCTGAAGCGATAGGTGCATTTATGCTCTCAGCCTTATTGGTGCTGGTGTCGGGAATAACGGGGTGGTTTGAAAAAATCATGAACCGCATTCCCAGTGAACTGGCTTGTGCCATGTTAGCGGGGGTATTAGTCACATTTGGCATTGATGTGTTTAACTTTATGAACGATATGCCATTAGTTATTGGTTTAATGGTGGTGGTGTACTTTATTGGTAAGCGCTTTTTTGCCCGTTTTGCGATGCTAAGTGTGTTGCTAGCGGGTATATTTTTAGCGTGGTATATGGGCAATATCGATACCAGTACCGTGCATTGGCAAGCCAGTAGTTTTACTTATATTGCGCCAAGCTTTAGTTTGCAGGCATTTGTAAGTATAAGTATTCCTTTATATATAGTAACTATGACCTCACAAAACTTACCCGGTTTCGCTATTTTGAAAGCGCATAATTATAAAGCGCCTATATCATCGTCATTAACTGTGACCGGGTTAATAAATTGTGTGACGGCTCCCTTTGGTACCTATTCTATTAATCTAGCAGCCATAACAGCGGCTATTTGTATGAGCGAAGAGGCCGATAAAGACCCTGATAAGCGTTATTGGGCAAGTATTGCTGGTGGCGTGTTTTACATAATTATGGCGTTATGTGCGGCTATGTTAGTGGCAATTGTGGCAAGCCTGCCACAGGCCTTAGTATTGGCGCTGGCGGGTATTGCTTTGTTTGGCACTATTGCCAATAGTTTGCAGCAGTCTTTGCATAGTGCTGAATATACTGAAGCAGCCATTATTACTTTTTTAGTCACGGCCTCAGATTTAACTTTATGGTCGGTGGGCTCTGCTTGTTGGGGAATAATTGCCGGAGCAATCACATTAATAGTGACACGTAAGCGCTAAGCGCAGCTTTGAGTTATAAGTTGTCAGCTATCAGAAAGTGATACAAGAGAAAGCGCGAGATATACTCGCGCCTACAAGCTTTCACCGCACTTGGCTAATCTCCAGCTGAACGCTGAGAGCTAAAGCCTAACCGCTGCTCTCTTTTTTATAGCATTGGCTTTAACACATCAAACATGGCGTCGATGTGATCGTCACGGTCATTTAGGGCTGCAATGTATCGGTATTTTTCGCCGCCAGCTTCTTCAAAAATTTCGCGGTTTTCACCTTCTAATTCTTCAAGTGTTTCAAGGCAGTCGGCGCTAAATGCAGGGCTGATAATTGCGATATCTTTAATTCCTTCGCTAGGTAAGCTCTCAAGAGTTGCATCAGTGTATGGTTTTAACCATTCAGCTTTACCAAAGCGACTTTGAAAAGTAGTGATCACTTTATCTTTGTCTAGCCCTAGTTTTTCAACCACTAAACGCGTGGTTTGTTGGCATAGGCAGTGATATGGGTCGCCATTATCTAAAAACTGTTTAGGCATACCGTGGTATGAAAACACCATTTTTTGTGGCATTCCGTGTTTTTCTAAATCTTCGCTAATGCTGTTAGCGAGTGACTCTAGGTAGGTTGGATTTTTGTGATACCCATTTACAAAGTGCAGCTCTGGCACCCAGCGCCATTTTTTTAATACATTGGCAACCGCATCAAATGTGGAGCCTGTGGTTGGGCTTGAATACTGCGGGTAAAGTGGCAGCACAATAATACGGGTTAAACCTTTGTCTCTAAGCTCTTCAAGGCCCGCTTCGATTGATGGATTACCATAGCGCATCGCCATAACCACTTCGGTGTTGGTATAGCCATGGTGTTTTAATAAGGCATTTAATTTAAGGCTTTGCTGGCGTGTAATGTGAGTAAGCGGCGAGCCATTTTCGGTCCATATACTTTTATATAATTTAGCTGAGCGTTTTGGGCGAATACGCAAAATGATGCCGTGAAGAATGATCATCCACACTATACGTGGTATTTCTACAATACGCGGATCTGACAAAAACTCACGTAAGTAAACACGTAACGCGCTTGCTGTGGGGGCATCGGGGCTACCTAAGTTGGTTAATAAAATACCTGTTTTTTGGTTAAAACGCCCGTCGTGGGGATTATCGGTAACGGCAGAAAATCGCGACACTGTGTGCTCCTTCAAGCAATATATTTGAAAGTAACTATTATGGCTTAGTATAACGAATAAAAGAGCATTTTAGATCAATCATTTAGCCGTTTTAACCATAATTCTAAACGGAGTCGGCTTTTTGGCTTCGAGTTGCTGTAGTTTCACAATCGATTTTGAATTGAAAACGTGCCCTTTAGGTAAAAGCATAATACCTGTATGGCTGTGCAGTGAGTTTGCCAGTGTCATACTCTCTTCAAGTTCTTGAGCGCAAATTACTTTAATCGAGCCAATAGACGTGTCTGAGGCCATAAGCTGTACATGACTTGCCTCAAGCGATTTTACTATTTTTGGATGATATAAGCTGCCACTACCAAGCTTAATATTATTAAGTGCCACCTCATGACGCATTTTTGTAGTTAATAATGGATCGCTTTGCTCATAATGCTCCCAGTAATCGCGAGCAACGCTGAGCACCATAGCCCCAATGGGAATATCGTTTTTAGCAAGCCCTTTGGGTATTCCTTGGCCGTTGTAGCGTTCGAATTGATGATAAATTGCATCAGAAACATCGCTTAAATGCGTTGCAGGCATGAGCATTAATTGTGAAATACTCGGGTGGGTGTAAAACGTTTTGCGCTGTACTTCATTGAGTTCGTTAATAGGTTTGTTGTAAAGCTCAGGGTCCATCGCAAGTAAACCAATTTGAGCTAAATACCCTGCAATAGGCGCAAGCGTGATACTTCTTTGCGATACATTAAGGTAACGCGCTATTTGCGTGCATGTGCCGGCAATGTTCTCGGCTCTTTTACCATCGAGATACGGATTTGCATTAATAAAATTATAAAGCAGTTCAACAGTAGATTGATGCTCTCGTTTTTCACTTTCATTAGCGACTTCAAGTTTTTTCAGCACGCTTCTAATTTGTTTTGTTCGCTTGTCGACGAGTTGTTCTAAATTAGTATTAAGTTCTTTTAGCTGTTGATTTTGTTGATTTACTTGAAGTTGTAAAATTTCATTTTGTTTTTTTAGTCTAAACTTTTCTACACCCGATTGGATAACGCTAATTAAGTGATCATTTTGCCAAGGTTTTTGCACATAGGCATGAATGCCTCCTTCGTTAACCGCACTTATTGTTGACTCTAGATCAGAAAAACCAGTTAATAAAATACGCTGGCTATCGGGAGCGATTTTTCTCGCTTTAGCTAAAAACTCCGCCCCACTCATATGTGGCATACGCATATCACTAATAACGACGTCAAATTCCTTTGCATGCATTTTTTCAAGTGCATCTTGGCCACTGGTTGAAACACTCACATCAAATTTATATTGGCGTAATAAACGAACTAAAGATTTAAGCACATTGGCTTCATCATCTAAGCATAAAATACTCGGTGGTTGTTGATTTAATTGCTCTAATGGGTCAATGTCCGTCATTTTTTTACCAATAAGAAAGTGTATTAAATGGCTAAAGTTAGTCTAAGCTTTGCTTGTAAACAACTGATTTATTTAAGCCGTATCAAGATACTGTACTTTAGCAGTACGTAAATCACAGCGGATAGGATTAAATACCATAGCGCAGTACCTTGGTTTGCAAATATTTTAACTATATTACTCTTAAAGTTAACGATGATTATTACAGCTTACTTACACAAAATCAGTGCTGTAAATAGAGCTTATTCAATCGGTTTGTTAGCATTTAAAATAGTGAGTACATCGTCAGTTAATTTGGGTTTTTTAGGTAAGGTAATATAAAAAACAGTACCTTGGTTTAACTGGCTTTCAACTCGAATTTGACCACTATGCTGCTCTATAATTGCTTTGCTTATAGCCAGCCCTAACCCTGTGCCTTGGCCTATTGGTTTTGTAGTATAGAAAGGGTCAAAAATTTTATTTAATTTGTCCTCATCAATTCCACTGCCATTATCGGCAATAGTTATATAGGCATTTTTTTTATCGGCTTTAGTGGTAATACTGATCACTCCAACCTTGTCGAAAATGGCTTGAGCGGCGTTAAAAAATAAATTTAAAAATACCTGAGAGAGCTGGGTTGAACGCCCTGTGATGATAACGGGTTCTGTGTTGTAGTTTTTTTCAACGTTGGCGTTATATTTAATTTCGTTCCAGGCAACACGTAATGTGTTATCAATGAGCTCGGTTATATCAATATCGCCAATTTGGGTTTGATCCGGATGAGCAAATTGCCTTAACCCTTGAACAATCTCTTTAACTCGATCAGCCCCTTCAGTCATTTCAGCAATGATATCGCTTGAGTCTGTTTGTAATTCATCAAATTGGTAATGCTGTAGTGTATCTACTAATGTTTGCTGCGTTATGGCTTTTTCTGCTTTGAGTGTGTTAATTAAATGACTAAATTGCTCAAGGTTGTAAGCCAAATTTTGGATATTACTGACAATGTAGCTTAAAGGGTTATTTATTTCGTGTGCAACGCCTGCCGCCATTTGCCCTAACGAAGCCATTTTTTCAGAGTTGATTAGCACTTGTTCAATGTTGCTTTGTTTTTCCTCCATTTCTTTTTGTTTCACAAGTAAGTTTCGTTTTTCAAATTGTGAAATCGTATTCCCTGCAAAACTGACAAAGCGTTGCATTAAAGTAATATCGTGCTGATTAAACGCGCCAATTGTTTCAGAAAAAATATAGAGCTGGTAGCTCTCTGTGCTGGTACTTACTGGAGTGGTGAGCATTGCATGCTGCGAATTCCAAAAAGGATCGGTTACTTGCCAATTAGGAAGTTGGTGTAAGTTAAACACATTTTTAATGTTTCTATTCGGTTTATCGAGAGCTGTAAGCTGGGTAATTATTGCATCGCTATGAGGGTGCGATGCTGTAACTAATGTAGATAATTCATCACTGGGATTTATTTTAATTAAAATAGCCGCAGAAAAAGAGATCGCTTGTTGCAAAATATTAAAAAACTCAGTGAGTAAGGTTTCTGTGCTGTCGTTTTTTAAGATTGCATCTAGGCCGTCTAAAATCAGGCTGTTAAAGGCACGGTTTTCTTCAAGTGCTAAATTATGAACCTGTAATAAATGCAGTTTTTCTAATAGTATTTCGTTGGTAGTCATACAGAATCACCAAATATTTCGCATGAGATCATTAAGTTACCGTGCTTACTAGTTGAGTCGCTAAATGTGCCAAGTTCTCCAAAGGTAAAGCCCATAATAAACGGTGTGTTGGGTAATTGTGCTGCAATAGAGTGTTTTACTTCTTGCATTGCACTTTGAATAGATAACATGCAGCCGCCACAAAAAATAATAATAGCGCCCTTTATATTTTTTATTGCATGTAAGTCTGCCAGTTTGGTCAGTGAAGAAACGACCATATCGCCTCGTTTTATTAATTGTTCAGGGCTTCCCGAAGCAAGATAAACAGTATCGCCAACGCTTAAATTTGAAAATAATTCTAGCGTGCCATTTTCAGCTACCGCTGGGTGGCTTAGCAGCAGCCTAGGAATATCATCATCAGAGGAAAGGGCTCTTGCCAGTGGGGTCATCGTTGATTGGGCAAGTATATTTCCCGCTTTTAACTGTTCAAACCCTATATTTTTTCGCCACTGATTATAAACATCAAAGGCGGGCTGGTTATCGATAGTATTTAATATGCGACCATCAACGTTTGTAACTGTACCCAGCTGGTCGGTTTTATCATAGCCTGAACTATAAAAGCCGAATGTTTCTACCGAGGGGTATAACACTGCAATAATAAAGCCTTGTTGGTATACATTTTTAGTATCGCTAAAGCACCACTTTGCTGAAATGTCGTTGTCGGCACAACTTCCTCCAAAAACAGGTATACGCTGCCCGATAGCATCTTGAATTCCTTGTAATACCAACTCCTCATTACCTGGAACTTGAAAACACCAGACCATTTTTGGGGCGAGTCCAGTTTGGCCTGCATTAGCAATGGCTTCGAGTACGGTTTGAGCAGCATTTTCTCTTAGATTATCGGTTGCATTACAACTTGCAACACCATAATGACCATTTGGGTCTTTAATCGAGAATAAACTAATGCTGTGCTCATTTAATGAGAGGGTTTGCTCGGTTGATGAACCAAGGCATGATGAGATAAATAAACCGTTTTGAGTGTTTTCTATCAAGCTTGGCTGGTTGTTGCAAAGGTGCTTAATGGTATCTGTTGTTGCAAACCCAAGCAGCAAATCAGGGCTGTTGTTCGTAAACTGATTTACAGGTTGGATAAATTGATCTATATCGCTGCCGTGAGTGTGAAAAGTATCAATGGCGAACATAGATGCCCCTTGGTGATAACGATAGCCACAATTGTGGGTGTTTTTAACTATTAATAATAGCTTAGGATTTATTCTAGACTATTCTTGAATAGGGTGTGTTATTGAATTAGCTGCTAATAAATGTCATCTATGTCTTAAGTGTCTCATTTGTCGCCTTGTTATTAAATTTATGTTAATGTAAATTTAAAATCAAGTTGAATTTTATTAGCATGCTAAAAACATTAAAGCCAAGTGAGATTGCTCGTTACTGCGATGTTCACCAACGAACGGTAAGCCGTTGGATTAACGCGGGAGACTTAAAAGGGCATAAGCTGACTGGTCGAGGCAATTATAGGGTGCAGGTAATTGACTTTATTGATTTTTTAGTCAGACATAAAATGCCAGTTCCACAAAGTTTGTCGCACAAGCCACAGGTCTTAATTATTGACGATGAGGCTAATGTTCGTTCTGCAATTAGGCGTGTTTTAAAACAAAGCGGTTTTGATGTAGTAGAAGCCGCAGGCGGGTTTGAGGCTGGTACGTTAATGCACCAGAGAAAACCAGAGCTGATAACTGTTGATTTATCTATGCCGGGACTAAGCGGCATTGAGGTCATTCGTTTTATCCGCTCTTGCGAAGAGTTTAAAGATATTAAGGTGTTAGTGATTTCAGGGATGCCTGAAACTCAACTAATCGATGCAGTTAATGCCGGTGCTGATGGGTATATTTGTAAGCCATTTAGTAACGATACATTGATAGACAATGTAAATATTTTATTTGGTAAAAATAGAACTCTTCTTGGGGTGTAAATAGTGGCTTTGCGAATTTTATTAGTAGACGATGAACTCAATGTATTGAAGTCTTTAAAACGAGTACTTGTTCGTTCTGGTTATGATGTAATAACAGCATCCACTGGTTTTGAGGCGCTTGAAATATTAGCGGCTAATCAAGTTGAGATAATCATTACTGACTTTAGAATGCCAGAAATGAACGGCGCTGATTTATTGCGGCAGGTTAAAAGTCGCTGGCCCGATTGCGTAAACTTAGTGCTAAGTGGATATGCTGATTTTAAGTCTGTAGTTGAGTTATTGAATCAGGGATTGGTATTTCGTTTTTTAGAAAAACCATGGGTCGATAGTGAACTACTTGAAAACATTAGCGAGGCGCAAGTAAAATATGAACAGCCCCGAGCTAAAAGAGTAAGAGATCAGTTATTAATGGGCAGCATGTCTGGCCTAATAGAAATAGACAATAACGGCATTATTAATCGTTTTAACGCGCCTGCCGCTGAAATCATTCCTGATATTCATTTATACGAAAACAAACACCTCGCCCATTTAGATACAGCTCAAAATAAAGCGGTAAGCCAGGCTTTTATTGACAAGCAAAGCAGTACACTTTTTATTAACTATGCACGCGCCTCTGATCTAGCGAAAAGCGAAGAAATTATGATAGAGCGTTGTTTAAATGATGATTCTTTCCAACTTTTGAAGCTATCAATTAACTCAAACAGCTTGAGTAGTATTTTTCAACTTACCAGAACACAGTCGGTAGTAACCAACGAGTCTGATTTTTATCATCATTTAACGCTGTGTGAAGCGAACAAAGAATGTTATGCCTTGGTTTATATAGGTATCTCGCAGTTTCAATTAATTAATGATTTGCTAGGGGGCGAAGATGGCAGCCACCTTATAAAATTGGTTTTGGAGGTGCTAAAAGGCGTATCAGAAAAAGCGGTCAAAGTTCTTCATAAGAGCGCCGATAGGTTTGTATTATTTGTTCCTGAAATTAAATCTGATAGTGAAATTTTAACCGTTCTAAATAAGGCGATGAATGATCTGAAAAAAGCACTTCCTAGTAAATATACCGATGCCCATGTGCAGCTTTATGGTGTGTATGGTTTGTTTCCTGAGGATAGTTTAGAGGGAAAAGAGCTCGTTAATCAAATGCAGTTGACGATGAATTACCAAGTAGGTGAGCAGCAGCGTATTTGTTCTCGCTTTGACCCTCAGCTGGTCGCAGATTATAAAAAGAACTTTGACTTAAGCCGTTTATTATTAACAGCGGTAAATAAAGATGAGCTTTCATTACGCTTTCAACCAAAGGTTGATACTAAAACAGGCCAAATATTTATTGCTGAGGTGTTAATTCGCTGGTATGAGCCGAGTAAACATGGCTGGGTAGCGCCAGCTCATTTTATCCCGATTGCTGAATGCGATGGTCAAATTATCTCAATAGGGCGCTGGGTTATTTCTCAAAGCTGTAAAACACTAAAATACTGGGCAGACAACAAAACAGGGGTGGGTGTATTAGCAATTAACTTGTCTGCTAGGCAATTAAAAGATGATCCGGATTGGATTGACTACATGCTCGAGTGTTTAAGCAGCAATAGTTTAAAGCCGTCACAGTTAGTTTTTGAGTTAACAGAAACTTATCTAATCGAAGATTTTACTACCTGCGAACAGCAATTAATAAGGCTAAGATCGTTGGGGTTTAAGCTATTAATTGATGACTTTGGTGTAGGTTACTCATCACTTGGCTATCTTTCTAAGCTCCCTGTAGATGGCGTTAAACTAGATAGAACCCTTATTACTGATATTGAATCGTCTTTAGCGATGCAAAGTATGATTCGTAATATTACGCGTATGTCGCATGATCTAAATTTAAAAGTTGTTGCTGAGGGGGTAGAAACAGCCTATCAATGTGAATTAATTAAAAAGTTAGGGTGTGACTACATACAAGGCTATTACTACAGTGAGCCTTTAGAGCAGGATGATTTTTGTAATTATTTAAACCATTTTAATTCTCAAGGTGCGCAATGAGTTCGATTACGGTCGTCATACTAGACGATGATGCTTTTTTATTAAAAGTATTACAAAGGACTATTCATCGAGCCTATCCAGAGGTTGATATAATGACAACCTCTGATATTGATGAATTTTGGCAGCTGCTAAACACTAAGCAAGACTTAGATTTAGTATTAAGTGATTATTTAATGCCGCAAATGAATGGGTTGGATGTTTTAGAGCAATGCTCTTCACAAAACCCCTACCCAGTCAGAGCATTACTTACTGGTGATATGACATTGAGCACCATGATGCGACAACCTAATGTTGTGCATGCTTACCTTGCTAAGCCGTTTAATGAAGCAGATATAACCGCGCTTTTTGACAATGTAGCGGCGTTAAAGTCGTTACCTTTTGCTTTTAATGTGCGCAGGCAGTTAGGGGCAATGATCAGCTTCCCTGTTTACCCTCTTATTTTAAAAGAACTCAGAGACTTAGTACAAAGCGATGAATTTGATTTACATGATATTAGCCATGTTGTCTCTCAAGAGCCAATAATAACCGCTAAATTGTTGCAACTTGCAAACTCTGCTTATCTTGGCTTTATAAGGCCTACCTCGTCAATTGATGAAGCTGTGTCGAGGCTCGGAACCACTATATTAATGGCTATCACCACTTCTTTATTGGTTGCCAAAAATTTTGAATCGTCTATTCCTGTTGATGTGCATGAAAAGCAATTAAATATAGCGGCGAATTGCGCTAGTTGTGTTAAGCGTTTTGCAAAGCAAGCAGGTTTTAACTTACATGATCAAGAACTATTATTTTCAGTGGCGTTATTGAGTTTTGTTGGCAAAATTATTTTACTGTCTCAAGGCGAAAGTGAACCGCCAGATGAACATGCGCAAACCATCAACAATGGATACGTGAGTGCCAATTTTATTTCGGCCTACGTTTTAAAGTTATGGGGGTACGACACGAAAATATGTAACTTACTGATGAGTTGCCATGATTTAGCTGGTACTGATGATAATGAGTTAACTCTGTTTAATCATATGTTGTATATTGTTTGGCAAATTATTTTTGATGAACAAACTCCCATGCAATTACGTGCATACTGTGACTCAAAAGGCGTAGACCCATTACTTTGCCATGTTATTAGTGAATTTGATTGGCAGAGTTATACCTCTTAAATAGACTCTGTATAAAATAACGTTTAAAAACGGGCAGTATTACAAAACCACCTATTTATAATTTCCTCTGAGTTCTCCTTCTTCTCTTTATTATCTACTTTAGTCTAATAAAAACCGCATAAAATATCATTGTAAGTACGTTTTATCACCAGCTTGGTTTAAAAAACGTACAACCACGTTGTTTTTAGTTCTTATAAATATAACTTTATATTTAACATTGTATTAACTTGTGGTGGTGTGATATTAAATTGCCACTTTGGTTGTATTTTGAGCTCTTAAAGGTGTTATTTTCCTGTTTTTAAAGTTATTTGCATTTTTATGCTAATTTTATCAAGTTTTTTGTTTCTTTTGTTTGTGTATGTTGCTAGGATGTTGGCAAGGGGATACACGAATATACCCCACACACATTATAAGAATACACAAAACAGGGTCATCATTATGTCAACATATCGTTTAAACACCTTGGCTGTAGCGGTTGCTTTTGCCTTCAGTGCGCCAAGTATGGTTAATGCACAAGAAGCGTCAGCTAAAGCTGAAAAAAATATCGAACAAATATCTGTTTTAGGATCGCGAGTTTCAAACCGAACTGCCACTGAGTCGTCATCACCTATTGATTTAATTGACGCAGATGATTTAAACAAAGGCGGCTTTACCGAGCTTGGACAGAGCTTACAGGCAACGGCGCCGTCATTTAACTTCTCACGAACACAGGTTTCTGATGGTTCTGATTTATTTCGCCCTGCTACATTACGCGGCTTACAACCAGATCAAACTTTGGTTTTAGTCAACGGTAAACGCCGTCATAATCAATCTATTTTTGGTTTAACAAGTACTGTGGGCGGCGGCTCTGCGGGTACTGACATGAATGCGATCCCGCTTATTGCTTTAAAGGGGGTTGAGGTGTTGCGTGATGGTGCGGCGGCGCAGTATGGCTCAGATGCAATTGCAGGGGTTATCAACTTATCACTTAATAACTCAACAGATTTAACCACCGGGTACGTACAATATGGCGAAACGGCAGAAGGAGATGGAGAAACAATTTCTGCGGGTTTAAATCGTGGTTTTGAATTAGGTAATGAAGGCGGTTTTATTAATTTATCGCTTGAGTACCGCGATGCAGATAAAACTAACCGCGCAGAGCGAGATACGGGTGGGTCACTTAATGTTGCACCAGGTACTTTATCGGACGAAGTACGTTGGGGACAAGGTAATGCAGAGAGTGAATTCACTTCGGTATTTTACAATATGGCGTTGCCAATGGGTGAGGGGGAGCTTTACTCATTTGGTGGTTACTCTGAGCGCACGGCACTAGGCAACGGCTTTTACCGTAATTTTAATGAAGCGTCTAAAAACGTAACGCAAGTATACAGCGACGGCTTTTTACCGAAAATCGACAATGAAGCACAAGATATTTCGGTAGCTGTTGGTTTTAAAGGTGAAATTAACCCTGATTGGACCTACGATGTTTCTGCTGTTTACGGTGAAAACCAATACGATTTTACCTCACGAAATACTTTAAATGCGTCATACGCGGCGGAGTATTTATTTAATAATCCGGGTGCAAGCGATGCCGATATAGCCGCGAATGCTGGCCCAACAGAGGGTTATTCGGGTGGATTTAGATTTGATCAAACAACGTTTAATGCAGATATAAACGGAATTATTGATATTGGTCGCAGTGAGCCTGTTTATGTTTCAATTGGCGCTGAATACCGTAAAGAAAACTATGAAATTGTACCAGGTGAGGTGGCATCATACGCATGTGGAGCAGCCAACACGGATACCTCATACCCATCGGTGAACGATCCGAGTCAATTTGCACAATGTGGCTTTCAAGCTTATAACGGCCTTCGTCCTGAAGCTTCAAACAAAAGCGATCGTGATAGTTACGCAGTATATGTAGATGCAGAAACCATGTTAAGCGATGCATGGAATGTGAGCGGTGCCCTTCGCTATGAAGATTTTTCGAATGCGGGTGACGACATCATAGGTAAAGTAGCAACACGTTATGAATTTAATGATGACTTTGCAGTACGTGGTGCCTTATCAACGGGCTTTAGAGCGCCATCATTACAGCAAAGTGGTTACACTGCGTTTACCACTAACTTAGGGTCTGACGGCACGTTAAGTCAGTCGTTTACAGCGACAACGGGCTCTGCATTTCCTGCTGCTTTAGGCGTTGATACATTAAAGCTTGAAACATCAACTAACTACAGTGCCGGTTTTGTTTACGATGTGACCAGTGATTTATCGTTAACGGTGGATTTTTACCGTGTAGAAATTGAAGACCGTATTACATTAGGCAGCTTGTTATCGGCTGATGATGTGGCGTTTAGTCCTGAGGCGGTTGCTGCTCTGCAAGCAACGGGTGCAGTGCAAGCGAATTACTTTTCAAACTCAGTGAATTCAACCACTCAAGGCGTGGACATTATTGCGTCATACCGCACTGATTTATATGACGGTAATTTTTCTGCTACGTTTGCGGGTAACTTAAACGAAACTAAAATTGATAGTGTGAATGCAGCTCCCGGCATTCCAAAAAGTGTAGCACTTGATGACATTCAAAGTAGCTTTTTAACCGACGGACAACCGGGTGAACGTGCAACGCTTACCTTTGATTATGAGCGTGATGCCTACAGCGCAATGATCCGCTTTAATTACTTTGGCGAAACTGATGTGAAGTACTTTGGTAATGACCATATTGAGCTTGCAACAGATGGCTCGTTTAAAGCGACGAGTACCGTAGAGACTGCAGTACTCGTAGATTTAAACGTAAGCTATGAAATTAATGAGATGTTTTCGTTATCGGTTGGAGCAGACAACGTATTTGATGAAACACCGGATGAGCTAGGTGATGATGAAGTACTAAATGCTATCTCAAATGGGGCATTTAAATACCCGTTACGTGCAGTACCATACGGTTTTGATGGCCGTAGTTACTATGCAAAACTAAGCTTTAGCTTTTAATTTTAAACTAGGGTCTGTTGGCCTTTGCGGATTAAAATTTGTTCAAACTAGGGGCGGTTTAATCGCGGCGCGAGGTTTGTAACCTAGTGGGCTAAGTAAAAACCGAGCAACAAAGAGTAAATCGCCCCTAGGCAGAACCCTTCGGGCAGCGCCTGTTTGGCATTGATGCTGCGTTATCGCCTATTTATGGGGAATAACCACACTACATAGGCGCTGCCTTGCCTAAATACCAAACAGACTGCTGCAAATTTAACCTTGAAAGGTCAACAGACCCTAAATTAACCAGCAAAGGCGCCGTTTTAAACGGCGCTTTTTTTATGCTTAAAAATATTGAAAAAGGCATTAAAAATGGTTGCATGCTTGAAAATTAAGCATACAATCGCCATCAATATCAGTGTGGGATATGTATCCCTCTCATTTTACTAATAGGAAAAAACAAATGGCTAAAAAAGGCAAAGCAAAAGCGGTTAATAAATCCGCAGTAGACACCGGTCGAGGAGTGATAAAGCACAACGCATTGGCGGCACTGGTAACCTCTAAAGTATTTAAACCGCAAGTGGTTAAAGCTAAAAAAGGTAAAGGTTCGTTTAAACGTAACAACAAACATGCAGGACAAGAGTCCTATTTAATCGCGGCTTAATTAGCACCGATCAAATAGGACTTTTGAACTTACCGAAATAAGGCTGGCTTCGAGCTACGGGTTTCGAGTCACGAGCAGCGAACATAACCTAGCACCTTTAGCCTTCTCTTTCCGCGCAGCGTCTCATGATCTCTTTTTGAATTAATCACTTAAAACATGTTTGCACAAAGAGAAGTGAATGAGAAGGCAACGGGCCTCGAGTGACGAGTAGCGAGCTTGTGCAAACAGTCTAGCACCTAGTCATATCAGCCCTTAAATCTATTCTTTCAGCGCAGCGCCTCCCGCAGCTCGTAGCTCGCCACCCGAAACCCGTATCCTCGTTATCCATGTATTATCGATTTAGAATTTGCCAAATAAGAAGCATGGTTTATCACTGTTTGCGAAGGGTTCTCACCAAATAATTGCGTGTAGTCTTTGGTAAATTGCCCTGCATGCCAAAACCCCCAATTGGCAGCAACCACAGAAATGGGTTTATCTTGCTTTGCTAATTTTAGCTCTCTTCTAACATTATTTAATCGGGTTAAACGTAAAAACCGCAGTGGGTTTATCCCTAAAATACTCTCAAAACTATATTGTAAGGTACGCCTGCTCACAAAGGTGAGTTCGCATAATTGAGTAATTGTTACCGTGTTTTGTGGATGCGCTTTTATATAATCTTTTACTTTATCAACAACCGCTTTGCGGTGTTTATAACTGGGAGCGATGCGTTGACATGGGATCTGTTCGTTTAGTAAATGTAATACCAGCATATTAAGCATGTCTTGCTGTAAATCGGCATTTAGGCCAAAAGCGTTGTTGCTAACCATACTGTTTATTATACCCCGGGCACTTTTTAGCATGGCGTTGCATGTTGTCAGTCGCTCAGTACCTGAAGACGTTATATTTTTTAAGTGCATCCCTTGTATCTGAGCCATATGTTCTAACGATTGCGTGTCTATTACTAAACCATAAATATTAAACTGCTCAGGTGTAATAAGCTCAAAGTTACTCTCACTAGTGCGACACATAAATTGATTACTTGCCACATTTAAGCCATTAATTTTGCTCTGCTGCGACTGCTTTGGGATCCCGAGCCAAATTGATCGTGGCGCTATTGCGCATTGTTGGTGAAGAGCACGCTCCGTGTATTCTTCAAATGCATGAATATTAGAATAATCCACGCTTTCTATACACCCAAAAAATCGCCCATCACTGAGCTGATCATATTTTTGCTGCCACTGCGTTAGATTATGCGCCTGCTCATCTATATCTTGGGTATGCACCATGCTCTTTTGTGGTGCGCTAGCTAAATCTTGCTGCGTCATAATGGCGTTACTCTTTGCTTTTTTTATTTTTATTAAGATTAAGTTACCACCTGTAACTATAGTTAACTATATGAAATAAAGCTAAAAATGATGATTTGCCAAAATTCGATAGTGTCTTGGTATGAATTAAGCTCTCTTGAAACTAAACAAAATTGATTTATAGCTTATAGGTCAGCAAAACCTGTACCAAGGTTTGAACTAGTTGTTATGTGGAGTAGATCATGGGGCAAAGGTACCGATATACACTGGGCACGCAGGTGTATAATTTTAAAAATTTGGCGCAAGTAATGGCAAAAGCCACTCCTCATCGCTCAGGTGACAGGTTAGCGGGTGTTATTGCACAATCAGCGCAAGAGCGAGCGGTTGCCCAAATGACCTTAGCGGATATTCCGTTGAAGGCATTTTTAAATGAGGCACTGATTGCTTATGAAGACGATGAAATAACTCGCTTAATTATGGACGATCACGATGCTAATGCATTTATGGCGATTGCTCATTTAACCGTGGGAGATTTTCGTAATTGGTTGTTAAGTGACTTTGCAACTTCCTCGGTACTTGCAAGTGTAAGACAGGGGATCACTCCGGAAATGGCTGCGGCTGTTAGCAAAATAATGCGTAATCAGGATCTTATCCTTATTGCTAAAAAATGCCATGTAACCAGTGCATTTAGAAACACCATTGGTTTACCTGGGCATTTATCCACGCGTTTACAACCTAATCATCCAACAGATGATATTAACGGCATTGCCGCCTGTATTTTAGATGGGTTGCTGTACGGTAATGGTGATGCGGTGATAGGTATAAACCCCGCAACCGACAACGTGGCGCAGGCTATTAAATTGATGACATTGATGGATGAGGTGATTCAAAAATATGAAATTCCTACCCAAAGCTGTGTGCTTACCCATGTCACTAATACGATTGAATGCATAGAAGCGGGGGCGCCAGTTGATTTAGTGTTTCAGTCTATTGGTGGAACAGAAGCCACCAATTCGAGTTTTGGTTTTAGTTTAAATACTTTAGCTGAGGCACAAGATGCCGCGCTGAGTTTAAAGCGTGGCACGGTAGGCAATAATGTGATGTATTTTGAAACAGGGCAAGGCAGCTCGCTTTCGGCTAATGCTCATCACGGGCTTGATCAGCAAACCTGCGAAACTCGCGCGTATGCCGTTGCACGAAAATTTAATCCGCTATTAGTTAATACGGTGGTGGGATTTATAGGCCCGGAGTATTTATTTGATGGCAAAGAAATTACCCGCGCGGGGCTTGAGGATCATTTTTGTGCCAAATTACTGGGTATTCCGATGGGATGTGACGTGTGTTACACCAATCATGCCGAGGCTGACCAAAATGATATGGATAATTTACTTACGCTGCTTGGTGTAGCTGGGTGCTCGTTTGTGATGGGGATTCCGGGCTCCGATGACATTATGCTCAATTACCAAACTACCTCATTTCATGATGCGTTATACGTGCGCCGAGTTCTAGGCTCTCGTCCCGCGCCAGAATTTGAAAAGTGGCTTACTAACATGAACATTATGAAAAACAGTAGCGATGTTACTTTATCGCACAGTCTTCCCGCTGCATTTGCTAAGCCGTTAGATGCACTGGCGGGAGGCCGTTCATGACTGCTGATTTTAAATCAAATGACCTTGCTAATACTGATCATAAAAATAATGGCAATGTGGTACACAACCCATGGCGTGACTTACGCCAGTTTACTGATGCTCGCATAGGACTTGGTCGAGCGGGTATTAGTTTACCAACCTCTGAAATGCTGGCGTTTCAACTGTCGCATGCGCAAGCGCGCGATGCAGTCAATTTTCCACTTGATATCAATGAAATGAAAGCAAAGTTAGCGACTGTTAATACAGCTAATGCGCGTGTATTGCATTTACATAGCCAAGCGGTTGATAGAGTTACTTATTTACAACGACCAGATTTGGGTCGAAAGCTAAATGAGAATAGTCGTCAATTATTACTTGATTTTGTTGCTGAGCAACAGCAAAGCACCCAAGAAAAATACGACTTAGCAATTGTAGTCGCTGATGGTTTGTCATCGTTGGCGGTTCAAAAAAATGCAGCTCCTTTTATAACTGAATTACTTTCACAGTTGAGCGTTAATAAGCCACTTACTTTTGCTCCAATCACCTTAGTTGAACAAGGGCGAGTAGCCATTGGTGATGACATTGGTGAGTTATTGAATGCCCAAATTGTGATGGTGCTCATTGGTGAACGTCCTGGGCTTAGCTCACCAGATAGCTTGGGGCTTTATTTAACCTGGGAGCCTAAAACAGGGCTTAACGATTCGCTGCGTAATTGTATATCTAATATTCGTCCTGCTGGTTTGCCCTATATCGATGCGGCAAGACGGGCAGCCTACTTATTAAATGAAGCTAAAACATTAAAACTAACGGGAGTGAACTTAAAAGATCGGACACAGGATGATGTGATTGAGCATCAACAATCGAGCCGTCATTTTTTAAATGCGGAATAACGGTAACTAAAAATAAAAAATCGATAAAGAGGATGTTATGTCTACTAATAATTCAGAATACTTAGCAAAAAGGCAGCTCAAAGGTGGCACTGCAGGTTGGTTATTGCTGGCAGGGTTAGGGGTATCGTATGTTATTTCAGGTGACTTTGCTGGGTGGAACTTTGGTATTGCAGAAGCTGGCTGGGGCGGCTTCGCGATAGCTGCAGTGTTAATGGCGATTATGTATTTAACTTTGGTGTTATCGCTGGCTGAAATGTCAGCTGCTATTCCTGCTGCTGGAGGGGGTTATAGTTTTGCTCGTCAAGCAATGGGGCCAACGGGTGGTTATTTAACCGGTCTTGCGGTATTAATTGAATATGCGTTAGCACCGGCCGCCATTGTGATATTTATTGGCTCTGCAGTGGAGGCGTTAACGGGGTTCAATGGCCCATGGGTTTATGCACTATTTTATTTGGTGTTTGTAGGTATTCATTTAGCGGGTGTAGGTGAAGCGCTAAAAGTAATGATGGTCATAAGCGGTTTAGCGGTACTGGCTATTGTTGCAACGGCAGTGGTTTTAATTACAAATTTTGATGCTACCAATTTATTTGATGTTGCAGTAACAGATGCCGCAGGTGCGAATGAATTTTTACCTTTGGGTTGGTATGGGGTGTGGGCTGCATTACCTTTTGCTATGTGGTTGTTTTTAGCGGTTGAAGGCGTGCCATTGGCGGCTGAAGAAGCAAAAGATCCGGCTAAAGATGTACCTAAAGGTATTATTGGCGCTATGGTATTTTTATTGTTTACTGCGTTGTTAGTGGTTGTGTTAGTACCCGGCGCAGCAGGTGCAACAGCAATGGGCGCAAGTGCAGTTCCGCTGGTAGATGCGTTAAATGCGACAGGCAATAGCGATTTAGCAACCGTGGTTAATATACTGGGATTAGCAGGGCTGGTGGCTTCATTTTTCTCTATTATTTATGGCTATAGTCGGTTGGTGTTTGCGTTATCGCGTGCAGGATATTTACCGCGTTCGTTATCAATTACTACAGTGCGTAAAGTGCCAGCACGAGCGCTTATTGTACCTGCTGTATTTGGTTTTTTAGCTTCACTAAGTGGTGAGGGCGATTTAATGTTAGCTATGGCGGTGGTTGGTGCAACAGTATCGTATGCGTTAATGGCGTTCAGTCATATAATGTTGCGCTTAAAACAACCCGACTTACCTCGACCTTATAAAACGCCTGGCGGCATTGTCACTTCAAGCATAGCATTGTGTTTATCCTTGATTGCTCTGACCGGTGTGTACGCCTTTGACCCCCGTGCTTTTTTATACACTATGGTGCTGTTTATAGTCGGTGCGGCGTATTACTTTGGCTTTAGCTCTAAACATTTAGTGGCCAAAAGTGCAGATGAGGAGTTTGCTATGCTCGCTGATGCTGAGGCCGGTTTAAATACAGCGATAAGTGAGGGGTAATTTTCATTTACCAAAATAACTCATGTGGCTTTAACCTTCGAAGAGTTTGTAATGGCGCGGTAAGTTTTAACTTACCGCGCTTTTTATTGTAAATAAATTCAGTAATACAGAAGGTATATTCAAAAAGTAGGCCGTTTTTAATACAACACTGCGCTGACCCTTTGTTACAGCGCAGAAGTGAATTATATGGTTAACCTAAGCTAAAGAGGACGTGCGGTAGAGTCTCTTACGACAAGTTCAGGAGTGTATAGTTTTATAATATCGCGGTCATTGCCATTACGAATTTGGGCTATTAACAAGCTGGCCGCATCTTCGGCAATTTTATTATTAGGCTGATGAGCTGTGGTGAGTTTTGGCCAGGTTTGACGCGAGAATGGACTATCCTCAAACCCTGTTATAGAAAGCTCGCTGGGTATATCAATGTTCATTAATCTGGCTGCAAATAACGCACCGGCGGCTATTTCATCATTACATGAGACAATAGCGGTTGGCCTATTTGTTTGGCTAATGAGTGTTTTAGCGCCCTCAACCCCCGACTCAAATGAATATTCGCCATCAATAATTAAGCTTGGATCTATAGTAATGTCGTATTGGGTTAGCGCTGCTTTGTAACCTTCCAAGCGCTCTTTGGTCGAGTTATGCTCGCTGCCACCGGCTAAAAAGCCAATGCGCGCGTGGCCGTTATTAATTAGATGCTCAGTAATTGACTTTGAGGCGAGATTATCGTCAATCATAATACAGGGTGTTAATGAGTCAGGCGCGTCGTGCCCTGATAAAATACGCACAACTTTTAGGTCTAGTTGAGTTAGCTTTTCAACAAACTCAGGCATTTCAGAAAAGGGCGGGGTGAGTAAGATTCCCGCGATACGAGTGCGTTTAATCATATTAGTAATTTCATCAAAAATATGCGCTTCTTTGGCATCACATGGGTGAATAAGTAGTTCAAACCCCTGCTTTTTGCACGCATCTAAAATACCATTTTGCATGTCGATAATGTAGTACGCATTAGGATTGTCGTATATGTAAGCTATGCTGTAAGCTTTTGTTCCTGCAAGACTTCTTGCTGCTAAGTTTGGCTGAAAGTTCAACTTTTCGACTGATGCCATAACTCTTTCACGGGTATTGTCACGGACCGAGGTTTCGTTATTTATTACTCTTGATACCGTTTTTATTGATACCCCGGCATCTTTTGCCACGTCGTTTATTGTTGTTCTCATAGGCTTAATAGACCTTTATATATCATTTTAGGTACTAATTTATCTTTATCGGTTAACGACTACAGCAAGAGTAGTTAACAGTACTCGGTTTTTATTATTTGACGACTAAATTATAAAGACATCATTGAATATTAACAGTTAATTTATACGCCTTTCTTGTGAGAATGGTAGATAAAGTTTTAGGTAATAATTTAGTAATATTTAAATTTAATTTAAATACAATGGTTTAAAAGAATATTAAGCTCACACTTGTAAATTTTTTGTATCTTTTTTGCCCTTCTGTGTAGCTATAAAAGAAAAAAAAGGATACATTAACAGCTTAATGACAGCGTTGTCATAAATTAAAGCGCAATGTTAATTATTATTTAGAACCTACATAGTGGATTGTTTGGCTGAGGTAGCAATTACTAGATATGAATAGTGATTAACTTAAAGCATAAAATATTTTTTAGCTGATGGTACATTATAAACTAACCGCACTAAGAATAAATGCATTCAAAAATCGATTTAATTTTTAGCATTTGAAAGAGATGCTTGAGTGACTAAGTTAATAATAAAGGGAGAGTAGCGAATGAAGATTAAATCATTACTGACAGCATGCTGCTTAGCACTAGGTTTAAGTGCATGTCAGGGCAATGTTGAAGGACAAAAAACGGCATCGGTTCAGCTAAGCCCTGCAAACGATAGTGCGGTGGAGTTACTTGCTAAAACATTACAAATAAAATATCAGCAAGTTGATAACCGCCCATCAGCACAGTGCGATCCAGATATTGAAAACGGTCACTGTTTTAAAGCGAATTTACATTTAACTGCCAACTCGGCGATTAACGTTGACCAATGGAAAATTTACTTTAGTCAAATTACGCCAATACAAAAGTCGATTAGCGATGAATTTACTATTAAACACGTTAATGGTGATATTCATGTCATTGAGCTTAAAGATGGGTTTACTGGCTTTAAAGCCGGTGAGACTAAAACGATTACTTTTTATGCGCATTTTTGGTCATTATCGCAAAGCGACGCTATTCCTAACTATATCGTGGTGAATAATAACGACACTGCTAAAGTGATTGAAAGTACAAAGCCTAAAATTGACCCAGATACGGGCTTAGAGCTATTACCTCATGTAGAACCTTATACCGATTACACTCGTCAGTTTAAACGTACTGCGGGCGACAAAACACAGTGGCTTACTGCTGAGCGCTTGTTTGAGCGTAATGAAAAGTATGACTTTTCAGCTTATTTAACCTCGCAAAATCAAGTGAGTAATGTCATTGCTCAGCAAATTATACCCACCCCACGCGTTAGCGAGTTTAGTCAAACTCAAACACTTGATATTAGCCAAGGGCTTAATATTAATTATGCAGAAGTTAATAAATCAAGTGCATTAGCTGCAATCGAGCGGCTGGAACTACTAGGTATTAATTTAAACGATGATGCAGCGGCAATTAAGGTCACACTTAATTCCACTGTTAAAAAAGATCAGCTTAATGGTAGTTATAAATTAGCAATTAAAGCCGATGAGGTTGTAATCGATGCAGTTGACGAAACGGGTGTTTTTTATGCTCTGCAAAGTTTAGCGAGCTTATATCAGGTTAACAGTAATATATTACCTGTGGGAGAAATTACTGATGCGCCGCATTACCAGTTTAGAGGTGTGTTGGTTGATGTAGCGCGAAACTTTCGTGATAAAGGCTTTATTTTAAAGTTACTTGATCAAATGGCTGCTTATAAACTTAACAAGCTACATTTACACTTAGGTGATGATGAAGGCTGGCGTTTAGAAATTCCATCACTGCCTGAACTTACAGATATAGGTGCAAAGCGTTGTTTTGATCAAAGCGAGCAGCAATGTTTAATGCCACAGCTAGGCGCAGGGCTTGACACTTCAAGCGCAGCAAACGGCTATTATTCGGTAGCTGATTACCAAGAAATACTTAAAGCGGCGAGTGCGCGTCACATTCAGGTGATCCCATCGCTTGATATGCCAGGACATTCTCGCGCTGCGATTAAATCTATGCAAGCGCGTTATAATAAATACATACAACAAGGCGATAAACAAAAAGCCGAACAGTTTTTACTTTATGACCCGCTTGATACAACGCTCTATTCGTCGGTACAGCACTACAACGACAATACCATTAATGTGTGTTTAGACTCATCCTATGCGTTTATCCGTGAAGTAATGGAACAAGTAAAAAGTATTCATAGTGAGGCACAGCACCCGCTAACTCGTTATCACATAGGTGCCGATGAAACCGCCGGAGCATGGGTCGATTCACCTGCTTGTGCTGATTTTATTAAACAAAATAAGTTAGAAATTACCGAAGCAGGTCAGCTGGGCAGTTATTTTATTGAACGTATCGCTAATATGTTGGCTGATATGAATATTGAAACCGCAGCATGGAGCGATGGCTTATCGCATACTAACCCAGAGAATATGCCAGAGGTTGTGCAAGGTAATATTTGGGATTTATTAATGTGGAATGGCCATCAGCGTGCACATGAATTTGCCAATAGAAATTGGCAAGCAGTGCTTTCGTCGCCAGATGTGCTGTATTTTGACTTTCCGTATGAGGCAGACCCACAAGAGCATGGTTATTACTGGGCTTCAAGGCACATAAATACTGAGAAAATATTTCAGTTTATGCCAGATAATTTGCCTATTCATGCTGAATTTTGGCTTGATAGAGAAGATAAGCCTTATGTAGCTGATGACACATTACAGCATGATAAGCAAGGCAAGGTCGTATCCGCGCCTTTAGCTAAAGATAAACGTTTTGTGGGTATTCAGGGTCAATTATGGAGCGAAAATACGCGTACCAATAATATGGCTGAATATAAGCTATTCCCACGATTATTATCGCTGGCACAGCGCGCTTGGCATAAAGCAGATTGGGCTGTACCGTATGATCACAATGGCTTTGTTTACAGCCAACAAAAAAATCGCTTTAGCTCTGAATTAAAACAGCAGCGCGATCAGCAATGGCAAACTTTTGCTGCTACCATGGGGCTAAAAGAATTTGCCAAGTTAGAACGTGCTGATGTGCATTATCGTCTTGCAAATGCAGGTGCTAAAATTGAGAATAGCATGTTGTACGCCAATATTGCTTACCCTGGTTTAGTGATTGAATACAAACAAGGTGATGAGCAATGGCAAACCTACACACAACCTGTCAAAGTAACACAAGATGTATGGGTTCGATCTAAGACTCCATCAGCTAGTCGTGTAAGCAGAAAGCTTAAAGTAACGCACCGTTAAGGTGCGTTTTTCCGTTAAATTATTGACGATTGAAGAAGTTATTTATTTGTAAATAAAAATAATGACAACGCTGTCATTTGTGCTAGTATAAGATTCATACAGTATGACAGTCCGGCTTTATTTTAGTGTTTTGCAAAACGGTCGAACAACTTAAGAGGCAAAAATGATCACCAACAATATTAAAAACAATCAACTCTTTGTGGGGATCGATGGCGGAGGCACTAAATGTAAAGCAATTATCGTCAATAGCTGTAATAACATAGTCGGCACCGGTGTGGCAGGCCCAGGTAACCCGTTACATGGTTTTAATCAAGCAACTCATTCTATTGAGCAATCAGCGCGTTTAGCATTACAAGATGCAGGGCTTAAAGATACGCCTTTATCTGAGCTTATTGCAGGGGTTGGCCTAGCAGGGGTTAACTTACCAAGTTTGCATAATCAAATGACACAATGGCAACACCCATTTAAAGCCATGCACTTAACTACTGATTTACTTATTGCTTGTATGGGCGCTCATCAGGGCGAGGATGGCGCAGTGATGATTGCTGGCACGGGTTCGTGTGGATTTTCATACGTTAATGGCCAATCGTTTATGATTGGTGGTCATGGCTTTCCACATGGTGACAAAGGCAGTGGTGCATGGATTGGCTTTACTGCTTGTCAGTATGTGCTGCTTAGCCTAGATAAATTAATCCCAAGTGGTGCGCTTACTAACTTGTTAATGAAGTATTTAGAAGTCAGCGATGCAATGCAACTTGTTGAAGTGATTGCCAATAAGCCTGCAGCCTTTTTTGCGCAACTTGCAGGTTGTGTTTTTCAATCAGCACAGGCGAACGATGCCACAGCAATTGCCATTTTAAAAGAAGGTGGCGCTTATTTAAGCGACATTGCACGACAATTATTAGATAAAAACCCACCAAGGCTTTCGTTTATTGGTGGCTTATCAACCGTGATGACAACATGGTTAGACCCAGACATACAAGCTATTTTATCAGCCCCATTATCGTCACCAGAAATGGGGTCTGTACTTTACGCTAAACAACAGCACGTTAATTACAGCAGCCAGGAGTTATGATGTTTAACACACTAATGGAAAAAGAAGCGGCGCAAACGCCAAATGTTATTGAAAAGCAAATTATTGCCAACCAACCTTTAGTGGAAAAAATTGGTCATAAGCTTCGCGATATGGCCCCTAAGGTGGTTATGATGATTGGTCGCGGTTCATCAGATCATGCTGGCGTTTTTGGTAAGTATTTAATTGAAATTGAAGCGGGTGTACCGGTCAGTTCAGCAGCGCCATCAGTGGCGAGTGTATATGGTAAAACATTAAAGCTTGAAGGCGCTGTTGTGATTGTAATTTCTCAATCAGGACGCAGCCCAGACATTCTTGCCCAGGCAAAAATGGCGAAAGAGGCGGGCGCTTATTGTATTGCGCTGGTTAACGATGAAGCGTCACCTCTACAAGACATAGTCGATGATTTTGTTCCTCTTAAAGCTGGCGATGAAATTTCGGTGGCGGCAACAAAAAGCTATTTGGCAACGTTATCAGCCCTAGTACATATTGTTGCTAATTGGACTCAAAATGAGTCATTATTACAAGGGCTTGACGAGTTACCTAGCGCGCTTAATGCCATTATAGATTCGCCAACTCAGCTGCAACCTACTGAGTTTGCAAATATTAAGAATATGGTGGTATTGGCACGTGGTTTAGGATTTTCTATCTCAAAAGAAATGGCACTTAAGCTTAAAGAGGTGTGTGCTATTCATGCTGAGTCATTTAGTAGTGCGGAGTTTTTACATGGTCCGGTGACCTTAGTTGAGCAAGGGTTAGTGATTTTAGATTGTTCGGTTGATGATGAAACCAAAGAGTCACATCAGCAGCAAATTGCTGAGGTCAAAAAACGCGGTGCACAAGTGATTAGCCTTAACCAACAAGGTATTAAAGTACACCCGCGATTAGCGCCATTTTTAGTATTACAGCGTTTTTACCTTGATGTGGCAAAAGTGGCATTAAGCCGTGGTTTTAATCCTGATGAGCCAAAGGGGCTTAAAAAAGTAACAAGGACATTATAAATGTCAGTTAAACGAATTCATGTAGCCCAGTTTTTTGATGGCGAGCACTTTGTTAACGACAAAGTGCTAAGCGTTGATGCGGGTATTATTACGGCAATAGATGATAACGTACAGCAGGCAGACGAGCACCTAACGGGTTTAGTCGCACCTGGCTTTATTGACTTACAAGTTAATGGCGGTGGCGGTGAGTTGTTTAACCGTACTAGCAGTGTTGCAGGGGTTAAAAAAATACTGCTAGCACATGCCAAATACGGTACAACTGCTATGCTGCCAACGTTAATTACTGACACTGTAGAAGTAATGCGCCAAGCAGCCGATGTAATTGCTAAGGCGATAGCCCAAAAAACGCCAGGTATTATTGGTATTCACTTTGAAGGGCCGCACTTATCAGTGGCAAAAAAGGGGGCTCACAGCGCTGATTTTATTCGTCCTATTTCTGAACAAGAGTGGCAGGTGTTATCTCGTCAAGATTTAGGTAAAGTCGTAGTCACCTTAGCGCCTGAAAATGTACTACCAAGCGATATTACCAAAATGCGCGATTTAGGGATTCAGGTTTGTTTAGGTCATACCAATGCAAGCTTTGGACAGGCTCAACAGGGCGTTGATGCTGGGGCAACCGGATTTACGCATTTGTATAATGCTATGTCACCACTACAAGGGCGTGAGCCGGGAGTGGTTGGCTGTGCATTATTAAATGATGATACTTATTGTGGCTTAATTGTTGATGGCCATCATGTTGATTACGCAGCATGCCAACTGGCATTAAAAGCAAAACCAATAGGGCACGTGTTTTTAGTTACTGATGCGATGCCACCAGTGGGAACAGATGACACTCAGTTTGCTTTTTTTGACCGAACTGTCAGCTTAGAGAATGGTAAACTCACCTCTACAACAGGCGAGTTGGCGGGTTCTGCGCTTGATATGGCAACCGCAGTTAGAAACACCGTGATTCATTTAAAACAGCCATTAGCGCAAGCGCTTAAAATGGCGAGTTTATATCCTGCTCAGTATTTAAAGTTGCCTGCCACACACGGGCGATTAATACCGGGTAGTCCAGCAGATTTTGTACAATTAAACACACAACAACAAGTCATTAGCACGTGGATTGGCGGCGCTCGGGTTTGTTAACAACATAATAAATATAAATAAAGGAAAATAACATGACAACCAATGTTATGGATACGTCCAAAAATAGTAGCGTGGTCCCCATGGCCATTGTTGCGGTATTATTTTTTATACTGGGCTTTGCTACTTGGCTTAATGGCTCGTTAATGCCTTACTTAAGTCAAATTTTACAATTAACCCCATTTCAAGGGTCGTTAATTTTATTTTCCTTTTATATTGCAGTCACATTTACTGCGCTGCCCTCGGCAGTACTGATCAAAAAGGTCGGCTACAAAAACGGTATGGCATTGGGGATGGGCTGTATGATGTTAGCAGGCTTAATGTTTATTCCTGCTGCTATGTCGCAGTTTTTTCCTTTGTTTTTACTAGCGCAGTTGGTAATGGGCGCAGGGCAAACCTTATTACAAACCGCGGTTAATCCGTATGTAGTACGTTTAGGGCCAGAAGAATCGGCTGCTGTACGTATTAGTATTATGGGGATTTTAAATAAAGGCGCAGGAGTTATCTCACCGATGGTTTTTACCGCCTTAATTTTAAGTAACTTTACCGGTACCGTGGGCACAGATCTAAGCCAAGAGCAAGTTGATGATATGGCAAATGGTCTTATTTTACCTTACTTAGGCATGGCCTTATTTATTGGTGTATTAGCTTTTGCGGTTAAAAAGTCTCCGCTGCCTGAGCTTATCAATGATGAAGTAGAAGCAATAAACGACAAAGGTGAAATTCGTGAAACACTCTCTCATCCAAACTTGGTGTTAGGTGCTATTGCTATCTTTTTGTATGTTGCGGTAGAGGTTATTGCTGGCGATACCATAGGTACTTTTGCACTATCGCTGGGTATTGAAAACTATGGGGTAATGACTTCATACACTATGATGTTTATGGTGTTTGGTTATATTTTAGGTATTTTACTTATCCCTAAATTTATCTTTCAACAAGCGGCCTTAACAGCATCGGCTGTATTGGGTATTGTGATCACCCTTTGCATTTTGTTTATTGATGCGCAGTCTTTTGTTATTGCCAATGCCATACTGGTGCCTTTAGGAGGCGCTAATTTACCAGATGCTTTACTGCTAATTGCCTTTTTAGGCTTAGCAAACGCCATTGTTTGGCCAGCGGTTTTCCCACTTGCGTTATCGGGTTTAGGTAAACTAACCAGCACAGGCTCAGCACTGTTAGTAATGGGTATAGCGGGCGGTGCATTTGGTCCGGTGTTATGGGGCTTACTGAGCGGCTTTACCTCGCTACAAACTGGCTACTCTGTATTGTTACCTTGTTACTTATTTATATTATTTTATGCCGTGAAAGGGCATAAAATGAAAAAGCAATAACATCCACCAGCTATCCCTAGCTCAGTGCACTTTGCAGTATAAAGTGCACTGATTATTAGGGCACTTTATCAGCTTAAGCGTGTTACCTTGAGCTTTATTCTGCCAGCATTCGCCCCATAAAAACGACTTAAATCATTAGCAAATGGACAAAATTCTCCTGACTTTTTAATGGTTATTTCAACGCCTTCGGCAATTTCAAATGCATGGTCATCGCTTTGGCCAATGGTCCCTATTAAGCTAAACCACTGCGCCGTGGCTAAACGCCTAAATGGCTCAAGTAATGCCATAGGGATTTCTTTAACGCCGAGTTGAACATTATCGCGATGCCAGCCAGAAGGAGGGCACTTTACACCATCGTCATACCAAAATTGGTTAGGGTAAGGAGTAAAGCGATACGTTGCATCTTGGGCAAGCATTAAGCCGGTAGCGTTGTAGGCTTCACTAGCGTACACCATCACATCTTTGCTTTGATTAACACTCAGTAAGCTCATATTTTGATTGGCGAGCATTATATGAGCACTTAGCCCCATAAAGTTTAGTGTACTGTCATCGCTGTAAATCATTTTATAATGTATATTTTTTAACGATTCAGGGCGATAGCTGGTTAGTTTATTAATTCGCTGTGCAACACTGTGATGTATTAATGGAGCGTTGTGGCTAATTTCATCGTTAATTAATACACAGCACAGCCTATCAACCAGCTTGAAAAATGGGTTTAACCAAAAGTAATTTTGTTGATGACTTAGCGCCAGTGGATCGGGAATAACAGTCACATCGTCTTGGGCAACCAAGTTACTCTCAGGTAAAAGGTTTTCATAGTCTATGTCATGGCTGGTTAATAACGAAACCGATAGCGGCTGAGCAATGAGCCACTCAAGCGCATAACGCAGGCAAATATCGGCAAGCCCATCGCGATAGTAGCCTCCTCCTACATCGGAGTGGGCTCCTGCAAACCACAGCTCGGTAATGTTTGCTTGTTGATTCATTAATGTGGGCTCAAAGGCCCGTCGTTTCTCATCAAGCGCAACACAATGCAGGGCCCCAGCGACATTATTGGCAATAGTATGGTTTTCAAAAACCACATGCTCTGCGCCACGGGTCGCTTTATTTATCTTTGACAGGCCAATTGAGGCCACGGTGTCAAAAACACACAAATATACTTGCTCATTTATTAATGGCTCTAGGCATTTAGCAAAACGCCTTGCTAATGCAGCGCCTCTGCTAAAACCGGTAAGTAGAACAGTATCGCCACTTTGATAATGCTGCTTAAAATCTGTGATAGCCTGAGTCAAAATGCTGGCCACATCTTCAGATCGTGGGGCAAGTGTTTGATTTAAAATTCGTTTTAAACGACTGCCTTTGGTGCCTATGCCTTGGTAATAAAAGCTTAGTTGCTGTGAAAATGGGGTAGTGGGTGAATCATCAAGTTTACCGCCGAGCAATAAGTGTAGTTTTAGAATATTAGAAATACTGGCGTCTTCTTTAAAATGCTCTGTACTGAACTGATCTGCGTCGCGGGGTTCACTGCCAGTACCATCAAAATTAAAAATAAGCGTTTTAAAGGTCATTACTAAATTCCGTGAGTGGTTTATGTAAATTTATATGGGAATTGTGAAAAATTAAAGACGGCGGTAATAAATATTTGTTTAATCTTATTTATTACCGCGGCTGATGTAGCTATTTAACCTGAAATCTAGTTAAGAGATTTACTAACATATTTAATCAAAATGATATTTATGTTTATTATCCGGAGTTCAGGTTATTTAGTGTAGTTTCATTTTTGGGCGAACAACACGCAGCACCTTTTCGCTGATCCACAAAGCAAAGGTTTTGGCACTGCCGTGGATAGCGCGCTGATGCATTCTATATAGTGAAATATACATAAAGCGGGCAATTTTACCTTCAATAAAAAAGCTACTACTGGTTAGGTTACCCATTAAGCTGCCCACCGTGCTGTAGCGCGATAAATTTACCAGTGAGCCATGGTCATTATATTCAAACTTTTTCAGGGGCTGCTCACGTAATGTAGCAATTAGATTTTTTTCAACGCATTGCGCCATTTGATGAGCCGATTGTGCGCGTGGCGGCACTTGCGTCCCATCGTCTTGGGTAAACGCGCAGCAATCACCAAGCACATAGATTTGAGGGTCTAGGCTACTTTGTAAGTAATCATTCACTTTTATTTGATTGCTACGTGTCAGCTCAAATATGTCTAGCTCTTTAATGAAGTCAGGGGCTTTTACCCCTGCTGCCCACACCATAATATCCGCATTTATTTGCTCGTCATTATTAGTGATAAAGCCATGCTCGGTTGCTTGTTTAACCTGGGTGTTTTCTCGTACGGTAACCCCTAATCTTAATAATTCACGTTTGGCTGAGCTAGCAATTCGCTCAGACAGGGCAGGTAAAATTCTGGGACCCGCTTCAATCAAATGTATGTGCAAGCGTTTCGCCGACATATTGGTTAAACCGTATATTTTGAGTAAATCAGAAACATGATACAACTCAGCTGAGAGCTCAACGCCAGTTGCCCCACCGCCAACAATAGCAATGTTTAATGAATGCAATGGGTCGTCGTCTTGATGAAGGCGAGTAAAGTTATCTAGTAAGGCGTGTTGAAAACGCTCGGCTTGTTGGTTTGAATCAAGGTAAAAGCAATGGTCTTTAATACCCGGGGTGTTGAAGTCGTTACTGACACTGCCAATGGCAATAACTAAATGATCATAGTGAACGGTTCGTTTAGGTAATATTTGATGCCCTAACTCGTCATATAGAGGGCTTAAGGTAATGGTTTTATTATTGTTGTCGAGGTTACAAAAAGTACCAAGTTGGAAGTTATAGTGGTGCTTGGCCGCATGCGCTGAGTATACAACGCCATCTAAATCCGCATCAATAGAGCCGGTTGCTACTTCATGCAATAACGGTTTCCATATATGAGTGCGGTTTTTATCAATGAGTAATATATTTGCGTGTTGTTTCTTTCCTAATTTGTGCCCTAATTGAGTTGCTAGCTCCAGCCCACCAGCGCCACCGCCTATGATGACAATTTTTGGTATGGTTTTGTCCATGACTATGCCCTTAAAAATAATATACCGAAGCAATTTCTGTACGTTGATTTTTAAAATGACTTGGGTATCAAAAAATTATTTTGGCAAAGCATGCTTTTATAGGACTATAGTGTGCGCCTAATTGAAGGATATGTCAGCAATAAATCCAACGATATGCTGTATACTGATATGCAAATATTTCATCTACTGCGCATTTACAGTATTTATGGGCACCGACATAAAAAGGACGCTTTTATGAGTACCTCGCTAGTTCAGTCTCTTGAGCAACATTTTGGTTTTAATCAGTTTAGAGCAGGGCAACAACAAACCATAGAGCAATTGCTAAATGGCCAATCATCACTGGCTATATTCCCAACTGGATCGGGTAAATCCTTGTGCTATCAACTTACTGCGTTACATTTACCGCATTTAACCTTGGTGGTATCGCCATTATTAGCGTTGATGAAAGATCAAATAAGTTTTTTAAACAGTAAAGGCATTTATGCCGCAAGTCTTGATTCAAGCCAAGATCAAATGCAAAGCAGTACCGTAATGAACGACGTGCGCAGTGGTAAGATTAAAGTGTTAATGGTGTCAGTTGAGCGCTTTAAAAACGAACGCTTTAGAGAATTTATTAGCCAAGTGGCACTTTCTATGTTGGTAGTAGACGAAGCGCATTGTATTTCAGAGTGGGGTCATAACTTTAGACCCGATTACTTAAAATTACCGCGTTACCGTGAAGAGCTAAATATTCCGTTAGTGCTACTATTAACCGCCACCGCGACTAAAAAAGTTAAACGCGATATGGCAGAGCGATTTGCTATTGATCCAAAATGCATTGTGCAAACGGGGTTTTATCGCGCTAATTTAGATTTAAATGTACTGAGTGTTAAAACGGCTGATAAAAATACTGAGCTTACTGGAATTGTCCGTACGCAAACCGGCCCCGGTATTGTGTATGTTACGCTGCAGCAAAGTGCTGAACAAGTGGCCAATATGTTAAGCGCACAGGGCCTGCAGGCGGTGGCGTATCATGCAGGGCTTGAAGACACCCTACGCGGACAAATTCAAGATGATTTTATGGCGGGAAAAATAAATGTAGTGGTCGCCACTATTGCCTTTGGCATGGGGGTTGATAAATCAGACATTCGTTTTGTAATTCACTACGATTTACCTAAATCAATTGAAAACTACAGCCAAGAAATTGGCCGTGCAGGACGTGATGGCAACCCATCGAATTGTTATACGCTGGCTAATCTAGATGGCTTAAATACAGTCGAAAACTTTGTGTACGGCGATACCCCAGAGCTCAGCGGTATTGAATATGTTATTAACGATATTCGCCAAGCTCAACAGCAATGGGAAATGCAAGAATATAGCTTATCGAGCGAGAGTAATATTCGCCAGCTTGCCCTTAAAACCTTACTGGTACAATTGGAAATGCAAGGTGCAATAACCCCGCAATATGCGTACTACGCCGATTTTAAGTATAAATTTCTAGTTGATAAAAATGAGTTGCTTAATCAGTTTGATCAGCAGCGCCAAGCTTTTTTAACGCAAATATTTAGCCATACCGACTTTAAAAAAATATGGGGTACACTTAACTTTGACTCTCTAACGCAAGCCGCACAGGTTGACCGTAAACGTGTGGTAGCCGCACTTGATTACTTAGCAGAAAAAAACCTTATCACCCTTGAAACCAAACGTATTACTCAAGTGTACAAAGTGCATAGCGAGGTGATTAATAACCCTGCACTTGCCCAGCAGTTACATGATTACTTTACCGATAAAGAGCAAGCTGAAATAAAACGGATTGCTGCTTTGGTGCGCTTTTTTGAGCTGCAATCTTGCTTAAGCTATAACTTAGCCCGTTACTTTGATGATGCAAATGCGCCACAGCAATGTGGGCATTGTAGTGTGTGCCGTGGACATGCGGTCAAGCTTGAATATTCAATCACTCCTGCAAAAATTGATACAGTACTTATATATCAAAAGGTGGATGAGCTTTTGGCGCATATGGCAACGAAAGGGGTGCATAATGTTGGCATTGAAACCCAATGTCGGTTTTTGGCGGGAATGAGTGTGCCGCTATTTGCACGCAATAAAGTACGCCAACTAAGTGGTTTTGCATTGTGTGAGCAACAGCGCTACAGCGAAATTAAAGCAATATTGCTATCAAGGTCGGCGCCTAATTAATATTAAAAAATCAGTCTAAAATAAAAAGTGTTAATTTTTTGTTTCTTTTTCTCGCTTTACTATACTCAATTTGGCTATGACGGCCATTATAATAATGAGGTGATCAATGAAACTGCAAAAAATTATACTATTGGGGGTATTTGTATCAGCAAGTAGTTATGCTGAAATTAATATTTCAGGTTTTGCGAGTATTAATGCGGGTAAAGTGCTAAGCGGCACCGGTGTCCCGCAATATGGCGTTGAACCAACCTTTCTAGCGGACTATCCAAATGTAAGTGCCTACACTGAAGATTTATCCTTTTCGCCAGAGTCTTTGATTGGATTACAGGTATCAGGCGACTTAGGTGAAGGCCTTTCTGTAACTGGTCAGCTAGTTGCCAGAGGAGTTAACGACTTTGAGGCAAATTTTGAATGGGCTTATATTTCTTACGATATTAACGATAATTGGACTGTTCAAGCTGGTAAGAAGCGTTTACCACTATTTTACTACTCAGACTTTTTCGATGTAGGTTATGCATATGTATGGATGCGGGCCCCTGCCGACAATTATACATGGCAAGTATTTAACTACGAGGGGGTTAATTTACTTTACTCAGGCTCTGTAGGTGACTGGGGAGTATCCGCGAACATTTATACCGGTAAAGAAGATGATGACGATAACAAGCTTTTGTCAGACTTCTTCTTTCAAGAGCCGACAAGAGAAATTTGGGAAGATATGTTAGGCGGCGTACTGTTACTTAATCGTGACTGGCTCGAACTAAGAGTGACCCACATGCAATATACCAACAAGCGTTTTCGCGCGGGTGAACCCGTTTTGTGGGATGGTAAAGACAGCAGAGATGGTAAATTTTATGGCTTAGCTGCAAACCTTGATTTTGGTGATTTTTTTGTTTTAAGTGAACTGAACCGCTTAGACCTAGATGGTAATCTCGATACTTATATGATCAGTGCGGGCTATCGTTTTGATTCAATTACACCCTATGTCATGTTTTCAGACTTTGAACAAGAAGGTGAGGGTGATACAGAGCAGCATAATACATTTGCTGTTGGTGTTAGGTGGGACTTTCATCCGTCAGCTGCATTTAAAGTGCAATACGATAGAGTCAAAGATGACTCGTTTGATTTAGCTGTGGCCGGTGATAGTAAAGCAATCACCCTTGGTGTCGATGTTGTATTTTAAGGAGAAGTAAAATGAAAAAATTAATATTATGTGTAATATTCTTGTTTACTAACTTCGCCTATGCAGAATTTGCTATTATCGTGCATCCTTCAAATGAAAGTAGTTTTGATGAGTCTGTTATTAGTCGAATTTATACAGGAAAAGAAAAGTCATTTAGCAATGGCAATAAGATCATTCCAATATCTCAAGAATCAAGCAGTGCTGCAACCGAGCAATTTAATAGTAAATTACTCAATAAAACGTCTTCTCAGTTAAAAGCATATTGGTCAAAACTGATTTTTACAGGAAAGGGCACACCGCCTAAAGAGTTAGAAAATGACAGTGAAGTAATCAAAATGGTCGCAGCGAACCCTGACACCATTGGCTTTGTTTCTTCATCAGCAGTATCGGATAACGTTAAAGTGGTTTTCACTTTTTAATCTACAACTAATAAGCGTGCTGATTAACCAGCACGCTTTTTTAGTAATTGGTTAATTACATATGACGATGTTTAAAATCTGACAGTTATTTTACTGTCACCGCTGCCTCGCTCGTGTATCCTATAGGTTGTATACCATTTATCAAAAGTCTGTATGTCAAACTCAATCATTGCTGTTGAAAATATCGATACAACCGCCGTCACTTGTGCTAATTGCCAAGCGTGTTGTTGCCAATTAGAAGTGCGTATTGTTAGTGATACTGGTGTCCCTTTTCAGTATATTGATTACGATAAATGGGGCAGCGAAGTAATGAAGCGCGGCGACGATGGTTGGTGCCAAGCACTCGATAGAAATACGTTAATGTGTACTATTTACGAAAATCGCCCATTAACGTGTCGAGAATTCGAAATGGCGTCTGATGAGTGTATTACCGAACGTGAATTAGCGGGTATTTAAAATGCGGGCTGATTAACCCGCGTTAGTGTTGTTAACCAATAGAGAGTTGCGCGCTTGGGTATCTTAGTTTTTTAGTGCGTGGACTTGCTAAAAAGTAGGCGAGAGTGAGCGGGCCTATTCTGCCCATAAACATTAAAAACATAATGATAAACTCCCCCAGCGGTGATAACGATGACGTTAAACCGCGTGAAAGCCCTACCGTACCCAGTGCCGATACCGCTTCAAAAGCAACATCTAAAAAAGGTGCATCTTCAACGACCAGTAATGTAAAAATAGCCAACCAAGTGACTCCCGCTGAAATAACGGTTAAGGCTAATGCTTTATACACTGAATCTTTGTCTATTTCTCGGCGTAACACGGTGACGCCTTTATCACGTCTTAAGTAGCTATAGGTTGCTAGTATTAAAACGATAAATGTAACGACCTTTATGCCACTTGCTGTACTCAAAGAGCCGCCACCGATAAACATAAGCATCATAGTTAAAGCGGTACTGGCATTTTTTAATTCTTCAATAGCAATGGTATTAAACCCCGCAGTACGGGGAGTAACGGCTTGAAACCAAGCTGCTAGCCATTTACCTACTTCAGATAACGGCTGCAGTGTTTTTGGATTATCGTATTCAATTACGTAAATAAGCAACAATGCAATAACGTTAATAATAACAGTGCTGATCAGCATTAATTTACTGTAGGGACTGAGCTTAGCCCAACGCTTTGACTTATATAAATCTGTTAATACGGTAAAGCCAAGGCCACCAATAATAAACAAACAGGTAATTGTTAAATTCACAACAGGGTCTTCTACATACTGCATTAAGCTGTTAGGACTTAATGCAAACCCTGCATTGTTAAAAGCGCTAATAGTATAAAAAAGTGCATGAAAAAAGCTTTTTTGTAAGCCCATTTCGGGTAGCCAATACAGCGTTAAAATAATAATGCCTACAGATTCAACGATTAGCGCAAACAGCAAAACAGACTTAGCGGTATTTACCAAAGTAGATGTATCTGTTTGATTAAAAGCAGCTTTAGTCACTGTTTTTTGAATAAAGCCAACTTTATTACCCAGTGCCATTAAAGTTACAACCGCAAAGGTCATTAAACCTAGACCGCCTAGTTGAATTAATAGCGCAATAACGCCTTGTCCAAAAGGAGTAAACACTGAACCTGTATCGACGACAACCAGTCCAGTTACAGTCACCGCAGAGGTTGCTGTAAACGCACTTTGTATCCATGAAATAGGCTCATAGGTTGCAAAAGGCAGTTTTAACGCCAATGCCCCAAGCGTTATTAATATTAAAAAACTGCAACATAAAATAAGCGGTGGAGCCGCATTGAGTTTTTTATGCCCACTGACTTTTCGCTCAATAGGCGTTTTGAGGGGATGCCATAAAACCATGATTATAAAAGCCTTGGTGCAAGATAGTTTAGTTCGACTCGATTACCTGATAACAGTAAGGTGTCGTAGGTAAGTAACTCAAAGTCATCATCAAGTTTGGCAAACGTTTGCTTGGCGCGCTTAACCAATAATGGGTCTACAGTGCGTTTCATTTCTTTTAGTAAATGCCCTAGTTTTGTTTTATGTAAGTGCGCTTTTATACTTACTTCAACAACGTATATGCCATTGCCTAGGGAAATATAGTCGTTCACTACAGGGTAATTAAGCGCTTGTGCAACTCGCACGCCCATTTCTTCTTCAGGATGAATAATGCGTGTTACACCTAATTTAGAAATAATTGTGTGATGGGCTTTAGTGCTCGCTTTTACCCATATTTGCTTAACAGCTAGGTTTTTTAATGCAAGGGTGCACAGAATGCTCGATTGCATGTCTTCTCCTATTGCCACTAAAACGGCCTGACTGCTCGCTAAATCAAGCTCTTTAAGTGCGGCTTCATCAGTGGAGTCGCAAACAACGGTTTCTGATAAATGCTCAACATATTTTTCAGCTAGTTTAGGGTTACTATCAACCCCAGTGACTGTATGCCCTAAATGAATTAACTCAAGGCTTGCTGCAATGCCAAATCGACCCAATCCGATCACTGTAAAATGTGCCATGTTGATACCTAAATTAAAGTTAAAAGAGAGAAGTGGTAAAGTTCATTTGGTCAATAAACAGTTAATACATAGGCTGTAAGCATCACTATTTTTATCCAACCCAACATACGTATTACTCCTTCTGCTGAAGTTAGAATATGAGTTATTAAAGTAACAATGTAGGTAGGCGTTAAAAGCTTTATAAAGATTTAACGAATCAGATAAAAAACTTTATAAAAACTTTATAGAGGCAATATCGAAAAGGCAGTAATCTAGGTTCTCAAATGTTAGAGGAATAATTAATGAATCAGGCAGAGGCTAAACCACGTTGGTATAACGCATTGTTTTTGGCAGTAATAATGCCATTAATTGTGGTTATTGCCATTTACCCTGTACGTAATTGGTTTACTACCACCGATATCGTGATGCTTCAGTTATTGTGGGTGACTTGGGTTGCTGTGCGCAGTAATCGTCGTCTTGCCATACTGACCACCTTAGTGAGTGTGGCGTGTACAGATTGGTTTTTTGTTGCCCCAAATTTTACTTTTCATATTGAAAACATAGAATATTTAGTAACCTTTATGGTTATGCTGATTGTTGGTTTTGTGATCAGCCAATTGGCAGGGGAGCTCAGTACTAAAGTTAGGGATGTGCAATTACATGCAAGTAATAGTCGCACCTTGTACGAACTGGCCAAAGACTTAAACAGCCTAGATACGCTGGATGAACAAAAAAAGCACTTTGTGCAGCGGATCAGCAAGCATTTAAACGCATCTTGTACATTTATACCTGCAGCATCGCAGGGCAATAGTGAGTTTATATTGCTTAGTGAAGTTAACCCTAGCTGGGGCGGGTTTAATTTTACTAAACGGTTAACGCAAGGGCAAAAATCCTTTGCGGACACCGCTATTTCGCTTCTTTATCAGGTACATGAAAAAACATTATTACGCCAACAGTCGGCTGCTATTTCGGTGCAAGCGGAATTAGAGCGCGCTAAAAATGCACTTTTACGCAGTTTGTCTCACGATTTACGCACACCACTGGCGACTATTATGGGCGCATCGAGCATGCTTGCAGATGATGAGATTACCCTCAGTGACAGCGTGATAAAAGAGCAAGCGAGTAATATTTATGAGCAAAGTAAAATACTAAATGAGCACTTTGATAAAGTAATGGAGTTAAGCCGAGTTAATAAAATGGGTGAAAATCTAAGTTGGCAAACAATAAACTTACAAGCACTACTTAGTGAAGCTAAAGCTAGAAGACAGCAGCAACTCACTGATTTTATCATAAATACCAATATAGACGCTCAGACAACATGCAAAGGGGATGTGACTTTGTTAGAAATTGCGCTGGCTAATATGCTCGAAAATGCATGGCGTTATGGTGATAAAAAGGTGAGCGTTGAATTTACGCAAAGTACTAATCAGCAAAAGGTAGTTTATCAGTTACTTCTAACTAATAACTTGGTAATTAAAGGGCAAACAAGTAACGATGAAGGCGTTGGGTTAGGCAGCATTATTTGTGATGTGGTTGCTAAATTTCACCAGGGCACATTTACATTAACAATTAATAACGAAGCAAATATGGCGCACGCAAAGTTAATCTGGGAAAAAAGTAATGACTAAAATCTTGATATTAGAAGATTCTCCCCCTCTACAAAGCTTTTTAAAAACCTTGTTGCAAGCCAGTGGTTACGAGCTAAGTATTTGTGATAAAGGGTTAGATGGTTTTGCACGTTTAAGTGAGCAAAGTTACGATCTTGTATTGTTAGACTTAGGCCTGCTAGACATGGATGGTCAAGACTGGTTAATTGAGTTTCGACAATGGAGTGCCTTACCTGTTTTAGTGCTATCAGCTCGAGATGGCGAAGTTGAAAAGGTCACTGCGCTTGATAATGGGGCAAATGACTATATTACCAAACCGTTTAGCGCCAATGAGTTGCTAGCCCGGATTCGGGTTTTATTACGTACCCAGAGCCAGCCGAGTGTGGCATTTACCTGCGGGAATATAAAAATAGATCCACAAAAGCACAGAGTAACCTCTTCTGGAAATGAGATAAAACTCACTAAAAAAGAGTACGCAATATTATTATTACTGTTTCAAAATAAAAATACAGTACTCACCCATAATGCAATCTTAAGCCATATTTGGGGAGCGCAGTACATAGACCGTCCTGAATACGTACGAGTCCATGTGGCACAGCTCAGACAAAAATTAGAGGCTAACCCCGCTAGTCCAAAATATATCTTAACTGAACCAGCTGTGGGTTATCGATTGGCCGATTAAAAATAAAAGTTTTGCAGAGTGTTTTTGTCTTTAAACCATACCCTATTTAACAATCTTATCTACTAGGCAGCTGGTATTTTAATACCCTTCTTTCACATTTATTTCTACACAATTCATTTGCCTAGAAAGTTTTTATAGTCTAATTTTTAAGCTTACTACTTCAAATCCTCAGGACATTGGCTTGCTTGTTTAAGCCTAAAATTATGCGACTAACACTCATACATTCTTTGCAAGGAAAAATGCTGCTGTATTTGGCATTGCCCGTTATGCTCATCATCGCGGGTATTTTGAGTTACTGGTATTCAACCAGCCTTAATCAGGCTGTTATGCAAGCAAAGCTTAACTTGAGTCAGACCGCCGATACTATTTCTGCAAAAGTAAATGAAGAGACGCAATTGGCAGTACGCACTACCGAAATTATGGCCTTAGCACAGCAAAATGGGTTGTTTGGTGATAGAGAGGCAAGTATTAATTTTGTTCGTGCAGTGCTTAAAATGAATCCTTCATTCGTGGGGGCTTCTTTTGGTTATGAGCCTAATGCCGATAATCAAGATCAAGCCTATATTAATGCTCCGTCATTAAAAGAAGGCGTTTATGTAAATCAAACCGGTCGTTTTTTACCTTATTGGCACCGTGACTTTAATGATTCTGAACGCTTGTTACTTGAGCCCTTGGTGGACATGGAATCTAGTCTTTATTATGAGGGAGTACGCCAACAGTTTTTACGTGATGGCAATACAGAGACGATGATCACTGAGCCCTATGTTTACGAGGGAAGAATGCTGGTTGAACAAAGTTCGCCCATTATCATTAATGATAAATTTGTCGGTATGGCAAGCGTAGATAGAGCGCTCGCTGACATCACTGAATTCTTGCAAACCATAAAGCAGCAATTAAAAATAGATGTTTTGTTACTCAGTCAGCGCGACAACGTGATTGCAACGACATTAAATCATTCAGGATTAAAAACGAAGGCCATTTTAGATACAGATTACGCAAGTATAGCCAAACAGCTAAAGTTACAGGGGCAAGAAAGAGAGATACTATCTGCGAACGATCCTTTTGATTCCGGGGTTTTCTATTTTGATAAAGCCAAGGTTGCCACTGGTAATTGGACAGTGATAGTGCGCCGCTCTGAAGCCGATATTATTGGGCCTATTCAAGCGCAATTTAAACCATTACTGGCAGCGGCTTTTGCAAGTGTATTACTGGTTTTTTTACTCTTTTGGTATTTTATTAACCGAACAACTAAGCGTATTAATATTGCTATTAAATCTGTTGAACAGTTAGCTAATGGCGATTTATCCATTCATGTTCAAAAATATATGACTCAAAATGATGAGCTTGGCACTATGTTTAGAAGTTTTGAGCGTTTAATTAAAGCCAGTAAAGATATTGATCAGGTTTGCTCTGCGATTGCAGCAGGTGATTTTTCTAAAACAGTTTCAAAGCGCGGTCCTTATGATCGTTTAAGTGATTCTATTAATTTAATGTCGAGTAAACGCCACGAGGCAGAGCAGGCTCTAGTTGAGCAAACCATAGAGCTTCGTCGCACTCAGCAAGAGCTTGTTGAAGCAGAAAAAATGTCGTCACTTGGAAGTTTAGTTAGTGGTGTAGCCCATGAGGTGAATACGCCGTTAGGCGTTTGCGTAACTGCGACGTCGCATTTAAGAGAAATGCTGATTGAAACTAAAAACAAGGTGGCTTCTGGCTCCTTGAGTAAAACGCAGTTTAGCGAGTTTATTAGTGAAGTTGATTTAAGTTGTGACATTTTACTAAAAAATATGCAGCGCGCCGCAGGTTTAATAAGCAGTTTTAAACGTGTTGCGGTTGATCAAACAACCGAAGAATTACGTAATTTATATATAAGTAGTTATTTAAATGAGGTGCAAAAAAGCCTTTACCATACCCTCAAAGCAACACCCGTTGACATTACTATTAGTGCGAAAGAACCTGAGCTTGAAGTGTATTCTGATCCTGGTGCTTTAGCACAAATCTTCACTAATTTAGTAATGAATTCAATTATTCATGGTTTTAAAAATGGCAGCCAAAAAGGGCAAATAAGTGTTCATATAGACTACTCAGATTCTGTTTGCATTCATTATCAAGATAACGGAAGAGGCATGACTGAAGAGGCAGAGAAAAAAGTATTTGATCCTTTTTACACCACAAATAGAGCAGGTGGTGGCAGTGGTTTAGGAATGAACATTGTGTACAACCTTGTTGTACATCGGCTAAAGGGGCAAATTTTTATAAAGGAAAAACAATCAACGGGAGTTTATTTTTTTATTCAATTCCCCTTAACGCTACCGAATTAATAACTAGTAGAGTGTGTTTATGGATTGGTTACAAGATGATGAAGTTGTAAAACAAGCGGTCGACAGCAAGCATGTTGAACCATGGAAAATCTTAGTGGTTGATGATGATGAATCTGTACATCAAGTAACTCAACTTGCAATGAAGCGCTTTGAATTTGAGCAACGACCTATTGAATTACATAGTGTCTACAGTGCGGCAGAGGCCAGAGAGAAACTACAAAGCTCAGAGCGCTATGCATTAATTTTATTAGATGTAGTAATGGAAACTGAGCATGCAGGATTAGATTTTGCACGATTTGTTCGCCAAGACTTACAAAATGTATATAGCCGAATTATTTTACGCACAGGTCAGCCAGGGGTTGCGCCAGAGCGCAGTGTTATTCGCGATTATGATATTGATGGTTATAAAGCGAAGAGCCAACTGCAAAGCCAAGATCTTGAATTGATTTTTTATACCTCTTTGCGCGCCTATCGCGATATTTGTATGCTACAAAACCATCGGCACAACTTAAAAAGGCTAATAATAGCAATTTCTACTATTACCCAAATTGGTGACTTGGTTGAGTTTACCTCTGTTGTAATGGAAGAGCTAAAACTAGTACTGAATATGAGCTCCGCCAATTTGTATATTGATGCGCCTAAGGTCTTTGGTATTTGCCAGTTAGATGAAAAGCTGCAGATGATTGAGGGAGAGCTTTCTGGCATACATTTATTCACGGGCAATGGAATTGACAGTATTCCACAAAAACATCAAGAGTATTTTTTAAGGGCAAAGCAAACTAAGCAGAATTTTATAGCAGAAGATCATTATGTTTATTTTCATCATTCGCAAAAAGGTTTAGATTCCATCTTAGCGTTTCAGTCGCTGCAGCCGGTAAAAAAAGAAGCTCAACAGCTAGTAGATTTATTTTTGGGTAATGTAGTACTGACCTTTGAAAGCCTCTTATTAGCTAATTCAATTGAAGAAACCCAGCAACTGGCTATTTCACTGATGGGAGGAGCGATGGAGTCACGCTCCAAAGAAACCGGCTCACATGTAATCAGGGTTGGTTTATATGCAAAACTATTAGCGCAGCTAAATAATCAAAATCAATCATATTGCGATAAAATTAGTTTAGCAGCACAGTTACACGATGTAGGAAAGGTGGGAGTTCCAGATTTAATTTTAAATAAGCCAGCTAAATTGGATGCTGATGAATGGGAAATTATGAAACAGCACACCACCAAAGGCTGGGAAATCCTCAAAGGAACAGCTAATCCTGTAATTGATATGGCTGCTAACATTGCAATTGATCATCACGAACGTTGGGATGGAGCTGGTTATCCACACGCAAAAAAACAGCAAGAGATCAGTTTAGAGGGGCGAATTACTGCGATTGCTGATGTATTTGATGCGTTATGTTGTCGTCGTTGTTATAAAGAGCCTTGGAGCATGGATGAAGCAAAGGCGGAAATAATTAAAGGCGCAGGTAATCATTTCGATCCGACGTTGGTTGAATTATTTGAATTGAATTTTAATGCGTTTAAACAAATTTATTTAGACAGGCCCGAGTAACGAGGTTGTCGCTCTGATTGCGTTAGCCACAATCAAAGCGAACATAAAATTAATCGTATTTAGCTTCAAGCTCGTTGGCAGTATGAAACTTTTCGTGAGATTGTAATTGCTTATCGTATTTAACTAGGTTTTTAAAGTGCCCTAGTTGGCCAGCGTTTTTAACGATTTCAACAATAAACGACATCATAAAATCGGCACCAGTGAGAGTATCGCCCACTAAATAACGTTTGCCTTCAAGGCGGCTGTTAAAGTAGCTAATTACTTTAGCGGTTTCAGCATCGGCATAGCCCTCTAAAAATTGCGTTTTAGCACCATCTTTCTGGACAAACATTTTTAGCAGAAGAGGTAAAATTGCAGAGCTTTCTGCAAAGTGAAGCCATTGTTGATAGTCTACAAATTCTGCAGTTCCTGTGGCTGGTGCAAACTTACCTTTGCCATATTTAGTGATCAGGTAATCTGTGATAGCGCCAGACTCGGCGATCACTAAGCCATCATCTTCTATAACTGGCGATTTGCCCAGCGAATGCACATTTTTAAGCTCATCAGGGGCTAAAAAAGTTTCAGTATTGCGCTGATAAGCAACAATTTCGTAATCAACCTCAAGCTCTTCTAATAACCAAATAATACGTTTAGAACGAGACTTGTTTAAGTGGTGTAGTTTAATCATTTTCTTCCTTATTGAGCTGTGTTGAATTACAACACAGCCTGAATGTTATTATAGGGGGCTGTTAATCTTTACTACGGTTTTACCGAAGTTCTTCCCGCTGATCATGTCGTTAAATGCGCTGATGGTTTTTTCGAAACCATCTACAAGATGTTCGCGGTATTGAACTTTTCCGTCTTGTAGCCACGTTTGCATGTCTTGTGCAAATTCGTCATAACGATCGCCATAGTCATCAAAAATTATAAAGCCCTGCATTTTAATTCGCTTAGTTAACAATTGTCCCATTAACATACCTAATCTATCTGGGCCTTCAGGCAAGCTGGTGGCATTATATTGCGATACCAAACCACAGATAGGCACGCGTGCTGAGGTATTAAGCAAAGGTAATACGGCATCAAACACTTTTCCGCCCACATTTTCATAATAAACATCAATGCCTTGCTCACATGCTTTTTCTAACTGCTCGGCAAAGTCATCCGCTTTATGGTCAATACATGCATCAAAGCCTAGATTTTCAACAGCATGCGCACATTTTTCGCTGCCTCCGGCAACGCCTACTACTTTACAGCCTTTAATTTTAGCTATTTGACCAACCGTTGCGCCTACTGGGCCTGTAGCTGCTGCAACAACAACGGTTTCACCCGCTTTAGGTGCGCCAATATCTAGTAATCCCATGTAGGCGGTAAAGCCAGGCATACCCATAATACCAAGTGCGTATGACGGATTTGTTGGCTCTTTACCTAATGACATTAAGCCCTCGCCATTTGAGATAGCGTAAGTTTGCCAGCCTGTATATGCTAATACCCATTCGCCTTCGCTAAACTTATCATTTTTAGATGATTCGACTTGGCAAACCGTTGCACCAACCATTACATCACCAATTTCTACAGGGTCGGCATACGATTTAGCATCGCTCATGCGGCCACGCATATAAGGGTCTAGTGATAAATAAATAGTACGCAGCAATACTTCACCATCTTTTAATGATGGTAACTCTACGTTTTTAAGTTCAAAATTTTCATTGGTAGGAGCGCCATGTGGGCGCGATGCTAAAGTAAATTGACGACTGGTTGTGGACATAAAAATCTCCATGATAGAGTGAAAAAACGACCTATATACCGAATGTTTAAGCTTTAAAACTATACATTGCTCAACAATAATGCGCGGATAGGTAGAAAAGATTTGTACCTTGATACACGAGCTTTGGGCGAGAGGTGGTTAATTCAACCGTCGAAAGAATTTAATTAGAACAATTACTCTGTTTTAGCACACTAAATACATGGCTATCTAAATAGTGACCATTTTTATAAATTGCTTTCTTTAAAATAGCTTCGTTATTAAAGCCATTTTTAAGCAACGCGCTCATTGAGCCAACATTACCAGCAAATACAGCCGCATGAATACGGTTTAAGTTAGTACTTTCAAACACTTCTTTAGTAATCAACTCTATGGCTTGGGTAATAATACCTTGCCCCCAATATTGCTGACTAAGCCAATAACCTATTTCGCCACTGCGGCTATACTCAAACTCACCAGGGATAACACCAATACAACCAACACATTGGCCATCAACTTCAATAGCTTTAATGATGCCACATTTTGCTCCTTCGTTTACCCACCAGTTTGCATCTGCTTGAGTATAAGGAAATGGAATTTTAGAGGACAAATAGCGAGCTACTTGTTGATCGTTCAAAATGGTGACTATTTGGCAGGTATCGTGTTGTTTAAATGCTCGTAAAGTGATCATGCTACAAATGAGTTTGTTATTATCAGCCAACAACTTAGCAAGCTTTAAACGCTTAAACAATGAAAAACAATTCATTAAAATTAAAGTGTATACAGGTATAACTTTGCTTAAAACTCTTTTAAAATGTAAAAAACACCCAGACAGAGTCTCTATGCATCCTCATATCGAAGCCCTTTATAATAGCGCTAAAAAGCCCAGCCGTTTAATTATTGGATTAATGAGTGGCACCTCTTTGGATGGTTTAGATGTAGCGCTATGTAAAATAACCGGTGCAGGTTTGCATACACAAATAGAGGTGTTAAATTTTATTACGGTTGAGTATAACGACGAATATAAAACTAAAATAAAGCAGGTATTTGCTAAGCGCGAATGCGATTTAGAAGTGCTAACTTTGTTACACCCTTGGGTAGGAAAACTCCATGGTGCTATGGTTAATCAGTGTTTAATTACATGGGGTATTGACCCTGCGAGTATTGATGCCATAGCAAGCCACGGGCAAACTATTTATCACTGTCCGCAGTCGCAGCATAACCACCATGACTTTAAACATGGCACCTTGCAAATAGGTGATAGTGACCAAATAGCCGTTACTACAGGCATTACCACTGTTGGCGATTTTAGGCAAAAGCATATTGCCGCTGGTGGAGAAGGTGCGCCGTTAGCAGTGTATGGCGATTATTTATTTTTTGCCAGCCCTGACGAAAACCGCATTTTATTAAACATGGGTGGCATTGCTAATTTAACGTTTTTACCTAAAAGCGGTGATGCTAGTAGCGTGTTTAGTAGCGACATAGGCCCAGGTAACACCATTATGGATGCCTACGTACAGTATTACTTTAAAGGAATGCATTATGATGAGGGTGCAAAGCTTGCCAAAGCAGGCAAGGTGAATGTAATACTGCTTAAAGCACTCAGCGATAACGCGTTTTTTAAATTACCACTACCAAAAACAACAGGACCTGAGGTGTTTAATTTAGCCTTATTACGTGCAGCCCAAGCCCAAACCGCAACCCAAGATTTAAGCCATGAAGATGTGTTGGCGACATTAAATGCGCTTTCTGCGACTACGATTGCTAGGGCGTTAAATGACTGTGCTAAAGGGGTTCAAAACTGTGTGGTATATGCCAGTGGTGGAGGTATTCATAATCCATTATTGATGGAGCAATTACTAATACACTGCCCAAATATTAAGGCGTTTAAGAATACTGATGATTTGGGTGTTCACCCTGATGCCAAAGAGGCGGTGCTGTTTGCTATTTTGGCAAACGAATGTTTAGCAGGGCAGCGACAAAGTGCTAAAAATAAAAGAGGTGGAATTTTAGATATTACTATGGGTAAAGTGAGCTTTGCTGATTAACTAATTAAAGCTTAGTGGTAAAATTTATAACAAGAGCTAAAAAAGTGAGATTAAAGCTGTTCCCATACTGGCGAGGTACTGACGAACGCGGTGCGGCTTTGGTGGGGTAATCGAAGTTACTGGTATAGTATATCCACTACCAAATTGGTTAATATGCATATCGAACTGCAAACTATTCTTTAACGTGCCGTGTTTACCGTGCAAAATCATTTGCATTACAAAACCACGACTATGCGCTATTTGGTTCAACCTAAGCGTGACCCGTCCCTGTTCTAAATCAAATTGATTGAGCTTTTTTTCTGTGTAGTACTGAGCTGCTCGTGCATTTGGTAAAGTTGCGCTCAGCGAAATAATATCACCTTCATGGGCCGCTTCAGGCAAAACGCATTGCAAAGTAATTTGATGCTGGCTATTAGCATGCAATGACAGCGTTTCAAATTCCATGCTGTGGCTTAATGCCGCAGACATTGGATCTTCAAATGACGGTAGTGCAAAGGTTAATTGCACCATAGATTCGCTCATGAGGGTCTTATAAAGCTTTGTTGACTAATAATGCAGCTATTATCGCTGATGATTATTGCAAAATTATGACTAAACTAAAGCGCTTGATGCAAGGGTTAATTTGACTTGCAGTTTATAACTAAAGCTATTGTTTTAAATCAATATTATATTTAATAAATAAACTATAATAGTCGCTCAATAACCTCTGCGATAAACGTAAATACAGTTTACCGGGTTCAAATGTATACGAGCCTTGTCTTAACAATAAAATAAAACACTTACCAACTTTATTGTTAATTTATTTTATTTTTAATGTTAAATAATGGGCGTTTTTTTATGTGTTTTTCTCAACTTTGCAATAAAATAGCTTGAAAAAAAACTAAGCTAGCCATAAAGTGCATTTAAGGGCCCAAATACATAACACACTACCAAACGGGTTGTGAGAAATTAGATGGCACTAATAAAAAATAATTTATGGAAACTCTTTTGTTTTTTGCTATTGGGCGGTCTAGTCCTATTAAGTGTTTTGTTGGCTTATGAATGGCGAAATATCGAAAAAGAATACCGCACAAACTCCCAAAACCGTGTCGAATTTTCTGCGCAAGCACTTAAAAGCACCCTTAGAAATAAAGAACTTATGCTGGATTTAATTGGCAGAGACATCCTTTCAAACAATAACTTAACCGAAAAAACATCAACAATTAAACTTCTCGACAATATTTTACTAGAGAATCCTGTGTTATTAGGCTTTGGACTGTTTAATCCCCAAGGGGAAATTATTTACTACAGCTCAAATTTAAATGCCTCAACAATGATTAATCTGAAAGAAAATGAAAAAACCCGCCAAAGTTTTTCACAAACCCTTAGCTCAGACAAAATGGTGTTAGGGCAAACTTATTTTAATCTATCGTTACAAGAATGGGTTATTCCAATAAGGAAGTCATTACGAAACAAAAGTGGCACTGTGATTGCTGTAATGACTGCAGGGATGGCGGTATCAAGAGGCGCTAAATACCTCAATATTTTGCAAAGTAATAGTGACGATTACATAATGCTAGCAAGAGAAATTGATGGTTTTATTCAATACAGTTCCGTAAAAGATGCAGATATAGCTAGCTATACAAAAACCAAAATTAAGCAGGCATTAGGGTTATCTGATAATGCTTTGATAAAGCAAACAGGCAAGGATAAAGAAATATTTAAATCCTCAGAAGAGGTGTTTAGTATTGATACACATGTAGGTGGTAAGCCTTATTTAACCTCTGCAAAATTTGATAATCGCTATCAATTATGGACACTCTCAAATCGGGCAATGGAGCCAATAAAAAACGTCTTTTATTGGAAGGTATGCTGGTATTTTTTAATCTATTTACTGATTTGTACGGTGTTATATTTTGGTTTTAGGTTTATTGCTCGTGCTGAGCAAAAACGAGTTGATGAACTGTTTTACCTTTCTCGGAACGACGATTTAACAAAGTTACCCAATCGAAAAGCACTGCGTGATAGCTTTGAAGCAAAAAAAGAGACATCTTTTAGTCTAGCAATCATAAACATTACCAATTTACGCTCAATGAATAATCGCTTTGGTATGGAGTATGGCGATAAGGCAATTAAAGCCTATGCCGCAATGTTGCAAGCTACATTCGCAGTTCCATACCTAGTTTTTAGAAACAGTGGTAATGAGTTTTGCATTATTACACCGCATTTATCGGATGAGCAAAATAGGCACGCTTTTGAACAAATATTAGCATCTTCTATTGAACAATATGAAACCAAAAATACCGAACGTCCTTTAAATATGAGTGTCGGTGTGGCCAACTACCCAGAGCATGGCATAACCAAAAGTAAGCTGGTCCGCAGTGCGCATTTGGCTAATCAATGGGCAAAAGATACAGGGCAATGGCTGTGCCATTACCATGCAGATATAAAACAAGCTTATTTGCGCCGTTTAAAAGTAGAAGAGCGATTAAATGTAGCGCTAAGTGAACAATCATTCTCTATGGTCTATCAGTGCCAAGTGAATGAACAGGGAAAAATCCATGCTATGGAAGCACTTATTCGTTGGCATGACGGTGAATTGGGTATGGTTTCACCTGCCGAGTTTATTGCTATTGCAGAACAAAGTGATTTAATATTTAAAATAGGTGACTTTGTTTTAGCGCGTTCTATTAGTGAATTTGCAAAGATGCAACAACACAGCGATACCCCTCTTGAATTAGCAATCAACATTTCAGTGATGCAATTTCAAAGCAGTGCTTTCATTACAACATTATTGCAAAGCATAGAAACCCATAATGTTGCCCCGCAAAGTATAATCTTAGAAATTACAGAGTCACTGTTTATGGATAACCTTGAGCATGTGATTGATACGATAAATAGCTTAAAATCTAGAGGGATACGCTTCTCGATGGATGATTTTGGTACAGGTTATTCATCACTGAGTTTATTAAGGCGCTTACCCATAGATGAACTGAAAATAGATAAAAGCTTTGTAGATGATATTTTAATAGACCCTAAGTCTAACAGTATGGTGCAAAGTATTATCGCCATTGCCAACAGCCATAACTTAAGTGTTATCGCTGAAGGCGTGGAAGAGCAGGCACAATTTGATATGTTAGTGGATATTGGCTGTAAACGTTTTCAGGGGTATTACTTTTACAAACCTGTGAATGCGACCTCTGTAATTGAATACCTGCAAGCTAACTAGTAGCCGCGCGACTAAGTCGGTCATTCACTGCAGCCCACTCACTGCCTACTGGCGGTTTTTCGATATAAATATTCAATGGTGTTTTCTCATCAATAAGATGCAGTGCTTTATACATATTTTTAGCGTATTCAATAGGGCAACTACTTAGCTTAGTAATACGTTCGGATGGAATGTCGTTCGCTAATAATTGCTGTTGCACTTGAGTCGAATAGATTAAATAGTGACTTTTACCCTGAGAGTTTTCACTCAAAATTTTAGCGAAATCTTCAGTATTAGCCAACATGGCAGGGGCATTAGGCTGATAATGCGCTTTTACATTACCCGGTACCACTTCGTTATGTGAATGTGGCGTGCTGACATGCAGTCCAGTTTTTTGCAAAATATCAGCTGCTGAAATTGGTCCTGGGCGTAATATGCGTAACTGCTGTGAGCTTGCATCTACAATGGTCGATTCAATACCTACATTACATTCACCTCCTTGTAATACCGCACTAATTCGACCATTCAAATCGCGCATTACATGAGCTGCACTGATTGGGCTCAATTGCTTATAGCGATTAGCCGAGGGAGCTGCAAGACCGGTGTTTAATTGCTTTAATACCGCTAAAAACTCAGGGTGCGCAGGCACGCGAAGCCCAATGGTGGGCAAGCCGCCTGTTACCGGACTGTTTAAATCATCTTTAGCATTTAAAATTAGGGTGAGTGGGCCGGGCCAAAATGCATCAGCAAGCGTGATGGCCGCCTTATTTACATTTTTTGCCCAGTGGTGCACATGCGACTGATTGGGAATATGCACAATGAGCGGATGATTTGTTGGGCGTCCTTTCGCGATAAATATTTTTGCTACGGCATCTCTGTTAGTCGCATCTGCAGCTAGACCATAAACAGTTTCTGTGGGTAAAGCGACGCATTCGCCGGCTTTTAATAATGCAACGGCTTGGTTAATACGCTCTTCAGTATTTAATAATTGAGTTGGTTGTAATGATGTCATAATAACTCTTAAGGATTACAAAACTGGCAATATGTTGCATCAGCCACGTGTTTTTCATTCGCTTCAATATGGTTGTAGCCGCAGCAATCACACAAAGAGGTTGTTGATTTTACTTGTTGTGTGGGCATGTTACACAGCTCACAGAGCAAGCCTTTAGTGAGTTGTTTGGCAACAAAGTTAGCACGCTGGCATTGTGGACATTTTGATGCCAACCGCCTTGCTAAGTCCTCGGCAGCAAGACAAATAATAGCTTGGCGTTGCCCACTATACATAGCTCTTAAATCAGGCGTGATTATGCCGGCTTTGGGCGCTTTCTCTTTAAATAAAGCAACCAAGCCTTCAAAGCTTAGCCCTTTATAAAGTGTTTGAGTGTCATCAAGTATCCAGTGTTGCTCTTTATAACGCTGGCATGCAGCAATAATTGATTCAACATTAGTCTCGCTGTTGATGGTTAAGCTGCTGGGTGAAAAAGGCCCGCCTGCATGTCCATAAATAGCGATGTCTGTGTGTTTATCGTAAAAACAGATTACTTCTTCGTCCCAGTTCATTAACCCAGGGTATGGTCCACCTCCAAAGCTGCCTTCACGACCAAGCCCACATTGCTCGCCAGTGAGTTCACACGCGTTGAGCTTTTGTTAATGCCGCTATTTGGGCGCTACAATCACGCTGCACTTCATTAGTAAACATCCCTAGCGTGTCGGTATCAAATAGACTGGTTGTTACCACATTATAGCCAAGTGGCTTTAATGCAGGGGCGATCAGAGGTGCTTTTTTATGTTTAGTGGCTATGACGGCCTTTAACATTGATCATGCTCGCTCTTTAGAGGGGGCAACTGTAGTGAAGTGCCCGTTTTCAAAGCGCTCTAAGGTGTTGTCATCGCCCCAACGAATGAGTGTTAGCCAGTGGTTATCAATTAGTTCCTTCACCATAGTATGCTTGTTATAAATTGCTGCGATTGCTGATTGTGGCGCAGCAATATATACATTAAGGCGAATAGGTTCGTGCATCCATTTATCGCCATTGTGTAGCGATTGCATGGCTAAGCCTATGCGCAGGTCGCCACCGTTACCTTCAAATAAGCCAATATTACCGCCCACCGCATTGTGAAGTATTTTATTACCACTGCCGTATTTGTGATTATCGTTAACCGAGGCATTATATTGGCTATTGATCCAATGGGTGACTATCATAGGCGCAGTCATAATAAGCTCTAATATTGCAAAGTCGCCATCGCTTTCCCAATCATAATCGTGTAAAAAACAGCGCCCCTGTAAGTTAATACTTCGCGTCCATGAGCGCGGCGCGACAATAAAGGCGGCATTATTTGCAAGCCCCCATTCAGGGCGCACCTGCGACCAATCGCGGGCGCGTTGATGATAAGCGTGATTAATTTCATCCGCTGATTTATCAACCAGCTTTGGCTCTATATTAACTAAGCGCTCGCGCTGAGCGGTTTGTGTTGCCACACTGAGCCATTTTTTTAGATTATCATCCAGTTGAGCATCATAGGTGGTGATCACATCTGTGGTTGTATTATGAATGGCTGCAATAAACTGGGTATTTTCTGACAGTGTGAGTCCCCGAGTTTTAAGCGCTTGACGTACTTGAGCATCGTTAAGTAGGCTTGCGAGTACTCGTACATTTACTTCACCACTTTGTCCGCCACAGGCGCCGCAATCTAGGCCAGCACTGTGTAAGTTATTTGTTGTATGGCTAGCGTGACCCACTAACATTACCTGTGGTGCTAACTCTTTTATACCTAGAGTTGTAAGCACTTTTTGGGCTAAATCGGTTTTGTCTTTTAGGGTAAGTTGCTGCTGGTTTTGTGTTAATTGCCAGTCAGTCGGAGTGCACTTTTTAGCATCGCCTTTAGATAAAAAGGTATTTTTTATTAATTTAAATGCATACAGCCAGCCTGCTGACTCAACCATAGAAAACGATGAAGGGGCCGATTTTGACCAGCTTTGCCATGTGGCACTATTTTGGCGTGATGCTTCAAGTGTCGCGTCTTTGTGAGTTTGCGTGGCATGTATAGCCGGTTTAAGTAGCCCAGGGAGCTGTGAGCGAGTAATAGCACTGCCATTTTCTTGATATTCCAGCGGTAAACCAAAAAAACCGGCAAAGCCAAACGTTTCAATATGTTGACTTTGAGACTCTAGCGCACGGCGAATCACTTCCGAGCGAACATCAATACAAAACACTGCTTGTAATTGAGCGTTTGTCACGGGGGCTTTTGTCGCGGTTTGCAGAGCCTCATTAAGCGGATATTGAAAGCTGAGTTCCATTGCTTTTGCCCACACCCATAATGGCTTTTGTGCTAATTTATGTGCATGTAAGCGCTCAACAACAAGCGCCTTTTCTTGTTGCCACTGGCTTTGCAGTTGTTTAAATGTAGCACTATCGTGATCGGTCAGGTATTGCCAAATTACTAAGTCCCATGCCATGCGCATGGCCAGAAGTTGCTTCATCTCATCTGTTGGGGTGTCGTAAAGCTGACCTTGAAAACGTAAATACGCAAGCCACGATGCCCAACCGTTAATATCTAAGAGCAATGAGTGCGCGTATAACTCTAACGAGTCATTATCTATGTTAAGCGTTTTAAGAGTCAGTGCAATTAGTTCATCAGCGGATGTGGGTAATTGCTTAAAATAGCCATTTAAATGCCGTTCATCCATAACAATGCTAATGCCTTTATCAGCTTGAATAACAGTAAGCCAATGGCGATATAATTCAGATGGGGCTTTAGTATCATTACGATGCAGCATAGGGCCGAGTTGTTGATAATGTGCAGCACAAAACTGACTCAACTGATGAGTAATTTCATCATGCCAAGCCATTTTATGCTTATTACGTTGTTGGTCGAGTAAATCAGCAATGTTGTGCCAGTCTACTAATGGCACATCAACTCTAAGCGCTTGTAATAGTTGCTCTTTATTAAAGTCACTATTAAGTAGCGTTGCGGCATCGGCTAAGTGTTTGTCGGTAATCATGCCAGCATTATATTTTTGTAGATAAAAATCCTTAGACATCAGCATGTTGGCATTACATAAGGTATCTAGTCGTGCGCTTACATCTTCAATTGGCATATGGCGCATTTCCCAAAATGGGTTTACTGCAATCATCTGATCTAACGGCCAGTTTGGTGCTATGTAACCGCATACTTTATTAAGTAGGCTATTTTGACTGTCGCTTAGCGAGAGTGCTCTATTATCTGAATGCGTTAGAGTGCTCATTTTGATTCCTCAATAGTGATCCCAGCGGCATGATTTTTTAAATCAGTGTGGCCATTATTAGGCAAATTTATCGGCCATATTTTTAGTGTTAATCGTGTAAACCACTCATCCAAATACAAGCCTGCAAATAATAAAGTGGATAATGACTTAACCTGAGGTCGCCAAGACTGATAACGCAAATAGTAGCTTGCTATCATTAAGGTTAAAATAAGAGCTATTACCCAACTGTCGGCTAGGCTAAATGCAGGTTCACGCCACTGCTCAAGGGGAAGTGCAAACGCAAAGGTATTTTTAGCGGCCACATAGCTAAAGACCACTAATAGTGCAATTAACAGTTTTTTACTGCGTGTTTTAGCCGTAGCCGTACCATGCTGATTAGCAAGCAAAATGGTTAATGCTGATGCTAAAAGCAACCAAATACTTACCGCTCCCTGATAAGAGCTAATAACCCATGCTGCGCCAACTATTATTATTGAAATTAACGCACTTGTTAACCAAGCAAAGCATGCGGGTGATTGTTTTGGAATATGGCGGCGGATCAGATCTTCATTTACGCCATTACCTGAGTTTAAAAATGCGAAAGCTTTATAAGTTGAGTGGGTAACAAGGTGAAGCAGAGCCAGTTCAAATAACCCCAGCGCACACTCTACCAGCATTAAGCCCATTTGCGCACTGGTAGACCAAGCAAGCCGAACTTTAACGCTTATTCTAGTGGTCATTATTAATGCGCTGATCACTGTAGTTAAACCAGCAACAATTAAAATTAACCATTGTGCTGCGCTAGCTTGAATAAACAAAGGCGCAAATAAAATTAATAAAAAGCCTCCTAAATTAATGACTCCGGCATGTAATAAAGCGCTCACCGGTGTGGGTACTTCAACCACTTTAATTAGCCAGCCGTGTATTGGGAGTTGAGCGCATTTTATTAAAGCCGCAAAGGCAATTAAAAAAGCGGCGACTTGCTCTGCAAAAGACAGTGGTTGTGTGGTGGTGTTATAAAAGGCGGTTATATCACTTATGTACAGACTATTGTGAATGAACCACAAAATACCAAATGCAATCAGTAATAAGGATTCGGCAACACGTGCCACAATAAATTTTTTATGGGCGGCGAGCACCGCTCGAGGGCGCTCAGGGTAAAACATTAATAGTTTATGTAGTGCTAAACTTATCGCCACCCAGCCTAGCCAAAATAGCGCTAAGTGGTTGCTCATAACCACAACTAATACGGCAGTGATGGTAAGTAGTAGCCATCGCCAAAAGTAGTTTACACGTGGCTCACCTTGCATATAGTGCTTACAAAAGCGAATTAATATCAGCGTGATAAATAATATAAGCCCCAGCATAATAATTCGGGTCATGGTCAGCGATAAGAAACTGAGTAAATTAAAAGCATAAATTTGATGAAGCGTAATAGCTGTTATAAATGCAATGCTATTAAACACCATTACTTTAAACAGCACATGACCATTTGAAGCGCGCGATTGTTGGCCAATTAACCAGGCTGCTATAAATGTGCTCAAAGGCATTATTAGCAGTAACAACGAAATAATATACTCACTCATTCAGTGCTCCTTATTTAGTGATCAAAGTATGGCAAACTAGATAACTAAATAAAAATAGATATAATGCATATAAACGTTCTATAAAAGAGAACAATAATGAGCCGTTTAAATTATCATCACTTATATTATTTTTGGTCGGTTGCTCGTATTGGTAACTTAACCCAAGCCGCGAAAGAGCTGCATTTGTCACAGTCAGCGCTCTCTACGCAAATAAAACAATTAGAGCACACCATTAATATTGAGTTATTTGAACGTAAAGGCCGCACACTCGCATTAACCGATATGGGAAAGCGGGTGCAAATGTACGCCAACGATATATTTACTAAAGGTGAGGAGTTATCTTCTTTTATTCATAAAGGAGTGATTTCGCAAACCCAGCATTTATCAATCGGGGTACTCAATACGCTCTCGCGTAACTTTATCGAAGAGTTTATAAATCCCTTAATGAGCAATGACGAAGTGCGCTTTTCGCTGACTGCAGGGCGTATGGATGGGCTGTTAAATGGCTTGGCCGAACACGAACTGGATTTAGTTTTAACTAATAAACCCATCGGGCTTGAGCACTACGATCAGCTTTGGCAAAGTCAGTTGGTATCTCGCCAGCCATTAGCCATAGTGGGTCCAGCTGATAAAAAAATACGTGGCCAATTTCCAGCAGGTTACACGGATGCACAGTGGGTGTTACCCGCTAAAACCTCAGCTATTAGAGACTCATTTAATGCTTTGTGTGCTCGTTGGCAGTATCAGCCAAAAATAAAAGCAGAGGCTGATGATATGGCTATGCTGCGATTACTTGCCCGTGATAGTGGTGCGTTATCGGTATTGCCATCAGTTGTAGTAAAGGATGAAATTGAACAAGGCCTACTGGTTGAATATCAGCGTTTACCCGATGCTTTCGAACACTTCTATGCCATTACCGCGCAGCGAAAATTTGTACCAGACATATTAAAGTCGCTGCTTGCCAAAACCTGCTAATTACTTTTAAAAAATGTTTTTTGCGTTAATACTTTATATTTGAATAATAAAAAAATAATTAAAGCTTTTAATTCGTTGGCCGATACCGTACTTATATTGTACTGAAGATTAAGGATAATCATGGTTAATAAACTACAAGGCAATTATGCTAACTTAAATGCGTTGCTTGCCCAATCGGTCAATAATTCAAACCAAACCAGTATGCCCACAGGTTTGCAATCGCGTGCTCACTTAGCGCCAAGTTCGGCAACAATCACTGATGAAATGCTTAGTCAGTTTAGTGACCAACAAGTCGATGAAATACTTAATCAGCAATTATCCTCGTTACTCACGATTTCCAGCACACCCAGTGGCCCAAATTATAAGCTCTCTAGTGAAGAGGTTGCACTACGTACGGTAATAAGCTCTCAGCAAGAGGGCTTATTAAAAAACGAACGTAGCGATCAGTTAATTGAGCGCTTAAATTCTTCTGTAAAAAATATCCAAGGTGCTTATGCCAACACTAGCGATATTTTATCAAACTTGGGGCAACTGGGATTTAATCAAAAAACATTTTTAGCATCTAGCCAACAGCGTGTTGAACGCTCACTTAATCCTTTCATGGAAAGCTTTAATCGCGAGCGATTTGAAGACGATGATAACTATGGGTTTGAGCTTTCGGTAAAAACCAAAGAAGGTGATGTTATTAAAATCACCTTTCATTCTGCGCAAGGTTATGATGAGGAAACAGGCGAAACCACTGACGAATTTAGCATAAGTTATGAAGTAGATGGCGACTTATCTGAGACTGAACACCAAGCATTAACGCAAGTACTTTCTGGTGTTGGTGAAATGGCGGATGAATTTTTTAAGGCTAAACAAAGCGCTTACAGTCGTTACGTACCCGCAAACCAAGCTGATTTAGATTTAAGTTTTCTGAGCAATTTTGATAATAAAGAACTTTCGGGTTTTGATTTGTACTTTTCAACGTCAGAGGGAAATACTGGCGATGCTGATGGAGCGCTCCTTGGAATAGATAATGAGCTTAATTTAAGTTATACCCTTGATGAGGATTCTGAGCAGCAAATACTGGAGTTTGAATCGGTAAACGGACAAAACAATATTGATTTTTCGCTTGATATGTCAACTATTGGCGCTCAAGACAAAAGCCAAATGCAACAATACATAAAAGCGCTCGATAAAAGCTTAGAAGATAGCCAGCTCAATAGCTCTGAGAAAAGTACACGTTCTGCGTTTGGTCACAAAAGTGATGAAGTGATGAAACAAGGGTTGGCTGTTTTTAAAAGTGCGTTTAGTAGTATGTCATCAGCTGCTGAGCGCTATAGTGAAATTGAGTCGGTTGCTACAAAGCAGTTTAGTAATGGACGCGAGCTTGTCGCTAATTTAGTTGACAACATGATCACCAAAGATCCGCGCTACCAAGGGCTAGGTAGTAGTAATAAAAATTCCTTAGGTGATGGTATTTCTAAGTTAGCTGATTTTGATGCAAAATTCTCTTTTGCAATGGATCAGGGGGATTACATAGCAACAAGCACCACAAAGCTGAGTCAAAATACAGAACACCAAAAATCAGCAGGGTTAACTGGGGTTACTCAAGATAAAACGGCGAGCACGCGTTTTAATTATGAAGAAGGTAACCGCTCAGACATCCCTCCTGATTATTATGATAAACAAGAAAATTACACTATTGGTACCGCTGTAAAAAATAACGAATTGGTTGCCCTTGATCAGGCTCATGAGGTGGATGTAGATAAAAAAGTGTATCAGTTTAATCCCGAAATATCTCAATACGAGCTAAAAAAGGAATTGAAAGAAACATCCACCAGTGAGAGTAATATTCGTCTTATTAACGATATTTGGCTCGAGAAAAATGAAGATAGTCATCGTATGGATGAAAGAAAACGACTCAGTGGTGTGGGGGCGTCGAACGAGTTTAGGACAACATCGAGTTATTCACATACGCAATTAGTAACGTTAATCGGTGATTTAGATAAATTAGAACAAAACAAAGAAGTCAAACGTGAGTACTTAGCCGTTTTATCACAAGTGGATGATTTTATGGATAAAAGCAAGTAACTTTTATTTACTTAAGCTCGATTGTGGGTATAGTAACTAAAACACTATTTAAGTATAAGATTATGTTTAAACAATTAATTTTACTTTTAATGTTGAGTTTACCACTGGCAGTGAATGCAACGCTCAAACCACACTCGGACGCTATTTCTGCTAAGCGTTTATTAAGCGAGCACGATAAATTTGCTAAACAATACCAAACATTTTCGCCCACACCGCAAGACGTTGCATTGATGCAAAAACTAGCAGGTAAAGAGGTGTTAGTGCTTTTAGGTACGTGGTGTCATGACAGTGCCCGTGAAGTACCTCGATTAATAAAGTTACTCGATGAATCGAAGGTTAAACTTTCGAAAATAACCTTTGTTACAGTCGGTTATAATAAACGTGATGAGGCCGGTATTGCTCTCGCGCATGACTTACAATATACCCCCACTTTTGTTGTTAAGCATAACGGGGTTGAAGTTAACCGCGTAGTAGAAAAACCCAGCGGCACTCTCGCCCAAGGTTTAACCTTAGGCTTATAACGAGAGTCAGCTAGCCAATATCATGTTCGAGGTTTTATTTTTACACTGGCCAATCAGCGGCGTCTAAGTCATCTAATTGTGCATCGCAATGCTCATTTCCTTGCCACTTGGCAATGTATACACCGTGCGGATCATATTGCTGGGTTTGTTTTTGCAAATTAAAGTGACGTCCGCCGCGCGGATCAACACCAACTCCAGCAATATATTGCCAATTACCCCAATTCGACGCCACATCGTAATCGATTAACTGTTGCTCAAAGTAAGCCGCACCATAACGCCAGTCTAGTTGTAGTTCGTTTACTAAACAGCTAGCAACGATTTGTCTTGAGCGATTGCTAATAAAGCCTGTTGCGTTTAGCTCTTTCATAATGGCATTAACTAACGGGTAAGGTGTACTGCCTTGGCACCATTTAGCAAAACGATTCGGGCTAAACGTGGTAAGTGGCGAGCTTTGTTTCTTACCTTTAAAGGTAAATAACTGATGCTTAACATTAATCGCATGCCACTTAAAATACTCACGCCAGAGCAATTCAAACTTGATCCAGTAAGTTGACTCATTTGCTCCATACTGCGCTTCATAAGCATCTACAGCACAAAAAACTTGCTTGGCACTAATACAGCCAAAAGCCAACCAACTACTAAATTTTGTTGAGTTATCAAAGCCATCCAGCTCATTGCGAGTGATTTTATAGCTACTCGGTAAAGCCGATGAAAAGTACTGCTGGCAGTGCTCAAGCGCAGCCTGATGCCCACCAAGTAATTGTGTATTCCCTGTTGCTGGCTTTTCTATCGGTTGTTTTGCGCAAAGTATAATAGGTGGAGGCAATCTTGCTGCTGAAAATGCATGTGTGGCTAAACTAATTTCTGCCGCTTCAATTTTTTTTCTAAAAGGTGTAAAGCCGGTTGGTAAATTAGCTAGTTCAAAGGGCAGTTGCTGTTGTTGATATAAAGTATCTTGCATCACAGATTTAAATACCACAGTAGTGCATTTTGACTTAAGAGCACTAATTTGGCGCTGTTCATATACACCTATTTGCTGGCTATATACAACTTCGTCAATACTAAGCTCATTAATACGCTGTGTTAATACCTCAACTGGATCGCCTTCAATAATATGTAAAGTTTGGCCAAGCTCTAAAACAGACTCCTGTAGCTCATATAGGCTTTGCATTAAAAAGCGTTGTTTGTGGACACCATAGGTTTTTTGTTGGTAGTTATTGCTTTTAAACCAAGCAGGGTTAATCACAAAGACCAGGTCCAACTCACATTGTTGCTGTGATAAATCATTGAGTATGGGGTTGTCGTCAATGCGCAAGTCATTTTGCAGCCAATACAGAATACGCTTTTTCATACTTATGCTCTGGTTTTTTAAAATCATTTATTTTACGAAGCAAAAGCGAGCAGAGATTAGTTTTGAGGTGTTTAATAGGGCTTTAAAAAGAGGCGATAATAATACCGCCTCTCAATTTGTTTCCGTTGTATCTTAGATAGCTAATTTTTGCTGTGCTATCCAGTCGTTAATTACATCTTCAAGTACCGCCATAGGAAGTGAACCTTGACCAATAACGGTGTCGTGAAAGCTGCGTATATCAAATTTAGCGCCTAGCTGTTTTTCGGCTTTTGCACGCAGTTCGCGTATTTTAATTTCGCCCATTTTGTATGAAAGCGCTTGGCCTGGCCATGAAATATAGCGGTCTATTTGATCTTCCACGGCGCTTTGTGGCAAGGCGGTATGTTCAGCCAAGTAATCAATCGCCTTTTGGCGGCTCCAGCCAAAGGCATGAATACCGGTATCGACCACTAAGCGCACTGCGCGCCACATTTCGTAGCCTAAACGACCAAAGTCACTGTATGGACTTTGGTAAAAGCCCGCTTCTTTACCTAAACGCTCTGTATAAAGTGCCCAGCCCTCGCCAAATGCTGAGTGACTCAGTGTGCGTCTAAATTCAGGAACGTCTAACTCCATTGCAATGGCGTTTTGTAAATGATGCCCAGGAATAGCTTCGTGCAGGCTAAGTGCTTCTAAATTATATAAAGGCTGCAATTTAGGTGTTGAGGCTAAAAAGTAAGTGCCAGGTGAGCGGTTATCTGGCGGTGGCATATAAAACGCACCACGACTCGCTGAGCCTTTTATAGTAAAGGTGTTACGCGGTAAATGGCCAAAGTAAGTGGGGAGTTTGCCATACATTTTTTGCGTTATAAAAGCGGTTTTTTCTAGCAAGTCTTGGGCGTCTTTTGCGTAAAATTGCTCATCGGTTGCTAAAAATTTTAAAAAGTCGCTGTAGCTGCCTTCAAAACCAACGCTATCAATAATGGCTTGCATTTGTGCTTTAATGCGCGCCACTTCTTTTAGACCAAGTTCATGAATTTGTTTAGGAGTAGCATTAGTGGTGGTGTAGTAATTAACCGTGTACTTGTAATAATCAAGGCCACCTTTGATGCTTGCAATACCCGGCTGCGTTCTACAGTGCGGCATATATTCGTTTTCAAAAAAGTCGTAAAAGTGCTCGTAAGCAGGCACAACTTTTGTGGCAATTAATGTTTTAGCTTTATTTTGGTAAGTTTCTTTTTGCGCTGCGCTAAATGTATTAGGGATGCGGGTAAATGGCTCATATAAGGCGCTATTCTCAGGTTGTTTAACTATATGAGCGTTAATGCTTTGGCCATAATTTTTAAACGTTTCGCAGTAATGTGTAAAACCGGTTTGAATGCCTTGTTTCATTAAATTAATGTTTTGCTGATTAAAACGAGGGTAGTCACTAAGGCTAACTAAAAATGCATCGTAATCCTCGGCAGTTAAAAAGGCCATGTTAGCTGGCGCTTCTGCAAAGTAAGTATGCCAGCCACTTAAAAAATTAACCGGAAAATACTTATCTTGATAAAGGTAGCTTTGCTGCTCTGTTTCTCGCTCATATTTAAATAAGCGGTAGTTCATTAGCTGCTCGCTATTGAGTGTTTTTGGGTCAATGCTGGCTAAGCTTTTTAGTACGCTGTTGTTGTAAGCTTGGCGCTTAGCAATGGCTTGCTCACTCCAATTTGGCAATGTGCCGTTTGGTTTCCAACCGTCTGGATCGGTTCTAAAAAATATTTCTTCTGCTTTCGCATTTTCCCAATGGTTATCAATAATGGTTGTTAAGTCGCTGCTACTGTCGGCTAAGCTTGGCAGCGAGGTGGCTGCTAAACAAATAGCTAAAATTGTTTTTTTAAACATGTTGAATTTCACTTTTTAGAGTTTTAATTGTTATTCATGCGCGTGCCTATTTTACGATAATAACAAGTTCACTCAATTAATGCGTTGGTTTTTAACAGCAGTCTAGCTTATTGTTTTACTGGTGTTTAAAATAAAACATATTGGAGTAGCGATATTTAATAACGTATTTTGCTAACTGATAAGGCGAATAGCCAACACCCAAATATTTATTGAGCATTTCATGCTTAGCTTTGCAGGTTCGAAATCCGATTATGATGAAGAAAAATGGATTGGGATTATTCGCTGTACGTGAAAAAAATGTCAGATGAGGCATATGAGTTTGTATTGGCAGGTCACACTACATTGCTACCACCATTAATTGGCCTGATACACAAAGCGTTAGAATAACTATTTAACTGTAGGTATTAAAATAAAAAGGATTTTGAAAATGTTGTGCCCTCGTACGAATACACCATTGGAGTCTATATTAGTTGGCGGTATCACTGTTTATACATCGTCGTTAGGAGGCGTTTTTTTCGATAACAGCCAAATTTTTAAATTTAGCTCGCCAGAGTTAAAGCATGGTCAGGTTTTACTTAAGTATTTAAGTAATTATGCCGAAGGTGAGGGTGAAGTCGCAATGCGAGTAAATTGCCCTAAATGCCCAAGCATAGTGATGATGCGTAGGTATTTTTCACCGCTAAAAGCAGTTGAAATAGATGAGTGCCCTAGCTGTGCGGGAATATGGCTTGATAGTGGCGAATTAAGCAAAATACATGAAAACCATTTAACACCCAAAGAACGAAAACTGCTAGCCCACGAAATGGCAACCAATCATGGGTTTATAACTATTAAAACGCCAAAATCGAAATATTATCCTAAAGCGCCTAAAAACCTTCAAGGCACCACAGTTGAACGGCTGGTGCAATTGGCATTACTTAACTTTGAATCATAAAAAACGGCGTACTATAAAGTACACCGTTTTATTAAACTGACTTAATCAAAATCGTTATGACTTATTGCGGTTTTCTTTACTAAACGCACGAATTTTACGTTTTTGCGACAGGGTTACTTTATTAGTACGCCCTGCAAATGGGTTATCGCCTTCTCTAAACTCAATTTTGATTGGCGTACCCATAATCTTAAGTGCTTTACGGTAGTAGTTCATGAGGTAGCGTTTGTAGCTATCAGGTAAGTCATGTACTTGGTTACCATGAATTACGATACGTGGCGGGTTATAGCCCCCAGCATGCGCATACTTAAGCTTAACACGACGTCCACGAACAAGTGGCGGCTGGTGGTCGGCCTGTGCCATGTCCATAATACGACGCAACATAGCAGTACTAATTCGCTTAGTTGCCGACTCATACGCTTCGTCAACTGATTCAAATAAATGACCAACACCGGTACCATGCAGAGCAGAGATAAAGTGTAGGCGGGCAAAATCAATAAAGCCTAAACGACGATCAAGCTCCGTCTTAATACGGTCTTTAACGTAGTTATCTAGGCCATCCCACTTGTTCACGGCAATAACCAATGAGCGTCCTGAGTTAAGCGCAAAACCTAACAGGCTTAAGTCTTGATCAGAAATACCATCGCGAGCATCAACCACTAGTAGCACAACGTTACAATCTTCGATTGCTTGTAGTGTTTTAATGACTGAGAACTTCTCAACCACGTCACTTACTTTTTTACGTTTACGCACACCAGCGGTATCGATAAGAATATATTCTTTGTCGTTACGGGTCATCGGAATGTAAATTGAGTCGCGGGTTGTACCTGGCATATCGTATACAATAACCCGATCTTCACCTAGTATGCGGTTAGTAAGGGTTGACTTACCAACATTTGGACGACCAATAATTGCCAGCTTTACCGGCTTGTCGGCAAATGCTTGGTGATCGGTGTCATCTTCTTCACCTTCTTGATATAAGTCGATAAGTTCTTCATCGTCATCGGCTACATCTTCATCAAGAGCGGCAAGTTCAGCAATAACAGGCTGAAGAGTTTGCTCAAGCAGTAAAGTAATACCACGGCCATGTGCGGCAGCGATATGATGAACTTCACCAAGTGAAAGTTGATAAAATTCAGCACAATTTGAGTCGGCATCAATGCCGTCTGTTTTATTGGCAACAACAAAACATTTTTTCTCTTGCTTACGTAAGTGGTTAGCAATAGCTTGATCAGCCACTGTCATACCCACGCGAGCATCAACTAAAAATAAAACAATATCCGCTTCTTCAATGGCTAGTAATGACTGATCAGCCATTTCGGTTTCGATACCTTCTTCTGAGCCATCAATACCGCCCGTATCTACCACGATAAATTCAAAGCCATCGTAATTTGCTTGGCCATATTTTCTATCACGCGTTAAGCCAGGAAAGTCGGCAACGAGTGCATCACGAGTACGTGTTAAACGGTTAAATAATGTGGATTTGCCCACATTGGGTCGCCCTACAAGAGCGATCACGGGAAGCATAAACTACCTCTTTAAAAAACAACAAAAGGCTTCGCAGTGCGAAGCCTTACAAAAAATAATTAACTATTAGTGCCTTACACTAATAGTAGACAGTTAGTTCGGTATTTTTACCGCGCTAACTTCACCATCGCGGGTGTATAAAATCAATTTATCGTCAGCGACAACGGGCTCAACAAAAAAACCTGAGCTGTCAAAGTCTTCACGAGATACTAGCTCGCCAGTGTCTTTATTTAACCAATGTAAATTGCCTTCTTGGTCACCTAACGCTAAATAATTACCGGCAACCGCTGGGCCTGTTAAGTACCAGCCACGTAGAGCGGGTTGGCTCCAACGTTCAATGCCCGAATCTTTATCAAGTGCATAAACAACGCCGTTACTGTCAACAACGTAAATTGTTTGCAAATCCATGCTAATTTCACGGTAGCTGCTGTATTCACGTTTCCATACAACATTACCTGAACGAATATCTACTGCTGATAAGTTACCATTGTATGCAATAGCATAAGCAAATGGACCGCTAATGATCGGCTGCGTATCTACATCAACTAAACGTTCAAACTCTGATGCGCCTTTTGGCACTGCAATTTCTGCACTCCATGCCGAGTAGCCACTCTCAGAAATTAAAACACTTAACTTACCTGTTTCTAAGCCTAGTAACACACCACCGTTAGCCACAGTAGGTGAGCTTTGACCGCGTAAAGTCAGCGGTGGCACTTCTTGCTCAAAGCTCCAGCGTTCTTCACCAGTATCTGGGTGAAGCGCAAGTAACTTACCTGAGGCTAAATTAACAAAGATTAAGCCATCGCCTGCAGCGGGTTTAGAGAGTGATTCGCCAGGTACTTTTTTACGCCAAACTTCTTTACCAGTCTCACGGTCAAGTGCAATTACATAACCATGTTCAGAGCCTAAATAGATTTTACCATAAGCTTGTAATATTCCGCCTGATAATTTTGCACTATCGTTATCGCTCCAAGGCCAAAACGATAAATTTTGGCGAACGTCGGTTTCCCATTGGGTATCGCCATTGGCAAGTGATAAGGCTTCTACTTGGCCTTCACGGCTAGCAACATACACTGTCTCTTTATAAACAGCAGGTGATAAGCGTGAAAAGTAATGCTCTACACCACTACCAATTGATTCTTGCCATACCACATCAGTTTCAAATTGATTGGCTATTTCTGGAAGCACCAGTTCTTCTTCGTCATCACTTGAAGAACACCCCATTAGGGTTGCCATACATAGGGCAAGCGTTGCTGTTGTTATTTTTCTCATGCCTAAAACCTTATGCCGCTGGGCTAGTTACTGCTAGGTCATCTAACTTAATTTGTAAAAGAGGATTACTCGTTAATCCACCTGCATCAACAGCAGCTTGGTAAGCTACGCGTGCTTGCTCTTTATTGCCTTGTTGAGTGTAAATATCACCTTTTAATTCGGCCACATTTGCGTTAAATGCTTCAGGAAGAGGAGCATTTAATGTACTCAATGCATCATCGTATTGCTGCTGAGCAATTTGCACACGTGCTAAACGTGTTGTTGCAATGGCTTTAAGCTGGGCGTTATCAACGTTAGTTACAATCCAGCTTAATTTTTCATTTGCTAAATCTAAGTTTTGGGCATCTACAGCTTCTTTTGCAGCAACAAATGCCGCTAGAGTTGCGTACTTAGTGTCTTTGTTTTCACTGATAAATGCATCAGCAGACGCTAATACGCTGTCGCTTTCAACAAGCTTAGTGTATGCATCAGATGCTTGCTCTGCAGTCGTTATTTGATTTTGGTTGTATGCTTTCCAGCCATATAAACCACCTAAACCAACAATAACGCCTAACGCTAGTGAAAGGCCGTTTTCACGAAAAAAGCGTTTAATTGCTTCTGCTTGTTGTTCTTCTGTTGAATAAATTTCCATGCTTACCTCTGTTAAAGCGCTTCACTACTTACGCTTTATATAATTTAGCTATTAATTAGTTCTGCAAGTAACGTTTTAGCTTGTTCTAGTTCTAGTGTGACTTGTTCTTTACGTTCACGTAAGTATTTAATAGTCACAACGCCTTGCTCTAATTCATCTTCACCGATAATAATTGCGACGAGAGCATCGCTTTTATCAGCACGTTTAAGTTGTTTTTTAAAGTTACCACCGCCAGCGTGCACCATTACGCGTAATCCAGGTACATCACGACGTAAGGTAGATGCAATTATAGGCGCTTGAATACTGGCTTTGTCGCCCATAGCTGCTAAATATACATCAGCACTACGGCGTATGTCACCTACACATTCAAGTGCTTGAAGCAGTAAAACCAAGCGCTCTAAACCCATCGCGAAACCTACCGCAGGGGTTGATTTACCGCCTAATTGTTCTACTAAACCATCATAACGACCACCAGCACATACAGTACCTTGTGCACCTAAGCTGTCGGTTACCCATTCAAATACAGTGCGGTTGTAATAATCTAAGCCACGTACCAGCTTTTCATTAACCGTGTATTTGACGCCTGCGGCATCTAATCGTTCACATAAATTTTCAAAATGTTCTTTTGATTCAGCATCTAAATGTTCAGATAACTTTGGTGCATCGACTAAGATTGCCTGAATATCTGGATTTTTAGTATCCAAAACGCGCAGTGGGTTAGAGTACATACGACGTTTTGAATCTTCATCTAGTACATCGGTATGTTGTTCTAAAAAGGCGATTAAGGCATCGCGATACTGTGCGCGAGCTTCGTTTGAACCTAATGAATTAAGTTCTAAACGCACATGGTCAGTAATGCCAAATGCTTCCCAAAGTTGCGCCGTGAGTAAAATAACTTCGGCGTCAATATCGGCGCTGGCAATACCAAAAGTCTCTAAACCAAACTGATGAAATTGACGGTAACGACCTTTTTGTGGGCGTTCATGGCGAAACATAGGGCCCATGTACCAAAGGCGTTGTTCTTGATTGTATAACAGGCCATTTTCGTTACCTGCACGTACACACACTGCAGTCCCTTCTGGGCGCAGAGTTAAATTGTCGCCGTTACGATCGGCAAAGGTGTACATTTCTTTTTCTACTATATCGGTTACTTCACCAATAGAGCGTTTAAATAGGTCGGTTGATTCTACAATTGGAAAACGAATTTCTTGATAACCAAACGATGATACGGTCTCGCGTAAAATGTGTTCTACTTTCTGCCAAACTTGCGTATCGCCTGGCAGGCAATCGTTCATACCGCGAACTGCCTGAATTTGTTTTGCCACTGATAAATCCTAAATCTGTTTATGTGCAACCCTGGGTTGCAACCACGTAAAACTAAAAAATCGACCCTGCATTATAACCTTAACTATAAGGTAATTGCGAGCGTAGCGGAGCGTACGTAATTTATACTACGTTGTGAATACCGCGACTAAAAAAGGTCATTTAAATACATAGTGTTGTAACAACACATCACTCTACGATTTTTATGTCGATTGGAGTTTGTTGTTGCTTCTGTTCAATGAAATCGCGTACATAGCCTTCAAGTTGATCAACAATATTATTGTTATCAATACGGGCTTTTTGGCGTTCGCCATTAATGTATAAACCTGAGCGACGGTTTGCGCCGGCAAGGCCAATATCACTCACTAATGCTTCGCCTGGTCCGTTAACCACACAGCCAATGACTGACACTGAAACTGGCTCAATAATATCTTCTAAACGCTCTTCAAGTTGATTCATGGTGCTTACTACATCAAACTCTTGGCGTGAACAGCTAGGGCAAGCAATAAAATTAATGCCGCGAGAACGAATACGCAATGATTTTAATATATCAAAGCCTACTTTTATTTCTTGAACTGGATCCGCTGCTAATGATACACGCAGCGTGTCACCAATACCTTCAGCCAATAACATGCCTAAACCAACGGCCGATTTAACCGAGCCAGAGCGCATGCCGCCTGCTTCGGTAATACCTAAATGCAGTGGCTGGTCGATTTCTTTTGCAAGTAGACGATACGCGCCAACCGCTAAAAATACGTCTGACGCTTTCACCGAGATTTTAAATTGGTCAAAGTCTAAGCGACGTAATATATCTACATGGCGCATAGCCGACTCAAGTAAGGCTTCAGGTGTTGGCTCGCCGTATTTTTCTTGTAGGTCGCGCTCAAGTGATCCACCATTTACGCCAATACGAATTGGAATGTTGTGCTCACGGGCTGAGTCGACAACCGCTCTAATACGCTCTTCACTGCCAATGTTTCCTGGGTTAATACGTAAACAATCAACGCCATACTTTGCTACTTTTAATGCAATGCGGTAGTCAAAGTGAATATCAGCAACCAGCGGTATCGATACCTGCTCTTTAATACTTTTAAATGCTTCAGCGGCATCCATAGTTGGAACAGATACACGGACTATGTCAGCACCGGCATCTTGAATCGCTTGAATTTGAGCTACAGTGGCATCAATGTCCATTGTGTCTGTGTTAGTCATTGACTGCACTGCAATTGGTGCACCATCACCAATTGGAACATTACCCACATTAATGCGGGTGGATTTTCTGCGTTTTATAGGAGATTCTGAAAACATAGCGACTACTCTGCTAAGGGTAATTTAAATTTAGCTAAACGGTTTTTAGGAAAAGCCGAAATATCAACTGGCTCACCATTTAGGGTAATACGAACAACATCGTGCTTGCCTAATACCACTGAAAAAGGCGCTACACCAGTCAAGGTCATTTCGTAGCCTGCTTTTTTTACACCAAATGCAATTTTCTCATCGTTGGCATCGTGGATTTCAACCCAGCTTTCGTCATTAAACATCATAATAATAGTGCTTAAATCACTGCTTGTTGGTTCACTTTGGCTTTGTGCATCGTTTAGGGGAGCAGCCTGAATTGTTTGTTGTTCATTGAATACGGTTGAGTTTGCTTGTGGTGCAGGCTCAATCTCATTTGATTGTGCTTCATCGGCAGCTTCTGCTAACAGTTTTGTGCTTTCTTGTTGCTCCGAGATGAGCGAGTTATTTGCATTAATAGTGTTAGTTTGTTCATCAATAGGCATTGCATTTTGCCACCACCATACGGCTGATGAGCCAATAACAATGGCTAAAATTAAATAACTTACCGTCATTAGTCGGCTGTCATGCGCTTCTTTTTCTGTACGTCTTGAAAAGCTTTGCATATCTACAGGCTTATCTGATGTGCTATAGGCTGGCAGCATAGTTAAAATAGCAGTGCTATCAATGTTTAGCGTGCGACAATAATTTTTTATGTAGCCTTTAACAAATGTTTTTGCGCCTAGTAAATGATATTCGTCGTTTTCAATATGCTCAACCTGCGATTCAGTCAACTTTAATAATGATGCAATCTTAGCAAGGCTAATGTTTGCATTTTCTCTATGTGTTTTTAGTATTTGACCTACAGAGGGTTCATCGTTCTGCGGTTGTGTATTATCTTCATTCATAATGTGTATCAGTTTGGATCCACTAGTAAAAGTTTATGTTTTGGCTTAACAACCAGAGTAAGACTTCGTTTTTATTTTTTGGTATTCGTTAATTCTTGTTACTAAGGCGCACTATAAAAAGGGACTACATTCAATATCTTAAAAACTATACCGTGTTTAGATAAAATTTATGTGTTTTTAAGTCCTTTAATACACCTTATTTGTAGCAGTTTAGCATTGTATCACACTGAAATGCTAAATTGCTTTACCCTAGAACAGGCTTTTACACATCATCCTTAAGGCTATATTTTGGTTTACAGCTAAAAGGTGTGTAATTATCTAGCGTATTTTTTTTGTTTGCTCACCTGACGCTTCGCTATTTGAAGCCGGTACTGGGCTTTTTTTACGAATAACCTTTATTTTCGGCTCAGCAATAATTTGATTGTTATTATTGCTTTCTTGTAATTCATCTAACTGTGCTTGGCGATATTTTTCACGTAGTACTTCAAATTCTGTTCGTCTTAACTGGTTATCGCGAATAGCGTTAGCTTGCATACTACTAGGGTAGGTTTGTAATAAGGTTGTCGCAATTTTTTCTGCTTCTTCAATTTTACCCATTCGTTGTTTAACCAAATAGCCAAGCAACAAAGCGCGAGAAGAAACTTGTGCGGTATCGTCATAACGTTTTATTAAGTTACTGGCTTTGTATAAATCACTTTTTGCGTAATATAAAGCGGCTAAACTTATTAATGTAGATGCGCGTTGCGAACTATGGTTTAGCGCCTGCTGAAAATAGCTTTCGGCGTTAGTGAAATCGTTAAACTCAATAGCACATAGGGCCAAATTTTCATAGCTTTGTGCTACACGAATATAACTGGGTATTTCAATCGCTTTTAAAAACTGATCGGTGGCGCGGTCATACTCATTAATACTGCACAAAAACGTGCCGTAGTTGTTTAAGGTGTTAGGATCATTTGGCTTAATGGCCAACGCTTTTTGATAGGCTTTGTCGGCTAATCCGTTCTCGCCAACTTGTTGGTAATAGTATGCTAAAGAGTAGTGTACTTCGGGTAAGTTTGGGGCGTACTCGCTGGCACGTTCTAAGTTATATTTCGCTTGAGAGTTATTGCCTGTATTTAAATACTGTAATGCCAATGCTATGCGCGTGCGAGCTGCACCATCGTTATTAATTTTATTCTCGAGGACCGGTTTATCGCTGCCGTTGTAACTATTCTCGGTAACACAACCGCTTAAAAACAGTGTTGATAGTGCTAACGTAAGTAAAGATCGCATTACTTTGTCTCTTTATTTATATCCATAACCTCTATCTTACCTCAAAGCCTTTGTGTTGCATCATTTATTTAAAAATAAACGATATATCACAAAGGCTCTTGATTACTCAAAAAATTAGGCTTGATGAATATTCACTGCAATTGCATTGTCATCACGCATTTTCTTTTTCGCCATACGCTTCGTACGATCTACAACATCGCCAGCTAGTTGACCACAGGCAGCATCAATGTCATCTCCTCGGGTACGACGAACAATACAGGTAATCCCCGCAGCTTGTAATACTTTAGAGAAACGATCAATTCGACTGTTGCTTGAACGAGTATATTCATTACCTGGGAATGGGTTAAATGGAATAAGGTTTACCTTAGAGGGTGTTCCTTTTAACGTTTTAACTAGTTCATGAGCCTGATCAGTACTATCGTTCACGCCGTTAAGCATTACATATTCAATAGTCACATCTTTGTTGGCTTTTGAACCGTCAATGTAACGACGACACGCAGCTAGAAACTCTTCAATTGGGTATTTTTTATTGATCGGTACTAAAATATCACGCAGGGCGTTATCTGGCGCATGCAGTGAAATTGCCAGTGCAACGTCTATTTTTTCTTTCAATAAATCAAGGGCAGGTACCACACCTGAAGTGCTTAATGTAACGCGGCGTTTAGATAAACCAAAGCCCCAGTCGTCCATCATTAATTCCATCGCCGGTACCACGTTTTTAACGTTAAGTAACGGCTCGCCCATACCCATCATCACTACGTTAGTGACAGGACGTTTTTCGCTGTTGCCATCAAGGCCAATATCTTTGGCTACTCGCCATACTTGGCCAATAATTTCAGACACTTTTAAGTTACGGTTAAAGCCTTGTTGAGCTGTTGAGCAAAAAGTACATTCTAGTGCACAGCCCACTTGAGAAGAAACACACAAGGTGGCGCGATCTTTTTCTGGGATCCAAACTGCTTCAACTTCTTGACCGCCTTCTAAAACGAGTGCGTATTTGATGGTACCGTCGCTGGCTTGTTGGCGAACTGATATTTCTGGTGCAACAATTTCGCATTCATTTTTAAGCTTTTCTTTTAGCTTTTTGTTTACGTTACTCATTTCGTCGAAATTATCTACGCCAAAATGATAAATCCATTTCATCACCTGATCGCCACGGAATGGCTTTTCACCGAATGATACAAATAGCTCTCGCATTGCATCTCGGTTTAAATCTAATAAGTTAATCTTTTTTTGCTCGGTCATGTAACAACCTCAATCGGTGGCGGTGATGGTAAAAATTTACAAGGACGAATTGTACACAATTCATCCACTATAATCATTAAGTAAAACATCATAAATAAACGGCTAATACTTTACGTAATGACTAAAAAAGGGCTCGAAAGCCCTTTTCATACTTTGCATCACAGGGTTAGCTGTGAACTCGAATTAACGAGTACGTGGGCAAAGTTCTTCGTCAGCGAAGAAGTACGCGATTTCGCGAGCAGCAGATTCAACAGCGTCAGAACCGTGAACCGCATTTTCGTCGATGCTATCAGCGTAGTCTGCACGTAAAGTACCAGCTAGTGCTTCAGCAGGGTTAGTAGCACCCATGATTTCACGGTTTTTAAGAACAGCGTTTTCGCCTTCAAGAACGGTAACCATTACTGGGCCAGAAGTCATGAAAGATACTAAAGCGCCAAAGAAAGGACGTTCGCTGTGTTCAGCGTAGAAACCTTCAGCTTTCTCTTGTGAAAGGTGAACCATTTTAGCTGCAACGATTTTAAGACCCGCAGTTTCGAAACGGTTGTAGATTGCGCCGATGTGGTTTTTAGCAACTGCATCAGGTTTTACGATTGAAAAAGTACGCTCTAAAGCCATCTTTGTGCTCCAATAATTTAAATAAAAGGTTGAATATTAACGGGCGCGAATTATACGCGTTTTAGTCGAAAAAACCTAATTTATTCTACGTTGACGAATATTTTAATTTAACAACCTATACTTACTGAACTAAAAAAGTGGCTATAACGTTAATATGAGTTTATAAATTAGTGCCACATCTGATTTGTATTTTTTTAGTCATAGCGATTATCAATGCGTCTATCGACTCCAAATGCATGAAGAATACATGCAAACTTTAAGGTAAAAATATGTTTTTTAACCAACCTTTAAAAACTCAAATTGCTGATTTACAAAGTAAGCTTTCTGTGAGGGAGCAGGTTAAGCAAAGTTTAGACAGTGAAATGCTGGTATTAGAGCTTGATAAACAAGGCGCTATTTTAAGACAAAATAAAAACTTTGAGCGAGAGTTTAACTACTCAAATAATAAAATAATTAATAAAAACATTTTAGATTTCATTTCAGAAAATGCGAGAAATAACGCTGATTTTCATGCCTTTAAAAAAGCGTTAAGTAAAGCCGAACATTTTGCTGGCGCTATTCAAGTATCTCACGAAAACGGACAACGAGATTGGTTACGCTGTATTTTACACCCGATAAAAAATGAGCAAGGTCAGCTTGAGTATTTAACCCTGCATTGCACTGTGCTTACACAAATAATTGAAAGCTCGAGAGAAAACGAAGATTTAATCAAAGCATTGCATCGTTCAACAGCGGTTATTGAGTTCGATACTCAGGGTATGGTTCTGCGTGTTAATGACAACTTCTTAAAAAGTATGAGTTATTCAAGACAAGATGTGGTGGGCAAACATCATGGTATGTTCTGTGATGAGCAAGAAGCGAGTAGTAAAGAGTATCAAGTCTTCTGGCAACGGTTGCGCAATGGCGAGTTTATTGCGAGCAGATTTAAACGTATTGATAAGCACGGTCATGAGGTGTGGTTAGAAGCATCATATAATCCGATTTTTAATGAAGCCAATGAGCTCTACAAAGTAGTAAAATTTGCCACGGTGATCACTGATCAAGTAGAAAGAGAACTGGCTACAGAGCAAGCGGCAAATATTGCGCATGGCACCTCTATCGAAACTGACAATAACGCGGATAAAGGCGCGGAGGTGGTACAAAAAACTGTACAGGTTATGAACGAATTGTCGGTACAAATGGAGCAAGCTGCTCAAGAAATTTCAGCATTAGATAAACAATCGCAACTTATTGCGAGCATAGTGCAGAGTATTAGCAGCATTGCTGATCAAACTAATTTATTGGCGCTTAATGCGGCTATTGAGGCCGCGCGTGCTGGCGAGCAAGGCCGTGGGTTTGCGGTGGTGGCTGATGAAGTGCGTTTACTTGCCTCAAGAACCAGTAAAGCTACCGAAGAAATAGTGGATGTTGTACAGCAAAACCAAAATTTAACTCAATCAACCGTTGCTGTAATTGAGCAAGGTAAAAATAAAGCGCAACAAGGCTTAGACCTTTCCAAAGAATCTGGTGATGTAATGAGTGATATTAAAAAAGGCGCGCAACAAGTTGTTGATGCCGTTAGTCAATTCTCGAACCAATTAAGCAGTAAAAAATAACTTAAATCTGCTGCTCTTCATTTATTATCGTAGAAGAGAAATTTTGATGATCTTGATCAAGGTTTCTCTTTTGCCCCCTCATTATACTTGCGCGGTTTATTTTCCTTAATACCAATTCGCTTAATTAAGTGGTCTATTTTGAGGCTGGAAAAACGTGTTGATAGCTAGGCAAAAAAATTGCTATTTATTTGTTCTAAATGAGATTTTTTTAACGCAGGTAGCGACACGTTTAGCCCCGTAAAATGATTAAGTATTATTGCGGGTTGGTATAATTATTCATGCAACCGACTTGAACTCGGTTCGATGTATGGAGCGCACATGTCAGCAGTTACTTCTTCAACCCCGTTTATTCCTGAACTACTTTGTCCAGCAGGTAGCTTAAAAAACATGCGTTATGCCTTTGCCTATGGGGCAGACGCTGTTTATGCAGGCCAACCTCGTTACAGTTTAAGGGTTCGCAACAACGAATTTGATTTAGATACATTACAACTAGGTATTAACGAAGCACATGCGCTAAATAAAAAGTTTTATGTAGTGTCTAATATTGCCCCACACAATGCGAAAGTAAAGTCGTATTTACGTGATATAGAGCCAGTAATTGCTATGAAGCCGGATGCATTGATCATGTCCGATCCGGGTTTAATAATGCTAGTACGTGAAAAATGGCCTGATATGCCAATTCATTTGTCGGTTCAAGCCAATGCAGTTAATTTTGCAAGCGTAAAATTTTGGGCTAAGCAGGGGATTGAACGGGTAATTTTATCTCGTGAGTTATCGCTTGAAGAAATAAGTGAAATTCGCTCTTTATGCCCAGAAACAGAACTAGAAGTATTTGTCCATGGTGCTCTGTGTATGGCCTATTCAGGGCGCTGTTTACTCTCAGGCTATATTAATAAGCGCGATCCTAACCAAGGCACGTGCACTAATGCGTGTCGTTGGGAATACGATGTTAAACCTGGCACTGAGAACGAAACCGGTGAAATGGTACATAAAATCGATCCTAAAACGGTTATACCTACGTTAGGTGAAGGCGCGCCAAGTAACGATGTATTTATGCTTGAAGAGCAAGGCCGCCCAGGTGAATACATGCCCGCATTTGAAGACGAGCATGGTACTTATATCATGAACTCAAAAGACTTACGCGCCGTGCAATACGTAGAGCAGCTAACAAAAATGGGGGTGTATAGCTTAAAAATAGAAGGGCGTACTAAGTCATTTTATTATGTTGCGCGTACCGCTCAGGTGTATCGTAAAGCGATTGACGACGCCGTTGCAGGTAGACCATTCGATGCTGATTTATTCAAAACTCTTGAGAACCTAGCGCACCGTGGTTACACCGAAGGATTTTTAAAGCGCCACGCCCACCAAGATTATCAAAATTACGAATACGGCCATTCAGTTTCTACCAAGCAGCAATTTGTAGGTGAAGTACTTGGTCGTAATGTTAATGGTTTAGTTGAAATAGATGTAAAAAATAAATTTTGTGTTGGTCATTCATTAGAGCTAATGACGCCAAAAGGCAATATTAGCTTTACCCTTGAGAGTATGGAAAACAAAAAAGGCGAAAGTATTACTGATGCTAAAGGCTCTGGCCATATCGTAAAAATTCCACTGCCTGACACTATCGATTTAGAGCACGCCATACTGATGCGCAACTTGGATGAAAACCAAGACACCCGCAATCCTTTCAAACAAGCTGTTTAACGGGTAAATCATGGCTCTACTCATAAATAGCAAATGCATTAACTGTGATATGTGCGATCCAGAGTGCCCAAATGAAGCAATTTATATGGGCGCTAAAATTTACCAAATAGACCCTGAAAAATGCACAGAATGTGTGGGTCATTACGACAAGCCAACTTGCGTGAGTGTATGCCCGATAGATTGCATAAAGCCCGACCCTAATCATCGAGAAAGTGTGGACGAACTGGCTGAAAAGTATGTGAGATTGTTAGGTTAGTTGCTCAATAAGTAGATTAACGATCTGTTTTTATTAGAAAGCTAAGTGCATTGTAACTAATTAGTTGCTGTGATTGTTGTTATAGTTCTCAATATCTCAACAATTAAAGAAGGCTTTGTAGTGCACTTAAGCGAAACTAAAAGTATAAAGAGTTTCTTTGGTACCCGTGTTTATTTAAGTATATGGCCGTAGCTTAAAATAATTTAATAGCAAAAAAGTGAAGCCTCAAATATACAGTGTCATAAAGTATTATAGGTTTATTGAAAATAAGAGATGGCTTTATGAATACGTTATACATTACAGGTGCTGGAGTGAGTGCCGCTAGTGGCATTCCTACTTTTCGTGGTGAGGATGGCTTTTGGACCATTGGTAGTAAAAATTATACGCCGATGGAAATGGCCAGTCGCGCAATGTATGAAAATAACCCGAGTGAGTTTTTAGCTTGGTATTATCATCGCTTTGCAACTTACCGTAATCATGGCCCTAATGAAGTGCATCATTGGCTTAGTGATAAAAACTTAATTACCCAAAATATTGATGGGCTAGATGGTAAGGCGGGTAATAAAAATTACATTGCGATTCATGGTCGGCTTGATCAAATGACGCTGTTTCACCATCAGGGGGATGATGTTACACCACAAACAACTCCTTGGGATAACGTAGACGAAAGCAGTTTACATGCTTCACTACTGGAGTTGTTTAAAATTGAAAATCAGCAGCCTATGCTTAATCAATCATTAAAACCTTATGTGTTGTTATTTGATGAATACTACACTGAGCTTTATCGTATTAGTGAAGCACAATCGCGGATGCTTGCGGCTGATAAAATGGTATTCATGGGAACCTCTTTTAGTGTGAATATTACCCAAATGGCACTAGATATTGCACGTAATTATGCTATTCCAATTGAAATTGTTGACCCTGAACCTACTCATGTACTGCACTCAAATGTAAGTTATAAAAAAATGACTGCATTGGAGTACATACAGCAACAAGGTTAACTAGGTAACTAGGTTATATATTGCTGCTGGTATACATAATTTATTATGCGTTATTAATAATCAGTACAGCTTACATTATGTTATTGTTGGCATTTAATTCACGCTGGTACTCGTTATTTTAGGTACTTAAATACATTATAAGAAGTCGGTAGCAATGTTAAGTATTTCTCTTGGGCCTTTGGTTATTTCTATTTCACAGTTAATTATTTTTTTAGGGTTAGGCATTTTCTGGGGGCTTACCTATTTATTGACGCGTCAACACCCATTACAAAAAGCGATTTTAGACACAGTCTTTAAAGCGATTGTTGTGGGCTTTCTAGTCTCGCGTTTAGCGTTTGTGTTTACCATGTGGGATGCCTATCAAGGTAACTGGTGGCAGCTTTTTAATATTAGCGACGGTGGCTTTATTGGTTATTATGGCTGGCTCAGCGGTATAGTTGTTTTAGCGTTTTATGCGCGTGGTAAAAAAGCGGTAATGAAAAACTACGCTATTGCTGGGTTTGTAGGTTTTTGTTCAATGATTATTCCTAACTTTGCACTGTCTATTTATCAAACGGGTGTGCAGTTACCACAGTCTGTTGTGCATAACATTCAAGGCCAGCAAGTTAACTTACAAAACTTTAAAGGTAAGCCGGTGGTTATTAACTTTTGGGCGTCGTGGTGTCCGCCGTGTCGAAAAGAAATGCCGGTGCTACAAGCGGCTCAAAAAAATAACCCAAATATTACGGTGGCGTTTGTCAATCAAGGTGAAGACTTACACACGGTAAAAGCGTTCCTTAATGAACAGCAACTCGACCTTAATCATGTGTTTTTTGACCAAAGCAGTAATGTGAGTCGCGAATCAGGTGCTGCGGGCTTACCAACCACTTTGTTTTATAATAGCCAAGGTGAGTTAGTCACCAGTCATATGGGAGAACTTTCTCATGCGAGTTTAGGTTATTATATTCAGGCTATTAGTGATAACAAATAATAGTGTTTGTTGTTTGATCTAGTTACTCCTTCCTAAGCAGCTAAATAGTTATTTTGCTGCTTAACTTCTTGTTTATATTTGAATTGACTATTTATTGGCAAGGTATTCAGTTATTCATCAGTTTGCATTAACAAGCTATTAAGCTTGGTTATGTAAAATACAGCTACTTTTTTCGTACCATCTTTAGCTAGTACGATCATCTTTAAGTATTAACTGTATTTTAAATGGAACTGTTAAAACTATGACCGCTCATCGGAAAACCAACGCTTCACATCACTCACTCCCACTTTTTATTAAATCAACCCTGTGTATGTCTATTTTGTCTGTGATTAATCATGCATATGCGGATGAAGCAGCAGATAAAGCATTAAAAAGTAAAGATATGGAAGTAATTGAGGTACGCGGTATCCGTTCCAGTATGGCGGCTAATTTAGATATAAAACGTTTGTCTAGCTCTGTGGTTGATGCGATTACAGCGGAAGATATTGGTAAGTTCCCTGATAAAAATGTCGCAGACTCATTACAACGCGTACCAGGGGTAGTGATTGACCGTGACGGAGGCGAGGGCTCATCGGTAAGTATTAGAGGGTTATCATCTGAACCCACCTTTTCTCAGTTAAATGGTAACTTTATTGCGTCATCACCAGGCGAGCCATCTCGTTCGTTTGATTATGCATTACTCCCCTCAGCCATGATTGAAAGCGTGGAAGTGTATAAATCACCAGAGGCACGTTTAGATGAAGGTGGAGTGGGCGGCACGGTATTAATGCATAGTCGTAAGCCGCTAAGTATGGATGCAAACTCAGGGGTGATTAATATTGAAAGCACTTATGCCGATGTGACTGAAGAATCTGAGCCGCAAGTAACCGCACTTTATTCTTGGAAGAACGATGCTGATACTTTTGGTGTGTTGTTTGGTTACACCTCACAAAAACGCACTAACCGAACTCTTTCGGGTGGCACCGATGCAAATGTGTGGCGCTTTGCCGGTGAAAACCCGGTTGATGTTAATGGCGCACCGGTTGAAAATAATAATCAGTGGGGCTCAGTAAGCGATTCTCAGGGCAATAATTATGATAATGTCTGGTTCCCTCAAGTGGTTCGAGGTTCAATTGTAAACGAATTACGTGAGCGAGAAGGGGTACAATTTAGCACGCAGTGGCGCCCAACTAGCCGAGTAGAAATTGGTTTTAACTATTTTGGATTTTCACTTGATAAAAATAGAACTGAGTCGGTGATTGATATACCTGAGTGGTCTTTAAATCCTGACTTTTTAACCGATGTAAGTTTGGATGAGTCAGGCACGATAGTTAATGGAATGCAATTTGATGCAGCTGCAAGTGGCATAGAAAATGATATGCAATTGCCGTGGATGCGAGGCAGCTATGTGCGTGAAGAGTCAACCTCTGACACTTTTGATCTCAACTTAACCTACGAAGGTGATTACTTCAAAGCCCGTTTTGTGGCGGGTAATACACGTTCTGAAGGTGGCCCGAAAGAGAGTTGGGAAGCAGCCTATAAAAGTTCTAACGCGGGTGAAAATGAAAACCGCATAGAAAATGCCTCGCAAACAGCGGGTTGGAAAATTAATGAGAACGATATTAGTTTAAATATAGATCCAAATACGTTAGCTAACTTACTCAATGGTGTGGGTGGTGGGCGCGATCCGGGTTCGTCAAATTCAAGTTTTGTGCGTAGTGAACTTGAAGAAGATTACTACCAAGCTGATTTTGATATTTATACCGATTGGGGCATTTTAAGAACAATTAAAACTGGGGTTAAGTATCGAGAAGCTACGCTTCACCGCGAAACCGGTAATACCTTCTTTTTAGATCCTAATTTTGATATTGCCGCAGCAGAAGCCAGTAAGGGTGGGATCACACGCTTTGATAGTTACCAGTGGAATAACGGTATGCCACTAGCACAAGATGTGTTTATCAACGAAGGTAATATTGCGGGTGGTTTTAACATAAACCAAATGCCTGGCATTGATTGGGATAAATACCGCGATATTGTGACCAGTAATTATGTTCCGTATACGCGTAAAGAAGATAATTTCATTTATGATATTGAAGAGCAAATAGCGGCATTTTATTTACAAGGTGATTTTGAATTTGATAGCGTGCGCGGTAATTTAGGGGTACGTGTTGTACGCACGAAAACCATGACATCATCAACCGATCTATACACATATTTGCTGGATCATACTGACGATGAAAGCGGGGAGGCGGTAACCGGAGACGATAGATTTGTTGAAGATTATCAACTCATTACTCAAGAGAATACCGATACCCAAATTTTACCTAGCTTTAATATTGCATGGGATGCCAGCGAAGATATTGTTGTGCGCGGCGCGATTGCAAAAGTAATGTCTCGCCCTGATTATGCCGATTTAGGCGCACAACAACGCATTACGTTTGTCTCAGATGAGTGGGCCGACGACAGAGCTGAATTTAATGAAATTCCGGGTTTTAGTGGCAGTGGCGGTAATAAAAACTTAAAACCGTTTGAGTCGGTGCAAGCGGATTTATCTATTGAATATTATTACAGCGAAGGCTCTGCCGTTGGTTTAGCACTATTTCATAAAACTGTTGATAACTTTGTTGTTCCCTTAGTTATTGACGTACAACAAGATTTTGCAGGTAAAGAGGGCATAGTTGAGGCAGGAAATATTACTGTGTCGCCATATAGCACTGTAGGCAATGGCACTGATGCCGTATCTAAAGGGGCGGAAGTATTTATACAGCATGCCTTTGATAGTGGCTTTGGCTTTTATGCAAATTACACCTATAACAAAACCAATAAGGCCGATGTAGAAGTAGATGGTAAAGAGTTTGGTAAATCGCCTTTAATTGGCAGTGCTAAGTACCAGTACAATACCTCGATATATTATGAGGGAGATGCTTTTAATATTCGTGCTTCTTACAACAAGCGGGGTGAAACCGTGTTGGGTTTAAATAGTGGTTTAAACGTGTATCAAGACCCATACGAGCAAGTTGATGTAAATGCATCAATTACTTTATTAGAAGACTTGAGCCTAACAGCCGCTGTGATAAATTTAACTAAATCTGAGCCAGTAACCCGATTGGGTAACGATACAGAGTCTCGGTTATTAAACTCAAGCTATTCGGGTAGACGATATTATGCGGGCATAAACTATCGTTTTTAAGCTGAGTTTGTTGAGTTTAGGTAAACAAGCTGTTTTGTTGCTGTTTTAGCTTTTTCTTGTAAGTTATTACTTTATAATGAGCATTATAAAAATTATTTAATTAATATTAACAGGATTGAAATGAGTGATTTAACGGCAATAGCCAACTTATCTATTTTATTAGTTGAGCCTTCTGAAGTGCAACAAAAGCTAATAAAAAAATCACTGGCTCAGTGTGGTGTTACACAAATTGAAACGGCCAGCACTCAAGAAAATGCGCTGGCCGCTTTATCAAAGTATCACCCTGACTTGGTGATCAGCAGTATGTATTTTAGCGACGGTACTGCAGACTCTTTATTACAGGCAATACGCAGTAATAGTAATACTGAGCAGCAGGCGTTTATGCTGGTGTCGAGCGAACGTAATAAGCGCCATTTAGAGCAACTTAGGCAATCGGGCGTATTAGCTATTTTACCTAAACCGTTTAATGCCGACGAGATCACCCGTGCGCTTAAAGCGACTCTGGATATTATTAGCGAGCAAGAGGTGGAGCTAGAGCACTTTGATGTCACTTTACTTCGTGTGTTGGTGGTTGATGACAGTCGCTTTGCACGAAAACATATAATACGAGTGCTAGCGGGAATGGGTATTCCTGAACCTGTAGAGGCTGAAGACGGTAAACAAGCGATTGAAATGCTTAATAATCAATCATTCGATTTAATTGTTACAGATTACAATATGCCAGAAATGGATGGTAAAGAGTTAACTGAAACCGTTAGAAAATCGAATGCTTACTCACATATTCCAGTTCTGATGGTGAGCTCAGAGGCCAACGATACTCATTTAGCTAATATTGCTCAAGCCGGTGTGGATGCCATTTGTGACAAACCATTTGAACCTGCAACGGTGCGCGATTTGCTTTTTAAAATCATGAGCTAACTCGCAGCTGTAAAAGCACTTTTTAACTAAAGTGCTTTTAAGTCGCTTTGCAGTAATGTAATGAAAAATTAAGTAACTTGGCACCAGATAAGGGCTTACTTAAATAAAACCCCTGAGCAATATCGCAGTTTAGCTCGTTGAGTAAATCTAGCTGCTCTTTGGTTTCTACTCCCTCTGCAACTACTTTTATTTCTAGGCTGTGTGACATAGCTATGGCCGCTTTTACTAAATTACAGTCGGCCTTGTTATCTGTTATCCCTGCAATAAAGCTACGGTCAATTTTTAGCACATCAAAAGGGTATTCTCGTAAGTAACTTAATGATGAATAGCCTGTGCCAAAGTCGTCCATTGACAGTTTTATGCCCAGCTCATCAATTTGCACTAAGGCATCATGAATTGAGGCTTGGCTATTCATTAGTACCCCTTCGGTAATTTCCAGCTCTAAGCATTCATTATTAATGCTATTTTTATGTAGAGTATGTTTAATTATATTAACCAGTTCCGGATCTCTGAATTGGCGCGGCGATAAATTAATCGCCATGGTATAGTTTTGCTGGTTAATTGATTGCCATTCATTCAAAAAGCGTAAGGCTTGTTGAAGAACAAATAAACCAATAGGCGCAATCAAGCCTGTTTGCTCTGCAATGGGAATAAATTCATCAGGGGTGATTTCCCCTAACACTATATTATGCCAACGTAGCAAGGCTTCAGCGCCAATGATGGTGTTTGTTTTTACATCTATTTGCGGTTGATAATAAAGCTCAAATTCGTTTCGCTCCAGGGCTCCATGCATTTGCTCTTCTATTTCAAAACGCCGGCGCATAGCAACGTTCATTTGCGGGGTAAAAAAAGAGGAGGTATTGCGCCCCATCGCTTTTGCTTGGTACATAGCGGTGTCGGCATTACGTAACAACACCGAGGCACACGTACCGTCTTTGGGAGAAATCGCAATACCAATACTTAATGTCAGTATTAAGTCTCTGCCTTCGAGCTTGAAGGGTTTTCTAAATGCTTGAAGTAACCGCTCAGCAATTGCTAAAGCATCATTTTCATCGTTTAAACTGGATATTAAAACAATAAATTCATCCCCCCCTAATCGACCGACAGTGTCATTTTGCTTTAGTGTTTGCTGTAATCTAGCGGCTGCTGCAATTAACAGTTTATCGCCTACTTCATGCCCTAATGAGTCATTCACTTTTTTAAAGTCATCAAGGTCTAAAAAAAACACCGCGGCTTTTTCATGACTCTTTTGTACTTCCATTAATATTTGTGACAAGCGATCTAAAGACAAAAAGCGGTTAGGCAAATCGGTTAAGCTATCAAAGAGAGCCTGATGACGGATCAATTCTGCTGAGCGGTGTGGTTCGCTAATATCACGAATAATCACCATGATTTGGTTTTTTTTGGGCAGTAGGCGCAATCTCGCCTCATAATAAATTACGCCTTCAGGCATGCTCAATTCATATTCAAAACTGACCATACTGTTTTGAGCTATTGTTTTTTCTATATGAATTTGAAATTTTTCCGCTACTTTTTCAGGCAGTACATCAATCATTTTTTTACCAATAAACTGCTCAGGTGAAATATACAGGTCCTTACTATTATTAACATGGTAATCAGCAATGATGCCATTTTGCTCTAGTACAAAAAATAAGTCGGGAATGGCTTCAAAGATAGTCTTCAACATACTGGCATTAAATGTGGCTTCTGCTTGTGCCTTGTGAACCTCAGAAAGGTCAATATCAATACAGTACATTTGTTTGGTATTGTATTGATTAGTAAACATAACATGGCTTGAAAATACAGCCACATCATTACCCTCTTTATGTTTGAGGATAAGCTCTGAGGCGGGAATTTCAATATCATGCTTAATCCAATTACTATGGGCTTCAATTACGGGCTCTCGCATTGGTGTGGGTATTATTAAATCTTCGAGTTTTTTGCCAATGGCTTCCTGTTGCGAATACCCATAAAGCAATTCACTGCCTTTATTCCAATAAATTACACGCCGTTGCTCATCATAACCTTGCACCGATATAGAATCGACTGCATCAAATAGTTGATGCAACGGATCATTAGTAACATATTGATGGGCTGGCATATTATGGGCTTTATGGGGATCCATTAAATGGGTTCCAGTTATTGAATTACTTTATTTATATATTAGACATAAAGTTGAGATTTAGCATGGTAAGGGAGGTTTCAATGTGTGACTTTTCATTGATTTAGTCGAAAGTAATTTTAACAAAGCACAATTAAGTACTTTTAAAGCAAAGGCCAATAAAGATTGGCCTTTGGATTATCTTGTTAGTTGGTGGGCATTAAATAGATTTCGCGTACGTTATTACGCTGGTTGGCCTCAATAGCAAATAATACCGCATCGGCCACATCTTGTGGGTCGAGCTTATCGGGTTTTGCTTCATCAAAAAAAGGCGTATTTACCATACCTGGCGCAATAGTGGTACAGCGACCATGCCAGGGTTTCATTTCCTCTGCTAAATTTTGACCAAAGCCATGTGCAAACCATTTAGTAGCACCATATATAGAGCCGTCAATGGGTCTTCTTCCTGCTGCAGAGCTGGTTAAAATAAAATGCCCTTGGTTTTCACGTAAATGAGGCAAGGTGAGTTTTGCGGTCCACAACAACGCTTTAATGTTAAGATCAACCATGGCTGACCACTCTTGGGGATCGCCATTCTCTGTGCCTGGTGATGACACACCCATGCCCGCGTTAGCGAATGCTGCGTCTAATCGCCCAAACTTTTCAATGCCCTTACTTACTACACTCTCAAGCTCGCTAAACTGAGTGGCATCGGCTGAAACGCTAAATGCACTTTCATGGCCTAACTCATCAATTAGTTTATTGAGTTTATCTTCACTGCGCGCAGTTAATATTACTTTGTGACCATTATTAACTAATGTTTTAGCGGTCGCCTCGCCAATACCACTAGAGGCACCGGTAATTAAAATTACTTTATGTGTCATAGTTCCTCCAAAACAAAAAGCCCGCAGGTGCGGGCTAGAATTTATAAAGTTGATGCTTACTGAGCAATATCAAATGTCACTTCGGTATCTTCACCGGCTACAACCGCCACCGGCTTAACTTGATATAGGTTAAACGCTTCATCTTGTAGTTCGGCATCATCAATATGCGCGTTACAGGTATAACCTAGCTGATAATCGCCAGGCGTAATAAATGCTAGTTCAAATTCATATTGGCTAGTTTCATTGTTAAGTACCACATTTGCAGTAGCTAATGGTGCGTCTACAGGGGTTTCACCCTCAGTGACTTCGTAATTATCAAGTGGTTGCTCTACATCACTGTTATACAAGTAAACAGCATGGCCGAATGAACCATCTTCAGCGGCAACCTCAATGTTATCGGTTTCACAATTTGCATAAAGTGATTCGCTTACTGTACCTTCAATATCTTGTGACTCAGCAAGGTTTTCAAGACGAACTCCACGTGGTTTTAATACTATTTCGTTACCGCTTTGTGGCGCAACTAACGATTTTTTAAGATCAAATTCAAGTACAAAAGTGTTGTCCGTTTGATTCAGAGTAAAACCATCAAGTTGAATCTCACCGATTCCGTCATTGCCTTTTCGTTTTACGATTAACGGTGCAATGCTGTCATCTTCATAAACAACATGCGAAGTTTCGGTTAGGTTGTTTATATCACCATTAATTACATCAGCACGTATCCACGCGTATTCACCTGCAGGTACGTCTTCGCCCTCTAGTAAGGAAAAAATATCATCGCCAGTGTAATCCAATAAGTTAACCATTTCAGCTTCGGTTGAATCGCTGGCTTCACGTGTTTCGAAGCTAAAATCTTCGCCACCTTGTGAACGAAGGGTGATAGAGTCAAAAACTACATTAACCGCTTTTAAGCCTGTTACTGGCGCATCTGAAACTCCTAAACTGAACGTTGATTTTTGCGGATCGGTAGGAGTAATAGGGGAGTCATCATTTGATGAACCACAACCCGTTAATGCTAATAAGACGGCGCTACTAAGTAATGTTGATTTTAAGTTCATGTTAGGTTTCCAAATACTTTAAAGTATCACTCAGTATAGATACAAAAACTTAACCTAAATTGAATTAAAATTATTAATTACAGGAAGAAGATTTAAATACTGTGTATCTTCCCCCTATAAAAAAAAGCTTAGGCTTCTAATTGGAAGGGATAAACTGATCCCAAGCTCAGTAATTGTGTTAACTCATCAAGGGCTTGGTAGCTTTCGGTAAGTAAAGCAGGGTCTGCAAAGTCGTTGGCACCAAGTTTATCTCGGTAATGGCGAGTAGCCCAATCACATAATTGAGTATACTTTTGCTCATTTAAGATCACATCAGGATTTACCGCTGCTAATTCGTGGCTGTTTAATGCAACTCGTAATCGCAAACAAGCAGGCCCACCACCATTTTGCATACTTTGGCGCAAATCAAAAAACTGCACTTGATTTATGGGGGTATCGGCAACAATTAGCTCTTCAATATACGCTTTTACAGCAGGGTTGCGCTGGCATTCTTGTGGGGCAACGAGCAACATTGCATCGTCACTAAGGCTAACCAGTTGGCTATTAAATAAATAGCTACTGACAGCATCTTGAATACTCACTTTGCTGGTTGGCACCTCAATAATATAAAGCTGTTTGTTACCTACATAGGCTTCTCGGATATCGTCTAATGCTTGCGTTTGATTTAAAAACGCCTGTTGATGGCATAATAAAACATTGGCGTTACCCACTGCAATTACATCATTATGGAACACCCCTTGGTCAATCACATCAGGGTTTTGTTGTAATAGTATTTGGCTGGTATCTTTTATATTGTGTAATCGACAAATGGCTTCAGACGCTTCCAAAGTTTGCCTAGCAGGGAACTTAACGGGTTTAACAAGTTTACTGTTAAAGGCACTTGCACCAAATACAAATAGCTCCAGACCTGTTTCACCATGACTGTCGCATAGGCGGGTATGGTTTGCTGCGCCTTCATCGCCAAAAAAACCTTGCTCAGGCAAATGTGAATGGTGTGCAAAGTATTGTTCGTTATTAAACATCGCTTTGAGCAAACGTGTAGTGGTGTTTGGCTCTAAAGAGCGATGAAATTTATTATTTAGATTAGCCGCAGTGAAGTGTACCTTGCCGTCGTTAGTATCAGGTGAAGGCGATATGGTGGCTGCATTAGCGGTCCACATGGCAGAGGCAGAGTAACAGGCGCGCAATAAAATAGGATCAGCTTTAAAAGCTTTATTAATGACTTGCGCATCGTTGCCAGTAAATCCTAAACGGCGAAGTACATTTAAATCCGGGCGAGCATGAGGAGCAAAAACCCCTTGGGTTAAGCCTTTATCATGCATAGCTTTCATTTTAGCCAGGCCCTGCAATACAGCTTCTTGCGGATTTGAAAAACTCGCCGCGTTATTTAACGAAGCAACATTACCATACGACAAACCTGCGTAGTTGTGAGTAGGGCCGACTAAGCCGTCAAAATTAACTTCTAAAGCATGCATACACGTTCCACTAACCAATTAAATAGTCTTTTACAATACAACGCTATGAGGTAGCTTGCAAAGTCTGTTCAAAAATAGTTTAACGCGAATAGATACGCTCTTTTTCACTGGTGGTATGCGTATTTGTTGGCTCATTTACTTGCCACACTGTGATATCTAAGCGCCATAAAAAATAAAGAGTGTTGTATAAATTAGACATAACTTTTCCTTGGTGTTGCTAACGTCATTAAGAGAGAAGGAAGAAGTATGCCAATTGTTAATTGAATATTTTATGAATAATAATCAATAAGTTAATTTTTTATAACTGAACTATAAAAAAGCTTAAGCACCACATTGGATAAATTTACGCTAGGTTTGCACTAACTTGGGACTGTCTTTAGCATCGACACTTTCATCTTCAGTCTGGGTGCTTAAGTCGCTAACGATTAAATCGAGTAACTGCATTAATTGCTGTGCTTGGTTAGTGTCGATACTGTCAAATTTACAGAAAATTGTTTTTGGAATATCAGCAGCTTTAAGTTTTAAAGATTGGCCGGTGTGAGTCAATTGCACCAAACGCTTACGCTTATCGTGTTCGTCCTTTATAACGTTAAGCAGTGACTTGCTGGTCATCTTTTTTAATATTTGAGTAAGCGCGCCACCATCAATTGCGGTTTTATCGATTAGTTCGGCGATGGTTACTTCATCTTGCTCCCAAAGCGCCATCATAACAACATACTGAGGATAGGTAAGGTTAAGCTCTGTTAGAGACTCCCGATAGGCACGGGCTATGCTGTTAGACGCCATATATAAACGATGGCATAACTGATTTTTTAATTTTAACTGTTCAAACGACATCGCATTACCCTTCATTTCAAGATAGCTTATTTTAATTTGCATGCAAAGTAATTGCAATCAGAATTTAGTTGCTCTATTATTTTGTATACAAAGTAATTAATTTGAAAATTTTAAATCTTAGGAGTTCACTATGAATGTATTACAAAATGTAGCTTATACAGCAAAAGCTAGGGCAACAGGCGGACGTGAAGGGGTAGCTAAATCGGATGATGGTCGTTTAGATGTTAACTTATCAACGCCTAAAGGGTTAGGTGGTGACGATGGGCAAGGCACTAATCCAGAGCAATTATTTGCAGCAGGTTATGCAGCGTGTTTTATTGGCGCACTTAAATTTGTAGCCGGTAGCGAAAAAGTTGCTTTACCAAGCGATACTTACATTAACTCTGAAGTGTCTATTGGTGCTATTGAAGGCGGTTTTGGTATTGCTGTAAAACTTGCTGTATCACTAGGTGATATGGACAAAGCAGCGGCGCAAGAGCTGGTAAATAAAGCACATCAAGTATGCCCATACTCAAACGCAACACGCGGTAATATTGAGGTAGAACTTTCAGTTATTTAATTTACCTCTTTATATTGTTTATAAAAACACGCCATGAGTGATCATCGCGTGTTTTTTATTCGCTACTATATTTTTAAATGAATTGAAAATAGATAAATTCAGTTACATTCGAAATTTCATATATTCACTATTCCATATGTTTGTTTTTTGTTTTATTGTATGTGCATAAACCAAACGAGGACGCTATGGAACAACTCAACCCACTACAGTTTTATAAATGCTTAGCTGACGATACGCGCTTAAAAGCCATGCTGCTAATTAGCCATGAGCAAGAATTATGTGTATGCGAGCTTGTGGCTGCCCTTGAGCTTAGCCAGCCTAAAGTATCTCGTCATTTAGCCCAGCTTAGGCAATGTGGCTTATTGAGCGATCGTAAGCAAAATCAATGGGTGTATTACAGTATTAATAAAGCCCTACCAGAGTGGGCTGAAAATGTACTAGCACAAACCCGTAGCGCTAATATTGAATTTTATAACGATGATTTAAATCGACTCAATGCAATGGGTAACCGCCCTGAGCGTGCAGCAAACTGCTGTTAATTAACTTTTAAAGGTATTTATTATGACAATTAAAGTAGGGATTAATGGTTTTGGCCGTATGGGGCGCTTAACATTGCGTGCTGCACTTGATTGGCCTGAAATTGAATTTATTAAAATTAATGATGTTGCTGGCGATGCTAAAACGCATGCACATTTACTCGAATTTGATTCAGTACATGGGCGCTTGGCACACAATGTAACAGCATCAGCGCACAGCTTTAGTGTAGGTAAACACACCATTGCTGTAACTAATAATAAAAACATTGATGATACTGATTGGTCAGATTGCGATGTAGTCATTGAAGCCAGCGGTGTGATGAAAACCACCGAATTATTAAATCACTACCTAGCTCAAGGTGTAAAACGTGTGGTAGTGACTGCACCGGTGAAAGAAGACGGTATTTTAAATGTAGTGATGGGCGTAAATGATGATTTATATAATCCTGATGAGCATAAAATTGTTACAGCGGCATCATGTACAACAAACTGTTTAGCGCCAATTGTTAAAGTACTACAAGAAAAAGTGGGTATTAAACACGGCTCTATGACTACTATTCACGATATAACTAACACCCAAACTATTATTGATGCCCCACATAAAGACTTACGTCGAGCTCGCTCATGTGGTACCAGTTTAATTCCCACCACAACAGGCAGTGCTACGGCTATTACGCATATTTTCCCTGAGCTTAAAGGGAAACTTAATGGCCATGCTGTTCGTGTACCACTTACTAATGCATCAATTACCGACTGTGTATTTGAGCTTGAACACGGTGTTACGCAAGATGAAGTAAACGAGTGGTTTTATCAGGCTGCAGAGGGCACATTAAAAGGGATTTTAGGTTATGAAGAGAAGCCACTTGTGTCTATTGATTATAAAACCGATCCGCGTAGTTGTACTATTGACGCGCTTTCTACCATGGTGATTAATAATACCCAGCTTAAATTATATGCTTGGTACGATAATGAGTGGGGATATGCAAACCGTACCGCCGAACTTATGCTAAAAGTAGCAAAAAGTGATGTAGTTAATTAGCCCAAGGTATTAACCATGTTTGCTCAACTTAGTGATTTACCTCAAGCGATAAAACAATATTTAATTATTACCGGTAATTATTGGGCGTTTACTTTAACCGATGGGGCGCTGAGAATGCTGGTGGTGCTGTATTTCCATCAGCTAGGATATGATGCACTTGCCATCGCTATGCTGTTTTTGTTTTATGAAGTGTTTGGGGTGATCACTAACTTAGTGGGGGGGTGGCTTGGCGCGCATTTAGGCTTAAATAAAACCATGAATATTGGCTTAGGCATACAGCTTGTTGCCTTAGCTATGTTATGTGTACCTAGTGATTGGCTGGGCGTTTTTTACGTTATGGCTGCACAAGCGCTCAGTGGTATTGCCAAAGATTTGAATAAAATGAGTGCTAAAAGCGCAATTAAGTATTTAGTGCCTGATGACGAAACAGGGCAAAGTAAACTATATAAATGGATTGCGTTACTAACCGGTTCAAAGAATACGCTCAAAGGCATAGGCTTTTTTTTAGGTGGGTTACTATTAACTCTAGTGGGTTTTAAAGGCGCATTATTTGTCCTGATTGCTTTATTAGGCGTTGCTTGGTTGGTTAGCCTTATTTACTTAAAAGGTGATATGGGTAAAGCCAAAAATAAGCCTAAATTTAAGGAGTTATTTTCAAAATCCAGAGCCATTAATTTACTCAGTGCTGCGCGATTATGTTTATTTGCTGCACGTGATGTATGGTTTGTAGTTGCGCTACCTGTTTATTTGGCCGCTCAGTTTAACTGGGATCATTGGTGGGTAAGTGGTTTTATGGCACTGTGGGTTATTGCCTATGGAGCTGTGCAGTCACAAGCCCCTAAAATAACCGGTAATTCGGCTAATAAAATCGATGTGCTTAATAAGGCATACTACTGGGCCATTGCTTTAACGGGGGTGACTTTTATATTAGCAGTGCTCATGCAGTTTAATATTGCTATTCATATTAGTTTGCTCATCGGTTTGTTAGTTTTTGGTGCGGCCTTTGCAGTTAATTCCTCTTTACATAGTTACCTTATAGTCAGCCTTGCTAAAAGCGATGCAGTATCACTTGATGTGGGCTTTTATTACATGGCTAATGCAACCGGTCGACTGGTTGGGACAGTATTCTCAGGATTAGTGTATAAACTATATGGATTACAAGCTTGCTTGTGGGTAAGTGTTAGCTTGCTTTTTGTTGTTGTGTTAGTGACTCTGCGACTAAATAAGCAAAGTTAAATGGTCGTTGGTTATGAGATTAAGTTATCCATATTATTTTAAAATAATTAATAATATGTTGTTTAATTTGGTCTAAACTAAAAATAAATAAGTAAAGCAAGGTAGTTATAAATGCGGGAAATAGCGTTAGCAAAAAAGTTATTATGGATAAGCGTCGGAAGTATACTTTTAACGGTAGTACTATTTTCAGGCATACTTTGGTCTAAACTCTCATCGAGTAATGCCAACACTTCTGCAGAAGCTGAGACTCTAATTGTTAATGAGGTCGATGGGCGATTAACAGCAAATGCAGCCGCCTATGGTGAAAAAATTGCCGCCTTTATTAATGAAGCTTACCGAATACCTTTTTCACTTGGTAGTATTTTAGAAGATGCCGATAAAGCCTCAATAAAGCGTGATTCAGTTGTTTCTTTAAATCGTTCAATATTAGAAAGTAATGATGTTATTTCCTCTATTTATTCACAGTTTGAAAAAAATGGTTTTGATGGTAAAGATAGTGAATTTACTCAAGGATACAATCACTCTGTTGCCGGTGCTGGAACATTAGAAATTTATTTTACCAAAAACAGCAATGGTTTGGTTGAGCAACAGGTTGTAGAAGACGCGGAAGAAAAATACGCGGATAAAATAAACGAATTTGGTTTACGTGAGGCAGAGTGGTACTTGTGTGCTAAAGACAAGCTAAAACCATGCATTATGGAACCCTACTTGTATGAGATTACACCGGGTTACTCAGAAATGATGACCTCACTTGTTGTTCCTGTTATTAAATCAGGCAAGTTTGTAGGCGTTACAGGGGCGGATATAACTTTACCTGTATTTCAAAAACTAACAGAAGAACTTTCAAAGGCGCTTTACGATGGCAAAGCAAAAGTAACGTTACTTAGTCATTTGGGTTTAATTGTTGGTACAAGTCATTACAAAGAAAAATTAGGCCGCCCACTAAAAGAAGCTGTTAGCGCTAAAAGTTATGAGAGTTACAAAGCACTAAAAGGCACTAAAGGAATAAACAAACAGGGCGCTGAAATAATGGTGTCTTACCCGATTGAAATTAAGCTTGCTGATGTGAAATGGATGCTGCTAATTGAAGTACCCGCTGAACTTGCCTTTGAAGGACCTATTCAATTAACTGCGGGCATGTCTGAGGCTGCAAAAGAGCTGGGTGTGATTATTTTGATCACTGGGACTGTGATTGCGGTATTGGCATTTATAGTAATGAAGCTTGTAGTAGGCAGTGTTGTGGCTCCTCTTAGACAAATTCAGGAGCGGGTTGACAACTTAGCAAGCTCTGAAGGTGATTTAACACAAACTCTGCATGTTGATACTCACGCTGAGCTTATAGCTCTGGCTGGAGGATTTAATAAGTTTTTATCAAAACTTCGTGAATTGATCAGTGAGCTTAAAGCGGTCTCAGATCAAACCAAGCACCAAGGTGAAGTTACCTCAAATATTGCGGTAGAAACCAAGCATAATGTGCAGGCACAGTTTAAAGAAATTGAAAGTGTGGTTACTGCAATGAACGAAATGAGCGCGACAGCACTTGAAGTGGCAAAAGCTTCAGAGCAGTCGGCGCAACAAGCTGATGAAATTAACACCTTAGTGGTTAGTAGCGAATCGAGCTTATCATCGGCTATGACGCAAGTTAAAACCATGTCTGAAGAAATTAAAGAAGCTAATCAGGCAGTAGAAAAAGTAGCATCGCGTAGTAATGATATTACTCAAATACTTGATGTGATCCGAACTATCTCTGAGCAAACTAACTTATTAGCACTAAACGCAGCTATTGAGGCTGCACGAGCTGGGGATCACGGACGTGGTTTTGCCGTTGTTGCTGATGAGGTTAGAGCTTTAGCATCTAAAACGCGCTCCTCAACCGATGACATTAGTAGTTTAATCGATAGCTTACTTTCAGAAGTGGGTAATGCATCAACTGTTATCGAAAAAGGTGTAGTACGCGCCGAAACTGCAGTAGATGAAACCTCAACAGCTTTTGATGCACTGCACAGTGTGGTTGTGAAAGTAGATGAAATAACCAATCAAATTACTCATATTGCAACGGCTGCTGAAGAGCAAAGCTTAGTCACCGAAGAAATAAATCGCAACTTGACGATAATTTCTGATGCTGCTTCACAGCTTTCTGATTTATCTGCTCAAGCAGGCGATAGCAGCGAAGAGTTAAATAAACTAGTTGCGCAGCAAGACTCTGAGCTTAATAAATTAAAAACCTAGACGTTGACTTGGGTTTTAGATTAAAAAGGCAGCTAACTTTATTAGCTGCCTTTTTATTTTAAGCTAAAGACTCTTCATGAGTGAAAACATGTTTTCGATCATTGGTTTGGCCAACTTTTCTACATTTGGTCGATTAAAATAACTACGTAAACCAGTAAATTGTATTTGGAAAAAACGAGCATAATCTATAGCCGAGGTATTTCCACTGAGCTCTTTATTAGCTATAGCGTTTGTAAATAGTTCAGTAAGGTAATGTTCAAAGTCTATCATCAGCTCTACGCTGATTTGATAAAGATAGCTGTCTTTATCAACAAACTCATTATTTGCCTTAACTAACATGCAGATAGAACTTGGAGTATGACTTTGTGAGGAAATAACAACATATTCTACAAAGTCTTGCAATGCTTCAAGAATACTGCTGCATGATACTAAACGTTCATCTATTAAGCTTTGCATTTGCTTGGCATAATTTTTTATCGCTTCACAATATAAACCTTCCTTAGAGCCAAATGCCGCATAAATGCTGCCTGGACGCATATTAATTGCATCTTGTAAATCGCGGGTAGATGTAGCATGAAAGCCCTTCTCCCAGAATAATTGACTAGCGGCATAAACAACTTGCTCGCGTTCAAATTTAACTTTATTGGCCATGATAGTTTCTATTAAGTTGAGCAACTGTTCAATTTTAACTTGAGCGATCGCTCAAAATCAAATAGTATGTGTCTCGATGTTACTTAAAACTATTTTTTAATTGGAGTTAGTGATGGACGAATTTACCTTATACACACAAGAAAATGCATCAGAAGAAGCACAACCTCTATTGGCAGACTCTATTGCTGCTTTTGGTATGTTACCCAACCTTCATGCTGTAATGGCTGAGGCGCCAGCCTTACTTAAAGGCTACCAAGTACTGCATGAGCTATTTCAAAAAACATCATTCAATGCAAAAGAATTAACCGTTGTTTGGCAGTCAATTAATGTTGAACATGCGTGTCATTATTGCGTGCCAGCACATAGTGGTATTGCTGCTGCTATGAAAGTTGATAAAAGTATTGTTGATGCGCTAGTTAATAAAACGCCATTGGAGGATGTAAAACTTGAAGTTCTTCGTGAAACAACCCTTGAGATGACACGCGAACGAGGTGTGCTAAGCCAGTCACAGCAGGATAAGTTTTTTGCCGCTGGCTATACAAAGCAACAGCTTTTAGAAATTGTATTGGGTCTTGCGCAAAAGGTGATGAGTAATTACACCAATCATCTTGCAGATACGCCAGTGGATGATGCGTTTAAGAAATTTGTAAAATGATAGGTTAGCCGCTATTTAGCCATTAAGTTATATCGATTTAATGGCTAAATAATTTTTATATAAAGATGAAGCTGTTTATTTAAATTTAACGTCTTTATTACTGCGATAGTAAGTGCGAACTTCCGGTTTAGTCCATTCACCTTTTTTTAAATAAGAAGTAGACACAACAAACTGTTGGTCTTTAAATTCACTGGTTGATTTCACTTTAGTGATCCCTTCTTGGCTACCAGTGACATCTTCATAGGCCACAAATTGTGTTGGGCTCAGTACTTTCATGACGCCTTTAGTATAAAAGCCAGCTGTTGTGAAATAATAGAAAACAAGTGACTGTTTTTTACGATCATAGAAAATCATTGATTCCCCTCCATACTCACCCTCATTAATAGAGTGTGTAGTACGAATGGCTTTACCATTAAGTACGCGCTGCCATTTACTCACATCTTGAATGCTTGACTCACCTTTTTCGGTATTAAAATCAGCTTGCCAAGTCCCTAAGTAGGGCGTGAAAATCGCAAGTTCTGGTGCTAGTGACTCTGTTTTATTATTCGCTAGAGTGCTAAATATAGATAGCGATAACAGCAGCATCGCGGCCTTTAAATATGTCATAATTAACCCGAGTGTTTATTTATTATTCTTATTATAGGCGATTATTTTTTGATAAAAAGTACCTTAATTATATTTTCGAGCGTGTTTATAGCTTTACTATGGCTTGCTTATTTAAATCATAAAATTGAGATGTTCGTACCGATATATATTTCACTACTCAGTGGTATTACATTTTTATATTATGCGTGGGACAAACGAAAAGCAGTACAGTCGAATCGCAAGCAAGTAAGTCGTATACCTGAACGACATTTACATCTCTGTGCTCTATTGGGAGGATGGCCTGGTGCACTTATAGCGCAGCAGACTTTAAGGCATAAGTCACAAAAGCGTGTATTTATAGTGATATTGTGGCTGTGTATAGCGGTGAATTTAAGCTTGGGTAGTTATGTATGGTATGTTTATTATTAATGTTTAAATGCCTTTATTCATTAAAGGCATTTCACTTTTTTAAACAGTCTATTGCGCTGATTGGCTTAACTGTTTTTCATCGAGCTCTATAGTTAAAATGGTTTTTTTATCAACCGTTACCCATTTTCTATAAGTTACATAGCCCGCTTTACTTACTTCAATATCATATTTACCAGCATCTAGTTCAATTGCATCTTGATATACAGGCACTATATTCATTATCCGTACTCTAGAATCAGCTGGGTTAGTAATAACCGTAAGTGATATTGGTGCACTTTCTTCGCTCACTTGAGGGGTTGGCTCAATAACGACATCTTCAGTTTTGCTGGTTTTAGATGTTGCTGAACAGCCTGAGAGTATGAGGGCTGCAGCTAGTAAGCTTAAATTTTTCATAGGTACTCCATTAATTATAAAAACTCTAAATATGTAAAATCTTGGCGGAGTGTATGATGATATGAATGCACTCGTCGTCCTTGACTTTGTTATCTGTATTTTGATTTTAGTCTAATAGCTATGTAATCGTTATTCAATCACCACTGTGCTATTTTTGAGCAATAAATATATACTCTTTTTAAAGCATATTATCTAAAGACTGAGTAATCGCTTCACTTTTTTCAACTAAGCGCTCAGCAGCTTTATACATTCTTTTTTTCATTAAATCGTTAGCTGTGCTGATGTAACGTCTCGATAATTCTTTTCTCAACGAGACTAAAAGTGAGAAGTCATTCGGTAATGCTGTTGATTCAGACTTAATAAACTCTTCAAACTCCATTAACGCTTTATGATCTTCTATTGTTTCTAATTGAGCCGAGAAACGTTGAAACTTAGGACCATAAAACACCACTGCATCGGCACGCGGAAAGTCGGCTTGTTCGCCTAAATTAACCTTTTGCTGATACGCAGTTAATGCATTAATAGCAGACTCTCGCTGCATTAAATTTGCTAGTAACTCATCCGCTTTTTTGTTGTTTGTAAAAACGATTTTACCCACGTTTAAGAGAACTTTTTGGGTGATCACATCGTCACTTTCTATAGCGGTATTTAACGCAACAGTGAAATTATCAAGGTGAAGATCTGTTGGCTGATAACGGTAAGTTTTATCAACTTCTTTTAAGTCTGAAACTAAGTGAGCAATACTATTGGGCTGCTCTTCGTTATAACGCGACTGTTCAAGTAATAAATCGATTCTGGCTGTAATATCAAAAATAATTGATTGGCGTTCTCTAAGTACACTTTCTAATTGCATCGATAGTTTTTCTGAATCAGGGTAATAATCTAATGCATCAGAGTAGACGGCTATGATTTTATCGAAATCTTTAAATTTACGACCTGCAATATTATTAAACTGATTAGCTTCATCATTAAAGCTCTCTAATATGCTTTGCTGGTTTGATCTTAGTAACCCTTGTTTAAGCACTTCATATTGTGGTGGAATTTGTTCAAGTTTGTTTAAAATAGTTGGCCCCTGCCAAGACATCCACGCTTCTACTTGTTGGTTAATCGCTTTGGCATTATCGAGTTGTGCCTGTAATTGTTTTGTATTATCTGAGCTTGAGTAATAATTTTGCGCAATTAAACCAATAATGGCGATACTGGCGACGCTTGCAAAAATGGCTGGCTTTAAGTTTGTTGTGAGACTTTTTAAAATGGGCTCTAATGATTCAAGCCTTTGATTCGCATTTAAAACTAATGCTTTATTTAAATTGTTCCACAAAAGAATAGGGCAGTTACTTGGTTTTTTAACTGCTGTATTTTTAGGTACTTTGTCTGCAGCAACACGGTTAAATGGGTGTTTACTACTAAGTAGTTCATAGGCAATACAGGCAAAAGAAAAAACATCGTCTTTTACTGATGCTTCACTACCCTTTAATTGCTCAGGACTTGCATATGTTGGGGTGTAGCCGCCAATAGTTGCCAGTTCACTGTCATTTTTTACAGCGTATTGATCGTCTAAGCTTTTGTGTTTGGCAATACCAAAGTCAAGCACCTTAAGGTTGCCGTTAGAGTCAAAAATAATATTTGAGGGCTTAAGGTCGTTATGAATTACGCCTCGCGAGTGGGCATAAATTAGCGCATTGGTTAATTGCTCTAAAATAATTTTTGCTTTTTTAAACGCTAAACCTGAGGGTTTATTACGTTTAATAATTTGTTCCAGTGTTTCCCCTTCAATTAACTCCATAGTGACATAATATAAATCGCCATCAGAATCTGCTGAGTACACTTTTACAATACTTGGGTGGGAAAGTTGCTGTGTTTTTGCTGTTTCATCTTTTAGTAATGAAATAGCTTCTTCAGAGCTTGAAAATTCTTCCTGAAGTACTTTAATTGCTACTGTGGCTTCTGAGCGATTACTGCTTTCTAAAAAAGTATCGCGCGCCCGATAAATGTAGCACATACCGCCTTGGCCAATCAGCTCTTCAATTAAGTAGCGGCCAGATATTTTTTTGCCAAGTAGGTTTTGCTTGCGAATGTTTGACGTTTTTTTTGTGTTTGAGTCTAGGGAAGCAATCTGAGTTTTATCGTTGTGATCATTAGTACTACTCATAAAAAATCCTTTTATTGTGTTAAGTTAAATAATTACAAAGGTAAATATTCTCTGCTTATCTATCAATTTTCCCTCTGATATGAGTATGTATTTTACAAAAATATACAATTATAGCAATGCCTGAGTGACATATTGTTGTTGGTAAATTTCCCTTACTATATATTGAAAAAGTCGGTTTAAAGCTAGAAGGGGTCTCTAAACAGGCTGTTTTTGGCCTAGTTATAAAGCATTACGGTAAAATCTTTCATCGCTGTGTAATGTGTTTATCAAACATCTTGTTTTAGAGACAAAATCAAGAGCGCAATATTTTCTTGTGTTAATTTCAATGTTGACAATAGTTTCGCTTCTACTTTATCCTGTTCACAATAACGATATAAGGGACTGACTTATCAAATGGAACTGATACTAAACATCACTAGTTATCACAGACTTTCGCCTGAAATAGAAGCCACTAAAACTGTAACAGATTCATTAACTTTTGGTCGCTCTGAAGCGTGCGATTGGCATTTACCCGATCCCGAAAAAATAATCTCAAGTAAACACGGTATAATAGAAAAAGAAGGTGACTCTTTTTACGTATACGATAATTCAACTAATGGATTATTTATTAACTTTGCTGTAGCGCCGCTTGGTCAAGGCAACAAACAACGTTTGTCAGACAGTGACGTATTAACCATCGGCGATTTTCAAGTCAATGTAGTGCTAACATCAGATCAACAAGCTGATGTGAGTAGTTCTGCTCCAAGTCATTTTCAATCAGTAGATACTTTCGCTACGCAAAACTCTCAACCGGCTGAGCAGTCTATACCTTCATTCGATGACTCGATTATGAATGAGTCGATGCCTGAGATATCAGTGACTGCGCAACAAACAACAGATAATCATATTCCTGAAGACTGGGATGAATTAACGCGCCTTATGAATACCGATGACTTTGACATTGGCAATAATGTTAGCAATTCATCAGCACCTGTTGATACTCCTGCGCCTGCGCCTATTCAAGAACCTCCTCGTTCAAATAGCCACGCTAATGAGCACAAACCTGACAAACAGTCTGCACCAATAAAGAACGTAGTTCAAAATGACAAGGCGTTATCTGATGCGTTTTTAAAAGGGTTAGGGATTAAAGATGAGCTTAAAAATTCGTTAGATAATGAAAAACTGTGGTTTGAAATGGGCCAAGGCCTTAATTTATTACTCACTGAGCTTATGGAATCTTTACGTCAACGCGCGATTGTAAAAAACAAATTAAGATTGAACCATACGATGTTTCAGGCTGAACAAAACAATCCATTAAAATTTTCTGCCAATATTGATGACGTTATTCAGAACTTGTTCATAAAAAATAGTGCAAGCTTTCTGTCTTCGAATGAATCTATTAAAGAAAGCTTTATAGACACACGTAAGCATGAGCATGCTTTACTCGCTGGTGCAGATGGTGTGTTAAAAGGGATGTTATCGCAGGTTTCTCCCATGCAAATTAATCAACAGGCAAACGATAATTCTAACGTGTTAAAAATTATCCCTGGTCAAATAGAGTCTAAATGCTGGAAGTTATATCAAAGTTTATATGATGATATTTCTCAGGAAGTGAACACTAAAGGCGCCATGGCAATGTCTGATGATTTTTTAAAGGCATACAACGATCGAATCAAAGAAACGCACTAGAAAGGAAAGTAAATAATGTACAAAGTTAAGCTCTACTTATTGAGTTTTAGTTTACTATTTTTGGTTATGGGATGTACTACGATGAATAAAATCGTACCTCCTTCTACCGATCTGATCATTAATGTATCTAAAAATGTTAATCCAGATACGTCAGAACGTCCTTCTCCAGTGGTAATGAAAATTTTTGAGCTTAGCTCAAGAACTATTTTTGACACGCAGGACTTTTTTAGCTTGTACGACACACCAGAAAAAATCCTCGGACCTGACTTATTAAAAAAAGATGAATTAGAACTTCAGCCTGACTCAATACAACAATATAAAATGAGCCTTAATCGTAATACTCGTTACGTTGGGGTTGTTGTTGCTTATAGAAATATAGATCAAGCAAGGTGGAGAGCGGTTATAGAAGTTGACCCTACCGGCTATGACGATATCAATGTTAATGTAGAAGCAATTGCGACATACATGAGAGAGCAATAAAAAAGGATTTTTAAAAATGGGTGATAACACTCGTGTTGCTTGGACTGAAGGAATGTTTTTAAGACCTCAGCACTTTCAACAAGCAGATAAATATATTTCTAATGTTATCAAGCAAGTATGCAGTGGCAATCTTGCTGATCCGTGGGGAATAATCGATATAAGTATTGATAATGAATTGCTTAACAGCGGGCAGTTTGCTGTAGACGCATTATCAGCAATCACTCCAGATTTATTACCAATAGATATGCCTCAATCAACATCATTACCTGAACCGCTAGTGGTTAATAAAGATGTTTTTGATGAGATTGTTTATCTTGCTATCCCTGCGCTAAAAAATAGCGGGATTAATATATCTTCAGCCGACGATAACACCGTTACTCGGTATAAGCTCAATGACTTGTCAGTGAGTGATGATTTATTAGGGGCACAATCTCAGGAAATTATTCAAGTTGCGAAAGTGTATAGCAAATTGATGCTGTCTTCTGATGATCATTCAGGCTATATCGTATTACCTTTAGCTAGAATTATAGATGTGAGTAGTGAAGGGCAAATAAAGTTAGATGCTAAGTATATTCCTCCTTCTTTAAAAGTAGGGCAATGCAAACCTTTATCAGGGCTGGTCAGAGAAATTGGCTCAATGATAAAGCAGCGCGCTGAAAGTATAGCCGCTAGGCTCAGTCAAGGCTATGCAGGGAGTACCTCAGTTGCAGATTTTATCATGCTGCAAACACTAAATAAGTATGATGCGATATTTAATAACTTGCTTAGTGTCAATAGCTTACACCCTAATGTATTTTATAGTCGTTTAATTGAGCTTGCGGGCGAGTTGTCAACTTTCAGCACAGCTAATAAGAGGGTACCTAAATTACCTAATTATGATCATACTAATTTAGGACAGGTATTTAATGAAGTGGTTAACTTTTTATACCAATCGTTAAGCCATGTTATTGAGCAAACAGCAACTGAAATTAAACTTGAGCAAAGTAAATTTGGTATTTCTTTTGGTGCGTTAAAAGACAAGTCAATTCTCAATTCAGCTCAATTTGTTTTAGCAATCAAAGCAAGTGTGCCACATGAAGAATTAAGAAAAATTCTGCCTTCGCAAATAAAAATTGGCAGTGTAGAAACTATTCGAGATCTGGTAAATAACCAAATTCCAGGTATTACGATTAGCAATTTACCAACAGCACCAAGACAAATTCCTTATCATGCTGGTTTTCATTATTTTGAATTAAATAGGCATGGTGAACATTGGGATAAATTACGTTCCAGCGGGGGAATTGCTATTCACCTCTCAGGAAATTACCCAGAGCTACAACTAAGCCTTTGGGCGATAAGAACTTAACTTTTTAAAAGGAAGAGTTTCAATGGACGAAACCATTATCAAACCTCGCCCAGGTCGATTAGGGCGAAATACGCCAAGTAGTAATCCGGCACAAAATGATGCTGATAAAACAGTGATGTCGGTCGAGCCACCTTCTTCAAAGCCATTAGGTAGTAACAAAGTATCGATATTTAAAAATCCTTTGTTAGAAGCAGCAACCGATTGTTTTTCTCTTGTAATTTCAATTAATCAATCGCTTGAAATGAGCAACCTCGCAGCGCTTAAACATCGTTGTGTTGAGGCAATCAAACGATTTGAAGTGGAAGTTCGCAATCAGCACTTATCAAAAGAAGTGATCAATAATTCCCGCTATTGTTTGTGTGCCATTCTTGATGAGTCTGTATTGAACTCAAAGTGGAGTTCAATGGAATGGGCAGATGAAAGTCTACTTTCTACTTTTCATAAAGAAACATTTGGCGGTGAATATTTTTATACGTTACTTGATTCAGGCTTAGGTCAACCAGAAAGAAATCAACAGTTTTTAGAGTTGCAATATCACTGCTTAAATTTAGGGTTTAAAGGTAAATATCGCCTAGGTGCCGGCGGTGATACAAAAATCGAAGAATATCGTTCACAACTTTATCATTTATTAAATCAACTTAATGGGCCAATTAACAACAAGCTGTCTCCAAACTGGAAGCAAAGAGTAGCAGCCGGTGTTGAACTGAGAAATCAAGTTCCGCTATGGGTTATATTTTCTGTATTGGGGCTAATATTATTGATGATCTATTTATCAATAAATATGAAACTAAATAATGATGTTGTTGCGATTAATGAAAAGCTAGCCGGTATTCACCCCTTAGCAGTCAACCAGATGGTTGATAAAAAAGATCAGCAATTACGTGTCCTTGAACAGTTGTTGCAAACAGAAATTAAAATGGGGATTGTTGCCGTTGCTAAAACCTCAGATGGGATCCGCATTACAATCAACAGTGAAAACTTGTTTAAGCAAGGAGACGCGCAACTTCTCCCTTCATTCCAGCCTATTTTAGAAAAGTTAGCGTTAAGCCTAGAAGGAACTAAAGGGCGAGTCCTCATAACAGGTCATACAGATGATTTACCAATTAGTACTGATACGTACCCTTCTAATTGGCATCTATCTTTAGCCAGAGCAACACAAGTTGCTAATTTAATGGCTAAAAGCACCAACTTGAGCGGCCGTCTATGGCCAGAAGGAAAGGGCGCAGCAGAGCCTATCGCCAGCAATTCAGATTCAGCTTCTCGGTCGTTAAACCGCAGAATTGAAATCGATCTATTATTTTAATGAGGCTGTAATGAGTTTCTCACAAAAATTTAAGAAAATAACCTACGCACTAACGTCTCGAACCGCTATGTTAATTATCGGTTTTTTAGCCTTATCATTATTAATTTGGTTTGGTGGTCCTTTAATTGCAGTGGCCGATTATGTTCCGCTTGCCGGTGTCGCAGCAAGACTATTAACTATTTTATTGATAGTTCTCGTTTTTTCAGTAACCAAAATTTATCGCCTTATGCAGCAAAGCAAACGTGATGAAAAAATGGCAGATGAGTTAATAGATAATAACGATGCAAACAGTAGTGAAGTTAACGAAGAAATAACCACCCTAAAAACCAGAATGAATGAAGCCATAGATTTACTCAAAGACGTAAAACTATTTAAAGGTAAAAATATATACCAATTACCTTGGTACATCATGATTGGTCCACCTGGCGCAGGTAAAACAACGGTTATTCATAACTCAGGCCTAGATTACCCATTAAAGGATAAGCTTGGGGTTGATTTAGTGCATGGTGTTGGTGGTACGCGCAATTGTGATTGGTGGTTTACCAATAAAGCGGTATTAATCGACACCGCAGGGCGTTACACAACGCAAAGTAGCCACGCTAAACACGACTCTAGAGCATGGGAAGGCTTTCTCGGCTTATTAAGAAAGCATCGCCCATTACGCCCTATAAATGGGGTAATGATCAGTATGGGGATTTCTGAACTTATGAGTCAGACCAAAACTGAACGAAATCTTCATGCGCGTGCTATAAAACAACGCCTTCAAGAATTACAAAACCAGCTTGGTATGACATTTCCCGTTTATGTTATTTTTTCTAAAGTAGACTTAATTGAAGGATTCAGAGAGTTCTTTGGCGAACTTACTGAGGAAGAATGTGAGCAAGTTTGGGGGATCACCTTTGAGCTTGATTTAGATAAAGATACCCAAGTCGATGCATTCAATAAAGAATTCCACGCTTTAATTTCTAAACTTACAGAGATGTTGAACCGTCGATTGATCAATGAGCGTAATGAAGCTATTCGAGCTAAAATCTTTGAGTTCCCCAGACAGTTGCGTGTGTTACAAGGCGTTGCTGATGACTTCTTAAAAGAGATTTTTACTCCTAACGCCTATGAAGAGTTACCTATGTTTAGAGGCGTGTATTTAACCAGCGCTACTCAAGAGGGTACCCCTTCGAGCTTTTTAAATGATGCAAGTGCAGATAAAACCGATTACATAAACCAATCTAAAAGCTTTTTTATTAAAAACGTTTTAGAGAGCGTTATTTTCCCTGAGCAAAACTTAGCAAGCACTAACAAACACCATGATAAGCAGAATAAGTGGCTTCGAATTGCTAGTGTGTCACTTGCGTGTATTGCTTTGTTCGGTTTTTCAATTTCTTGGTATTTTAGCTTTGCGTGGAATAGCAACTTAATTGATGCCACAGATGAAGCAGTTGCCACGTACCAAGAACTAGACTCATCGTCTTTTGATAGAAATAATCTACTGGTACTAAATGACAGACTAAATGCATTAAGAAACTTGCCAGCAACCAATGCTCAGTTAATTGATCCTGAAGATGCATCTTCAGTTGGCTTTAATAAGCTTACTGAAATTAAAGAGTCTTCTGCTAATGCTTACAAACGTTCTTTGCAAACCTATTTAGAGCCCTTCATTGCAAACACGTTAATAAAGGAAATGGAGGCTCACCCAGAGCATCTTAGCTATTTATATGAAACGCTCAGATGCTACTTAATGCTATTTAAACCTGAATATTTTGAAAGTGAAGATATTTCCGTTTGGTTTAGTGCATATTTAGATAGAAATTTGCCTGGTGATTTGAACATGCAGACGCGTAATGAGTTGATGAATCATATTGCTGCGTTGTTAAAAGAGGGCGTAACACAAACCGAAATAGATAATCAGGCGGTTCGCGTAGCTCGTGCAGAACTCACTAAACTACCGATTGCAGAAAGAGCATACCAGCGACTTCAAGCTGATTTTCTTGATAGCAGTATTCCGCCTTTCAGATTAACCGATATTATTAGCTTTGAAAGTGCGCAAAAGTTTACTTTTCGTAATAATGGTGATTTAACGCGCAGTATTCCGGGGCTATACACTTTTAACGGTTTTCATGGCATTTTTAATATTGAAAAAGGAAAAATGCTTGGCAACTTAATGGCTAGTAGCTGGGTGTATGGTCAAGAAGCCTCTGGCACGTATGATATTTCTAAAGCAGAGATAGAAAAGAAGCTAGAGCAACGTTACTTTCAAGATTATATCTATTATTGGCAGTCGTTTTTAGATGACTTGAGTCTTAATCAATACAGCTCACCTGCTGAGGGTGTGAATATTACTGATGTATTAGCAGGCTCCGAAGCGCCAATAAAAAATATCATCAATGCAGTTAAAAAGAATGTTCAACTAACTAAGCTACCTGTTTCTGAAAATCAAAAAGTCGCAGGGGATATTGCGGCTAATGCAGCTAAAGTTGCGATGCAAACGAAAGCAAATCGAATCAAACGCTTCTTACCTGACGAAGCGCCTAAGTTTGAGGTACAGCTACCGGGCTATCAAGTCGAAGAGGCGTTTGAAGATATTATCGATATAGACATTCAGCAGCTTGATAATATTCAGAAAAACTTAAGAGAGTTGAATATTTATCTAACTAAACTTGATAGAGGTGATCAGCTTAAATACTCAATTAAAGATCAAATAAGTGGTAAGAGTAAACCGAGTTTTATTCGCCAATTAGAGTACCAAAGTAGTGATTTGCCTTATCCGTTTAATAGTTGGTTGCTTGATATAAGTAGAGATACTAGCAACATCACCAAAAATAGTGCTAACAGACATTTAAATGAAATTTGGAAAAGCAAAGTGTTGCGCGAGTATAACGCGGCAATTGTGGGGCGTTACCCATTTGCTCCGCAGGCAGAAAAAGAAGTCAGCATTAAAGACTTTACTCGCTTCTTTGGCCCCAATGGCACCATAGATAACTTTTTTAATAGCTATGTAGCTCCGAGTGTGGACATGAGCTCTAGCCCGTGGAAATTTGAAAAAGATATTGGTATTAGCAATAACACCTTAAAAATGTTTGAGCACGCTTTCAAAATTCAAACCGCATTTTTTGAACGTGGTAGTGACACACCCCGAATTGAGTTTGGCTTACGTACTTTTAATTTAGATAAAACGGTATCTAGTTTAATGATTGAAATTGATGGCCAGTCAATGATTTACCGTCATGGTCCACTCAAAGTTACAAACTTTGTATGGCCTGGCGCCAGTGGCCAAAGTAAAACTCGCGTTGTGTTTACACCGCCAAACGGTGGGCGTTCAATTAACACGACTTATCAAGGCGAGTGGTCACTTTATCGAATGCTAGATGAGCTCAGTGAAAAGCGCAGCAAAACCCGTCAAGATCTAGAGTTACATTTCTCTTTGATGGGGAACAATGCAAAAGTAGAATTACTGCCTAGCTCAATCAGGCATCCGTTTTGGAACAGCAGTGTAGAGAAGTTTTCATGTCCGACCCGATTGTAGATATTGGTTATCTTGGCAAGGTGCCTTGTTTAGGCGACTTTGTTCAAGATAACGTAACTAAAGAGTTTTCAGAGCATTGGGAGCAATGGTTACAAGCTGCCATTGCTGTGAGCAAAGAGCAACTTGGTGATGTTTGGCAAGAAAGCTACCTAACAGGCCCTGTTTGGCACTTTGCCTTAAGCCCCAATATTGTGGGTGATACTGGCATTATGGGTACGTTATTGCCCAGTATGGATGCAGTAGGAAGGCACTATCCACTAACAGTAACTCGTGCAACTCATATTGCTCCGGTTGATGTGCTTCATTCTGGTGTTTTTTCATTAGAGTACGAAGATGCTGTTCTTAAAGTACTTGATGGCTCTGTGGATTTGTTCTCTTGGCGAAAAGAACTAGCCAGTACATTAAGTGAAGTTGCTGCAAATAAAAAGCAAGTAAGTTATGCCAATTCAAAAGATAAAAACAAGCAAGCAGTCGCACTAGAGTTTTCAGGCACAGAGTTAAGCGATCATATATTACAAGATGCCATGCATGCGATTTTACATAAAAAGTATGGTGATTACAGTGTTTGGTGGACTCATGGTTCTTGTAATATTAAGCCTATGGTACTGATCACTTCAGCTTTGCCGCCGGTTAATCAAGTAGCCGCTATGCTCGATGGACGTTGGAAGCATTGGGAATGGAACTACACACAGGTAAAGAATAGTGATTAGTAATTTAAGTACAAGTTATGCCATTACTCATAGAGGTGCAGTGAGGCAGCTTAATGAAGATGCGCACGTGGAAATTAACAGCCATAACTTATGGGTCGTGGCTGACGGAATGGGTGGGCATGAAGCGGGTGAAGTTGCTAGTCAATTAGTGGTTGATGTGATTAGAACTACTGTTGAAAAGCTCAGGCTAGAGGACTTGACCGTAAGTCATATTGTTAGCGCTATAGAAGATGCAAATAAGCAACTAACTCAGTATAGCGCTGAATATTTAAGCAATAAAACAGCTGGCAGTACAGTAACAGCTTTGTTTGTTAAGAATGAGCGCTATTACATATTATGGGCTGGTGATAGCAGAGCCTACTTATTACGTAATGGCAAACTAACGCAAGTTTCTCGAGATCATAGTCAAGTTAATGACTTAATCGACGAGGGAATGATCTCTGTTGAAGAAGCTAAAAGCCACCCATTATCTAACGTTATTACCCGTGCTGTAGGGGTAATGGATGAAGTGAAAGTTGATGTAATTGAGGGTGAGATAAACAAAGGCGACATCTTTTTACTGTGTTCAGATGGCCTTACCGGTGAATTATCAGATGAAGACATATGTTTGTCATTAGAGCCCAGTAGTATTATTGATTCAGGAATGGCTTTAATGCACTCCTCGTTAGTCAGAGGTGCTAAAGATAATGTGACTTGTATTTTAGTGAAATATGATGATGTAGATGCCAATCAATCGATACAATCTTGCAATATACAAGATGAGGCAACGATTCCATTGTTCACTAAGTAGCTGATTAAGCCTGTTTTAGTATATTTAAGAAAAAAATTGTAAATATATCAGGAACAAAAAAACTGTTATTTCAATTATTTATAAAATAACATTAGCCAGCTTATCGGCATAATGACGCTGAAGCTTGTAATTTAATTTAAAGAATGTAATATTATTCACGCTCTAAGCTTTAGAGAATATGGATAATATTTAGGACAATGGAATGTTTTTATTTGAAGAGTATATTTCCCCTATTTCAGATACTGAGTTTGCAGGTAGTGATCCGCGCTCAGATGTCTCTCCAACGTCTACTTACTACGCCTTAAAAGATTTAAGAAACCAACTTCGTGCGGCTGAAAGAAATGCGTTAGTCGATGAGGAAGGAATTGCTTCGCTTTCTCGAGATTGGATTCCGTTACTTGAGCAATGTAGTGAGGCAATTAAAACCGAAAGTAAAGATATAGAATACCTAGCATGGCTAATTGAAGGCTTATGCCGCGTTCATGGCTTTAAAGGCATTGCGTTTGGTTTTAGTGTTGCTAAGCACCTTTTGGAACATCATTTTGAGTCACTTTATCCAACACTTGATGACGGTGATGAAATTTCAGACAAAGTGTCTGCATTAGTTGGCTTAAATGGCAGTGCTGGTGAAGGTACGTTAATTATTCCAATTAAAAGTATATACATGACAGACAGTGTCAGTATGGATCCATTTTCTTTTTGGGAATATCAGCAAGGTTATGACATTTCACGTTTAAGTGATGAAAAACGTGAAAAGAAGATAACCCAAGGCGCCGTTGATTTTGAACAGCTTGAAAAAAGTGCAGCCGAAACCAGTACTGAGTTTTTTGTATCTTTAAAAAATGATATTGAAGATGCGATAGAAAAGTTTGCCGCTTTGAGTGAGGTTATGGACGAGGTAACGGGTGAGCCACAACCTACGTCTAATATTAAACAAGCATTAGAAGTGAGCTTAGCTGCGGTAAACCATGTTGCAGCAGATAAACTTGAAGCAGCACAAATTGCATTAGATAAGGCAAATGCTGAGCCTGAAGAGGAAGCGGTTGAAGATGCGAGTGAAGCAGACGCAGCGCAACCTAAAAAGCGTGTCAGTGATGAGATTGATTCGAGAGAAAACGCAATAAAAAAACTTCAAGAAATTGCGACATTTTTCAGAAAGACTGAACCTCATTCACCAATGTCTTACACGATAGAACAAGTTATTCGATGGAGCGAATTATCGCTACCTGAGTTATTAAATGAGTTAATTACAGATAGTGATGCTAGGACTGGATACTTTAAGTTGTCTGGCATTAAGATCAGCGAAACTGAAACATAGTAAAAGGAGTTCTCAATGAGTATCCATGATAAGTTAAAACGAGTTCGTAAACCAAGAGTACATATCACTTATGATGTGGAAACTGAGGGCGCGGCAGTAAAAAAAGAATTACCCTTTGTAGTAGGTGTAATGGGTGATTTTTCTGGTGATAACACAGAAGCACTTAAACCACTAAAAGATAGACGTTTTATTCAAATTGATCGTGATAACTTTAATGATGTTTTAAAACGTATGAGCCCTTCTCTGCGTTTAAAAGTAGACAATACATTAACGGATGATGGTTCTCAGTTTGAAGTTAACTTGAACTTTAAGTCGATTGACGATTTCGAGCCTGCTGCGGTTGTAAACCAAGTAGAACCTTTACGCAAATTGATGGAAACGCGCAACAAGCTGCGTGACTTGATGACCAAAATTGACCGTTCAGAAGAGCTTGAGAATGTGCTAGAAGAAGTATTAAGCAATACAGCAAGCTTAGACTCGATGGCTAAAGAACTTAACTTAGAGGAGACTGATAAATGAGCACTGAACAATTAGCAACAGAATCAGAATCGGTATCAGAGGTAAGTTCTTCACTATTAGAGCAAGCAATTGGCGCGACTAAACAAACAGAGTCGAGCCGTGCTGAAGAATTACTAAAAACATTAACAGAAGAAGCGTTAAAAGGCACAGTTCAATGGAATAAAAACATGACTGTGACGTTTAATGAAGCTATTCAGTTAATCGATCAAAAAATCTCAAAACAGCTAAGTGTGGTGATGCACTCGGATGAGTTTCAAAAGCTTGAAGGCTCATGGCGCGGTTTGCATCACTTAGTGATGAACTCTGAAACAAGTTCTACATTAAAAATTCGTGTTTTAAACATGAAGAAAAAAGAGTTACATAAAGACTTAAGTAAAGCCGTTGAGTTTGATCAAAGCCAAACCTTCAAGAAAATTTACGAGTCTGAATTTGGTACTCCAGGTGGTGAACCATATGGCACTATCGTAGGTGACTTTGAATTTACTAATCACCCTGAAGATGTTGAAACATTGAGCTTAATGTCTAATGTGGCTGCAGCTGGATTCTGTCCATTTATTGCTGCCTCTTCACCGTCTTTATTCGGTTTTGATAATTGGGAAGAGCTTACTAAACCACGTGATTTAGAAAAAGTATTTGAATCATTAGAATATACTAAATGGCGCTCATTTAGAGACAGCGATGATTCACGCTTTGTATCACTTACTATGCCGCGTTTCCTTTCGCGTTTACCTTATGGTGCTGCTTCTAAACCTGTTGAAGAGTTCAACTACGAAGAGTTTGAAGTTGAGCCAAAAGACGGTCGTTCAGTGAGCACTGATAACGGTGATTACTGTTGGAGTAATGCAGCATACGCTATGGCAACTAACATGACCGCTGCGTTTTCTCAATACGGTTTCTGCACTGCTATTCGTGGTGCAGAGGGTGGCGGTAAAGTGGAAGGCTTACCGACTCACATATTCACTAGTGATGATGGTGATCCAGATCTTAAGTGTCCAACAGAAATTGGCATTACAGATCGTCGTGAGGCAGAGTTAAGTCAGTTAGGCTTCTTACCTCTATGTCACTATAAAAATACTGATTATGCTGTTTTCTTTGGCGGTCAAAGCTGTCAAAAACCAAAAATTTACTCAACGCCTGATGCCACGGCTAACGCTGCTATTTCAGCTCGTTTACCATACTTAATGGCAACTTCTCGCTTTGCGCATTACTTAAAAGTAATGGCACGTGACAAGATTGGTAGCTTTATGGAAGCTGAAGACGTTGAATCATGGTTAAACCGTTGGATCCTGTCATATGTAAATGCGACAGAGGGCGGTGGTCAAGACATCAGAGCACGTTACCCTCTTGCAGATGCAAAAGTATCTGTAAAAGAGATCCCAGGTCAACCTGGTGCCTACAACGCTGTTGCTTGGTTGAAACCTTGGTTACAAATGGAAGAACTAACGTCTTCTTTACGTCTTGTAGCTAAAATCCCAGAGATCGGTTAATAATACCGCTCTCTCGCATTAAGGATGATGCAATAGAATGAATCACGAAGAGTTTTCATTTATAAATCAAGACTTCACTTTTCAACAAAAGTCACAGTCTCGAATTAGCGATAATGACGCTTTGCTCGATAGGTTTTTAAATGAAAAAAACCTAGATAAAGCGTTATTGTTATGGCTTGAAGGCTCTTCTGATTCTCCCCTTTCTTGGAATAAGGAGTCTTTGAGTCCTTATTTACAACGTGTAATTATTGAACTCGATCAACTTATTTCATCGCAACTCAACCACATAATTCATGCTAATAGCTTTCAACGTTTAGAAGCTAGCTGGCGTAATCTATGGTGGTTATTATTACAAACAGAGCAACAAGACAAAGAAAAAAAAGTAAAAGTTAAATTGCTCAATTGTGATTGGTCAACGCTCTCAAAAGACGTGAACAAAGCGATTGATTTTGATCAAAGTATGTTTTTTCAGTTACTTTATCAAAACGAGTTTGACAGTGCCGGAGGCGAGCCTTTTGGTATTGTAATTGGTGATTACGAAATTAGTAATGGTTGCTCAGCAGGCACTATTTACAACGATATTGATACCATAAAAGAGGTATCAAGAACGGCAGCTGCTGCATTTTCTCCTTTTATATGTTCGGCATCGGCTAATTTATTTGGTGCTGATAGCTTTTCAGATTTAGGTTATTACTCTGATTTATTTAATCAGTTTGAACAGCCAGAATATATAAAATGGCAAAGTTTTAGAAAAATGGAAGAAGCGCGCTTTATGGGCTTTACATTGCCTCATGTATTAGTCAGGCCGCCTTATGTTAATGATGGCAAACGCCATCAAGATTTTTACTTCAAAGAACAAATAAAAAATCCAGAAACAGATATGTTGTGGGGCAGTGCAGCGTATCAATTCGTATCAACAATAATTAGAGCTTACTGCGATAGCGGTTGGTTTGGTCATATTCGTGGTATAGAGCCAGGTAAAGTCTCTAAGGGATTAGTAACAGGACTTGCTCGTGATAGCTTTGCAAACGATACCTATCAAAAAGAGGCAAAGCCGCCACTTGATTTATTAGTAACCAGTAAGTTTGAAAAGCAATTTTCTGAGCTCGGTTTTATCCCAGCTTCTTCGGTTACAAATACGGAACATATTGTTTTTTACAGTAATGCATCGGTTCAAAAAACAAAAAATTACGACTCAAGTGCTGCCAATATCAATGCGCGCTTATCGTCTATGTTGCAATACATTTTGTGTGTATCGCGCTTTGCGCACTATTTAAAATTATTAGCCCGAGATCGTGTCGGTTCTTATAGCACAGCACAGGCCTGTGAGAGAGATTTACAGGCGTGGATTAATAACTACACAACCGCGTCAGACTCCGCGTCTGAGCATATTAGAAGCAAATATCCACTGAGTAATGCAAAAATAAAAGTAAGTGAAAATAAAGCAAACCCGGGGCATTACTTTTCGGTTTTGCAGTTACAGCCCCACTTTCAGTTAGACCAAATGGTCTCGAGTATTAAGTTAATAACAGAGCTCAGTCCTCATCATAAAATAAAGGAATAGTCATGAAAAAAATACACAGTTTAATTCGCGAGGGAAAACTTGCTGATGCTTTATTATGCTGCGCTACCGAGTTGCAAGATGAGCCTTTAAATTTTGACATTAGAAGTATTTATTCTGAATTACTTTGCATTAATGGCGAGCTTGAAAAAGCAGATAAACAACTCGACTTTATGGTGCAAAAGAACCCAGAGTTTGCTGTAGGTGCAGTTAACCTTAGACATTTAATTCGTGCCCAGCAATCGCGCGTAGATTTTTATCAAGGTAAGGGGATTCCTAAACTTTTTCATGAAGCCAATGAGCTAGATACCTTGTTTTTAAAAATGCATGTTGCTTTGCTTGAAGGTGAAACATCTGAAGCAGCCAGTCTTGCACAACAAATGGAAGCGCTTCGCTTGGAGAGTGTTGAAGACGAGCAATCAGCAATTAGAGATTTAGATGATAGCTTAAGTCCTTATTTAGAAGTGCTAGGCACGAATGGCGAGTTTTACCTGGCTAACTTTAATGAAATTGAAACATTAAAAGTAGAACCTGTAACGTCATTATTAGAGGGTATTTGGTTACGCGTTGAAATTACTATTAAAGACGGCCCATCGGGCACCGCTCACTTGCCACTGGTTTACGCAAACTCAAATACAGATCTAGAAAAGCTAGGCCAAGTATCTGATTGGGAAGAACTTCAAGACGAATTTATTGTAGGCAAAGGAATGAAAATGTTGTTTGTTAACGATGAAGCCATCACTGTTCCAAATCTTAAAATAAACGCCCTAGAAACAGCTGAGTAAGCATAGTAAATAATTATGATAGAGCATAAGCAGCAGCTTCAAGCATCCATTTTAGATAGGCTCATTGACGATGAGCCAGACTTTCAGGATGCCCCATCTCGTACTGAGGGGATCAGCATTAGTGAGCTGAGAAAAAATGTGCGCAGAGACATAGAAGCGCTGCTAAATGCGCGAATTCAATGGCACACGTGGCCAGCACAATATGCAGAGTTAGCAACATCCTGCTTATCGTATGGTTTACCTGACTTTTCGAGTATGTCGGTGAGCTCTCACGAAGGGCGGGCACTGCTATGTGAAACCGTTAGAAATACAATTTTGAAATTTGAGCCTCGGTTCATTGAAGTTGAGGTATTTACTGACGATGAAGTACCCGTAAATAGAGTATTAAACTTGCGAATAAACGCTTTACTATATGCAGATCCAGAGCCTGAGTTTATTAGCTTTGACTCTGAAGTTGAGCCTGTGAACTTAGGGATGAAGATTATAGAGGCTTCTTTATGAACGATGAATTATTAAAATATTACAATCGTGAATTGGCGTTTGTTCGTCATATGGGTAAAGACTTCTCTGAAAAATACCCTAAAGTTGCAGGGCGATTAAAGCTAAGCGATGATCATATTGAAGACCCTCATGTATCTAGATTAATTGAATCGTTCGCATTTTTAACGGCTAATATTAGGCAAAAGTTAGATGATAGCTTTCCTGAGCTTACTGATGCTTTATTAGGGCAAATGTTACCTGACTATCAAGCGCCTATTCCTTCAATGTCGGTGGTTAAATTAGAGGCTGAAAACCTCTCAACCACGGGAGTAGTGATTCCAAGAGCGAGTGAAGTTGAAACAAATGTTGAGTCAATGAAGCAATGTAAGTTTCAAACCTGTTATGAAACTTACTTATGGCCTGTTGAAATTACCAGTGCGCAATTTGATAACAGTCCTTTTGTGGCACCAAAACCACGTTGGCATGAGAAAGCAAAGTCAATTTTCAAACTTGAGCTAACCGGTGAATACCCGGGTGTATCACTGGCTGAAACTGGGTTGGAAAAATTACGATTATTTATAAATGGCCAATGGCATCATACGCTTAAAGTGTATGAATTATTGTTTAAGCACGCTATTGGCATTGCTTTTGATAATGGTGATGAGGGAATAAAGTACCTTTCTAAAACTCAACTTAAAGCGGTTGGCTTTGATGCAAATGAAGCGGTTGTACCGTATTCGCAGCGATCAAGTTCCGGCTATCGCTTACTCGTCGAAAACTTTACCTTTCCTGAAAAGTTTCGTTTTTTTGAACTTGAAAATATTCACTCATCGTTGCCTAAAAATTCTAATAAATGCACAGTGTATATTTATCTTGATGCGGAATCTTCAGAGCTCGAAAAGCAAGTAGACAAAGACATGTTTTTGATGGGGTGTACGCCCATAATTAATATGTTTGAACAAGAATTAGAACCTATTCGCCCTGAACTGAGCGAATACGAATACCAATTAACGCCGCGTTATATGGACTCTGAGATTTCAGAAGTAATTGGTATTTCAGAAGTAATTGCCTTTGATCATAAGGGAAATAAACAAATAGTTTGTCCGTTTTATGGACAAACCCATCCACGATACCAAGGCCATGATGATTTGTTTTGGCATATCCGCAGAGAAACTGCCTCATGGGCAGGGGGTTATGTTGAGTCAGGCACCGAATCGTTTCTATCATTGGTAGATGCACGATTTGAAAATAGCGCTATGGATTATGCTGAAGGGAACACGGTCCTAACCGTACGTGCTAATTGCAGTAATCGAAACCTCCCTGCAAGCATGCCTTTTGGAGACGATGAGCTAGGCTTATTAATGCCAGAGCGCGGCGATGTAATTAAAAAAATTAGGTGTTTAATTCCATTTACTCATGCAGTTAGACCGATATTAGCCGATGCAACTCGTTGGCAATTAGTTAATCATTTAACGCTCGACGCGTTTAGTGGAGATGATGCATGTAATAAGCTTAAAGAAGTGCTACGCCTTTATGATTTTAGAGCATCTCCGCAAACAAAAGGCCTTATTGATAATATTTACCGTGTGGTTGTAGAACCCGCAACGGCTCGTGTTGTGCAAAAAGGGCGAGTAAGCTTTGCAACGGGAAGTGAAATTGAAATTACCTTCGCCAATGATGACTTCTCAGGTAGTGGCATGTTTTTCTTTGCCTCTATCCTCGATCATTTCTTTGCGCAATTTGCAGCAATTAATAGCTTTACTCGCGTTAGTTTAAGGCTAAAAGAACAAGAGCAAGTGTATTACCAATGGCCTGCGCGAGTTGGGGAAAGCCCGTTAATATGATCCAACATATTATTTCTCAAGCGTCACAAGTTGACTTTTATAAAGCAGTTTTCATTATTGAAAACCAGCTGAAAAAGCATGGCTTGGAGTATCGCTACGTAGGGTATGACAGTAGTCCAAAGCAAGAGTTAATTAAGTTTACCGCAACTCAAAAATTTGGTTACCCAGGTAACGCTATCACAAAATTAGAACAAGCAAGCTTTGAAGATGGCTTACATAAAGTCAACATGCAGATCTCTTTTATGGGATTAACGGGTTGTTCGGGCGCTTTGCCTCAATTTTATAGCGAACTGGTGATGCAGCGTCTTCGCTATAAAGATACAACTATGCGCGACTTTTACGACATGTTTAATCACCGTTTGGTGTCTTTATATTATCGAGCGTGGAAAAAATATAAACCGTCTTTAAATCATGTAAATAAAGATAAAAACAAAGACCCATACACGCAAATATTAGGGCTTTTAAGCGGCGGTTATGATGAACATCAGTTGCACTTTTCAGGCCTTTATAGCCGAAAAATTCGCAATGCTTTTGACTTAAAAAGTGTACTGAGCTCATATCTTGGCTGTGATGTTGTCATTAAACAAATGATAGGTAAGTGGCACGATTTGAAGCCACAAGAGCAAACATGTTTAGCAAGTGAACGCCTTTATGAGGGACAACATGCCCGCTTAGGTGTTGATACGGTAATTGGTAAAAAGATATGGGATATTTCTTCTAATATCGAGATCCATATCAGTACCCGCGATTTTGATAAAGCAAAATCCTTGTTACCTAAAGGCAAGTTATTTGAATTAGCTAAAAAAATTGTCAAAGACTATGCCGGCAATGCTATTTCATTTCGACTTGTTATTGAGTCAGATTTTCAACAACTTGATGCGGTGCAGCTGTCAAAAAGTGAATGCCAACTAGGCGCAAATAGCTTTTTAATGGCGAGTAAAAACACCCCTAAATTTAACCCTACTAAGTTATCGTTTAAAGGATAATTAAAATTAAAAGGAACAGTGTATGTCAACGATGACATTAAACAAATTAGTTGAGAAACTAAGCCCAGATTGTAGAAAGAGCTTAGAAGCAGCGGTCGCAATTTGTAATAGCCGCAGCCATTTTACGGTTGAATTAGAGCATTGGCTGTTAGCTATGATTGAGCAGCAACTAGACGATGTTAGACTCATATTCGGTGCTTTCGATATTGATATTGATCAGGTAAAGCAAGATTTAAATCAATCATTAGAGTCATTTAAAACGGGCAGTGATTCGTCGCCTAGTCTGTCGGTACATGTTACTACTTTACTTAGACAATCATGGTTAAGCACCAGTATAGAATTTACTGATGAGCAAATTCGAAGTGCTTACGTTATTTATACGCTTACAAAAGACGATACCTTGTCTAGTTTAGTAACGCGTTGTAGCAAGCTTTTCAATAATATAGAACCTGGACAACTACTACATGCATGGCCTGAAATTGTTGCCCAATCGCAAGAACGTAATACCACCACTGCAAGTGCTACAACACCTGCAAATGGTTCATCTAAAACACCAAGCTTAGATCAATTTACCGTCGATTTAACCGCACAAGCAAAAGCAGGAAAAATAGACCCAATTTTAGGTCGTGATTTCGAAATACGTCAGATGGTAGATATTTTAACTAGACGTCGTCAAAACAATCCAATATTAACGGGTGAAGCGGGTGTAGGTAAAACCGCTGTGGTTGAAGGACTTGCCCTAAGAATCGCTCAAAAAGATGTACCTGCAGTATTACAAAACGTTAAGTTGCACAGCCTAGATTTGGCTTTGCTGCAAGCGGGTGCGGGCATGAAAGGTGAATTTGAAAATCGTTTAAAGTCGCTAATTAATGAAGTGAAAAACGCTGTTGATCCTGTGATTCTTTTCATAGATGAAGCTCACACTATGATTGGTAGTGGCGGACAAGCAGGTCAAAATGATGCTGCTAACTTACTTAAGCCTGCTCTAGCAAGAGGGGAGTTACGCACTATTGCAGCAACAACGTGGGCTGAATATAAAAAGTTTTTTGAAAAAGATGCTGCACTAACACGTCGCTTCCAAGTGGTTAAAGTTGAAGAGCCAACACCAGAAAAAGCGGTTGCTATGCTACGTGGTTTAGTTCCTGTGATGGAAAAACATCATAAAGTGTTTATTTCAGAGCAAGCACTTGAAAGTGCAGTGCATCTATCGCACAGATACATTACTGCCAGACAATTACCCGATAAAGCCGTTGCATTGTTAGATACGGCATGTGCTCGTGTTGCTATGAGTCAAGCATCGACACCTAATGCGATTGAGCAGTTAATTAACAGGCTTAGTGAAATTGAAGCGCAAGTTTTAATGCTAAATCGTGAGCAAAAAACTGGTTTAGATCACAGTGAACAATTATCAACGCTTAAATCTGAACTAGTTGAGATTGAACAGCAACTGGAACCATTAAATGAGCAGTTCAATGTTGAGAAGGATATAGTTGCCGAGTTAAACCAAGCGCTAGAATCGATTAACACCAACGATGCTGACTCTTCTGCTGAAGTACTTGAGCAGTTAAAAGAAAGCAAGTTTAAGTTAGCCTCGTATGAGCATAATATGGTGCATTGGCAAGTTGATGAAGAGTTGATTGCACAGGTTATTTCTGATTGGACTGGTATTCCTGTTGGTAAAATGCATGAAGATGAAATTCATGGCATTTTAAATTTAGCTGAGCAAATGAAACAACGTGTAGTTGGCCAAGATCATGCGCTTGAACTTATGGCTAAAGTGGTACAAACCTCACGTGCGCAGCTAGCAGACGAGAGTCGCCCTAATGGTATATTTATGCTGGCAGGCCCAAGCGGTGTTGGTAAAACAGAGACCGCGCTTTCACTTGCACAAGAAGTGTATGGCAGTGAAGATAACGTAACAGTTATTAACATGTCTGAGTTTAAAGAAGAGCATAAAGTGTCATTACTTCTTGGCTCACCTCCGGGTTATGTTGGTTATGGCGAAGGCGGTATTTTAACCGAAGCAGTAAGAAGAAAACCATACAGTGTGGTGCTACTTGATGAAATGGAAAAAGCCCATCCAGGCGTGCAAGATATTTTCTATCAAGTATTCGATAAAGGTACGATTAAGGACGGTGAAGGCCGAGACATCGACTTTAAAAATACCATCATTATTATGACCTCAAATGTGGGTACTGATACCACAATGAGTTTATTTGAAGATGAAGAAAGTAAGCCGAGTATTAAAGGTTTATTAAAAGCATTACAAGATGATTTATTAGGCGCATTTAAACCCGCATTTTTAGGGCGCATTAATGTTATTCCTTATATTCCGTTAAGTGATGAAATTCTGACCCAAATTGCAGCGCTGCAAATTAGCAAAATTATTAAGCGTGTTAAAAAGCATTATGATGCGCAATTAACGTATAACGATGACGTGATTGAGCACATTATTGCTAATTGTCAAAATGCCGGTTCGGGTGCAAGAAATATTCACACCATATTACAGAATAAAGTACTACCACTATTGTCTGAAATTTTGCTTTCGAGCATGGTTGATGGTGAAAAAGTGACATCTATCTCATTGTTAATTAAGGATAATGAGTTTGATATTGAGCTAACTAAAGTTAATTTAAAATAACCTGTTTTTATGGTTGTTTCTTTAGTTTTAGAGCATTATAATTCGTGTGTCTTATATAGAAACATGGAATTTTTGAGACATTGTCTTCATCTAGGGAAAGGAATTCTGAAGACCTTTTCATTGCTGTTTTAGAGATAATGATTTCAAGGAATTTTGGGTAACCAAAGTAAACGAATCCACATAATGGATAATATTGTTTAATAAAAAGGAGCATTATCAAATGCAAGCAAATACATATTTAAAATACGGTTCAATCAAAGGCGAAACTACTGCCGAGTCTTTCAAAGATTTAATTACAGTTTTATCTTTAGATTGGAACGTTAGCCGTGAAATTAGCTCAGCGACTGGTACAGCGATGGATCGTGAATCTAGCTCTACTCGTTTAGGCGACGTGACTATTACTAAGCTTCAAGATAAAGCATCTCCGGATCTTTTCAAAGAAGCAACTATTGGTAAAGGTCTACCTGCTGTTTTTCATATCACTAAACAAGGTGATAAAGTTGAAGAAATCATGAAAATCGAACTTACAGATGCCATGATCTCTAGCTACTCAGTATCTGTTCAAAACGACCGTCCAATTGAAACAATCACTATCAGCTACACTGAAATGATGATGACTGTTACACCTACTGACGATCAAAACAACATCACTGCACCACTAGTATATGGTTACAGCGGTGTTAAAGGTCAACAAATGTAATATTTGTTACCCGATTGTAGCTCTGGGCTTATGCTCAGAGCTTTTTTTGATCTTCAGGATGGGAAAAGCAAGGAATGCAAAAAGCAACACAAGATAAAAACGTAATTCAAATTAGTACCCCTGTTGGTAAAGACGCCCTTTATTTAACACGCTTCGTTGCACAAGAAGCCATGTCAGATTTATTTGTTATGTCGGCCAATATGTTCACCATAGGCCAACAAATTGCACATGAAGATCTGGTTGGCAAACCGGTATCGATAAAGGTAAAAAATGCCGAAGGTGGGGGAGAGCGTTATTATCACGGTATTGTGAGTCAGCTTGTTTCTAACGGCAGCCGCACTGCAGACGTTGACGAACAAAAAAATTACATTGATTATCAAGCTACCATTGTGCCTTTTGCCGCTTCTATGCGTAATCGCAAGAACAGCCGCATTTTCCAAAAGAAAACAATAAAAGATATATTTGCTGATTTGTTTGGCCAACACAATGTGGCTTTTTCAGATAAAACCAGTAAAACCTACCCCAAATACGAATACTGTGTGCAATATCAAGAGTCAGATTTTGACTTTATCCAACGCTTATTACAAAGCGAAGGTATTTTTTACTTCTTTGAGCATACAAAAAGCAACCATACATTAGTTTTGGCAGATGATATCACTGCCTATGAAACATGTGGTGAGGCTAAAGTTGTTCATTCAACTGGCCATTTAAGCGAATCTCATGTTTCGCGTTGGCAAGGCGGATTAAGCTTAGCGCCAGGAAGCTTTAAGCGTTTAGGTTACGATTTTAAACAGCCGTCGCGTTACCCTGATGCAGAGCAAGCAAATGCCGAGTTACCTACGCAATCGGTATCAGAAATTTTTGAATATACAGCAGAAGCAGAGTGTCATCCTCGCGCGGCTAATTTGGCATCTGTACAATTAGAGTCGCTACAAAGAGATATGAAGCTCTCAAGCGGGCGTAGTGACTGCCGCTCATTTTCTGTTGGTAAACTGTTTAGTTTCAAAAAACATGAAGACCCACGCCTTGAAGGTAAAACCTTTGCCATTACCTCGATGATGACATCGATTGTAGTACCAAACCAATCAGGCGCTTTACAATCATCAAGTGATGAAGTGTATTCTAACCACTTTGAATGTGTGCCAAAAGACATTCCATACAGAGCGCAAGTGAGCAAAAAGAAACCGGTTATCAATGGCGTACAAACAGCTATAGTAACGGGTGATAGCGCCGATGAAATTATGATTGACCAATATGGCCGCGTAAAGGTGCAATTTGATTGGGATCGTGAAGGTAAAAAAGATTCTAAAAGTTCATGTTGGATCCGAGTTGCACAAAACTGGGCCGGCAAAAAGTGGGGCGCATTTTTCTTCCCTCGCGTAGGACAAGAAGTTTTGGTTGATTTTATTAATGGCGACCCAGATCAACCTATTATAAGTGGTGCTGTTTATAACGCAGACTTAATGCCTCCGTACGCTTTACCGGGCGAAAAAACGCAAAGCGGTATTAAAACTCGCTCAACTAAAGAAGGTGGAGCAGATAATTTCAATGAGCTGCGCTTTGAGGATAAAAAAGGCAGCGAGCTTGTGTATATGCAAGCCGAAAAAGATAAACAGCTTTACGTTAAAAACGATCAAAACGAAAAAATAGATAACGATCGTAATGTTGAAATTCTTAATAACGACAATCTTAACGTTACAAAAAACCGTATTGCGGAAATGGGTGAAAATGACACCTTAAAAGTAGGTAAAACACTTAATATTGAAGCGGGTGACGAAATAGTGATAAAAACAGGCTCTGCGCAAATTAAAATGAGCAGTAGTGGCAATATCACTATTGAAGGTACAAACATTGATATTAAAGGCAGTAATGTAAAAGTAGATGGCAGTGCCATTACCTTATCTGCTGGTGTAATTAAGTTAAATTAATGATGGAAATAGTCAATAACTTTCAATCAGGATTCAGAAACGGCATTGCAAATAACGGGCACGTTGTTTACTGCCGCTATGGTTTACCGCATTTAGTGTGTTTACCAATAAATAGGCCAGATGATCCATTACTAAGCCCTGCTTTAAGTCATTTAAAAGCTATGAATGGCTATTATGCACAGCAGTTTTTTATTCATTTAAGTGATTCACTTAATAGTGAAAATGTAATTTCAAATTTATATCAATATGCAACTCAAAGCACAGTGGCACTTGCTGATCACCGTAAAGATGAGCTAATTGAAGAAATTTCGCTATTAGTGACGACTAACAAGCTACTAGTTATTCCACTGTATGAATAGTATTTCATAAACAAGCAAAGATACGACAAGGAGTCAAAATGGGTAAACCCGCTGCTACAATTGGTCATATGCATGTATGCCCTAAAGTGACCGCTAAAGTTCCACATGTGGGTGGACCTATAGTTGCCGGCTCTGGCAATGTGTTAATAGGTGGCATGCCCGCGGCGCGCAAAGGCGACATGATAGTGTGTATTGGCCCGCCAGATAGCGTAAAAACAGGCTCGGGGAGCGTTAAAATTAATGGCAAACCCGCCGCCAGAATGGGCGATGATAGTGGCCACGGCGGAAAAATCGTTGTTGGCAACCCAACTGTTTTAATTGGTGGCTAACTTTGCTAGCGACCTATTTAAGTGATCATCAAGCACAATTACTACAAATTAGTAACGCTCAATTGTGCCCGTTTACGTGTGTAGGTCATGTTCGTTATTTAAGAAAAACCCTATTAGAAAGCTGCTGGGTAAACGCAAAAAACAATAATCAGAAAAATAATTTTGAATTGCCCACCACTGAGCAACTAGTCGAAATAATAACTAACACTAAAAACGATGAATTAGTTGCCCAAGCATGTATTGAAGTCATGGCAAACTTGCCACAAAATAAAAATATTATATTTATAAATGAACTGCTTAATCAGCCAGCGCTGAGTGCTTTTTTTAAAATCATTATAAATAAAGTGGTTATTCAACAGCATAGCTTTAACTTAATTCGGCTATTAAATTTAAACACCTTGTTTTTTGCTTACAGTGCTGATGATGAAATTCCGCCGCAAACACTGGTCACTATAAATCAAATTACCAGCCTTGCGCAGCACCACGGGCCACAGATATTAACGGCTATTTTTGATGCATTAAGTGAGCAAGCCCATCTATCACCCTTAATGTCGTTATTTTTGTTGTCATTAAATTTTGAGCAAGTAAACAGCTTAAGCAATCATGCCAGTAATACCTTATCGGTTGATCAAACATTGCATATTTTATTACAAAGCGGTTTTGTAAAACTGATTGTTTTAGCTAATTCTTTGCTACCACAGGTAGAGCAACCCGCGTTAATTATTGCGCTAATAAGGCGCATGTTAGGTGATAAACTCGATCAGCTAGTTGAGTACGATATTCAACGACTTGCTTGGCAAGGCGATGAAAGCGCGTTAATAAATTTTCAGCAGCAGTTAAAACATAACTGGCCTAAATATGAAACCGCCATGTCGAGTTTACGATTGATTGCAGGACACCCTCTTGATGAAGTGCCTAATGCCATTTATTTATCAGCCATGGATAGCTATAGCCAAGGGGTGTTTAACTTATATCGCTATTATCAACACCTCGCTGCCAATAAAGCTCAGGACGAGGTGGCATCATGAGTGCATTTTCAATAGAGATGGTATGCTTTTCTGCCCCAAATATTAGCAGCGTAGATGCATTATTATTTGACGATAACAGTGCTGTTTTTAATGAACTGCAATGGCAGTCTTGGGATGCCTGTGTTTACGATTGCATAATTAAATCTAAAGAATTAATGGCAGAAGTCACAGACAGCACATTGCCGATGATCTGGTTACTACCAGCGTTATCATTTAAAGATGAGCTAAAACAGTTATTAACTCAGAGCTTACAACAGTTATACCCCGATCATAGCAATGAGCTTATTTTTCATGGTGCAACAGCCGCGCACTCTGCTATAGCTTTGGCCGGTGAAAAAAAATGGCAAAAATTCAATGTAATTGCTTTAGATGCAACCTTTAAAGCAAATAAACAGCAGCAGTTTGCTTATCAAGGTGTAGGTGGCGCGTTGGCCCTAGTTGAAATGGTGCCTTGTGGGTGGTCGCAGGTAAGCCATGAAATTGCAGCATCTATTGATTTTAGCAAACATAATCAGCTAGCAGGTATGCTTACGCGATTAGCTGAAAAAACAGAGAATAAGATAGATCTAATTTTTGCACCAGGAAATGGGGTAGATGATGATAGTTGGCTAAACAATTTACAGCTACTTACTAGCTTAATTGATGAGCACACATATTACGAACTACCCAATTATAAATTAGGGAAAATAGGCGCACTAGAAGGGTTAGTTAATTTGCACCAATTAACCACAAGCCCTGCAATTGTTGAGCATTTTAGTTATGCATTAATGCTTTCACAGGAGCAAGCTAAGCATCAAGGTGCAGCATCATACTTATGGATAAGTGAGGAAGTAGACAGCTAATGCAAAGTAATACCGTTGTTTTACAAGGAATAAGTTACCCAATTTGCCTCGTCGCTGGTAAAGGTTCAGCGCCGTCGGGCTTTGTTGCTGTAGCAGCTAACACGCCTGAAAGTGCCAAGAATCAAATTGCGCAAGTAGGCAGTGCGCTTACAAGCGATGCAGCTAAACGTTTAGACGTTATTAACTTGCTTAACCTTGCAGGAGTAAGCTGTTCGCGCGGTTCGTCAGCCCGTGAAACCGCGAGTGTATTAACCCAAGCTTTGGTTGCAGATAAAATTAGTTGCTATCACCAAAAAGCTAAGTCGGCTATTCAAGTAAGTGATAACACCAATAGCGGCGCAGCAGGTAAAAAGCCAAATAGTAAGAGCAGTTCAACAGCCTCAGGTAAAAGTGCCTCTCAAGCGCCGGCTAAAAACAGTGGCGGTGCAAGTAATAATACCCCAAGTGAAGAACCTATCACCCAACAAGAGTGTCGCTCTGATCCAGTTTCTATGCTTTCGGGTGAAGAAATACTGCCGCTTATTGATTTCACCCTGGCAGGTAGTAAACAATTAATTTGGCGACGCCTATACCGTTCATCGCATGCGGATGTATGCAGCTCTATGGGTAATGGTTGGCGACATGACTTTATGGTGCAGTTAACTGAGCACTATTTACCGCCACCTAAAGTAGGTCCAAAGCAAAAAGGCATGTATTGGTTAGAATACCAAGATGAGCATGGCGCTAAACACCGCTTTGAAAAAGTAAAACCGGGACAATCGAGCTATCAATTAAGCAGTAATTTGGCGTTGCATTACCAAACTAATGGTAAGCAAGTATTGGTAACCCCAGATGATCAGCATCTTACGTTTAAAGCTGGCGAAAACTCATGGTTGCTCGAAAAAGTTATTAACGAAAAAGGCCAAAGTATTGGTTTTTATTACGATGCGAAAGAGCGCTTGCATCGCGTTGAGGTAAATAAAGCGCGTGGCTGTATTTTAAAATATAACCCGCAAGGGTTGCTGGCAAACATTTCGGCTTATCGTACAGGTGATAACAACAAGCCAGTATTACTAACGCCGTTACTTGCGCAATATGATTATGATGAAAACAAAAACCTCGTTCGCGCGACCAATCAACAAGGTGAAACAGAGCATTATGGCTATAACGCCGCTAATTTATTAACAAAGCGTACCCGTGCCAGTGGTTTTAGCCATCATTTTGAATGGGACAGTTACTCATCAAGTGCTAAGTGTATAAAACAGTGGGGCGATAACAACACCTATACGTATCAGTTTGAATATAATTTAGACGCTGGTGAAACAACCTGTATAGATTCGCGTGGTCATAAAGAGCACTTTGTACATAACGCGCAAGGTAAGTTAGTTAAGCACACCGATCCAAATGGTAATGTGTGGCAATACGGCTATAACGCACAAGGCCAAAAAATAACGGAAATAAAGCCAGATAGTAGTGAAATAAAATACAGCTATACCCCTTATGGTCAGTTAGAATCAATAACCCAGCCAGATGGCAGTGTCACAAAATTTGCTTACAACCAATTGGGTCAGCGTGTATTAACCACTTTGCCTGACGGCCAAACAGTAACACGTAAATACAGCGTGGCGGGTTTGCTGCAAAGTGAAACCTTTGGCGACGGTCGCACCGTACTTTACAGCTATGACAAATTTGGCCAGCTAACCCAACACATAAATAAAGATGGTCAAGTCACTAAATTTGTATGGAACGAGCAAGGCGAGCTTTTAGCCAAGCACCATAATGATGAGCTTATTCGTTATAGTTACGACAGTTTAGGCCGTGTAAATGCCACCATTAATAACGCTGGTTTGCTGACTCAATATAAATACAATGAGCATGGCCAGCTTGCGCAAACTATTGCCTTTGACGAAAAAGACCCTGAAAACAAACAGCATCAACACTTTAGTTACGATGATGCAGGGCGGTTAATTAGCTCGCAAAACAGTAAGGGTGATACCACCGAGCAGCACTTTGAAGGGCTAAGCCAGCCACATTGTGTTATTCAGCCCGATGGCAGTGCACTGCATTTAACTTACGATAAAGAGCGTAACTTAACCGCCATTGAGCGCAGCGACGGCCATGTATACCGCATAAGTTATGACGCTAACGAAAACCCAACGCAAGTAACTGGATTTGATGGCACGCTACAGCAATATAAATACGATGCCTGCAATCGCTTAACCTCGGTCACACAAAGTGATAAACGCCATGTGAAAATAGAGCGCGATAAACTAGGGCGCGTGATTGCGCAGCATGCAAGTTTGGCAACCGATACTCACATCGTTAATAATGCCAATTACTACAACTATAACCTGCAAGGTAAAATTACTCGTGCGCACAATGCACAATCAACCTTAAAGCAGCAGTTCGATAAAGGCGGGCGGTTACTGTGTGCTGAGCAAGTACATAATCAGCAACAAGCGCACACCTTAAAATACAGTTACGACGACTACGGCAGAAGGCAATCCCTGACCTTGCCAGATTCAAGTACGCTTAAATACAGTTACAATAAATTTGGCCAACTAAGTGCGATTCATTTACACCAAGGCAACAGCACCACTGTTGAACTTGCAGCGCTCAGCTATGACAGTCAAGGCAATATTCAAACGCAAAAGTTTGGTAATGACATAACTCTTACTCAACAGTTTGATGTATTTAATCGCTTAACACGGCAGCAGTTAACCCATCCTGCGCAAGCGCTATTTGATACCTGTACGTACAATTACGACAGCGTAAACCAACTTATTGCGCGTAAAGAGCAAGGCGTTAGCAGCCACAATATTAATTTTGAGTACAACAGCCTTGGTCAGTTAATTCAGCAAAACCTAGTAAGTTCTGAGGTTGATGCAACCACGCAATACCAGTGGGATAGCTTTGGTAACCCAGTTAGCCAGTCAAAAATTCAAAATAACGAATTAGCCGAACAGCAAGCTACTCAGCACAATGATGATAGCGATGCTAGTGACGCCAGTAATAAGATTGAAAGCAGTCAGTCAGCTAACATAAATAATGTGCTTCCCAGTGAGTATAACGATTCAAGTGCAGCAACGGCCACCAGTGAGCTAATCGAAGATGATGGGGTTATTAAAGGCACCACAAACGCCGACCGTTTAACCCACTTTGGCGACAGCGATTTTCATTATGATGAGTTTGGTAACCAAATACGGGAAACCGGTAAAGGCATAAAAACCCGCCGCGAATACAATGCGTTTAATCAATTAAGTTGCTTTAACAACAACGGCACGCTTACCCAATACGACTACGACCCACTCGGGCGCCGTATCGCCAAGCACACCGAGCAAGGCAAAATTGACTACATTTGGGATAACGACCAGCTAATTGGTGAATACCAACACGGTGAATATACTTGGTATATCAACCTACCAAACCAATTTCACCCAGTAGCGCTTATTAAGCAAGGCGAGGTGTATTACTACCACCTAGACCAACTGAATACCCCACGCTTTGTGACTAACAACAAAGCAGAGGTCGTATGGGAAAACCAAGCGGATGTTTATGGTTATGAAGAATCAGAGATAAGCAATACAAATAACTTCACTCAGCCTATACGCTTTCAAGGGCAATATTTAGATATCGAGAGTGGCCTACATTACAATCGTTATCGCTACTACAGCCCCAAACAACAACGCTTCATAAACCAAGATCCAATTGGTTTAGTAGGCGGAATAAACCACTACCAGTACGCGCCGAACCCGGTTAACTGGGTCGATCCGTTTGGGTTGAGTTGTAAGGAAAATGCCTGGAATACGTTCTTAAAAAATACCAAAGGGCATTTTAATAGCACCACTGAAGCCGCAGATAGCTACAAAAAAGTAAAAGAAGTTTTACTTACACCTAAAGCTGAGCGACCAGATCCGTCGACATATCTACCACAATCATATATAGATGCACATATAGCCCAGTTTAATCAACAAGGTGCAGGTTTTATTTCTATTCAAAGTTGGATGCTAAACCCTGAATATCCCACGTTACCGCCAAGAAAGTTTGTAGGGCTTAAAAGTGAAATGGACGCTATTATCGCTAAATACACTCAATCAGGAAATGATTGGAGAATACTTAGAGATGAACTTAGTTTAGGCGAAAACACTGACTTAAGTAATGATGAAATTACGTATATTACAGTCGAACCTGGCGATGAGCGATTTAAGTATGATATTCCAAATGGTCGCGAAGGTGGTGCATACGATGGGGAATGGATCCCAGGAGGCAAAACCAAAGGCGGTATAACAGAGGCTGCATTAATTAATTCCGAAACTGTCGTTCATAATAACAGTCTTGAAGAGCTATCTAGTAATTTCGAAAGTACAGAAAAACTGCAATCCGATGAAGATGATAAAAAAATGGAGCTTCATAAGGTTGCATGTTTTAAGAAAAATGCAAAAGGTACAGAAGCAGAATATGATCGTCAATTGAAAGGCCAACAAGACGGCATTAATGATATGACAGTTAGAAAATATCTAGATAATCGTGAAGCTTACAAAAAAATAGGCAGAAAAGGTACAGGGGCAGCACAAAGAAAAGCCAGAATAGATTTTCAAAAAGAATTGATTATAAAATATAAGAAAGAATTAAGAAGAACTGAAAAGTTAAGTGGAGAAGCGTTAAAGGCTAAAGCTACGGTGTTAGCGAAAAGAGATATGAAAACTCTTAATGCTCTTCATAATCCTGATATGATTGCTGGAGGTTCTGATGATAATGTCCTTGATCTGGGGGATGCTAGCGTTAACCAATCTATTGGCTCACAATGGAAAGGTAAAGGGGTTGGTGAAGGTGGCGATAAAATGAAGGGAAGCCGAGTAGAAAAAATGGATTTAGAGGCTGAAAAAGCACTTAAAGAGTTTGGGCCAAAAGCTAAAATGAACGTAAATTTACACAGGTGTAAATGATGAATGAATATTTTAAAGACTTTTATGATTACGAGGGTTTCGGACCTCCTATTAAAGGTACAAAGCCAGAACAAATTACAATTGACTCATACAAAAAGGAGTTGCCGAATCGTTTGATTGAATATTGGCAAAAGTACGGCTTTTGTGGTTGGGGTGATGGAATACTTTGGGTTGTTAACCCAGAAGACTATAGTGAGGTATTAAAAAAGTGGCTAGATGAGACTCATTTTGCTGAACGTGAAAAGGCTGGCATCGACAAGTATCATGTAATCGCGAGGGGAGCTTTTGGAAGACTGTTTGTCTGGGGGGAAACTTCAGGACAAAGTATCAAAATTAACCCCTTGTTTGGAATGCTAATACCATCTGATGAAAGTGCTGATTTAATAAATGATGGACCAGACATGCTTATTGATCTCTTTTTTGCTTCAAGTTCAAAAAGTGACTTTGAAGAAGAGGATGAAGCAGAACGGCCATTATTTGAAAGAGCATTAAAACAGCTAGGTCCTTTAGAATTTGATGAAATGTATGCGTTTGTACCTGCTTTGGCCTTAGGTGGCACAAACAAACTAGAAAATCTAAAAAAGGTAAAGGTTATTGAGCATTTGAACTTTTTAGCTGACTTAGGTGAAAAACGGGTAATGGCTGATATTGTTGCTATGTCAAATGAGTTACATAAAAAGTAGATACGATTTTAGTAAGCTGCTAACTAAAAATATAAGTTGAGCAATTACACCTTTACTGTCATTGACTAAGAGATTTTACATGACAAATTTATTTGAAGTTTCGATAAAAAAAAATGAGACAAATAGCTTTTTTCGTGGAGAAAAAAACTATTTTGTAAGAACTCCCGATTTTGACCAGCATAATCATGGTGCAAACCTTGGCGGGCATGTTGAATCTTTTTTAAGATCGGGTAATGGCAACGCTGAAGTTTTCGATAAAGCTTTTCTAAAGTTTTTGGAGTCTTTAGAGGTAAATAAAGAAGATTTGACACATTTTATGGCAAATCTTTCAGCTTTTTTTGCTTTAAAAAATAGAGGTAGATTGGAAGGTTCAACGCTCTTTAGAAGCCTCAATAGCAACGAATCAAAATTAGTTAAAAGCTATTTAACACAGATATCAAACAGTGAAATATATTTCAGTGAAAAGGATAGAATATATATACATGCAAATTTCATCTCTAAAAATGGTAATGATCTTTTATTAAATGTGCTGAAAGAAATAGATGGTATTAAATAAAGGTGGTATACGTTCTGGTTTTTTTAACTAAAAATAAACAGAAAACCTAAACTCCCAGTAGTTGAACACTATACTGTGCGGTAATTATATAATTTAAATAAACTTATATGGAAATAAAATGAATAAAATAAACACGGATGTAAATTACAGAACAATGGCGGGCAATGCGCGTTTAGTTATGCTGGGCGAATCGAGCCATAGTGCTGCCGGCTATAAATATGAAGCTATAAAAGCGATTAGGCAGTTAAAGGCTGCGGGTTTTACACATTTTGCTATAGAAATGCTGCCTAGCTCGATGCAGGAAAAAATAGAATTTTATCAACGAACAGGTAAAGGCTTTAATATAATACAGCAATATTTTGATAAATATTGGACACATGGTGATTTTACTCCTCAGGCCTATGGTGAGCTGGTAAAGGCGGCACGTAATGCAGGAATGAAGATAGTTGCATTGGATGTTTCTGTAGAAACGATGGAAGTAATGGACAGTGTATGCCCATCGACAAAAGCCGTGACTGGAGAATGTTTTGATGCGCATACGTTTAGAAACGATCTTTGGGCTTACAATTTAGCTACAATCCTCAAGAGATCTAAGCAGAATAAAATTGTTGCTTTTATGAGTCGATGGCACGCAGTTAAGAATTTAAAGTATCAAATAGGTGTTGATTCTTTAATTAAAGAGCACGGTATTCAAAATGTTCGTTTTATTGATTTTATTGGTGGCTTATCTTGTTACAGCGACAGGCCGTGTAAGGGAATGTCTAGCCAACAAGAGACTTTGAAAGGACAATACTTCTACAAAGAGGGCTTTCCGTATGAAAGTACGGTTAAATCATTTCAAGTCCACCTACCAGAAAAGCGTATTAATAATGATGGATCATTCCAATGGTAAAAGCACTAGTGACACTTGTGTTAGCAATTAGTTTTTTTACTTTTACGGATGTTAAAGCATCTATGTTTGCGAATATTGATATTAATGATCCGAACTTAACCGTTGAAATTGCAGCTAAGCAATGCGAAAAAAGCTATATGCATGCACCTAACAAATTAGAAGAATGGTGTGAAAAAGCTTACGAAATGGGTCACTTGGAGTCCTTGTATTATATTGGTATGTATACTGGGGATGGTTCTCGTTATTTAGATGAATTAAATACTCGAATTGAACAAGGTGAAGCTAATGCTATTAACACATTAGCTTGGTTATACCAAAGCGGCCGTTTAGTTAAAAAGGATTTAAGTGAAGCTATACGCTTATACAAGCTTTATTTAGCACAAGAAAATAATCAAGCAATTACACTTAAAACTTCTACACATTTTGAGTTAGCTACAATTTATAGAAAGCTGGGTATGTGGGATAAAGTAATAACTCATACTCAATATGTAATTGATAAGGCAAAAAGAGAAGGTCGTAGGGAACTTGCACAGAGATGGCGAGATGAGGCTGAAACATATTTGAAAGAAAGTAATTTGTGAGTTTACACTTGTATTTAGCTTTAGAAACGCAAGCAATATAATTAAAGTTGTTATTCAGAGTGTTACCTAGGCGCAGTCAGAATCAATTTAAAGTAGAGCAATGTGACGTGATAAAGTATTTATTAATTAGTACACTGTTTATTTTTAGCTTAATTAGTAATGCTGCTGGCCCTCGATGGGATAATTCAATAGATATAAATGCTCCAGATTTGACTGTATTAGCTGCCGCAGAGCAGTGCCATAAAAGCTTAATTAACGCGCCTGAGTATCTCGAAGAGTGGTGTGAAAAAGCTTATGAAATGGGATACTGGAAGGCACTGGTTACACTAAGCCTTCATAATGGAGATGGAACTCGATTATTAAAGGAGGCCAAAAAGCGGGTTGCGGCAAAAGAGCCAAAAGCTTATTCAACTTTAGCTTGGTTATATGGCAGTGGTATGTTTGTGGAGCAAGATATTAATTATGCTATTGCCCTTTACAAAGAATTTTTAGCATTAGATGCAGAATTGCCAAATTCGTTAGTTGCGGCTGCGCACTTTAAGTTAGCAAACTTATATGAATCGCAGCAGGATTGGCTTGCAGTAAATGAGCATGCACAATATGTTATTGACCACAGTCCTTTAGCTTATGATAAAGAACGAGCTGTTGATTTGATAAAGTTAGCTAAAAAAGAAATTTTGATTAAGAATAAATCATTGAATGAATAGACTAGACACCCATTCTGATTTTGCAGTTTAGTAAACAAAGTACTACCACTTTATATAGCGTTTCGTTCGGCGTGCATTTTGTATGGTGATGAGCATTCTACAGGTCAACCTCAACTATCGCAGAGGCTGAGTTGAAGATAAGTTGCTTAAGCTCGAAAGGTGTTTTGTATTGATGTATGTGTTTACGCAGTTTTGAGTAACCACACTCAACACGCATAGATAACTATAAGATTAAAGTTGTAATGAAATATGTAAGTCGATGCGCTTATCTAAGCTAGCTAATATAGAGGGAATGATTTGTTTTTTAGTGATAAGCAAAAAAATAAAGTGGAATTTTATGCACTTGTATATGTAATCTCATTTTTATTGCCATTTCCTGCTTCGCTATATTCTGTTGCATTATCTCAATTAGGTGGTGTAGCACTTTGGCTGATTGGCTCAATAACATATATGATTGTTTACCTGCGAGTTGTGTCAGAATTACCAAAAGAAGATAGGTATTTTGTTACATGGGGTCAAGCAAGCTATTTTCCTCAACTGCTTTTTAAAGTAGCCCCTGTATTAATATTTATACTTCTTTGCTTGTTGGGAAGTTTATAGTGTTTAAAAACGATGAGGTGTTTTTATTATTCGCCCCATGGAAGCTTTTACGTAGGTTCTTATTAGTAACAATCATCTTACTTATAGGAACGGTTTATTCAGGCATGACATTGTTAACACAGTACTTTGATACAAGTCCAGAGTGGCTGTTGGGCATTTTGTTTTCCGTTGGAATTATGTTTTGCTTTTTTAACTTTAAAGTTAGTCAAGGCTCTTTTCTATGTGCAAAGATATTGAAATACTATGCTCTATTTTTAGCTTTGATTTGCTTACCATCATTTATAATTTTAGAGGGAAGTGGTTATCATATAGCTACAGTTACTAATATAGCCTTTATGCTGCTGTCTTTTTATCTAATTAAGGGAAATAAATACCAAGGCTTAATTAAATATCAATATAATTTTTTTAAGGATATAAAAGACGCTCGGGCCGCTGTTGAAAAAGAAATGGCTAAAGGAAATAAAAGGAAGAAAAAGTAAGGCTGTATAGCTTTGCTGAAATGCAAAGGAACATAGATAAAAATAGGGCGACGGGTATGTTAGCCGCGTAATGCCATTATGGCGTGGAGTTAAGGAATGTTATTCAAAAAGTGAAGAATGTAACTTCACTACACAATAGCTTTTATTTGCAATGAGCTATGAATATGCAGTTGCTCCACAGCTCTGAGAATAATAACGCTATTGAATTTTATAGATGGTGTTTTGAAAATTTAAATAAAAACTAGGATAGGTAATGAATAAAATAAACATGGATGTAAATTACAGAACTATGGCCGGTAATGCGCGTTTAGTTATGTTAGGCGAATCAAGCCACAATCCCGCAATCTACAAATATGAAGCCATAAAAGCACTTAGGCAACTTAAAACAGCTGGCTTTACCCATTTTGCAATTGAAATGTTACCTCGTTCTATGCAAGAAAAAATAGAGTTTTATCAACGAACAGGTAAAGGGTTTAATGTAATTCAGCAATATTTTAATGATAATTGGGCTTGGGGTTATTTAGTTCCTAAAGCATATGGCGAGCTGGTTAAAGCCGCTCGGGAAGTAGGCTTAAAAATAATTGCACTTGATTTGACTTTGGATGAGATGGAGGTTATTGATAAATCGTGTGATTATGATAATTCATTAGCAGGTAATTGTTTTAATAGTCACACCATTAGAAATATGGTTTGGGCTCAAAATATAAGTAATATTTTAAATCAAACTAATCAAAATCGCGTTGTTGCTTTTATGCATCGTTGGCATGCTGTTAGATCAACTAAATATCAAGAAGGTCTTGATACACTTGTGAAAATGGAAGGCACGCTAAAACTTAGATTTATTGACTTTATTGGTGGTACTGCTTGTTACTCACAAAGAAGTTGTGAGGGTTATTCTGATGAAAAGGGTAATCTTAAAAAGCAATATTTTTCACGAGAAGGTTTTCCATTTCAAACTGCAGTAAAATCTTATCAAGTACACCTGCCTGAAAATACCTCGATAGTAAAAGGTATATAGTAGTGAAAAAGTTAATTTATACTTTTTTTGTACTTATATTATGTTTCGACTCATTTGCTGGAACTTTATTTCCAAAGCATGATATTAATGATCCTAAGTTATCCAAAAACACCGTGATACTTCAATGCCAAAAAAGCCTGATGTATGCGCCTAGACAGCTTGAAAAATGGTGCGAAAAAGCATACGAAATGGGATATTGGCAGGCGCTAGAAGTTATAGGTTTACATACAAGTGATGGAAGCCGTTATATCACGGAGGCTCAATTACATGCTGAAAATGGTGATCCTGATGGAATCTTAGCATTGGCTTTTGCATATGAGTCTGGGCGTTTTGTTACTAAAAACCTACATAAATCGATTGCTTTATATAGTCAATACTTAAATGAAAACCAAGGTATTGAAGAAGAGAAAATGAGAGTAATCAGAACCCATGAAGCTCTATATTTGATATATACAAAGTTAGGTGATTTTGAAAACGCAGCTAAACAGAAACGCTTTTTAGATGAAAGTAATTATAAAGAAAATAAAGAAGCTATATTAAAAAAACAAATACGAGAAGCAGGAATATTTATTGACTCAGAACAATAAAATGCAATTTTAGTAAAATTGATACTTTGATATTCACATGACAGATTTCATTGAAATAAAAAGGAGCTATAAACGCCAAATTAAGGCGTTATAGAATTATTATGGAACAACAACACCAACAAACACTAACCAACCTTGTATACGATATTTACGAGGATCCAACCAAAATTGAAGAGCATCAAGAGCTTATTCAGCCATTACTGAGCGATTTAGTTGCAACTGCGCCTGCGGGTTTTGAAGGCATGGCGACGATGATCAATACTCACATATCAAACGGGTTTAAGTTTAAAAACCCTAAAATACAAAAATTTGAGCTTGAGTCGGGCTTATTAAAGCTTAAAACCTACCTGCAAAAAATAAACCTTTAATTAGTTTCGTAATTGCCAATACTCTCGGCGCAGTGTGTTGGCTGTAATCAAGGATGATAAATGACTCTTATAAACACCTGCATTTTAATGCTGTTTTTACAGCCATTATTTGTTTATTTAGCACTTTTTAAACAGTCAAAATACAGTGTTAAGCCCAAAAGCTCGTTAGATAATGAAGATTCAATGTTTTTATTTATCGCCCCTGGCCTATCGGTTTTTTATCTTGATAAGTTTTGGGTCGCGCTGCTTTATTTAGGGAGTGTGTGCTTATTGGGTGTATTGCTAGCTAAAATTGTAGAAAGCAAAGCAAACAAGCGATTGACCAGAGACGATTCAATAGGCTTTATGGTCGCCAGTTTTATCTTTTTTGGAATGATAAAGTTAATTATTGTTGCAGCTGCGTATTTTTTTACCGATGACGCTTCAAGCGCGATAACAGAAGATTTAAGCCCAGCTAAAGAGCCCTCATTGACGATTAGCCAAATGTTTAGTGTGGATTATTTGTATAGCCAGTTTAAACCTACGGTTTATTTTTTAGCATTAATGGTCGTGACCTTAGTGCTCAAAATTATTGAGTACAAGTTCTCTTTGAAGGAGGCGCTTTCAGGTATCCTTATTATGCTAAGTGCTATATTAGTAGGCATTTCCCCACTATTTGCCGAAGCTTATATATTAGGCTTAATTGCTAATTTTTTTATCTTTTTTATAGTGTGCTCTACATGTATTGAAATAGACAAAATAGGGGATGCATCGGGTGGCGCTATTGCTATTTTATATGGCTATATATTAATGATGGGACTTGGGTTTAGCATTATATGTAAGCTGGTTTATGAAGTGTTTTTTTAGGGAATGATTTATTGCTTGTTTTTTGCTCTAAATGCTTGCAGTGCGCTTTGTACCCAATTAGAATAAATTTTAGTTGAAATGGGCAATTTCATTAACGCTGATAGTTAAGAGTCTAAAACGTCATTAAATAGCAATACGACACGTGTATTTTGAGTTTAATAGTTGGGAGCTTGTATATTTTGTTATCACGTTTTAAAGCTCACATTTTGGTAATTGTATCTATTGCTATTATTTTTACTACAACACAGGCTTATGCAGATATATTTGGTTTTTTTAATAAGCAGGATTTTGTTTTATCGGCTCCGATGAAGGGGCAATTATTAGATAAAGGGCAGCCTGTTGCAAATGCTAAGGTTGTACGTGCACTTACTTATGGTGATGAATATAAAGATGAAGCAATAACCGATGATAATGGTTTTTTTACCTTCATAGAAAAATATATAAAAACGAGTAAGCCTGCAAACATGTTTGATAATGAATCACTGGTTCAACATGTTTATTTAGAAAATGGTACGCCTGAGGGCGTTGTTCTTTGGTACATAACCGTGTCTATGCACGATGGGAGTGATACCCTAAAAAGCTTACTCGCTGACTTAGAGTGTGATATTGCCAAAGACCCACAAACATACGACATACCTATAGAAGAAGCGCCAGAGCACTTCTTTACGGTATATGGTGCATGCATTTGATTTATTGGAGATTATATTTTTGATGGAGCGGTTTAAGTTGCCATTACTCATTGTAGTTGTGGCTATTCTAATTTTATTTACTACAACACAGGTTTTTGCAAATATGTTTAGTTTTTTTAGTAAGGAAGATTTTGTGTTATCAGCTCCAGTTGAAGGGCGCTTGCTTTTTGATGAGCAGCCTGTTGCTGGTAAAAAGGTATTTCGTAGACTAAATTATGGCGATGAATATATTGATGAAGTAACAACAAGCAGTGATGGTCGTTTTTCTTTCCCTAAAAAAGTTATCAAAACATCAAAGCCATCAAACATGTTCGACAACGAATCTGTTATACAACACATATACACATTAGATGAGAATGCAAAGGAAGTTACTATTTGGGCAGTTAGGCTATTTCCTTATGAGCATAAAGATACGCTAACCAAATACTTAAGTAATTTGATTTGTGATATCGCAAATGAGCCAGAAACATTTGATATAGCCGCTAAAGATAATAAGCAGCATACATTTGCAGTTTTTACCACCTGCAAGCTCTAACATTTAAAACCAATAAAAGGATTTAAAATGAATACGTTAACACCTACTCAGGCAGTCCAATTAGCATCACTTGCTTATGATGCTAAAGAATTAAAAAATACAAAATTATTAAATGGGTTATTGCACGCATCCTTACGAGATCAGTTTGATTTTTCTATCAATAATAAATCCATACAAGGTGTGTCAGGCGGGTTTTTCTCTCATTTATTTGGTTTAAGTACTGGGTTTGGCCTTGTTGCACACGGTAAAAATTCATTTCAAGGTGATTCAGTAATCACAATTCGTGGGACGGCTTCTCTTAGAGATGGCCTAACAGATGCACATTTTGGGTTAAGCGGTGGCTCTAACGGAAGTATGGTACATGCTGGGTTTAATAAAACCTTTTATAGTATGAAACCTGCACTACAAGAGTTCGTTGCTGCAAATATAAGAGATAAAATGACCGGCTGTGTGCACATTGTTGGTCATAGTTTAGGTGGGGCATTGGCTACGCTTTCAGCCGATTGGATAAAAGCAGAGTATTCGTTGCCGGTTAAATTATATACGTTCGGCTCACCAAGAGTGGGGCTTGATAACTTTTCACGGGCTGCCACCTCTCGTATTGATAAAATATACCGCTGTACACACGGCGCTGATCCAGTTACAAAAGTGCCTTTGTGGCCATTTTCACATGCGCCCTACAATGGCCAAGAAATTCGTCTTGATAATGGTCAGGGCCTTAAAGGCGCAGCACACAAGTTAAGTGGTACGCCAGGCTATGTTAATACTGCAAACAGTAATGATTGGGGTAATTTAACTGTAAAAGCAAACCACTTTTTAAGCACGCCGGTACGTTTGAAGTTTGAAGACAGAAATCAAGCTTCATTTAGTTCGCATTGGGCAGATAAACTTGGCGCTGCGTTAGTTACCTTATTAAAAGATTCGGGCTACTACAGTGCTGTTGCGGCGCAAGCAGCCATAGGTACAGGTTTAACTTTTTACGATATGCTCGCGCGAACGCTTGATAAAATAGCCAAAGCGTCAGCTTCATTTGCAACACAAACCTTAGGTTTACTCGGGCACATGTTAGTGTTTGCTGGCAAAGTTATTAGTAAAGCCGTAGAGCTGACTTACAGTTTTATTAAATCGGTATTTGATTCAACTCTAGGGGCATTATATCGCGCTGCACGAGAAGGCTTAAATGGTTTAGATTAAGGTTTTATCAGCCTTAATCTCGCTCTAACAAAATAGCACCACTTTGGGTTTCACCTAAGTGGTCGTCTTTGTTATAAATAGGGCACTTACTCATTGATAAACACCCACAGCCTATACAGCCATCAACCCGTTCACGTAAACGTTGCATATAAGCAATACGCTCATCAAGTTTCTTTTGCCATTGTTTTGAAAGTGCAGACCAGTCTTTTTGTGTTGGCGTACGCTGCTCTGGTAACGTTGCCAGAGTTTGTTTAATTTCTTCGAGCGTGATCCCCATCGCTTGTGCTGCTTTTATAACTGCTACTCGCCTTAGTACATCTGGTTTAAAGCGTCGTTGATTGCCACTGTTTCGCCAACTGCGTATTAGCCCTTTATTTTCGTAAAAGTGCAGTGTAGATACCTTAACGCCACTGCGTTTAGCGACAAACCCAACCGTTAAGTTGGCTTCAGTAAGCTTTTTTTGTACCGCCATCACTTTAATTCCTTTTAAAAATTAAATTATTTCTTATTGACCTGAACTTAACTTGAGGTTTTAAGCTTTGCTCCATCATAAGAAAAGGAGCTAACCCAATGCAAGAAAAATCAGCACACAATATCGCAATCATATATTCAAGTGGACGTAAAAATGGCAATACTACCGCGCAAGTTAATGCCTATAGTAAGCAACAAAGCGGCATTGTTTTTTGCTTAGATGATTATGTTATTTCACCTTATCGCTACGATAAGCAGTATCACAATGATGATTTTTATAATTTGTTTGAAGTGTTACTTCGTTACGAACATTGGGTGTTCGCATCGCCTGTGTACTGGTATAACACCACGCCAAAAATGAAAGCATTTATAGATAGGATCACAGATTACATGGATGATGAGGCGTTAAAACCGAAGCTTAGAACTTTACGTCAAAAACAGTTTTCACTGTTGTCTAATGCTGCATCTCCCTCTGCGCCAGACGCATTTATCGATATGTTTAAACATACCTTTAATTATTTAGGAATGACTTTCAAAGCACATTCACATGTTCAGGCTAGTTAATCACGTTAAATAGCGTTAGGCTAAACAAAAAGTAAAAAGGATGATGTATGAAAACGTTACTTATTGGCTCAAGCTTACTTTTGGCTAGCTTTAGTACTCTTGCAGCAGAGCCTGCGCCTGTTATTAAAGACTATGGTTATTTTTATAATGTGCCCGAGCATGTGTCTGATTTAAACCAAGCACAGTTCAAGATAGCTTTTGATGTAGGTAAAGGCGCTGAAAAGGGCGTGCAAAATAATCATATTAATTCGTTAGCGCGATTTATTAATATGCATGTGGCTCACGGCGTAAAACCAGGAAATATTCAGCTTGCGCTGGTGGTACACGGTGGAGCCAGCGTTGATGTACTGAAAAACAGTGATTATAAAGCTCGGTTTGAAAAAGATAACAAAACCGAATCTTTAATTAAACAGCTGCTTGCTAATAACACGCAGGTATATGTATGCGGGCAGTCGGCAATGCATATGAAGGTAGCAGCAGATCAGCTTATACCTGGGGTGAAAATGGCGCTTTCAGCGATGACAGCCCACGCCCAGTTACAGCAACAAGGCTATACATTGAATCCGTTTTAATGAATATATTATGTTTTGGTGATTCCAATACCTTTGGTATTTCTCCTGTTGATGGCAAACGGTTGAGCGAAATTGAACGCTGGCCTACTTTATTAAAGCAGCAGTTGGGCACCGGCTTTGAAGTGATTGAAGCCGGGGAGCCTAATCGTACTTTAGTCAAGAACCCCCCGTTTATGGGAGATAAATCGGGCATTAAATATTTAAAACCGTATCTGGAAGCGCACACTGTTGATGTTGTTATTATTCAACTCGGTACTAATGATTTAAAAGCACGTTTTGCACTGTCTGCTATCGATATTGGCAAAGCGCTTGAGGAGTTAATTTTAGCCATTAAAGCCTTTTATCACTGTAAAACAATACCAAAGATAATCATTATAAGCCCGCCAGAGGTTTATGAGGTTGGAAGTTATAAAAGTATTTACGCAGGTGCAGGTATAAAAGCTGAACAATTATCCATTGAGTTCAAAGCTGTCGCTGATCGTCACACGTGTGTATTTTTAGATTGTTATCCGCTGATACAATCTTGCAATAAAGAGGGCATACACTTACCCGTTAGTGCGCATAAAGAGCTTGCTAATAGTTTGACACCTATAATAAAAAAAGCCGCCGTGTATTAATCACCGCGGCTTTAATTTATTGCTTAAGGAGTGTATTAAAATGCGTAACTAACACTTAAGCGTGTTGTACGCGGCATAATGTAACGGCCATTGGGGGCGTCGGCATTGCGTGGGTCGCCTTCAGTGATGCCTTGCTCGTCGGTTAGGTTATCTATGGCTAATTGCAGTTTAATGCCTTCCATTGGTTCAATAATTAAACCTAAGTCAACTTTTTCGTAGCCATCAAGTGTTACGGTGTTTTCATTATTACCAAAGCGGTCATCTACTGCTGACAAAGTACCATAGAGTGTGGCGTACATGCCGTCTACTTCAAAGTCATAGCTTGGTGTTACGCGTACTTGCCATTTAGGCTGGCGCTGTGCTTCATTGCCTTTATTTTCCGGACTTTCAGTGATTTCGGTTTGTTGCAATGTGGTATTTAAATTAACAGAAAAGCCAGATTCATGATTAAAGTTGTAATCAAGTTCAACACCATACGCTTCGTTCGTTAAAATTTCAGCCGGCACACCCGGGCGACTTACAAAGGTATCGCCTTTTACTTCATTGACAAAAAAGGTGGCGTAGAAGTCGGTAGAGTCTGAAATAAGCTTGTAACCTAGTTCACCTTGCGTTACTTCTTTAATTAGTTTTTCACCCCCTTGGTATGCGCCAAAATTATCTCTAAAGTCATCAAAATATGGCATTTTATAACCACGGTTAACACGTGCAAACACGCCCATGTCGTCATTAATTGAATAGTTTAGACCAGTTGTCCATGAGGTTTTACTTTCATCGTAATCAACAGTTTTAGTGATAATACCGTCAAGGTCTTCATCAACACTGTACTGCACATCATGGTTTTCTTTACGTACACCTAAATCAAGCGTAAATCCATCTGCAAATTTATATTGGCTTGTAAAGTAAAGGGCATTGGTGCGGGCATCGCCTGTTGAGCTAATATCGTAATTAAAACCACACCCGTCAGTGTTTTGGTTACATTCAATACCATTTAATAATTCACCACCGGCTTCCAGCACGTGATACGCCGTATTACCTAAGCTCCACCAATCACTCGCAGATGTGCTTGCGGTGTAATAACCAAAAGTGGCCGATAAATCGCCAAATTGCTTTGAAAGGGCTAAGTCGTTAGTAAACGAGCTTATTTCTTTTAATACTACCCAGCGACCCAGTTGCTGAATCGCGGTATCACTAGCATATTCGGTGTTAGTCACTGCACCGAATGCCGTTTGGCCATTGTCGGCAACTTCACCAACGGTTGTTGCTGAACCATTAGGTACTAGGCCAAATGTATTGGCATCGCCTTTGGTAATATTGAAGCGATCAATAAATTGCCAGCCATTATCAAATTCAAGTTTAATACTACCGCCGGATACATGGCCATCCCATCCTCGGCCATCACCTAGGTCAATGTCGTGTGCTTGCGCATTTGGGCCGGTAAAAATCGTCGCTTGACGGTTTAGTGTGCCAAGTTGGGTATATTCAGCATCAATGCCATTAACATTGAGTGGTGTTGGTAAGTACCATGCGCCATGATCGTCTGTTTGACGGGTATAAAAGTTAAGCTCGCCATTGTCTAACTCTTTAGTAATGTTAATTGTAAATTGGCTGCCTTTTTCAGAAGTAAAGCCTGCATCACGAATACCCGGTGAGCTTTTAACATAGCCGCCTACCATAAAATATAGGTCGTCAGTTATTTCACCACTTACTACAGCATCAACACGCTGTAAGTCGTAATCTGAGGTGGTGTATTTAAACAAGCCTTGAGTATCTTCACTGCCACGTTTTAACCTAAAGTTGGTTGTTAAACCAGGCTGACCATTGGATAGCACAGGATTAGGACCACCTCGCAGTGCTTCCATGGTTTCAATCGTTTCATCGATTCTAAATAACGATGAGTTTTCTAAAAATGAAAGAGTAGGCGCGGGGTAAACTGGCGAGCCTTCAATACTGAGTGTTAAAAATGGCGCATCACCACCTCCTGGAAACCCACGCACAAATACGTTGGCACCAGACTCACCGCCAGAGCTTTCAACCCACACACCGGGAACGGCTTTAAATAAGTCAGCAGTACTTTTAGGTGATAATTTTATAATTTGTGATGAATCAATATTTGTTACAGCGTAGCTGGCATCAATCTTTCTGATCCCAACACCTGCGGGGGTACCAGAAACGACAATTCGCTCAACTTTTTTTTCTTTTGCTTGTTCTGCTGCAAGAGCAGCGTGTGTGCTTAGGGCTAAAGTAATTGCAGAGGCTAGCATGCTTTTTGCTTTATTGAATTTCATGTGTGAGATCCCGTTTTTAGTGTGTTAAACAGTGTGTATTACAGCGAGATTGATTAAATTTTAATGTAAACAGGCTGTATAAATTGAAACTCTAGAGATAAATGCAAACGTTTGCAATATTTATTTGTAAATTATTTATTAATAAGGGCTGTTGTTTTATTGAGCGTAATTACACAAGAGCGTAATTTTTAAGTTAATGGGCAAGCCAGTAAAAAATAATAATGCTATATTGTCAGTAAGTTAGATATAGCAACAGCCGCAGTGGAGCGTTTAGGGTTTTATGAATAATAAAAAAATTAAATTAGCTGATTTAGCAAAGCTTGCTGGGGTGTCTACCTCAACGGTTTCGCGCGCGCTGAATAATAACCCGCTCATTAAGCAAGAAACCCGCGACAAGCTTCAGCAGCTTGCAAAAAAACATAATTTTAGCCTTAACACGGCGGCTAGCCGTTTGCGTACGCAAAAGACCAATGTTGTTGCCGTCATTATTAATCTTGATGAGCAAACCGAGCAATCAATCAGCGATCCATTTTTACTCAAGGTAGTGAGCGAAATTAACCTTGCGCTTAATCAACAGGGGTTAGAGTTGTTGTTATCTAACTCTATTATGGCGCAAGATGACTGGGCTAATTACTTTATTAATGGCCGCCGAGCAGACGGTATTATTGTTGTGGGGCAAGGAAAAAACCAAACTAATATAGAAGCGGCTGCCGATGCAGGTATTCCTTTAGTTGTATGGGGGGATCCAAAAACACAAAGCAATTATCCTATTGTCGGCAGTGATAACTACTTAGGAGGAATGCAAGCGACGGCTCATTTAATAGAACACGGTGCTAAAAATATTTTATTTTTAGGCGATCCTGAGCATGGTGAAATTAGTGAAAGGCATCGTGGTTACGCCGCTGCACTTTCTACCCATAAACTTGAGCAGCATGTTATATCCATTGATCTTACCAGTCGCTCTGCGTATCAAGCAATTAACCAGTTATTACGTGAAAAAGGGTTGTATTTTGATGCGATTATGGCCTGTAGTGACATGGTTGCACTGGGGGCGATGAAAGCGCTGAAAGAGCGCTACGTGAGTATTCCTAACGATGTGGCACTGGTTGGATTTGATGACATTGCCATGGCTGATATTAGCCATCCTTCACTTTCTACAATTAAACAAAACACCCAATTTGCTGCGACTTTGTTAGTTAAAAAGTTAATACAGCAGTTTTCAGGTGAAAAAGTCGAATCACAAGTTATTGATATAGAGTTAATTACTCGCCAGTCAAGCAAACGTTAATCTAGTATGCATGTATATTAATTGTTAAATTTAAAATGCAAACGATTGCAATGGTGTTTATTCTACTCTAAACTCAGGATTCACTGACTAACACACACGGTAATTTACCAGCTATGGGTAATTTGCTTTACAAACGTTATGGCGTATGTCGCTATAAACGAGGCACGCAATGAGTAAAATAAAAATCACACTGGCAATTGCTGCAAGCTATTTTATTTTCGCAATATTATTAAATAGCGTAGGCACTGTTATTTTGCAGTCTATAAACACACTAGGAGTAAGCAAAACCGAAGCGTCGGTTTTAGAGGGGTTTAAAGACTTATCTATTGCAATAATGTCATTTGTTGTTGCTTCATTTATACCACGTTTAGGCTACAAGCTTGCAATGCTGCTAGCACTGATAGTTGTCGCTATAGCGTGTTTGAGTACGGCTGTAATAAGTGACTTTTACATGTTTAAAGTGTTATTTGCTGCTGTGGGTTGTGGTTTTGCGGTCGTTAAGGTGTCGGTTTATTCAATTATTGGCCAAGTGACTGAGGATGCAAATAGTCACTCATCATTACTGAACACCATAGAAGGCATTTTTATGGTGGGTGTATTAAGTGGCTATTGGGTATTCACCGCATTTATAGAACCTGTTGATAGCAATGCCTGGTTGAACGTTTATTACGTATTAGCAGCGCTTACGCTTTTGGTGATTATCAGTGTCGTAATAGCACCAATAAAGCCTGCTATTAAAGGTCAAAAAAGCAACTCGGGTTGGAATGACTTTATTGCTATGCTCAAACTTACCTATCAACCGTTAGTGCTGATTTTTATTATTAGTGCATTTTTGTATGTGTTAATCGAGCAAGGGGTAGGGACTTGGTTGCCTACATTTAATAATCAAGTTTTGCAATTACCAGTAGCTATTAGTATTCAACTAGCGAGTATTTTTGCCGCAGCTCTTGCTTTAGGCCGCTTAGTGGCGGGCCAAGTATTAAAGCATATTCATTGGTTTGTAGTACTTAGCTGTTGTTTAGTTGCTATGGCTGCGTTGATCATTATTACCTTACCACTAACGGAAAACTTACCTAAAAGCGAGGTGAATAGTTTATTTGATGCGCCTCTGGCGGCGTTTGTTTTGCCATTAATTGGCTTTTTTATGGCGCCCATTTATCCGGTACTCAACTCAGTCATGCTCAGTGCGCTTCAAAAGCATCAACATGCTGCAATGACAGGGTTAATCGTTGTGTTTTCAGCACTTGGTGGCACCACAGGGTCGGTGATAACCGGGTATGTATTTGAGCACTTTAGTGGCCAGCATGCTTTTTATCTTTCACTTGTGCCCATTAGTTTAATTTTTATTAGCGTGATTATTTTTAAAAAACGCACCCATGCCATTTCACAACACGCAGTCAATAGTTAATAGATTAGGACAGTTATGAGTTTTTTTAATAGCCAATTATTTAAAGATGTACAAACACAGCACATATTTAGCGACTGTAAAACGTTTGCTGATGCAACCGCGCGTGTTGATTGGCAAAGTGCCTGTATACAGTATGAGCAAATAGCACCCCTTGATAAAACTCAATTAAGAGACTTTGTTGATGCGCATTTTATAACAACGCCTTTATTAACAATGAAAGGGGCTGCAAATACCACCAGTGTAAAAGGCTACATAAACTCACTGTGGAGCGGCCTTCGACGTGAAGCCGATATACCCAAAGCTAATTCTTTACTCGCTTTAAAGCACAGCTATATTGTACCTGGTGGACGTTTTCAAGAGATTTATTATTGGGATAGTTACTTTACTGCGCTGGGTTTAATTGATGCAGATAAAAGTGATGTAGTAGAAGATATGCTACAAAACTTCATAGACTTAATTAACGATTACGGCTGCATTCCCAATGGTAACCGCAGTTATTATTTATCGCGTTCACAACCGCCTATTTTAGCGCTGATGGTTGAGCTTTTATGGCAGCACACACACAGTAAAACACATAATTTAGCTTGGCTTAAATTGTGTGTTGAAGCTTTAATAAAAGAGCACGCATTTTGGATGCAAGGAGCAGGTACACTCGATGATGCGCAAACAAGTGTAAAACGCGCAGTAACAATGCCATGTGGTGGGGTATTAAATCGCTATTGGGATGATGAGGCGGCTCCTCGCGCAGAGTCATTAAGAGAAGACTTAGCGCTTGCATCAAGGTTTAGTGATGATAAAAAACCTGAGTTTTATCGTAATATTCGTGCTGCGTGCGAATCTGGGTGGGACTTTAGCTCGCGCTGGTTAGCCGAGTCAAACTTACTAAGCTCAATTCAAACGACAGATATTGTACCTATAGATCTAAATTGCCTACTGTACAATTTAGAAAATCAGCTTAGTGAATGTTTTAAATTGCTTGGCAATGAGCAACAATCACAAACGTACAGCAACTATGCTGTAAAAAGAAAGTCGCTTATTAATCAATATCTTTGGAGCAATGAGAAGCGTTTTTTTGTTGATTATAATCATAAGCTATCTAAGCCGTCTGCTATTTTAAGTGCAGCGGCAAGTACCGCGCTTTTTGTTAATTTAGCCTCGCAACAGCAAGCTGAACTGGTTGCAAACGTATTGAGCGAGCAGTTTTTAAAAGCAGGCGGCATTGTAACCACTGTTGTTGATACTCCACAGCAATGGGACAGCCCGAATGGCTGGGCTCCATTACAATGGTTTGCGGTAAAAGGCTTGCGTAATTATGGTATTGAACAATTAGCTACACGCATAATGAAAAACTGGCTAACAATGGTAGAACAAGATTTTATTGAAAATAAATGCTTGCTCGAAAAATATAATGTATGCACACCGCAAAAAAAAGCCAGCGGGGGGGAATATCAAGTACAACAAGGATTTGGTTGGACTAACGGTGTAACATCGCGCTTTTATATGCTTACTAAAGATTGATTTGCCTTAACTGCTTTACAGAGTAATCCACTACTAAGGTATACCAAAAGAGCATTGTGTTTTGTAGTTAATTTAGGTAATGTGACATAAACGTTTCAAGGATGAATTTTATGTTAAATAAGAAGTGTGCATTTATCAAAACAACGTTTAAATCTTCTGCTTATGCAGCTAGCTACACTACTGTTTTAAATACGTTAAATGTATTGTTTAAAGATATTAAAATGGATGATGCGCTTCCTAAAATTGGGCAACGAGATAATGTTGAGTTGTTCCTCATCGATGGTGCTGATAAAGATTGGCACTCATTGATCCCTGCCGAATTAATTTGTTTAGCTAAGCAACATAAGGTGATTTTATTTAATGTTGAATCAAGTGCTGTATGTGAGAAAAACTTATTATTAAACCACTTCAATGGTGTTTTTTATAGCTCAGATGCTGCAGAGGATATTTTTAAAGCGCTTGTAAGAATAACCGATGGCGAGCTATGGTTTACTCGTAAAGTGATTTCTGGTGCATTCAAAGATATATTAAATGCAGCCTCATCTCACAATTTATTGCACGACGACATAGTACTTAGTAAATCGGATTACGAAAACTTAACTAAACGCGAAAAATCGGTAATTCAATTAATAGCGCAGGGTGCGAGTAACGATAAAATAGCGAACAAACTCAATATTAGTGATCACACAGTGAAAACCCACCTTTATAGTGCGTTTAAAAAGACTCAATCGCGTAACCGTATAGAGCTTGCAAATTGGGCACAGCGCTATATTTCGGTATTACTTCCATTAGATAATTAAATGAAAAGGCTATATGTATAGCCTTTTATTTTTTAAGCTTGTTTTTTAGCCCAAAGTCCTCGATCTATGCCTTTAGTAATTAAATCAGTAAGCGCTTTTTCTATGGCTTGTGTCACGCAAATACTCATAGGTTCGTTATCACTAAATCCAGCTTCGGCTTCGGCTAAACGTTTGTAACTAACATATCTAAAGAAGCCTGCTCGCATTTCTTGGCTCAATACTTTTTTGCTGGTGGCTACTGATAACAGTACTTGCCCAGTTCTTACATCGACTGCGCGCAAATAAATTGAGATTGCATCTTCACGATATAGCTCAGAGGCACCAATACCAAAGTATTCCATCCCTAATCCGCCAGTTTTTACATTGGTATCGTAGCTAATAATGCCACCTTCTAAAATAATTTTAGCGGTGGTTAATGGCGGTAGCTCGCCTTGACTAGGGTTAGTCGCTTGTGCCGCTCTAATAATTTTTCGTTCAGTCAAAATATTTTGCAAACCCTCACGTTCAACCGGCGTAAACCAGTCAGACTCATGTAATGCTTGCACTAGAATAGAGTTTGCACCTTGAGTGACGGCCGTTGAAAACGAGCTAACATTAGTCTGTGGTTTATATTGACCGGTTTGATCGCGAAATGAATAAACCGAAACTGGAATGCTACCCGCAGGTTTAGGTAAGCTTTTTAAATCAGAAAAAACATCTGTTGGCTCTAACGTTACCGCACTTTGTTTTGACGGAGGAATTAAATTACCCATAGTAGAGCAACCACTAAGAGAAAGAGCGATTGTTATTATAATTACTTTATACATTATCCAAACCTCGGAACTTCAATGATCACCACAGAGTCATCAATTATGTTTGTTATTTTTACAGTGATTGTGTCGGTTGTGCTGGTGATGACTTCTATTTGATAATCACCACTCATAAATATAGAGTCTTGGTTAAAAATACTGTCTTCAATATTTTCGCCAAAGGCCATATCTGTTATTTCTCTAACCATACGGTTTAAGTATGTTCGCTCTAATGAGTCTTGAAATTGCTCAGCGTATCCTTTTTCGACAACCGGTGCTCTATGTTTATTTTGTGCTTGTGCCTTACTAAGTAACATATTGGCATTGAGTGGATTACCGCCAAAGCTCGGGTTAATAGGGGTATAAATAATTTCAGTAGCGGAGACTGAAAAGCTTAAAGTTGTTATTATTGTTAATGCTATTTTTTTCATTTTTACCATCCATTTAATGCCATATCAGGAGAGGAGACTTTCATATTGGAACGCGCCATGGCGTCTATAACTGTGTAAACAGCTTGTTCTACACGTTCATCAAGTGGCTCTAGTCTTCGCCCTAAGTATGTTGCATAAACAACTTGATTATTCATTATTAAGGTTAATTTCGTACCTGCTTTTGGAATGACGGTTTCTTTAATCTCTATATTAAAGCCAGCGGTAGAGGGGAGATCTCGCCAGTAATTAGAAAATTCGTAATAAAACTGATGACCAAAGCGACTAATACTACGATCGAGCAATAAACCATCTATCTCTAGGTCATCAGCAGCCGTTACCACTGGTGAACAAAAGAGTAAAACGGCAAGTAAGTAGGTGTGTTTTGTTTTTATCATAAAGAAAAAAGGGAGAGTCAATCTCCCTCTCATTTATCAATTACATTTGTGTAATTGTTGTTGTATTGCCATCACCCAATTGAGTAACAGAAACAGTGCTATTAAAACCAATAACAGCGCCTTCAACAATATTATCATTACCAGTTTGAGTAACATTAAATGCTACATTTTCACCACCGAGTAAAAATGCTGAATCATCAGTTCCAATAACCCAGTTTCCAATACCTTCTTGTGAAATATCAACGCTATGACCATTTCCTTCAACCATCATATCCACAAGGTTGATGTCGCCATTTTGGGCAATATCAATTTGGTTTGAGTTACTATCTAAGATACCAGCAAGAGTTACGATTGCCTCGTTCTGATTACCAGTTTGGTTAATATCGATATCATTATTGTTAGATGTTAATGCCATATTCGGGTAAGAAGACTGAACTAAAATTGCATTCTCATCACCGGCTTGAGTTAGATTAACGTCATTGTCTGAGCCATTAAAGTTAGCTAAATGCGCTGAATTTAAATTTCCCATTTGATTAATATCAAATTCGTTATTTGAGCCTAATACACCCATGTATGCTTCGTTAGATGCACCATTTTGGTTTGCTTTTAACTCATTATTGTCACCAATAAGTTCTGCAGTAACCATGTTCTCAGTATCAACTTGGGTAATTTCAACTTCATTACCTTGGCCTTCGAACAAAGCCGAATCGGCTACGTTATCAGTACCTTCTTGGTCGATATCAATGCTGTTTTCACTGCCGACTACATCAGTGAAGGCAACCGCATTTGTATTACCTTCTTGCTCAACGAGAATTTCATTAACATCACCTGAAATATTATTAAAAGTGACCGCATTTCTGTCACCTTCTTGCACAACATCAATTTCGTTATCATTGCCTTGTAGCGAAGTAACTTTAAATGTGTTCCAGAAGCCCGCTTGGCTAAGGTATATTAAATTATCATCACCGGTTAGCATTGATACTTCGGCTTCACTCCATTCACCGCTTTGAAAAGCAGTAATTTCATTGGCATTGCCTTGCATGTCCATGTTGTAAAACCAATGTCCACCAGAGCCTTGCTCTACTTCAACGTAGTTATCATCGCCAGTTACAATATTAATAGCTTCGTTGTTAACTAAAAAGCCTTGACCGTTTTGGCTAACGTAAACATTATTATTATTACCTGTAACCTCTGTTAATGCGCCATTTGCAGTACCATCTTGAAAATAGGCTTGATCGTTATTGTCGCCAACGGTCGTTACTTTAGTGTAATTGCCAAACTGTAATTGGGTGACTTCATTTGTATTGTTTTCACCAACGGTTTCTACAATCATGGTGTTACTGTCACCGTCTTGCATGAGCACCGCAGTATTATTGTTAAGGACTTGCTCTAAAGTAATTGAGTTTGAATCACTTTGAATTGAAACTTGTGCGCTTAAAGGTGAGGTCGATACATTTTTATCTGCCGTGTTGGCGTGAACAGCAAAGCTTGATCCCATTGCTATTGCAATAGCACAGCTAAGAATTGACTTATTTAGTCTCATTATTATTCTCCTTGAAATACAAAATTAAACACCTTGATTATTTATTGAGTTTTAATAAGGTGTTTGTCGTTACAGCATGCCGTGCTGTGATAATGTGTGATTAACTTTTTTATTCTTAAACGTAAGGTGCTTTTTAATTATGAAAGTAGAAACCGGCTTTTTGTACTTAATAAGTAAATTTACCGTTACCTAATTCATAACTGCTCAATCACTGTATTCTTCAATGAACTTATTTTGAATCATCTTTTTTAATGGTATTTAAAGTGCTTTATTTTCAATGTCTTGAAGTGTTATTTTGGGGTTTAATTAAATTTACAGTAAAATCTAGTAAAAAATAATGGGTTAATGGCATGTTAAAGTTTATGGGGTTTGCTCATTAAAATGGATGTTTTTTATGTTTTTATCGCTATATTTCTAGTTAAAAATGATGGTTTTGTACCTTGTTTTGCTTTTTTTACTTGAGTTAGTCGTTATTTAGCCGTTTTCTTAAAGCTTGCCACGTGATTTCTTAAATTCTTAGACGTAAATTTTCTACTTAGTAAAGCTAAGTTAACTTTATTACGGATAAAATGATGAAAACAAAATTATCTATTATTACACTTGCACTTTTACCTTGTTTAGCTGCAGCTAAATTACCTGATGCTAACAGTACAACTCAAAAAGTAACCGCGAGCAGTGACTCGATTATTGTTAAATATAAAAAGAATGCTTCGCCAGAAATGCGTAAGCAAGCTCGTTCGTTAGTTAAAGCAAAAATATCAGATTTAAACAGCGATGAAGTTGATGATAACTTCACTTCGTTATTTTCTGGTCGCCTTGCTAAATTTAAAATATCTGGAATGAGTGCTAAAGAAGCTATTGAGCGCTTAAAATCTCATCAAGCCATTGAGTATGTTGAGCCTGACTATCGTGTGAGCATTGCAGCAACACCAAACGATCCTCGCTTTGAAGATTTATGGGGCTTAAATAATGAAGGCCAAACTGGTGGCACTGCTGATGCTGATATTGATGCACCAGAAGCATGGTCAATTTCAACTGGTAGCCGTGATGTTGTTGTAGGTGTTATTGATACCGGTGTAGATTATAGTCATCCTGATTTAGCTGCGAATGTGTGGGTAAATAGCGGTGAAATTGCTGGCGATGGTATCGATAATGATGGTAACGGTTATGTTGATGACGTGCACGGTATTAACGCGATTACCGATGCTGGCGACCCAATGGATGACGAAGGCCACGGTACACATGTATCAGGTACAATTGGTGCCAGTGGTAACAATGGTGTGGGAATTGTAGGTGTAAACCATGATGTATCTATTGCAGGTTGTAAGTTTTTAGCTGCAGATGGTACAGGTTCTACATCTGGCGCTATTAAATGTATTGACTACATGGTAGGCCTTAAAAACTCAGGTGTTAACCTTCGTGTATTAAACAATAGCTGGGGCGGTGGTGGTTATAGCCAAGCACTTGCTGATGCGATTACTGCCAGTGAAGAAGCTGATATTTTATTTGTAGCTGCTGCTGGTAATGATGCGGTAGACAACGATGTAAACCCTCATTACCCATCTAATTATGAAAATGATAATGTATTATCTATTGCAAGCACAGATAGTCGCGACAATATGTCTGGTTTTTCACAATGGGGTTTAACCAGTGTTGATATGGGCGCGCCAGGTAGTGCGATTTTATCAACCATTCCTGGTGGCGGCTATGCAAGTTACTCTGGTACATCAATGGCAACGCCACATGTAGCCGGTGCTGCTGCACTTGTACTGTCAGTTAATCCTGATTTAACAACACTAGAGCTTAAAGAATTACTTATGTCTAGTGGTGATGCTAATGCGGCATTAAATGGTAAAACGGTTGCAGGTACACGCCTAAATATAAACCAAGCACTGATTGATGCTGATCCAACTCCTGGGTTTAAATTATCTGTATCGCCTGTTTCTCAGCAAGCAACTGTAGGTGATACAGTCACTTATACCTTTACGATTGGTTCAATTGCACAATGGGATGGCGATGTTTCACTGGCTTTGGCTGCTGATCTTGCTGATGCATCACTAAGCGCAACTACTGCTCGTCCAGGTGATGAAGTTGTACTTACAGTGGCAACTAATAGCGAAACTCAGTGGGGGAATTATGACTTTACTGTAACCGCGACAACAGACGAGCAAGTTAAAGAGCAAACAGTAAGCTTAATGTTGCAACCTGCAGGTTTGAATGACTTTACTTACACTAGTGATGAAAGTGTTGCGATTCCAGATAATTCTCCGGAAGGTGCAAGCTCTGTCATAACAGTGGCCGATGATTTAACTATTTTTGGTACCACTGCTGATGTAGACATTTCGCATACTTGGTCAGGTGATTTAGTACTTACACTTATTTCAGCGCAAGGTAATGAAGTGACACTGCAAAGCAATGAGGGCGGTAGTCAAGATGATATTGTTAAAGCATTTACTTCAAGTGCATTTAACGGGGAAGTTGCAACAGGTGATTGGACACTTCATGTTGAAGATACTGCAGGCTCAGATACCGGCACAATAAATGGTTGGTCACTTACATTTAGTGCTATTGGTGAAGTAAGCCCACAACCTCCTCGCGCTGGTTTTGATGTTGATACGCAAGGCCTTACAGCCACATTTGTAGATACAAGTCGTGATGCAAATGATGATATTTCACAGTGGAGCTGGGACTTTGGTGACGGTGCAACTTCAACTGATGCAAACCCTGTTCATGCCTACGCTGAATCAGGTAGTTATGAAGTTGAACTAACTGTAACAGATAGTGAAAACAACTCAGATACATTCACACAAACAGTTGTTGTAAGTGATGTTGAAATTGAGTTGAGTCTAAAACGCGCTAATAAGTCACGTCTTGATACTATGCGTGTAGAGTTAAACTGGGAAGAAGTGGGTGCTGAGTCACTTAGCTTATACCGAAATGGTGAACTAGTAGGCACCGTATCAGACAATGGTCGTTACCGTGACTACGTTCGTAACGCAACATTACCTGCATACGACTATCAGTTATGTGTTTCTGAAAACGTATGCTCGAATATTATTACGGTTTCATTTAATTAAACAGAACATACATTCCTAATGTAAACCAAGCCCAGTTTTCTGGGCTTTTTTATGCTCGATTGATAAGTGTCATTTATTTGAGCTTAGTATATGAATGGATTTTTATACGTATAAATAACTAGTCTTATATTATTAATTAGTTAATTAATACTTTTTTTGTTCATTAATTGCACTTTATTTACTTGATATTTACTTTGTTCATGCTAGTTTCATAAATGGAAACTGACAATAGCATTTCTTAACACACTAAGCGGAGGAGCAAATGAGCTCACGGAAAATAATAAAAAATGCCTTCAAATTAAGTGCCTTACCTCTAAGTGCATTTAGTTTAAATGTATACGCATCAACTGATTGCAGTACATTAACGGCATGGGAGTTAGGGCAAACTCATACAGCAGGAAGCCAAGTTAAGGCACAAAATAATGCCTATGAAGCCAAGTGGTGGACACAAGCCAATCCTTTGGAGAATGCAGGTCAATATCAAGACTGGTTACTTTTGGATGTATGTGACAGCGCTGTCAATGATAATCAATCGCCTATAATTACTGAGATAACACCTGGGAATGGTTCTTTATTTAACGATAAAGACAGCGTTGTCATTTTGGCGCAAGCAACTGATTCAGATGGCTCGGTTGCAGGTGTGGAGTTTTTTATAGACGGTACTTCAATTGCGGTTGATAACACTGCGCCGTTTAGTGTTAACTGGCAAGCTATTGCGGGCGAACATCAAATTAGTGCTGTAGCAACAGACGATGAAGGAGCGATGTCTGCTGAAGTTGTTAATACGATAAGTGTAAGTGATTCAGTGATTGTTGACCCTGTTAATCAAGCACCAGTTGCCGCTATTTCATTTAGCACGCTACCGGATAAACTGGTTGTTGGTTCGCAGGTGGTGTTTGCACTTTCTGGAACTGATGGTGATGGCCAAGTAACTGCTCTGAGCTTTGCAGCAAACGGGGTGGATGTTCATCAATCAAGCTCACCAGCGAGCAGTTTTGCATGGCAAGCAACGGCACTTGGTCAGGCAACTTTCACCCTAACGGTGACAGATAACGACGGTGCAACAGCGCAAGTAACAAAAGTATTAACGGTTGTTGATGAAAATACCGGCCCAGTTACGGGCACTGACTGTCGTCCCCAAGGTTTATATCAAACTCCCGGTGTAAACACGCCTTACTGTACGATTTATGACGCTGATGGCCGTGAGATCATGGGCCCAGATCATCCACGCCGTGTAATTGGATACTTTACTAGCTGGCGTAATGGCGCTAATGGTCAACCCAGTTATTTAGTGAACGATATTCCGTGGGATAAAATCACCCACATCAACTATGCATTTGCCCATGTTGATGCAAACAACAAAGTATCTATTGGCGATCCTACTTCAGTAAATAACCCTGCCACTAATATGGAATGGCCGGGCGTAGTTGGCGCTGAAATGGACCCAGAGTTTAACTACAAAGGTCACTTTAACCTGTTAAACAAATACAAAAAACAACACCCAGATGTAAAAACACTCATATCTGTGGGCGGTTGGGCTGAAACCGGTGGTTACTTTGATGAAACAGGCCGTGTTGCAAGCGGTGGTTTTTACACCATGACCACCAATGCTGATGGTTCAGTTAACCATGCAGGTATCAATGCATTTGCACAAAGTGCAGTTGAGTTTATTGAAAAATATGGCTTTGATGGGGTTGATATTGATTACGAATACCCATCATCAATGAATGACTCAGGCCACCCTGATGACTTCCCAATTTCTAATGCACGTCGTGGTGGTTTAAATGCCTCATACCAAGTGCTAATGAAAAAAGTACGTGAAGAGCTAGACCGTGCAGGTGAAGCTGCGGGTAAGCATTATTTACTCACGATTGCATCGCCTTCTTCAGGTTATTTACTGCGCGGTATGGAAACCTTCCAAGCGGTTCAATACCTTGATTATGTAAATATCATGTCTTATGACTTACATGGCGCATGGAACTCGCACGTAGGTCACAACGCGGCATTATTTGATACTGGGTTAGACTCAGAGCTTGCGCAATGGAATGTATACGGCACCAAAGAGTTTGAAGGTATTGGCTATTTAAATACTGATTGGGCAGTGCGTTACTTCCGTGGTGCGATGTCAGCGGGTCGAATCAATATTGGTTTACCTTATTACACCCGTGGTTTTAAGGATGTATCAGGCGGAACAAACGGTTTATGGGGCCAAGCGGCACTACCAAACCAAGCTGATTGTGCTAAAGGTACCGGCGTAGGTGAGAAAAACAAATGCGGTAATGGTGCACTAGGTATCGATAACCTTTGGCATGATAAGAACGATGCAGGCCAAGAAATGCCAGCTGGTTCAAACCCATTATGGCATGTTAAAAACCTTGAAAACGGTATTGTTGGCTCGTATTTAGGCGTGTATGGCTTAACACCTGATACAGACGCTGATGACCGCTTAACGGGTACTTATACTCGTCACTATGACAGCGTTGCCGTTGCACCTTGGTTATGGAACGCAGATAAAAAAGTATTCCTCTCGATAGAAGATGAAGAGTCGATGGCAACAAAAGTTGATTACGTTATCAACAATGGTCTTGGCGGTATCATGTTCTGGGAGCTGGCAGGTGACTTTGACTATGACTCAGCCAAAGGCGAGTACTTCATGGGTTCTACGTTAACTTCATTAGCATACGATAAGTTTAATCAAAGCGGTGTTGCATATGATGTGCATGGCGGAAATCCAAACTTCACAGTGCCTGCTGAAGCCGTAGATATCACATTTACAGCAAAAGACTTCCCAATTGGTGATGATAATTACCCAATCAGCCCAACGTTTGCATTTACTAATAACTCAAGTCTTGATTTAAGTGGTGCAAAAATCTCATTTGATGTGCCGGTATCAACTTCCGCTATTTTTAAATCTAACTGGAATGCACAAGAAAAACTGGGCATGGCTGTAGAAGTAAATGGCTCGAACGCAGCCGGTAACAACATTGGTGGTTATGAGAACGAGTTTCACCGTTTCTCAATCACATTAAACAATGAGTGGGGTGGTCAGCCAAAAGACTTTAGCGCTGGTGCAACTGTGAATGCACAAGTGATGTACTACATGCCAATCACTGGGCCTAGCAACTTTACCATTGAAAAAGATGGAAAAACTTACGCATTCAAAGCTGAATACCCAATGCTACCAGATGCAACACCAGGTGATGGTACGGGCAATCCGGATAACGGAGGAGGTGATCCTGTAGGTGTGTGTGAAGGAGTTGATATAGCCTCGATACCTGTTTATCCAAACTTTCCTCAAACTGACTGGGCGGGCAACCCAAGCCATGCTGCTGGCGGCGATCTAATGGTGCATAACAATGCAGTGTACAAAGCCAAATGGTGGACAACCTCTGAGCCGGGTGTAACAGCTGATTGGAGTTTAAGTTGTAGCCTGTAATTTACAAAACAATGAGGGGTAGGCCTGAGCTTGCCCCATGTATTGAGTCTTATAAAGGATAAAATAATGGCATCAATTAAACTTAACACGATTACGCTATCTGCAATTACCAGTGGTTTACTATTCAGTACACTAGCACCGCAAGTGCAAGCACATGGTTATATGGATAGCCCTAAAGCGCGCCAAGCAATTTGTCAGGTTGATGGCGGGTACTGGTGGCCTGAAGACGGCACAAATATTCCTAACCTTGCGTGTCGAGCCGCATATTTAGAATCGGGCACGGTGCAGTTTGTACAAGCGATTGAATTTTCGGTTAATACTCCTGACTATTTAAATCAAACTGCAGTTGAGGCCAATGTACCAAACGGCACTTTATGTGCTGGTGGCGATACAGCCAAACGGGGTATGGATTTACCATCACCACATTGGCAGCGCAGCGATGTAGTGCCCAATGCCAATGGTGATATTCAAATACGTTACCTTGCATCAACCCCGCACAACCCAAGCTTTTGGCAGTTTTACATTACCAAGCCAAGCTTCAATAGCGCAACTGACGTACTAACCTGGCAAGACTTACAGCTAGTGCAAGAGCACGACAACATTGAGGTTGTTAAAAACCCTGATGGTAAACGCTACTACGAAATGAGTGTTGCAATTCCGCAAGACCGTAGCGGCGAGGCCATTTTATATAGCCGTTGGCAACGTAATGATGTGGTTGGTGAAGGCTTTTATAACTGTAGCGACATCAACATAGTAAATGACGCAGGCCCGACAGATCCAAACTCGTGGACTAGCGTCGGTTATTTTGTTCGCCAAGGGCAAAATGCCATTGCAGGCGACATCGTATGGGCGCGATTATTTGACGAAACAGGCCAAGAGGTAATCAACCAACAGCTTAAAATCAATGCCGACAATCAAGCAAATTGGCAACAAGCATTGGCTGAACAACTTAACCTTGATTACGCGCATTTAGTGCAAATTGGGGTGCAAAACCAAGCGGGCGGCATTACGTTTGATGCAACCGACGTACTGATAAACCAAGTGTATAGCAGCGATGCAAATTATACCTATGCCTTGAGTATGCAAGGTGCGCCAACAAACACCGCACCCATTGTACACACCCCAGATAACCTAGTAGTTGATGAAAACACCACAACAGCAATTCATCTGCATGCCTTTGATGATGAGCAAAGTGAGCTAACTTACAGCTGGACAGTACCTACACCGCTAAGCTTTACAGGCTCTAGTGCCAACATCAACTTAACCACTGCAGAGGTATCAGCAAACACCGATTACACCATTGCAGTATCTGTATCGGATGGTCAATTAAGTACCCAAACCAGTTTTAGTGTCACGGTTAACGATGTACCTGTGGTCGATCCGGTTGACCCTGTTGATCCAACAGTACCTGAATGGGACAGCACTCAGATCTATCAAGCAAACGATAAAGCCCGTTTTGCTAACGTGATTTACACCGCTAAATGGTGGAACAAAGGCCAACAACCAGATACCTCAGCGGCATGGGAATCAGCCTCGAAAGCTGACACAGCAGCCACTTGGAATACCAGCAAAGCCTACCAAGTTGGCGCAGAAGTAACGTATCAAGGACAGCGCTATCGCGCTAAATGGTGGACTCAGGGCGATACGCCAGGGCAAGCCAATGTATGGACCAAACTTTAATAAAGCCTAAGTTTTGCAGTTCAAACTTATTAAATAATTACATAAATAATGGATAAGAGAGACCTATGAATATCAAACAACTAAGCGCAGCCATCGGTGTTGCTTTATTTGCAAGTACAGCATCTGCTGCACCGTCTACACCAAGCATTAATTGGGAACCACAGCAATATTCGTTTGTTGAGGTAGACCTTGAGGGAAACGGCTCTTATAAGCAGCTAGTTACCCGTGTTGAACAAGTTAATATCAACATTCAGTGGAGTGCATGGAGTGGTGATGGTGGCGATAGCTACAAAGTGTACTTTGATGACATGCTAGTGAATGAGGGCACGCTTGCTGCTGGCTCTAAAAGTGGCACTATCACATTCCCTTATGATAAAGCGGGCCGCCATACAATGTATGTTGAGCTATGTGAAGGTGGCACAACCTGTGCGCGTAGTGCAGGCAAACCAATTGTAATTGCTGACACCGACGGCGGACACCTAGCACCACTGCCGATGGATGTAGACCCAAATAACCGTGACATTGGTATCAAACAAGGTTTAGTTACAGGCGCTTACTTTGTTGAGTGGGGTATTTATGGCCGTGATTACGATGTAACAAATATGCCAGCACAAAATCTGAGCCATATTTTGTATGGCTTTATTCCAATTTGTGGTGAAAACGCATCGTTATCGGGTGGTCCTAAACGTGCACTTGAAACCGCTTGTGCCGGCTCTGCAGATTACGAAGTGGTTATTCACGACCCATGGGCAGCAGTACAAAAAGCACTGCCAGGGGTTGATGCAAAAGATCCTATCCGTGGTACTTACTCTCAGCTAATGGCGCTTAAACAGCGTTACCCAGATATTAAAATTTTACCATCTGTAGGTGGTTGGACGTTATCAGACCCATTCGGTGGCTTTACCAATAAAGCTAACCGCGACATCTTCGTTGCCTCAATGGAAGAATTTTTAAGAACATGGAAATTTTATGATGGTGTAGATATTGACTGGGAATTCCCAGGTGGTGACGGCCCCAACCCAGACATTGGCGATCCAATCAACGATGGCCCAGCCTATGTGGCGCTAATGCAAGAGCTACGCGCTATGCTTGATAAACTAGAAGCAGAAACAGGTCGTACTTACGAGTTAACCTCAGCCATTGGTGCAGGTTACGATAAAATTGAAGATGTAGACTACCAAGCAGCTAGCCAGTATATGGATTACATTTTTGCCATGACCTATGACTTTTATGGTGCATGGAGTAACGTAACCGGACACCAAACAGCACTTTACTGTGGCGAACATATGAGTGTTGGTCAATGTAATGGTACCGGGCTTGATGAAAATGGCGAACCTCGTAAAGGCCCTGCTTATACCACCGATAATGCAGTGCAGCTGTTACTTGCGCAAAATGTACCATCGAAAAAAATCGTCGTGGGCACAGCTATGTATGGTCGTGGTTGGGAAGGTGTTTACCCGCAAAATGCAGCGATTGATGGTAACCCAATGACCGCCCCTGGTAATGGCCCGTTAAAGGGCTCTACGGCACAAGGCGTATGGGAAGATGGGGTTATTGATTACAAGGGCGTTAAAGCCAATATGATTGGTGCTGCGGGCACCGGTATTAATGGTTTTGAAGTGGGTTATGATGAGCAAGCACAAGCCGCTTATGTATGGAATCGTTCAACCGGTAAACTAATTACTTATGATAGCCGTAAGTCAGTACTGGCGAAGGGAGCGTATGTTAATCAGTATAATTTAGGTGGTTTATTTGCATGGGAAATAGATGCGGATAATGGTGATATTCTTAATGCTATGCATGATGGTTTAGGGGGCGTAGTTGCTCCGCCAACAAATAAAAAGCCAGTTGTTTCTGTGTCTTCATCAGTGTCTGTTAATTCAGGCGAGAGTATTACAGTAACAGCTTCTGCAACTGATGCAGATAACGATCCACTTAGCTTTAGCTGGAATGCTGATAGCGCACTGGTGGTATCTGGACAAAATAGTGCATCATTAGTCATTACAGCGCCAACAGTGACTGCAGATACACAGTATGTGGCAACTGTTGCTGTATCAGATGGTCAAGCAACTGTTAATCGTGATGTTGTTGTTAATGTTATTGCGCCAACATCAGGAGGCGAAAACACAGCACCGAGCGTTGATGCTATCGCTAATATCAGCGTTGAAGAGGGCGCATCAGCAAGTGTAGCTGTAGTGGCTAATGATGCTCAAAACGACGCCCTTTCGTATACGTGGACAGTACCAGCAGGCTTAACATTAGTGGGCAGTGATGCAAATGTAACTATTGAGGCTGGCGCTGTAGATACCGATACAGACTTCACAGTGTCTGTTGCAGTCAGTGATGGCGCATTAACCACAACGCAAAGCTTTAGCGTAACAGTTATAAACGTTGATACTACAAATCCACCTACAGGAAGCTGGGATGCGAGTGTTGCATACGTTGGTGGTGATGTCGTTACTTATAACGGCGTTGAATATAAAGCAAAGTGGTGGACTCAAGGCGAGCGTCCTGATTTAGGTGGTGCATGGGAAGCAACAACACAACCTACAGATGGTACGGGTGTCGCAGTTTGGCAGCCAACGGCTATTTATAACAGTGGTGATGAAGTTTCTTATCAAGGTAATAAGTACCAAGCTAAATGGTGGACTCAAGGGAACGAACCTGGCTCAACCGATGTATGGTTAGCACTTTAATTTTAACCTGAGAATTTGGGTTTTAAAAAATCATGTAAATTACAAAAGCAGCTTTCGAGCTGCTTTTTTTTGTTAACGACTATTACGAGGGATTAAAACAACGCTTTAGAGCTAATTATTAAGCCGTTTACATCAGCATATACCCAATCACCGGTATTAATTGTGGTGTTTAACATATTAACCGGGTGATCTTTAGCACCTAAACCGCGCTTAGTGGTGCAGCGCGGTGTTGCGCCTAGCGCCATTACAGGTAAATCAAGTGTGGCAAGAATTTCAATATCGCGACAGCAACCATTAATAATTATGCCCTGCCAGCCATTTTTTAGTGCGCGCTCTGCAATCATATCGCCAATAAAGGCAAAACGTTTACTGGCAAAACCATCAACAATCAATACTTTTCCCTCACCGTTTTCATGCAGTATGTTACCAGCAAATGAGTTGTCGTCAGGGCAGGTGACGGTCACTACTTGACCATAAAAGTGAGTTTTATTACCAAAGTGTTGCAAGCCACTGTCAGCAACTTGCACATGGTCGCGATGTTCATCGTATAAATCGGGCGTAGTAAACGGTGTCATTGAGGGCATCCTTGTTTTTTGGCAAAGCCATGTAGGGCAAAGGCAGTAAATTTAAAGTAGTAATAATGTTTATCGTAGGCTAATTAATCACTCAGGTGTAGCTATTATTGCAAATTGGCGTATAGATTTTAGTCGCAATATAAGTACTTTTAACGTTTTTTAATGCTGTTTTTATGAGTAACTTAAGCTTTTACTTAGTTTTATTTTTTCGAATAAATTTCATTTTGTAAGCGCATTAGCCAAACGTCTCATTGTTGCGTGGTTTTTCATATGCTACGTTCAATTGTTATTTTAAATTTTGGGCTGCAATACTGTGCCCTATACACACATACAAAAAGAGAAGCGTGCTTTATGATCATCTTTTTTATTTGCCTGACTATTTTAATATTAGGCTATAAGTTTTATAGCCCGTTTGTTGAAAAACAAGCGGGTATGGACTCGACAGTAGACACACCACAGAAGCGTTTTAGCGAAGGTGTTGACTATGTTGCTATTCACCCTGTTCGTGCATTTTTAATTCAGTTTTTGAATATTGCAGGAGTAGGCCCCATATTTGGTCCCATACTTGGCGCCTTGTATGGCCCAGTAGCGCTGGTTTGGATTGTACTTGGTAACGTTTTAGGTGGAGCTGTACACGACTTTTTCTCTGGCGTAATGAGTATTAAAGAAGACGGTAAAAGTTTACCTGAAATTGCAGGCCATTATTACAACGTAGTATTTAAAGGCTTTATGCTTATATTTACTGCTATGTTGTTATTCTTTGTTGGTGTAGTGTTTATTATGAGCCCTGCAGGATTATTGAGTAACTTAGATGCATTTGAAGGCACCATTTTTGCTAGTAATACATTTTGGGTTCTCGCTATTTTAGCTTACTACTTTTTAGCCACGTTATTACCAATCGATAAAATCATCACTAAGTTTTACCCTATTTTTGGCTTGTTAATGATTGTAATGACAGTTGCTATTGCAGTCTCACTGTTAATCAACGCACCCCATTTACCAGTAGCTGGCGACTTTTTAGCGTATTTTGAAGCCGATCATGCCCACGACTTTTTAGCCCCAAATCCTGATGGACTGCCTACTTGGCCGTTGCTATTTATCACCATTACTTGTGGTGCCATTAGTGGTTTTCACTCAACGCAAGCACCTATTATTGCTCGTTGTTTAACTAACGAAAAATATGTACGCCCGGTTTATTATGGCGCGATGATGTGCGAAGGTATTGTAGGTTGTGTGTGGGCGCTTGCTGGTATTGCTGCCTTCCCTGAAGGTTATGCGGGTTTAAAATCGATGCTTGATTTAGGCGGTCCAGGCTTAGTGGTTAACCATATTGCAAACAGCTATTTAGGTGTATTTGGTGGTATTATGGCTATTATTGCTGTTGCTGTTTTCCCTATCACCTCAGGTGATACAGCGTTCCGCTCACTGCGCCTAACAATGGTGGATGCGTTTAGTATTCCGCAAAGTTTACGTAATCGTTTGTTGTTAGCGTTGCCAATTTTAACCATTGCTTACTTTATGACTAAGCTCGACTTCTCTGTTATTTGGCGCTACTTCGCGTTTTCAAATATGCTGCTTTCTACCAGTGTTTTATGGCTTGCTACTAAGTATTTATTTGACCGTGGTACATTCCACTGGATTGCTAGTATACCTGCTGTAATTGCTTCAGCTGTGACCCTGTCATACATAATGACTGCGGCAATAGGATTAAACTTATCAAGTGATTTAGGTAAACCAATTGGTGTAGCGGTTGCTGTTGTAGGCTTTATTGTATTGGCTTTTGTGCATTCAAAACATAAAGTGCGTCCAGCTTAAAACTACATAGTTATTAATGCAAAAAGCGAGCTTTATTTAAGCTCGCTTTTTTATGCTTGAACAAGTAGTAATTTAGTTAAAAGATTTATCAACTTTCTGATCACCAACCACTTATGTTGACTATCTACCGCTAAAAAGTCGCTTGTTCGAAGTAGCTAATATCATCTAGGGTTTTACTAATAATCATTGCCCCTTCTAATAAGCTAACTGTTTGTATTGCCGCCCGAGCAGGATTAAGCTCTCCATTTATTTGATGTGCTTGAGTTAACCAGGCTAAGTTTTTATTAAAAAACCGCTGAACTTCAACCCGCACTTTATCGGGTAGGCTGTCGCTTTCTGCACCGAGTAAGCCACATAAACACATCTTTTTGTCTATCACGAGCGCATTTCTAAATAACTGAGTGTAAATATCGATGGGATTTTTACCGTTTGCTTTATGTACATTCGGATCGCCAAGTACTGCAATAAAGGCATCGGTGTATTGATGCGCGAGTTCAGCGCCTAAATCAGCTTTCGTTGGAAAGTGATAATGCACACTGGCACTTTTTATACCAATCTCAGTAGCAAGTTCTCTAAAGCTAAAGTTGCTATAACCACCCAGTCGCACTTTATTTTCTGCGGCTTGTAGCAGGGCTGCTTTTTTACTCATTTTGATATTTCCTTGCTGTTATCTGAAAAAATTATCAACCAGTAGGTAGTTATTTTCAAGCTCTTTTGTTTTTAGTTTGCAAACATTTAGCGCTTGCTATAAATTACCTATCAGTAGGTAGTTTCTGTTTACCAATATAAACCTAAGTTGTCGTTAAAAATATAAGAGAGCATTATGAAAATTTATGACGTAGAAAATTACCCAAACCCATTGCAGGCTCGTATTGCACTTGCTGAAAAAAAACCGACTGAAAAAGTAGAGTTTGTTGCTGTCGATTTATTAAATGGGGAATACTGCAGTGAGGCATTTTTGGCAAAAAAACCTTAGCCAAGTATTGGCGTTTAGTTATAAATTAATAATTTGGAGTCAAATATGAAAATTGCTGCCGACTTTAGTCAACGTGTGGTGGTGCATAGTGAGTCACTTGAGTGGATAGCTTCGCCCATGCCGGGTGTTGATAGACGTCCACTTGACAGAGTGGGCGACGAGGTTGCTCGTGCCACTAGCATTGTACGTTATGCGCCAAACAGCCACTTTAGCCCACATACACATACCGGCGGTGAAGAGTTTTTAGTACTTGATGGGATATTTCAAGATGAGCATGGTGACTTTCCAAAAGGTACCTATATTCGTAATCCTCCACAATCAAAGCATACTCCTGGCTCAAAAGACGGTTGTATTATTTTTGTAAAACTATGGCAGTTTCAGCCAGAAGATCGCCAGCACGTGTGTATTCACACACAGCAGATGCAAGGGCAGAAAACCCCCGAGTTTAATGACCTAAATGTCATTTTGTTATATCAAGATACGTATGAAACAGTGAGTATTGTACAGTTTAATGCTAATCAATCTTTAACGCTCACGGTAAGTGGTGGCGCTGAGTTGTTGGTTTTGGATGGCACTTTACAAGAGCATAACGACACACTTGAAAAACACAGCTGGCTTAGAGTGCCTGTTAATAGCCAAATAAACGCTACCGCGGGTAACAATGGCGCAAGAGTATGGATAAAAACTGGCTATTTAAACGATGTAAAAAACCAAGTTAATCGGCTAAAAAAACATAATTAGCTCAAAAAATAAATCTGCATTAAGTGACTTTTTTGATCTGCTTCAAGTAAAAGCTTTTAACTATTGCCTATAATTTAAGCTCTTTTCATTCAAGGGTTGAGTTATGGTTAATTTAACACATGGTTTGTCGATTGGTATTGAGCGCTCAGGCAGTGAGTTTTTCTTAACACTTAAGGCAATTGGTACCTTAACTCACAAAGACTATGAAGTGATCACCCCGATGATCGATTCAGCGTTAGGCGAAGTTAAACATCCTATTGTTAATGTATTAATAGATGGCACTGAGTTAGATGGTTGGGAGCTTCGTGCTGCTTGGGACGATTTAAAACTTGGCTTAAAGCACAACAAAGAGTTTAAAAAAATAGCGATTTACGGCAATAAAGAGTGGCAATCTACCATAGCTAAGTTAGGCAGTTGGTTTATGTCGGGTGAAATACAATACTTTGAAAATGCCACTACCGCTCTAGAGTGGTTAAAAACCAATAATGCATGACGCTTAATAAAAAAGGCCAACAGTGGCCTTTTTTGTAAGTATCTTGGTTTATTTTGACAGTGTTTTTTGCGTGGGAAGCGCAGGAAAAGCGCCTTTAGCTAAGCATGCTTTTGAGCCACAGCGAAGACCAAAGTGAAGCGCTTTTTTTACTATTGACTCATCATTTAGCTTATCAGTAAGTGGCACTGCATTATCGCTGTGGTTTAAGTAGTACAGTACGCCAGCAATAAAAGCATCACCGGCGCTGGTGGTATCTACAGCGGTAATTGTTGGGGCTGCTTCACTGAGGGTAAAAGCGTTATGGTAAACAGTCGCTGGTGCCGGACCATCGGTTAAAAACACCAGCGTGACGCCTAATTCAAGCAGTGATTGTAAGTAGGCTTCAACTGATTGTTGGCGTTGCGTTGCTAAAAAATTTAACTCATCACGTGAGAGCTTAACAATATCGCAATACGCATAGCATGCATGCACGTTTTGCTCAATGTCATTGCTATTTTGCCATAAACTGTAGCGTAAATTTACATCAAAGCTAACGAGTTTGTGGTTGTTTTTAGCCTGCTTTAAAGCACACACAGTGGTTTTTGCTATAGCTGTATTGGTTAAGGTGTTTGAACAAAAGTGTAGGGTACTCAATTTATCCCAATTAATAAGCTTTAAATGCTCATTCGTTAACAGTAAATCGGCTGTTTGATGACGATAAAAGTTAAAGCTGCGTTCGCCGCTTTCATCTAGGCTGACAATAACCATAGCTGTTTGCGCGCCTTCTATGGTAAATAAATACTCAGTATCTACATTATATTGCTCAAGCGCATTAGTTAATTGTTTAGCAAAATAATCATCTCCCATACCGCCACAAAACGCAGCTTTGCCGCCGAGCTTTGCGTAACCTACTGCCACATTAGCTGGAGCACCTCCTGGAATGGGCAAATAAGCACTGTTTTGAGAGTCTTGAGGCAGCATATCAATAAGCAGTTCACCAAGGCTAAGTAATTTGGTCATAGTGTAAATCCTAAAAAACCTAGCATGGCTAGGTCAAAATTCAAGGGAGAATTATTAAAACTAGTGTAACAATCGCTGAACAAACATAGCTTCAGCGATTGTTACACTAAAGTTGGTTAGTTAAACGCGTATTTAAACGTCAATGACGTTGTACGGCCATTAATAGCACGTGCGCGTATAATGTTGTTATCAGGTATTGAGCCTTCTTCTGCTTCAGTAATACCTACCGTATCGAATAGGTTATTTACGTTTAACGCAATATTAAGGTTTTCTGATAAATCGTAGCTTACAAAGCCATTTACTTGAGTGTAACCATCAAACTTAAGATCGTTATTATCTTGAGCATAGGCATCGGTAGTACCAATAAAGCTTAGGCCTGCAGAGCCTTTTTCATAAGTGTAACGTGCCATTAATGAGTAAATTAAATCAGCTTGGCGACGAGGCGTATTACCAACCACTTCAGGGGTAAGTGCATCTTTTGCAATTTCAGCGTCTGTCCACGTTAAATTACCACGAAAATCCCATGCATCAATAAAGTAGGTTGATTCAACCTCAATCCCTTTTGCTTCATATTCGCGGTCAAAAAAGGTTTGTGATGTCGCTTCAAAGTTTTGCTCTTCAGTCTCAGCATAAAATGCCGTGGCAAAAACTGACAGTGAATCAAAGCGCTTTTTAATACCAAACTCATACTGGTTTACTTCATCAACGGCATCTTCATCGGCTACTGAGCCATCGGCGCGAACTTTACCAAATAAAAGTCGGTCAGCATTGGCGCGACCGCCTTTACTCAGTCGTGCAAACGTTGCAAGGCTTGAGTCAATTTGGTAATTGGCACCAATTGAATATGATGCGTAATCCCAGTCGTAATTAACAGGGCTAGCATTTGCAAGGTCAATACCTGCAACATTTTGTTCAGGAACAGAAATCACACCGTCGCGATTCATATCAACGGTTGAGGTAACCGCGCCTGCATAGTTACCACGTGCTTCACCGCTGTCATAACGGGCACTAGCATCAATACTTACGTCACCCACCTTAGTTGAAAATGCAACATAGGGTGCACGAGTGTCGTATTCTGTGTCGTAATCACGTTGGCAACAGTTACCCCAAAAAGGCGTGCCATAAGCGTATAAGCCATTTTCAGAGAATTCAGTCCCATCGGCGGCTGTTACATTTAATAGCGCAGCGTTATCACCTTTGAGCTCCATTAGGTAGGAATTCCATAACCACGACATAGCAATATTTTGGGTTGACGCATAATAGCCAAAAGTAACGCTAGTATCATCGCTTAGCGATTTAGTCAGTTTGAAGTCGTTAACAATTGAGTCAAAGTCGTTCATGGTTACGTCAAACGTATGAATACGCATGGCTAAATCATCGTTAAATGCAGCACCTGTGGTCGCATTACTAAGCGTTGCGCCCACACCACCAATACTTTGCGCTATAGCTGATGCATCGCCAACTTCAGCTGGGATCAATGAATTAAAATTACCGCTTACAGATGATTTACGAAAACGATTTTCAATACGCCAATCGTTGTCTAAATCAAATACAGCCTCAAAACCAATTGAGTCAACTTGCGGATTCATACCATCGCGAATATCGCCGTTGCTTATTTGATTTTCGCCGTTTAAGCGCACTGTTTTAGTAAATAATGCCGAATGCGGGGTATCTGATTGTGCGTCAAACCCAGGAATTGAGTCACCATTTGCATACATTGGCATAGGTAAGTAGCCAACACTTTTATCATCTAAATGTTTGTAATAAAGACGCACGTATCCATTTTCAAAATCTTTGGTCAGGTTGGCTTTAATTTGCCCACCTTTATTTGATGTGTAACCTGTTTCACGTGGGCCTTCACCTTGACGCACAAAACCACCAACATGAAAGCGTACAGTGTCATTTAAATAGGTGCCATATTCAAAGTCTGTTCGAATAGTATCGTAATCTAGACCAAGTGTAGTTGATACGCTGCCCGATTCGTTTTCGCCATTTTTTGAAATGAAATTAATTATGCCACCCGGTGCATTACTGGCTGCGGTAGAGGCTGAACCACCGCGAATAGATTCAATAGTTTGCACTGTATTATCTAAGCGCATAAAAATATCAGCATTACCAAATGCAATATCGCCATATTGTAAAACAGGTAAGCCATCTTCTTGAAGCTGTAAAAATTTAGCACCACCAGAGGCAACCGGTAAACCACGTACTGCAATGTTGGCGTTACCTTCACCGCCGGTTGATTCTGAGCGAACCCCAGGAATAATTCTAAATGCCTCAGCAGTAGAGCGAGGCGTAGACACCTCAACTTGCTCAAGCGACACACTGCTTACAGAAGAACTTGACGCCATTATCGTTGTACGGCGGGGAACACCGGTAACAACAATTGTTTCTAGCCCTTTGTTAGCTTGCGCTTGTGTATTTTGCTCTTGTTGTTGTGCATTAACGCCTTGGCTAACGGCGAGCGCTAAAGCACTGATCAGATATAAAGGTGTGTTGTGTGTTGTCATGTGAACGCCTCGTTTTAAACCCAAAGGGAAGTTGTTATTTTTACTTAATCGATTAAGTAAAAATAACAAAGTTTTTACAATAAGCAAATTGTTTTGTTAATTATTTGCTGTTTTTTTACTCAAACATTGATTTTTATAATGTTTTTATAGCATTAAAAGTTGTTTGTTTACTCAGCGACTAAGTTACTTTGCTCTAATGCTGTTGCTGATGGGTCACGAATATAATTAAATAGCATAGCCAAAAATAATATGACTGCGAAACCCGTAGCTAAATAAAAACCGTAGCGCACGTGTCCAAAGTAATCGCTGATCATACCCATAAATAAAGGTGCTAAGGCGGCTGACAGTGCGGTAAAAAATAATATAACGCCGGCTACTGCGCCGTGTTGATGCACAGGAAAACACGATATTCCCTTAGAATTTAAAGTAGGGTAGACCATCGACATAAATAAACCTGAGAGAGGCAATAAAGCCACAGCCCAATCAACGCCGCCATAAAGAGTGCCAACGTAACACAGCGCAATGCCAAAGCTTAAGTAAGCCATAACTCCTTGCCAACTAAACCTATTCAGTAACCATACCGCAATAAAACGCCCTGCAGCACGTAACACAAAAAAGATTGTAAGTGCGTAAGTGGCCAGCAGCGGCCATGAGCCAGTGTAATCTTTTAGTAGAGTAGGCATCCACACGTATATGGCGACTTCGGTGGCAACATATAAAGCAATTGCAAGTGAAAAACCCAGTGCATAAGGATTTTTAACCATTTTCATAGTCGTTTTTAGTGAGGCTGGCTTATCTGTACTTTTTACCACAGCAGGGTAATCGGCACGCCAAGCTAGCAATGCCAAAATCAAACACATAATGCCAGCAATAATGTAAAGGTAAGTCCAACTTACATTTTGAACCAGCAGCACGCCAACTAAAGCAGGGCCAACAATGGCACCAATGCCAAAAAAACCTTCTACTTTATTCATGGTTTTGGTGTGCTCTTCGTTGCTATTAGAAATATCACCTAAAAGCGCCAATGCACCGGTTTTAAATAAACCAATGGCGAGGCCAATACAGCACAGTAAAAAAACAAAAAATATAAAGCTGCTACTAATCGCAAACAAAAAACAACTTGCAGAGAATATTAATAATCCAAGCATAATCGTTTTTTTACGGCCAAGACTATCGGCTAAAAAGCCTAGAAATAATCCACTTATTGCAATCATGGCCATAGGCGCATAATGAAACGCACTGGCTTGGGTCATACTTAAACCAAAATCGCTTATGAGTTCGGGAATGATCATGTCAACGGCGTCAGAGGTCATGGCAAACATAAAAAACATCATGTATGTGAGCCAACGAATTTGTTGCAACGGATCGCTGCTTACGTGTGTGTGTGATTTTGTCATTTGCTTTTCCTCGTTAAATGCTTGGTAACACACATTAAGTTGTCAGTAACTTATTGTAGTATTAATCGAGCCACGATATTTGTATGTAAAATATTTAAAAATTACTTGTAAATTCTCACTTGCTAGTTAAAGATATATCTTAATCGATTAAGTTTCAACTTGGTAATCACACATGATGAAGAATAAAGTTCAATTGATCACATATGCTGATCGAATCACCGGTAAAGATATAAACGCATTAACAGCACTTCTAAAGGGTCCACTTAAAGACGTTTTTGCAGGGGTACACTTATTACCATTTTATAACCCAATAGATGGTAGCGATGCAGGTTTTGACCCAATTAATCACAGTGAAGTTGATGCCCGAATAGGAACTTGGTCAGATATTCAAGCACTTGGAAAAGACCATGATTTAATGGCCGACTTAATAGTAAACCATGTATCGGCGCAATCGTTTCAATTTCAAGATGTGCTGGCCAAAGGCAAAGGATCTGAATTTTGGGATTTATTTTTAACTAAAGAAGACGTATTCCCTAATGGCATGAGCAACCAAGAACAACAAGCCATTTACCGTCCGCGTCCTGGAAGCTGTTTTACACCAATGAAATGCGGTGATGGTCAAACGTATGATTTTTGGACCACCTTTACCGACAACCAAATTGATATAAATGTAAAAGTAGAAGCAGGCATTGCTTATTTAAATAACGTACTTACTAAATTTTCTGCTAACAACGTAAACATTATTCGTTTAGATGCAGCGGGTTACGCCATTAAGCAAGCAGGTACTAACTGTTTTATGCTCGATGAAACATTTGCCTATTTAGATAAACTCTCAAAGCAGGCAAATGATTTAGGCATGGAAACCATTGCTGAAATTCATAGTCATTATCAAACTCAAGTTGACGTGGCTAAGCGCGTAAACATGGTGTACGACTTTGCCCTACCACCGCTTATTTTACATAGCTTATTTAATAATGACGTAGACGCACTGCTTAAGTGGTTACAAATTTCACCACGTAATTGTTTAACTGTACTAGACACCCATGATGGCATTGGCATTATTGACGCGGGTCCAATGGGCGATAAGCCAGGGCTGTTAAACGCATCTCAAATAGATAATCTAGTAGAAACCATGCATGCCAACAGCAATAACCAGAGCCGTAAAGCAACAGGTGCAGCTGCAAGTAACGTCGACCTCTATCAAGTTAACTGTACGTATTACGATGCATTGGGCGCAAATGATTTTGATTACTTATTATCTCGCGCCATTCAATTTTTTGCACCGGGTGTACCACAAGTGTATTACGGTGGTTTATTTGCTTGCAAAAATGATATGGAGCTTCTGGCGAGCACGAATGTTGGTCGTGACATTAATCGCCCTTATCTAGATGCCGCTAAAATAGATGAAGCGCTAAATAAGCCGGTAGTAAAAGGATTAATAGCGTTAATTAAAATACGTAATGAACACCCTGCATTTGCTGGTGAATTTACTGCTCAAGGTGGCGCAAGTGTATGTTGTTTAATGTGGAAGCTTGAACAACAGTCAATTTCTTTGAGTATTGATTTTACAAGTCGTACCGCACTTATTACACAGGTTAATGGTGCTCAAGAAACCACTTTAAACTTACAAAGTTTATTAGTTTAAATAGCTTTATTTGTTGAAAACCAAAAAGCCAAGCAACTTAAGCTTGGCTTTTTTATCTGCGCTACTAACAGCGCTCAGCTACTTGCACCAATATCGAGTGCGTAACCTACTTCGTGTTGTTTTTCTTCTTTAGAAATAAATAAGTTAGCAGCTATTACACCTTTTTCTTGGCTATTTTGATGAATAGTCGTAAGGCGAGGCACAAAACGGGCTGCTTCTTCTATGCCATCAAATCCAACAATACGTAGCTCATTCCCTATTTTTATCCCTTGTTTTATTGCTTCTCGCATGGTGGCGAGGGCGATTAAATCACTCATACATATAATCACATCAGGGCGTGGTGAGGCGTTTAATACTTCTTTTGCAGCTATGCTGGCAAAACGCTCGCTACTTTCAGGAATATTCCAAATGCGGTCGTCGGCTACCGTTACATTCGCTTCATTTAACGCACGCTGATAACCTCGTAAGCGTTGGTGAGAAATAGATTGACCCGTTTCAAACTCATGATGTTCGTAAACTCGGCACAATACATTTTCATCGAGTAATCTCAAGCCCAATATTGCCACGTTATCAGTTGCACTGTGCAAAACATGTTTGGCTATTTCGTAACTGGCTTGTTCGTTGTTTATATTAATTGAGGCGTTGCGGGCAATATCAAAATCCACAGTGACCACATGTTTTTGTACTGTTTTTAGTTGCTCTACTAGTGCTTTATTGCGCGGGCGTCCATAACAAATAAAGCCATCAACAAAATCAACAACATTATTAAGGTTGTCGCTATTGCCTGAAAACAATAAAACATTAATGCCGTTTTTTTCAAGCACTGAGGTTACACCACGCATAAAGCTACTCGCGACAGGGTCTGACACCATATATTCCACGCTATCTGGCAGCACTAAAGCAACAATATTAAATGTGCCACTTCGCAAAGATTGCGCCGCTTTATTAGGGCCATAATAACCGAGCTCTTTACAAGCTTTAAGTATGGCTTCGCGGCGTTTAGCAGAGAGTTGATCAGGGCGATTAAACGCATTTGATACCGTAGCATTAGACACACCTAATTCTTTGGCAATACTCTTTAATGTCCAGCGGGTGGGTTTACTCATCGGCGACTCTTAACTACTTAGCAGGGAATTAGTAAATTAACATATTAGGCTGTTTAATATAACAAAAACTGTTGTATTGAGTTAATGCCGACACTGTTTAGGTGCAATACCAAAAGTTTGCTTAAATAAACGGCTAAAATGACTGGCGCTATTAAAACCAAGGTCGTAGCACACTTTACTTATAGCTTGGCCTTCTAATAAAAGCGTGCGGGCTTTTTTAAGCCTAAGTTGTTGCTGCCAAAGCGCAGGGCTGGTGCCAAAAGCGAGTTTAAATTGCTGGTAAAACTTACTACGACTCATACAAGTTATTTTGCATAAGGTGTCTATGTCGAGTGTGTCGCTTAAATGCTCTTCAATGTATTGCAGTGCATCACTCACGTTACTTTTTAGACGCAGTTTATCGCAGTTTGCCATTAATAAATCACGGCTTTGTTGTTGCAGTAAACGGGTGATCAATTCGTTTAACGATAAATCAATTAGGTAGTGTCGCTCGGCGCCTTGCTCACTAAATAAATGCACCATTCGCTCTAATAACTGCTGAGTTTGCGCATTATGTTGGGTATGCACTAAATTAGGGCTGTATTCAAATAAGGTATCACTAGCAAAGTTTTGCTGCATATTAAGCGCATTAGCCACATTGGTTATTTTATCTGTGCTGATTTCAATCGCTAAACAGGTGGTAGGTGAGTTGAGAGTTGCCTGTGGAAAATCAATCAGCACCCCTTGCTCGGGCGCTAATACAAACGATTCGTGGGGTAAAAACGCTTTATGATAATGACTATTCTCAACATGCATAATTTTCTTGCCACTGAGCATGGCACAAAACAGTAATTCGTTTGAATGCAGCGCCACTTTTTGCGCACTTTTATAAGTATCATAAATACTCAGTTCGCTGTTGTCGGCAGCAAAGCTCACTTTGTTTTCAATAAGTACATCAAGTTGTTGGCGTTTTTTATTTAACTGTGACGAATACATAATCAGCCTTTTTAATGATTAAATCGTTTGGACTCACAGACAATTTTTTTGGACTGCTAATCAAGTTTTTAAGCGCTTAATAGTCTAATGTCAATCAATACCGATTAAATATAAAGCAACTAGCTACATTACTCTAACAAGTTGCTGGTATTTCGGCTTAGACTTTTAGCTAACAACAAGAGAACACACATATGATTTACGCAAATCCAGGCACAGCAGACGCACTCATCACATTTAAACAGCAGTATGGTAACTATATTGGCGGCGAGTGGGTTGAACCCGTTAATGGTCAATACTTTGAGAATATTAGCCCTGTAAATGGCAAAGTGTTTTGTAAAATTCCCCGCTCTGACAAAGACGATATTAATTTGGCGCTTGATAAAGCGCATGCCGTAAAAACGCAGTGGGGCACCACCTCAGTTACCGAGCGCAGTAATATTTTATTAAAAATTGCTGATCGCATTGAACAAAATCTAGAGCTACTTGCAGTGGCCGAAACATGGGATAACGGTAAAGCCATTCGCGAAACCCTCGCCGCGGATATTCCACTTGCTGCGGACCACTTTCGTTACTTTGCCGGTTGCTTGCGTGCTCAAGATGGCAGTATTGGTGAAATAGACGAAACCACGGTGGCGTATCATTTTCATGAACCATTAGGTGTTGTAGGGCAAATTATTCCGTGGAACTTTCCAATTTTAATGGCTGCATGGAAACTAGCACCTGCACTTGCAGCTGGTAACTGTGTGGTACTTAAACCTGCTGAGCAAACACCCGCCTCAATATTAGTATTAATGGAAATTATTGGTGATTTACTACCCGGCGGCGTGCTAAACGTAGTAAATGGCTTTGGTAAAGAAGCCGGTGAAGCACTGGCAACTAATACGCGTATAGCTAAAATTGCCTTTACAGGCTCAACCCCTGTGGGTTCACATATTTTAAAATGCGCAGCTGAAAATATTATTCCTTCAACGGTAGAACTTGGGGGAAAATCACCTAATATCTTCTTTAACGATGTTATGGAAAAAGACGACTCATACCTAGATAAAGCAATTGAGGGCGCTATTCTTGCCTACTTTAACCAAGGTGAAGTATGTACTTGTCCATCACGCTTGTTCATTCAAGAAGATATTTATGAGCAATTTATAGAACGCATTTTAAAACGTACCAAGCAAATTAAACGCGGTAACCCGCTAGACAGCGAAACCATGGTAGGTGCGCAAGCCTCTAAAGCACAGTTTGATAAAATTTTAAGTTACATAGATATTGGCAAACAAGAAGGTGCTGAAGTACTCAGTGGCGGTCATGTTGAGCAACTTAGCGATGAGCTAAATGGTGGCTATTACATTCAACCTACTTTATTAAAAGGCACTAACGATATGCGCGTGTTCCAAGAAGAAATTTTTGGCCCCGTTATTTCAATGTCGACCTTTAAAGACGAAGCCGAAGCGCTCGAATTGGCTAACAGCTCAGAATTTGGTTTAGGCGCAGGTGTATGGAGCCGTAATATGAACCGCGCTTATCACTTTGGTCGCAAAATAGAAGCCGGTCGCGTATGGACCAACTGTTACCATATGTACCCAGCACACGCTGCGTTTGGCGGTTATAAAAAGTCTGGTATAGGCCGCGAAACGCACAAACTCGCGCTCGATCATTACCAACAAACTAAAAACTTATTAGTAAGTTACAGCGAAGATCCCCTTGGCTTCTTTTAATAAGGCGTTTTAGTTTAAACAAACAACCTATAAGTAATGAAAGCGCTGCATTGTTGTAGCGCTTTGTTTTTTTAAAAACTAATACTGATAGCATTTGATTAGTGGTTAATTATAATAATAAAGAAATGATTTATTAATGACGCGAAATAAAACCTCAGTGAATCATGCACAAAGAGGGTAATAAGGCGCTGGGTTGAAAAAGTAGATTAAAGGTTCTAGCTCAGGGCTGTTTGTACAAGCTCACAGCTCGTCACTCGAAGCCGGCTCATTTTCTCCTCTGTGTTTAAAAAGGCTTTAGTGAATTAATCACAAAAAGGATTATGGTGATGTTTGAAACGATTGCGATTTATTCAGGGTTAATAGCCACATTATGGATATTCATTGGTGTTTATGTAGCAAGTCGGTTTTATAAAGGTTACAGCCATTCTAAACAATTTTGTAGTGAATTAGGTGCAACAGGAAGCCCAACTGAAAAACTGTCACCGCTAATTAATAATTATCCTTTAGGTTTTCTATTTTGCTTTTTTGGCTGGTATTTGGCGCAATTGGCTAATGTTTCTATATTGGTTAATATCGCTGGTTGGTTAGTTATAGTGCATGGTATTGGTACCTGGGTTGCGGGTTATTTTCCTATGGATGCTGACCCATTTACTAAACATCCAACTTTTAGCTGCAAGGTACATTCTTGGGCTGGTTTTATTATGTTACTTTCGTTGGTTGTAGCACCAATATTAATAGCTATTAGTCCAACCACAGAAGTTATCTCTCTATACTTTCGTGTTTTTTCAATTGTTTCTGTTATCGCTACAGTTTATTATCTGTTTGCTATGGCTAAAGCAATAAAACTACAAAGTAAACCTGGTACCTATCAACGTATCTCTTATGGTATTCAATTAAGTTGGTTAAGTGTTTTTTCAATAGCATTAATTTAAAACAATCACTAGTGCCTATCATTTGTTTAAACGTTAGGCTTGTCAATCTAAGAAATACATCAGCATTGTGTTGATTTTAGCTCATTATTTGGGCTTATAAATTAAGGAAGACTCATGAATATAAACGATACCAAATTACGTTTTATTTTACTAAGAGGTCCTTTAGGCTGGGGAATTTCTACAGCTATTTTATTTCAATTAATCATGCACCTTACAGGTGAGCAAGATTTTTTTGATGGAATCATTTCATCTTTAATAATATTTCCTTTAGTAGGCATATTATTTGGATACTTTATGTGGCATTCAAAACATAAAAAGAACTAAATAACTGAGAGACCTACCTTAATTACTTGGTTTTTTTGAAAGTTTTTAGCTGTAATTACAAGGAGGTTTGAGTGAACATTTGTGAAACCCAAAGATTGCTTATTCGGCAGTTTTCAATTGATGATGTGCCGGCATTAAGTAAAATTCTTAGTGACGATGAAGTGATGAAATACTCAATTCGTGGTGTGTGCGATGAAGCCGCAACTGGTGAATTTATAAAGTGGTGTTTACAATGCTACGATTCATATGATTTGGGCCCATGGGCACTAATAGATAAAAACAGCGATTTATTGATTGGATTTTGTGGTATTTCCCCACAAAGTGTTGCGGGGAACGAAGAGCCTAATTTAGGGTATCGATTAGCGGTCGATTTTTGGAATAAAGGCTTAGCCTGCGAAGCGGCTAAAAGTGTTTTAAAGTATGTGTTTACTCAAACTACTCATCAATCCGTTGTTGTTATTATTGAACCTGAGCATATTGCGTCATTGAGAGTAGCAAAGAAAATTGGCTTTACAGATTATAGCAATCATGAATTTCACGGTCGTGCCGTACAGTTATATCGATTAACAAAGGCGCAGTGGAATGAATGGACTTCTTTAGATGTTGCTTATGTAGCTACCTAAAGCTCAAGATAGTTAACTTTGGTTTGTTAAAAGAAAATTTTTAATGGATATAGATTCTCACATAGTTCAGCTTGAAAAAAATAACCGAAAGTTATTTAGTGCCTCTCATCATTTGGGACTTACGATAGCGATGGCTGTTATTATTTTGTTGTTAATGTTTTATTTCAGCCCATTGATAGGGCTTGCTTGTTCAGGTTTTGCTGCTTTCTTTTTAAACTTTTTCTATTCACAGTATACCTTTAGAAAACTCAACGCCCGCATAACACTACTGCAAACCAAAATTGAACAAACCTCTAAGTAAGCTGTTGCTCTTAATTTAAAGCCAGTTCATTTTAAATGTTACTCATTGTTAGCTGCTTTTATTGTTGCTAAGTTATTGCTGTAAAAAAGTTTGCTGATACTTATTGGATTTAAGATATTTTTAGTTCCACCAAATGAGTTTACAGTAATTATATAGCCTAATTTAAAATGGATTTTCATGAACATAAAAACAAAAATAGTTAGCCGTACTTTATTGAGCGCTTTATTAATTACGCCTACCTTGAGCATGGCCGAATTATCGCTAACTCCTAAAACCCCAGAGCAATGGCGCAGTGTTACTGAGCGTGATATTGAAGCTGCTTACAGCATATCGGCAAAAAATCACCCTGGCATGTTTGATGTTAACAACCCAGCCTTTCCTGAATTATTAAAGCAAGCAAAAGCAGAAGCACTTGCACTTTCTGCTAAAGCGAGCGGACCACAGGTTCATGTTGCAGCAATTGCGCGTTTTAGTACTGTGCTACAAGATGGTCATGCCGGTGTGTTTTCACGCGTTGAACGACCTGCTCGTCGCTGGCCTGGTTTTCGTGCAGTTTGGCGAGGTGATGCATTAAAAGTGTATTACAGTGAAACAGATAATATAAATAAAGGCGACGTGATAAGTGGCTGCGATGGGCAAAGTACCGAGACGTTAATGCGACAAAGAGTGTTTAAGTTTCATGGACAGGTTACACAGCCTGGGCATTGGTGGCAGCAAGGTTGGCGATTACTTGTTGATGAGGGCAACCCATTTTTAACACCTCTAAAAGAATGTCAATTTTTTAGAGCCAATGGACAATCCTACAGTAAAACCCTTGATTGGTCTGTTCAGCCAAAGAGTGTAAGTAAGCATTTAACACACGCCTATAATGGGGATGAGCTTGCAACCGATTTAACTTGGCCTGCACAAAACACTGCGTGGATTGCTATGCCTAGTTTTGCAAATAACGATAAGCAAACTAAAGATTACAATAATCTTTATAAGAAGGTGACGAGTCAACGTTCCAAGTTACTCAGTGCAAAAGCGGTGGTTTTAGATCTTCGTCATAACCAAGGTGGCTCGTCGTATTGGAGCTTAACGCTTGCAAAAGCGTTGTGGGGTGAGCAAATTGTTGAACAAAAAATGGATAGCTACTCACAAAATAGCCGGGTTTGGTGGAGAGCGTCGAAAGACAATACTAACTATGTAAAATCGTTAATTGACGTGGTAAAAGATCAACCTGAAGTTCATGAACTGATTAAAGAAATAGCAGCAGGTATGGCGCAGTCACTTGAAAATAATAAGCCATTTTACATTGAAGAGCTGCAAAATAAATCAAACCTAAGCGAAAGTACGATACCAGTAAGTGACTTCAAAACACCGGTTGTTGTTATTGTACCGCCACAGTGTGCAAGTGCCTGTCTTGACGCCATTGATGTATTTAAGCAGTTTTCAAACACTCAGTTATTTGGCGCGCCAAGCAGTGCTGATTCATTGTATATGGATGTTCGATTAGCCGAGTTACCCTCAGGGTTAGGTAAAGTGATTATCCCTAATAAAGTGTATGTTAATAGAGCAAGAGGAAAGGGTGATTACTACAACCCCGATATTGCCTATAACGATATTGATTGGACAACCGACAAGTTATTAGAAAAAATTAAACATTTATGAAAAAAGCCGCTCAATGAGCGGCTTTGACTTTTCAATTATAGGGGGTAATCAAAACTGTGTTTGGGCAAGGTATTAATTGCCCATAGAGTATCTAACGCCAAAGGCATAACGAGGACCGTATTGAGCCGCGCTTAAGAACTGACTTTCGAAGCGGCTAAATGAACGCTCGGTTTCGTTAGTTAAGTTCACACCTTCAAAAAATACCGTTGTGCTTTCGTTAACTTCGTAGTTAACACTAATATCCCACTGCAAGTACTCTTCAGCATATTGTGGCGGAGCCGTAGCACCTGAATCAGGTAAACCCTGCGCAATTAAGTACTCATCACGCCATGCACCGGTAATTTTTACCGATAAGCCATTTTTTTCGTAAAAGCCTTGTAGGTTTGCAGAGTCACTTAGGCCAGCCAATACCGCTTGAGAGGCAAGGTAGTAGTTATCGTACTCAACATCACCATCAACAACTGTGGCATTAAAGCCTGCACCAAAGCCCGAGTCGCCAAACAAGTGCTGAACAGCAAATTCAAAGCCGTTCACCTTACGTGAGCCAACGTTTTCAGGTGAATTAATAGTCCATTCAATTAGCGGGTCGGTTGCTGGGTCTGGTAAGATACGGTTGTTTTCGCCAATACCCACACCATTAGCTACAATTTCATTGTAAATTGCAGTGTCCGTTGCTTGATCGCCACGACCTTCAATGGCGGCTACTGCGTTGTTCCAACGCTGACCTAAATACACATCATGTAAGCCTTCAAATGTTGTTTTAACCTGCGTGTTATCAATCCAATTATCTACGTCTTTCCAAAATAGACCAATAGCAGCGTAGCTGCCTTCGCTGTAGTAATACTCAAGGCTTAAATCTAAGTTCGTTGATTTAAATGGTTCTAAGTTTGGATTACCACGGCTACCACTTCTTGAATTTAATTTAGGTGAAGGTGTTAAAGCCAAGTTACCTAACATATCACCGAGTGTTGGTCTGGTGATTGTTTGACCCCATGAGGCGCGGGTCACTAGGTCATCCGTAAGATCGACTTTAATATCAATCATAGGAAGTAGTAAGTCGTATTGGCCTTCATAGTCTACTTCAACTAATTCGCCACCAGCGGCAAATTGAGTTAACCACTCTGAACCACCAGCCCAGTACACTTGTTCCGCTACACGGCTTTTAGCTGGGCTGACAATATCAGTTTCTTCATAACGAAGACCTAAATTTACAAATACTTCGTAGTCGCTAACGTCAAATACCCAATTACTAGAGAGATACACACTGATGGTTTCTTCTTCAACTTCGTTAGTTGGGAAGCCGTCAAAGCTACCAATTCGGTAATAATCACTGCCAATAACATCTTCGGTTAAGTAAGCGCTTTGGCGAGCAAATGCTTCATCAAGGTCATAAGTGTAAGCATAACCAGGGGCTACGCCGTTAGGGCCAAATGAAAACTCATCAAGGAATCCGCTTAAATCAACTCTTTCGAACATCGCATCCGGAAAAATTTCAGCGAATGTACCGTTGTTAAAGCCTGGTGCATTGGCGTTATTAGAACCACCCCAACCACTAAGTGTTTGTTTAGTGTAAGCCACACCAAATTTTACAGTCTCAAGACCAATATCTGTATAAGTAAATAGCTTACCATCTAATTGCACTTGAGAAACTTCTGACTCACCCGGTGTTCTGGTAAAAATACTGAAGTTAGAACCAATTTGATTTGGACTCACTTCTTGTGTGCCATTGTTCCAATTAATATTGAAACCGGGCACATCGCCTTCGCGGAAAAAGTATTCTTTAGTCGAGAGATCGGCTGAGCCCAAAATAATACGGGCATTAGAGTTTAAGCCTGGATCTTTACCGTTATCTGTAGTGGTTTTTGAAGTATGGGCATCAAAGTTAAAACTTAGATTGTCTGTTGCTAACCATTCAACATTAATACCAGTTGCTTTTGAGTCTACTTCTGAGGTTTCACGAAATGCAGTGAATGATGCGTCATCGCCAGCTGAGTTATAGTAAATAGCGGTGCCGTTTTCATCTAGCTCATAGGCATTACCATTGCCGCCAAACGACCCATTCCAAATACCCCACGATAACGAATTATTACCCGTTGTAGCATTTGATATTGTGTGATCTAGTGTAAACGTTAAGTTATCTGTTGGTGCAAACTGAAAAGTGGCTTGCGCGTTTAAACGTTCACGCTGAATGTCGTCTTTTGCAAAGCTGACTTCTTGTGGGAAGAAAGCGGCAGATACAAATTCACCACTCTCCCCAGCGTTAGGGTCGAAAAACTGCTTCGCTGGATTGCCATCAGCATCCATTGGGCGGTTATCAATTATGTTTTCAGCATCAACCGATAGGTTAGGGTTGACTAACCAAGAGCGCACATTGGCTGCTTGGCGCTGAAAATCACGACGGTGGTAAGAAAAGTTAGCTGAAAAACCAAACATTTCGTCAGCAAACGTGTTGCTGTAAATACCTGCTACTTCAGGAGTAACCTCATCACCTTCTTCTACCGATGTATCGTGAATACCTTTAGCCATTAATGAAAAACGTTGACCCGGCTTCTGTAGAGGTTTAGCGGTAACAATATTTACAGTTGCACCAAGGCCACCTGTTGGTGTATCTGCACGCGCTGTTTTCATAACTTCAAGTGAGCTTACACCCTCCGATGATAAGTTCTCAAAGTTAAATGAGCGCGTAAAGCCTGTGCCCGCCATTTGACGGCCGTTAAGTGTTACAAGGTTAAATGATGGGCCAAAACCACGTACGGTAATTTGGCTACCTTCACCGTTTGAGCGACTTACTGATACACCCGTAATACGTTGTAGCGATTCAGCTAAGTTAGTATCTGGAAATTTACCCATTTCTTCAGCAGAAATGGCATCGACCACGCCTGATGCGTCACGTTTTACATCCATTGAACGAATGAGTGAGCCACGAATACCTTTTACTTCAATAACTTCTAGTTCAGGTTCGGCAGTATTTTCTTGCGCAGCGTAAGCGAAGTTAAATGTGCTTGCAGCGATGATAAGTGACACAGAAGCCGCTAGTGGGCTTTTTTTAAACTTATTTGTGTTCATAATTGCTCTGCTTTTACTTAATTTATTACGGTAAGTAGGTACTTGTAATTTAGTACCTACCACTGAATTAGGGTTTATGGGTTAGCGATAACTACGTTGTCTATACGGTAAACTGCACCTTCACCTGTTCCCCACGCTGGGAACATCATCAGTACATTGATGTCGCTAATGTCTAAACCTGCATCAAATAATGATTGCAACGTAAACGTGTATGTTTGCCACTGTCCAATAACAGGTACTTCACCTTCAACGCTTTGTGCAAGAGGAAGCTCTACCGCTGTTGCTGCACCTGTTGACTCAATTTTAAATGTCCATACTGAGTCAGGGTCATTTGGTGGTGTCACCATTTTCATTTCAAATTGCACAACACCATTGGCTAATATTGCTGATGCATCAAAAGAGATACCGTCGTCCGCTAAAAAGCCCATTACTGTTGGTGTAGCACCAATAACAAACTCAGCCACTGTGCCGTGATCAGCATCGTCAGTTTCTTCAGTCGGTGTAGAGCCACCACAACAGTCCCAAATACTCCACATATCTGCAGCAGTATCTTGGAAAATAGTGATTTCATCGCCTGCTGATGCACTAGGATCGTACATTTTAGCGTTATCAACACGGTAAACCGCACCTTCACCTGTGCCCCATGCTGGGAATATCATCACTACATCAATGGCACTAACATCTAAACCTGCGCCCGCTAAGTCAGCGAATGTAAAGGTATAAGTTTTCCACTCACCTACAACAGGTGCATCGCCAGCATCTGTTAATGGTAATTCTACTGCGGTATCACCCTCATTAGATTCAATTTTCATTAACCAAGTTGCATCTGGGTTATTTGGGTTTGACATCACTTTCACATCAAACTGTAGTACACCATTTTCTAAAATGCTGGTTGCATCAAATGGAGTGTCGCTACCACCAGCAGATGAACGAGTATTAAAGCCCATTACAGTGGGGGCTTCGCCAATAGTGAATTCTGCAGTTAAGCCGTGTTCTGCATCGTCCATAACTTCTGATGGAGTAGAGCCGCCACAACAATCCCACATCGGCCAATCTAAGTTTTGCTCGTCAGTAAATAAATCTACTGATGGTGATTCACCTACATCGCCTTCAATAGCCACATTGGTAATTAAATATTCAGCGCCTGCACCTGTTTGCCATGCTGGGAATACCATTAATACATCAATGGCACTTAAATCTAAGCCTCTTTCTTGTAGTAAAGAAAGTGGGAAGGTGTAAGTTTGCCATTGACCAGTAACAGGAGTAACACCTTCATTACTATCGCTAAGGGCTACATCGCCGGTATTAGGACCACCATCGCCCGCTTCGGCTTTCAATAGCCATGTAGTATCTGATGTTGGTGGCGTTACCACTTTCATATCAAAAGTTAGTCGACCATTTAGATCAAGAAGAAGTGATGCATCAAACGGAGATGAAGTGCCGGTAAAATCATCAGGGAAGTGACCGCCTCGAGTAGAAAACCCAAGCACAGTCCCGTTATTATCGTTAATGTTAAACTTAATTACATCGCCTTTGTCAGCGTCAGTAATTGTTTCAGGTGTTGTTCCACCACAACAATCCCATGCGATCCAGTTGGCATTTAAGCTGCCATCAAAAATATCAAGATTCTTTGCAACACCATCACTTGGCGGAGTAGGTACAGGGGCTTTACCTTCTACAAGTGCATCGTCTAGGCTATCGTAACCTGGACGTACTGTTTCACAACCTTTACCAGTGGCCGGATCTGAGGCACATTCGTACACACGAACATAATCAATCTCAAAGCTTTGACCTTCTGCAAATGCAGCTGCATCAATACCTAAATTGTTTACATTTTCAGGCCAATCGCCACCAACAGCATGGTTTAATATAAGGTAAAAGTCTTTATCAAATGGGGCATTATCCCAGTGAGTGGTAAGTTCGCCGTTACCTTGTTCAAAGTATTCAGCAAACCAACCTTTATGTTTAAGACCAACAGGCTCATCTTTAGAGTTGTAACGTACTTCAGAACGACGTTGTGTGGCGTATAAATAGCCATCTACGTACCAGCGAATTTCTCCCTCTTGCCATTCGATTGCATAAGTATGAAAGTCATCTGCTGGGTTCATACCTTCAGGTAAGGCATAAGCTTTGCCTGAACTTGAGTTATTTGGCCACTCACGACCATAGTGAAGTGTGCCATGAATATTTGCTTCAACGGTGCCATCTTCAGCGACTGTTTTTAGATTAACTGCTTCTAAAATATCAATTTCGCCAGAGCGCGGCCAAGTGCCATATACTTCATCGGTTGGCATCATCCAAAATGCGGGCCAGCTACCTTGACCAGAAGGCAACTTTGCACGCATTTCAAAACGGCCATAAGTAAAGTCGGCGTTGTAGCGGGTGTTTAAACGGGCTGACGTGTATGGTTTTTCTGCACCTTCTTCTGCAGGTAAGGCGACTATATTTAGTACACCGTCTTTAATGAAGGCATTTTCCTCACTGTCGGTGTAACATTGTTTTTCGTTGTTACCACCGCCAGCGCAGTTTAATTCAAAGTTCCACTTGTTAGTATCAATACTAGTGCTGTCAAACTCATCGCTCCATACCATACGCCAGTCTGAGACTGGTTCAGTAGGGTTTACTTTTTCAATATCGGTAGTAGTGGTCGCTGCGTCACCACCACAACCCGCCAAAGATGCTAATGAAATAGCAGCCAAAAGGCGAGTAATGCGTGTTGTTTCAATGTTCATAACTGAACCCCGTTCAACTGATTATTGTCAGAATATAGTGTATTTGTTGATTTTTTCATTTTTGTAAGCGCTTACATTTTTCTGTGTGGTAAATGTAAGCGCTTACAAATAATATGGGGGATTCTCAACTGGGTCAAGAATTTGTTTAAATAATTTACAACTGGTTTACTTTTAGCGGGGTGTTTTTGTTAACAGGAACGGTTAAACGCCTAAGTAATGTTATAAATAGAGGTTTAAAAGGTGTACATGGATGTTTTCATTAGCTGTATTGCTATTTTTTAAATGGCATTATTAACAATTGCCTCAAGGATGAATTTTGTTTGGGGTTTGGGTATTGGCTTAAACCAAGTGCAATATTTTTATCAGGCTGACTTGCCTGTGATTTATAGCTGCCAAAAAGTCTATCCCACCAAGTTACACTAAAGCCAAAGTTACTGTTTGTTTCTTCGGGGTTTTGGCTATGATGAATACGATGCAGTACTTGAGTTACAAGCACTAAACGCAGCGGCTTTTCAATAGAGTTGGGTAAACGAATATTCGCATGATTAAACAGTGCTAACCCATTGAGTGCAATTTCAAATATTAATACTGCAATAGCAGGTACACCCAAAGCGGTAACGGCAATCAATTTTATAAGTATGCTGAGTACAATTTCAATAGGATGAAATCGCAGACCGGTACTGGTATCAATATGTGCATCAGCGTGGTGTACGCGGTGCAAACGCCACAAAATAGGCACCTGATGAAAAAGCCGATGCTGCCAGTAAATAATTAAATCAAGCAAAAGTAAGCTGAGTATCACTGCAATGAGTGGTGAGACATTGAGTTGATTAAATAGCCCAATTCCATGCTGCTGATAATAAGCAGCAACCGCAGTTAATCCAACCGGCACTGTAAAGCGTGCAAGCAGGGTAGAAGTAAAGGTTAATCCAAAATTAGCAAACCAGCGTGACCTATTTTTAATAGTTGATTGGCGTGCAGGCTTTTGCCATTCAAGCAGCATCATTATTGCTAGTACGCTAAAAAAGAAGCCTAGCCGCCAATATACTTCATGACTCATGGTTTACCTCGTTGAGTGCGGTTTCTTGCTGTTTTAAGGTGTAATAACCTCCATATATACGGGTGAAAATAGTTATCGCGCAGGCTATAGCAAATAAAACAGCAAGAATTGAAAAATACTGCGGCCAAATACAAAAGGCAATAAATAAGGCAATGGTTTCTGTGCCTTCGGTTAAGCCATTTAAGTAGTAAAAACTTTTGTATTTAAATTGCGGTTTATCGAGTTTAAATTTTTCAGCGGCTATAGCAAAAGCTAAAAAGCTTGAGCCGGTACCTATAAAAGTCACAAGCAATAGTGACCCAGCAAGTGCATTTTGCTCAGGGTTGGTTAAAATAAATGCAAAAGGAATAAGCGCATAAAATAAAAAATCCAGAGTAATGTCTAAATATCCCCCAGCGCTTGAACTGCTCTGAGCATAACGCGCGAGTGCGCCATCAAGACCATCAAAAATGCGGTTAATACAAATTACAGCTAATGCGCCATACCAATATTCAAAAATAATTAGTGGCACAGCTAGTAAGCCAATTAAAAAACCTATTAAGGTTAACTGATCGGCACTCACTCCTTTTTTGTGCAGCTGTTTTACGCACGGAATAAGCACCGGTTTTATAAGTGGGGTAATAAATTTATCTAACATTTATATCACTTTGTACGTTTAGATTGATGATTTTGCCATTTGTGGCTATTGCGTCACTTTCATCATGGGTGACCATAATGGCGGGTAACTGATATTCCCTAATTTGTGAAAACACCAGCTGACGGGTTTCAATACGTAATTGCTGATCAAGCTTACTAAAGGGTTCATCGAGTAAAATCGCTTTGGGTTTACTCAGTAATAGTCGCAGTAAAGCAACACGGGCTTGCTGCCCACCGGAGAGAGTGTCTGGATGGCGCTTGGCCATGCCTTTTAGCCCAACGTGTGTAAGTGCTTCATCTATTTTCTGCTGGCGTTGTGTTTTATCCATTTTTGGCATGGCAAAGCTAATATTACCGCCAACAGATAGATGCGAGAATAGTAATGGGTCTTGATATAGCACAGCAACATGGCGTAAATGGCTGGGCAAGGAACTAATATTAGTATCATTTAGCCACACCTCGCCAGTCGCATTAAAACCCGGAGGTAATGCGCCAGTAAGCCAATTTAATAAGCTAGATTTACCGCTCCCTGATGGCCCCATAATAGTAAGAATTTCACCACCTTTAACCTGTTCATTCAAGCTCAGTAACAACTCGTTTTGACGATAAAGCTGACAATTTTTAATTTGTAATGATGGCTGCATTAAACGCCCTTTGATGTATTCATATTATGCTTGCTTGTTATTAAAAACATACCGAGGTAGTCCCCATGCCAGTATAAAGCCGAGAAGAGGTAAGCCCATTTGCAGTATTGCATACACAGCACTGGTTCGCCTACTTGCACCATTGGCAAGTGTTACGGCTTCGGTGGTTATGGTGGCTATTCGGCCACCCCCTGCTAACTGGGTTGATAAATACTGGCCAAAACTTATTGCCAACCCCAGCGCCATCGCAATTAAAATAGGCGCAAATAGTTGTGGCAATTTAACTTGTATAAACACCTTCCATGGGCTTGAGCCTAAGCTTGCAGCAACACGCGCTAATCTTGGGTCTAAACGCCTGTAACTATCGGCAATAGATAAAAAAACATAGGGTAAAACAAACAGCAAGTGTACAAATATCACATTAAAAAAAGCATGCTGACTATTTAGCAATTGCTGTAGCCACACAATACCAAATAAAAAGGCGATACTGGGTACCAACAACGGCAGGTATATAATTAACAGTGCCCACTTCGCCAAAGGTTTAGCCGTGATTTGCTCTGCTTCTAAACATAGTAGCACCAAAATAGTGGCAAAACCCGAGCTAACCACGCCAACCACTAAGGTATTAAATAAAGGAGTGTAAATGTGTGTAAAGGCATTTTCAAAGTGTAGTAATACCAAACTTGAGGGTAAGGTATCCGGAAAACGCCAATAGCCAGCTACTGACCAAAATACTAATCCAATTAACGCAGCTGCAATGAAGACTAAAATTACGCAAGTAACGATATAAGTAAAAGCACGAACAAGTTGGTGAGCATAATGGCGTCGGCCGTTGATGAGTGACTGACTAAAAATCATGGCACTGATTTTTTCAAGCAATAGCCAAATTAGCAGTAGTCCAACAGTGATCGCTAATTGTAACAGAGCACCCGCTGAGGCCTTTATGCGCAGGGTTAAATCTACATCGTTAAACCAATGCATGATAGCAACGGCTAAAGTAGGGGGCGTATTTGGCCCAAGTATCAGTGTCATCTCAACGCTCGCACTAGCATAAGCAAGTACTGCAAAAATGGGCAAACGTAACAGTGGGTATAAATTAGGTAGCACCACTTTAAAAAATGCCACCATGGGGTAATAACCTAAATTAATGGCAATTTGATGCTGCATTCGTAGCTTTTTGCCAAGTTCAGGCTGCGCTAAAATACCCAATGCAATCAGTAGTAAAAAAGGCAGCTCTTTAAGTACAAGCCCAATAATAATGCTCCAGCCAAAAGCGTCATAAGGTAATGAGCCCTCAGGAGCTAATTGCCAGCCCGTTAACCAAGGCGAAAATAAGCGCGTAAATAATCCCGATGGCGCGATTAAAAAACTGACCGCAATTGCCGCTGCAGCGTGGGGAATAACCAGTATGGGACTCAATACATATTCAATTCGTTTTAGCCATACACTATTAAAAAATGCAGCCAGCATAATAATCATGAGCGCAAACGCTATTAATGTACTAATTAGTCCAGTGCGTATGCTCAGGCCTATCATTTGTGAAAGCCCCGGTGTATCCCATAAAACATTAAACCCAGCCAAACTCATGTTGGTTTTATTCAAGGCAGGCGCCCAGCCAAAGGCAGGCAACATTACTCCCATTAGGCCGCCTAATACAGGTATTGTTAACAGTGCCAGCAAACAGTAAGGGGTTACTTTGACTAGGCGTGAGAATAAATCAGCTGAATGGAGTACCTTACTCATTGGCTTGCTCCATAACGGGTTTCCCAGCCAGTATTAATTGCCTCCACCCAGCTCGGATGTGGCTCACTGAGTGTACGTTTAACACTATTTAGAGGCAGTGCGCTAGGATGCGGCTGTACGGTTTTAAATAAGCCCTGCTGCTCTGCGCTTAAGCTGGTTTGAATTAATACCGTTTTGTCACCCCATATAGCAGTTTTTTGTTTATGCGCTTGCGCTGCGGGGCTTAATAAAAAGTCAGCCACTAATTGCGCACTTTGCTGGTGGCTTGCATTATAAGGAATAGCGACAAAGTGAGTGTTACTTAAGCTACCATCGGCCATTGCATAACTTCTTATACTTTTTGGTAAATCATAGCGCTTTACCGCAGCCGGTACTTCTGGTGCCGAAAAAGTAAAGCCAATACTAAGCTCGGTATCGTCTATTAAGCGGCGCATTTGTATACCGCTTTGCATGAAGTATTCGCCATTGCGCCACAGATTAGGGTGCAATTTATTTAGAAACGTCCACAACGGATCAAGTACTTGGGCTGTGTTTTTATCATTAGCAGGTTGATTTAGTTTTGCTTGTAGCATTGCATCGCTATGTTGGTGTAATACCACTAATGCATATTTTAAAAAGCTCATCCCTAAAAAGTCAGGGGGTTTGGGGTAACTAAATCGGCCTGGGTTTGCTTTACTCCAGCTCAATAACTTATTAAGGGTTTGAGGAGGAGAGCTCGTTGCTAGCGTATCGTAATAAAAAGTCAGTGATGCCTGCCCCCAAGGGGCTTCCATTCCTTGAGTGGGTAAACCAAAATCAAACAACACGCTGGGATTGTTTTCTGGATTGGTGTAAATAAAATTAGGCAATTTATCAGCCCAGTCTTTTAGTAAAAGCCCGTGCTTACTCATAGCTGCAAAGTTAGCCCCATTGATCCAAATTAAATCGACACTGCCTTGAGTGTGATTATTTGCTGATTTTTCTGCGAGTACGCGGCTAACGGCCTCGCTGGTGTCGCTGAGCTTTATATGGACTAACTCAATGTTATATTTAGCTTTTACTTGCTCAGCCGCCCACTGAATATAGGCATTTATTTGCGCATCACCGCCCCAAGCATAAAAATATACGCTTTGGTCTTTACCTGAGCTTTCAACTTGCTGCCAACGGCTTTGTAATTGTGTATTTGCTAGGCTTTTAAAACTAAAAATAAGGCAAATACAAAACGCGACACAACATAAGCTGTATCGCGATAATGTTTGCCAAAATTTATTGGCGAGCATTTAAATCCCAGTTGTAGTCTAAAAACTTAACTTTCATGTTGTTATTTTTAAGTGCTTTTTGCTGAGCGGGTGTCAGCTTTAGTGCTTTAGGGTATTGCATAAAAAACTGCTGTAGCGTATTTGCGCCTTTAAAGCCTTGTTCAAAATCATCGCCGTACCACTTAAATATTGAAGACATAGTTAGCGTGTTATCTTGCGCTATATTTCGAGTCATGTCTGATAAAAAACGCATCGTTTGCTCTTGCAATTGGCTTTCTAAATCAGTGGCTGTGTAGGCTTCTTCACGTAGTGCTGGGCAGCCAATACTGGCACAATTTACAGCAAAGTGAATACGTGGGTCGTTGTACTTACCACTGCCACGTATTAAACCATGTTCTATATCATCAAGGCTGCGAGTTTTATCAAGTAATGGCACAAACTCTTTGCTCCACGGTGAGCTAAAAAAACTGCCTAACTCTTTAATTGATTTAAGATCTGGGTATTTTGTTAATATCAGCTCAACAGTAAAGGCGTTATACGCGTTGATTAAAAACGCCAGCTGCTTAGGTTTTTCCCATGTATCAAACTCATTTTGCGTAACAGCCGATAACGAATCTAAATAAGCTTTAAGTTCGCTGCGCTTAGCTTTTATTGCTGAGTAATTAACCTCAGTGCTGTGACCATGATTAATAGCTACAACATGCTTGTTTAATAATGCATTCCAGCTGTCATGCATATTTTGAGCTTTGCTTGCAAACGATGTTGCAAGCAAAGCAGAACCTAATAATAGCGCTTTTAAAGGTGTTTTAAACATATTAGCCTCTGCGCCAGGCGTGGTATTTTTCCAGCAAGTTAAGTACCTTTTCAGGAGCATGAGCACGTTTCCATTCGCCCGCCACATATTTGTTACCTTCAGCCCATGTTGGGTAGCTGTGAATGGTGCCCAATATTTTATTAAGTCCTAAACCGTGTTTCATGGCTAACACAAACTCAGCAATTAAATCGCCAGCGTGTTCAGATACCACAGTGACACCGAGGATTTTGTCTTTACCTTTAGGGGTGATCACTTTAATAAAACCATTGTTAGCGCTTTCGGTAATGGCGCGATCTAGCTCTTCAAATTCAAAGCGGGTGATTTCATAGTCTATGCCTTTTTCAATCGCTTCTTGTTCATTTATGCCCACCCGTGCTACTTCAGGGTCAATAAATGTGGTCCACGGAATGACACGGTAATCCACTTTAAACTTTTTAAGGTTACCAAATAAGCCATTTACTGCTGCGTACCAACCCTGGTGAGCAGCTACGTGTGTAAACTGATACGGGCCTACAATATCGCCTGCGGCAAAAATATTAGGGTAGAGTGTTTCAAGGTATTCATTTGTGACTACAGTGCGGCTCGTTTCAATACCTAGTTCTTCAAGGCCGTAACCTTTAAGGCGAGCGCTTCGGCCAACAGCACATAGTAGCTCATCGTATTCAATATCGATTTCGTTGTCGTTATGTTTTACCACAATGAATTTTTTGCCATCGCGCTCTTCACAGCGCAGTGCCTGATGCGAAGTTAAAATGTTTACGCCGCTTTGCGTTAGCGCTTCGTGAGCAAATTTAGACACCTCTAAGTCTTCTTTGATCATAATGCGTTCAGCCATTTCAATTTGTGTAACGTTTGAACCTAAACGCGCAAAGCTTTGTGCCAATTCGCTACCAATTGGCCCACCGCCAAGTACTACAAGCTTTTTAGGGGCATCGTCAAGCTCAGCAAACTTGCTCCATAACGTATCGCTGGTTACATAGCCGGTTTCTTCAATACCCGGAAGTGGCGGTACAAATGGGCGTGCGCCAGTGGCAATAACAATAGTACGGGCAGTGAGTGTTTGCGTGCCGCCATTATTTAATTTAATTTCCACCGTCCACGGGTCGATAAGTTTGGCGTAGCCTTTTACAACATCTACGCCTAAATTTGTGTAGCGCTCAACACTGTCGTGTGGAGCTATATCGGCAATCACTTGCTGTACACGTGCCATTATTTTTTTAAACGAAAACTGCGGTGTCGTGCTTTGTAGCCCATATTTTTCAGCTTGGCGCATTTGCTGGGCTACTTTTGCACTTTTAATAATAGCTTTACTAGGTACACAGCCAGTGTTTAAGCAGTCGCCGCCCATTTCGCCGGCTTCAATTAGGGTTACTTTGGCTTTAACCGCTGCTGCAATATAGCTTGTCACTAAGCCGCCAGCACCCGCGCCAATAACAATCATGTTACGGTCGAACTTTTTAGGTTTAGTGTAGTTTTTATAAACACGACGCTTTTTTATTGCATTTATAAGGCTTTTTGCAATTAACGGAAATACCCCTAATAACGCAAACGATAAAATTAAATCCAGCGATAAAATGCCAGATAAGCTCTCTATTTGCGCAAGTTGTGTACCTGCGTTTACAAATACAAATGTACCCGCCAGCATGCCTACTTGGCTTACCCAGTAAAAAGTCCATGACTTAATAGCGGTTAAACCCATTAATAAATTAATTAAAAAGAACGGAAAAACAGGCACTAAGCGCAGCGTAAATAAGTAAAATGCGCCTTCTTTTTCAACCCCAGTATCTATAGCGGCTAAGCGTTCAGGAAAGCGTTTTTTTATGGTATCGCGCAATAAATAACGTGACACTAAAAATGCTAACGTAGCACCAATGCTTGAGGCAAACGAGGCAACTAATAGCCCTTGAGCCAAACCAAATAATGCACCAGCGGCTAGCGTTAAAATGGCTGCACCGGGCAATGATAGCGCGGTCACTAATATATAAAGTAAAAAGAACCCTCCGATCACCAAAAGCGGTGATTGAGCTTTGTACTGATCAAATTGTGCCATTGATCCTTTTAGCCCGTCGAGGGTAAGAAGCTGGTTTAGGTCATAAAAAAAGAATAAGCCGACACCTATCGCCGCCAGTAATAACAAACTTAGTTTTTTTAACATGCTATCTCTCAAACGGTTTAAAAGTTATGGGTAAGCGTGAGCTTAGCGTTAATTGGTAATTCTGGGAACGCGAGTGTCGCGCCAAAATAGCCACCTTCAAATACAGGGCGCCAGTTTTGCTGATCGGTAATATTATTTACATCAAGCCTCAATTTAGTTGCTGAGGTAAACGCATAGCTGGTATTAACATTTAAGGTGTGCTGATCGCGAATGTATACGGTAGCCAAAAAATCTAAAGGGTAGCTTTTAGTATACAGGGCAGAAAATCCAGCTTGCCACTGAGAAGTAATTGTATAGTTAGCGTTTAAGCTTAACGATTGCTCTGGGATCCCTTGTACTTGACGGTTTGAGGGAGCAAAAGCTGTGTAACTGGGTGCGCCAATGCTGTTACCCGCAATAATATCGGGACGCGAATTATCAAACGCATCGGCTATTTGAGCTGAGTCTTGGCCTGTCGCAGAGTTATCATAACGGGCATCAATGTAACTGTAGCCTGCGCTTACCCAGTAAGGGTAAGCGTCGTAAAATACTTGGCTTTCGAATCCGGTTGTACGAATACCAGTATTGCTACCATCGCGATTACGTAAGCTGCGGCGTTGGCTAAATACAGCAGCATCTGCATACCAGTCGCTTTGTGTTGGCGCATATTTCACGCCAAACTCGACTAAAGTATTTTCCGTAGCAAAATTTTGTGCGCTAATTGTATTGTCACCACCTAACGTATTACCGCCGGCCATGCTGTTAGAGGTGGCTTCGTTATAACTTGCTGCCGCATAAGTGGTTAAATCGTCATTAACTGAGTAATTAACGCTCAACTGCGCTGATTGCAGGGTATCGTTAATGCTATCACTAGCCGCTATTTGACCTTGAGGCGCAATCGGGTCGCGTGCTTCTACATCATAGTAATCAACACGATAGCCAGCACTGGTGCGTAAGCTGTCAGTCCATTGTGAGTCTTGTTGAATGGCAATGCCGGTTTGCCATGAGCGTGAGTCTGTAGTGTCTGATAAATTAAAATCACCACTGCCATCATTGTTAATATCGTACTGACCACCAGGGGATACATATACACCGGGGCGTAGCTCTACCAAACGTGCTTTTTGAGTATCAGTTAATGGAATGCGGCGGTTTGAAAGTGGGCCGGTTAAATCAATAGGTGTGTCGGCTTCAGTAGTAAATTGGCTGTAACCCAATACTTTATTATAACGAACATCAACGGCGAATAAGGTTTGCTGCTCATCACTCCATTGATAGGTGAGTTCAGTGCGGTTTTGTGCGGTATCGGCGCCATCAATTATTTCAACAAAACTATTTTGTGCTATTTCTTCGCGCTGCAAATGTTGAAAGTAAGTAATGTTTTTAATCGACATTACATCAGACAGTGCGCGCTTATAAATACTGTGAACTAAATAAGTGGTTGCTTGATTGAGATTATCAGGATCGGTAAGCACACGGCTGGTGTCTATTTTGACTTGTCCTGTAGGCGATATAATAGACCCTGCGCTAGGCACTGTGCTGCCATTCGCTTGTAACCCTTGACCAGTAATATACAGATTATGATCGATAAGCGCTTGGGTTGGGCGGTTTATACCAGCGTTATCGGTAAATTCTGTTTGGTACAGTTCAAAGTTAATGTCCCAACTGCTTTTGTCATCCGGTAAAATTTTTAATGCCGCAAACAAGCTATCACTTTGTGTGGCTGAATAGTCATAATAACTACCCTGATCAATATGCTCATAGCTAACACGTAAGCCAATTTTATCCTCAACAATCGGTGCGTTGTAATCTACTTGGGCACTATACTTATCCCAACTTCCTGCAGACACCTTCACATTGCCTTTACGCTGATCAGTTGAGGCTGTTTTAGAGTGTAAGTTTACAAAGCCACCGTTACGTTGGCTTGAACCAAACAATACAGGTGGTGCGCCTTTAACCACATCGATTTGTTCTATCGCATTAAACGACAACGGCACACCAAAACCATTATTACCCGCTTGGCGTCGAGTACCATCTTGAAATAACTCACCTAACTGGCCGCGGATCGTCGGTAAACTTGGTGCACCAAAACCACTTGCAGCGTATGTATTAGGACTTACTGCCAGAACATCGTGCAATGTTGTTATGTTAAGTTGCTCAATTAACTCTTTAGAAATAGGGGTCACAGAGCGAGCTATGTCTTGCAAAGCTAGGTTGTCGCCAAAAGGACCGTTTACTGTGGTGTTTTTAATAGAGAGGTTTTTAGATTTAAGCGCTTGACCTGCCACTTCAATTCGCTCAATGGGGTCAGAGCTAGTTGTTTCATTAGCCTGAGCAGCTAAAGCTACATTTAATAGGGGGGCGAGGGTTAAAGCTAAATACGTGTATTTCAAATCGTGTTTCTCTATTGTTATATGTTGACGTACACAAAAGACCAAGACAGATAAAAATATCTTTCAATCAATTGCTAATATTTTTATTTTTTATCCTAGCGCTTAAATAATAGTGCCTTTAAATAACTCAACTTAAGATCAGTTTAGGTTTAATTTTAATTAATTGAAAATAAAAATACGCTTATACGGTCTTACTTGCCAATTAGTTTATTTATATCTTTTTTAAGGAAATTTTATGACAGATTCAATCAATACAGATTTACAAACTCGTTTGCAATGGTCACTTTTATCGCTGCGCTTAGGGGTTTTCATAGTTATGGTAATGTGGACACTGGATAAATTTGTAAATCCGGGGCATAGCGCCCGTATCTTTGAACATTTTTATGGGATCAGTGGCTCTACCGATACTATTGCTTATATTTTAGGTGCACTGCAATTATTGCTAGTAATAGCATTTTTAGTCGGTTTTAAAAAACGTATTACTTACGGTGTTATTTTTATAATGCATGGACTATCAACGCTGTCTTCTTACAACCAGTACATAGATGGCTTTAATAATTTACTGTTTTTTGCAGCATGGCCTATTTGGGCTGCGTGTTTTGCGCTTTATTTATTACGCGATCAAGACGTAAAATTTACCGTTAAATAATAAGCAAAAAAAATGGTTATAAGCGTTAGCCTATAACCAATAAAGTACACAGGGAGTGTAGGAAGTTCTGTTGTGCACAGTAAGCGCTTAGCAAGCCATTTACTGTGTGTAATTAAAAGCACTTTTTGGTGCTTTAAGTTGCTTTAATAAATACGTACAATAATAAAAGCAAAGCTAATGCCAATTTTTAACAGTATGAATTTTATAGGTTTTTATATTGTTTGGATTGTGGCTTTGCATAATGCAGGTAAATTTTTCTATATTGCAACGGTAAAAGTTACCTACTTTGCAATATGAAAAAATGGCACTGTTTTGGAATCCGATTCGACTAAAAGCAGCGCTGATTTAAAAATCAGCGGCTACTTCAAATTCTAATCGTTCATGACTAATAGGATGGGTAAAAGCTAAATACTCGGCATGCAAATGTAATCGGTCTGATTTTTCACCGTAGTGGGTGTCGCCTACAATAGGTGTATTTAACCCTAAGTGGTGGGCACAGTGAACACGCAATTGATGAGTACGTCCTGTTTTTGGATAGAGTTGTAAGCGGGTGGTATTATTTTTACGTTCCAGTACCTGCCATGTTGTTAATGACGGCTTCCCCGTTTTGTAACACACCATTTGCCGTGGCTTATCATCAAAATCAAGCACTAAAGGTAACTCTATGCTACCACTATCAGCAGCAATGTTACCTGCCACTAAAGCAACATATCGTTTTTCTACACTACGCTCTATAAATTGCTTTTGCAGTGCTTTATGTACCCGTTTATTTAGCGCAATCATTAACAGCCCTGAAGTCGACATGTCTAATCGGTGCACAATAAGTGGCCCCGAAGCGTGTGGGAACTGAGTTTTGATTCGCATATATACCGAATCGTCAATATTAATGCCTGGCACAGATAAAAATTCAGCTGGTTTATTTACCACTAACAAATCATCGTCTTGATAAACAATCGTTAGGTCTTTACCCTGTGCAGGGTTGACCAAGAGCGGGTTGTCTTCAACATTTAACCCCTCTAGCATATGCCCTAAAATAGGCTGGCATTTGCTATAGCACGATGGGTAATAATGTAAATGATGTCTTATTGCCGACTTAGGCGGTGCGCCCCACCAAAATTCGGCCATAGCCAGGGGCTTTAAATTATGCTTATAAGCATATTGTAATAATTTTGGCGCGGCACAATCTCCCGCGCCCGAAGGCGGTGTGTGCTCGGGCAGTTTGGCAAAAATAGCATTCAAATCGGTCACTTCGCCGTTTGCATTTAAAAACTGGTATTGAGCGAATAGCTTTTTTTGTAAATTTTTAGAGAGTACTTTACGGCGTTTTTTTAATCCGTTAATTTCATCATCTATTGTTAGTTGTGTCTGTTCAAGCGCTGCAATGCGTGTTTGCCACTGTTGCTTTAATGCTTGTAGTTGTTTTTTCTCAACAATGCTCTGCCCAGCTAATTGGTTCTTCAGTTTTTCAAACTCATCATTATTGAGTTGTTCGCCGGCGGCTTGCCGTTGCTGTTTTCGCTGTTTTCGAGTTACTTGCATCGCTTGCTGCTTGGCGATAAGTTGTTGCTCATAGTGTTGGCGAGCAGTCGTTAATTGTTGCTCAATTTGCTGATAATTATCACTGTTTTGCAAGGCTGTAATTTGCGCATTAATATCGTTAATCACTTGGCTTTGCTGACTAAATTCTGCATCGTCTATATGTTTAAGTGCCACATTTGGCGCAAAATGCAGTTGCTCATCTATCCCCGCTATTTGCCCCGAATAGGCGCTAATAAAGCCTAGCTGTTGCGACTTATCTTGAACAACCAATACGCCAAACATTTTACCGGCATCAATATCATCTGTATCTAAAATAGCCTTATCTAGCTTTTTTAATTGTTGTTGTAATTGTTTTGCAGCGGCAACGGCCAGCGGATGAGGCTTATAATAAAAGGGAAACGTAAACTGCTCAGGCAGTGCAAGGTTATCTATATTTTCATTAAAAGTGGTAAAGCAGCTAGCAGGGTTTGACATGGCAATAGTGTGATTAGCAGTTAACAGAATAATTAGTCAGAGTGTAACATAAGCAGCGCTTTGCCACTAAGCATGCCTGGCATTACAAACAAAAAGGCCAACATATTTATGTTGGCCTTTGGTATTAAGCTAATACTTATTTATTGGCGTCTTTCACTGCTTTTAATTTAGCTGCATGGTCAATTTCAAATGCAGGCATGTCTTTTTTGCCTTCCATTAAGTAGTTGTCCATCCAACGCATTAAACGCAAGCTGTAATCGTACTGTGCCGCTACTTTACGGTTACCATGGCCTTCTCCTGGGTAGTAAACAAGGCGAACATCTTTACCTTGCACTTTCATGTAACGGTAAAGTTCCATAGATTGTGCAGGGTGAACGCGAGGATCGTCTTTACCATGCATAATAAGCAGTGGCGTTTCAGATTGACCCGCCCAGTAAATTGGGCTGCGCTCTAGGTACCATTGCCATTTATCCCATGGGTATGAACGCGCATGAACTAGGTTCATTTCGTTTGAAATATCAGTAGTACCAAATTTAGATAGCTGATTAGTGACACCCACAAACATAACGCTGGCAGCAAAGTGCTCGGTTAGCTTTGTAGCGCCCCAGGCTGATGCATAACCGCCGTAAGAACCACCGGTAATACCCACGCGTTTAGTATCAACTAATCCTAAATCAACAAGGTGATTTTTAAAGTCAACTAAGTCGTCAAACTCTTTACCTGCGTAATCGTTTTGACCCAGTTTAGAGTAATCTACGCCTTTACCTGTTGAACCTCGGTAGTTAGGGTAAAATACCGCATAACCACGTGCAGCACCCATTTGACCAGGGCGCGAGTAGTTAGTTCCCCAGCCGTTTTTATCATGACTTTCTGGGCCACCGTGTACCGACATAATTAGTGGGTAGCGTGTGCCTTTTTCATAATCGAGTGGGTAAACTAGAACACCATCAAGTTCTACACCGTCACGCGCTTTAAGGGTAATTGTTTCTTGTTTAGCAAAGCGTTTGTCGTTTAACCAGCTGTTTGAATCAGTTAAACGTTTTGCCTTGTTACTGCGCACAATAAAGACTTCGTTAGGGTGTTTTGCCGTGTTACCACGAAGTGCTAGGGTTTTATCTGAATCAGAAACACTTAGCTGTGAGGCAATAAATTTGCCTTCTTTTACTAGCTTCTTGTATTTGTTAGAGCCGGTTTTAATGCTCGCAACAAAACTTTCTGTGCCAATATTGGCAATAAAGTTAAGCGTGTTACGTTTATGCGACCATTCAAAGTCAACAACGTGGCCCATAAAGTTAGGTAACCATTCAGTGATTTCGGCGGTTTTAGTATCGGCAATAAATAAGCGGCCAGTTGCAGGGTCGTGCTTATCTTCAGCACCTAAAATAGCAATGTATTTACCGTCATGCGAAAGCTCGGCATCGCCTAGCTTACCTTCAGTTTTAAACGATAAGGTGACCTTGTTGCTTGCAATATCAAACAAGTGCCACATCGATTTTGTGTATTTATCATCAATTAGTGCAGTAGGTTGAGTTTTAACCAGAAGCTTTTCACCATTCGCAGCCCAATTAACGTCACTCACGTAGTTATCAACATTGAGTGCGGTAGGGGTAAGTGGCTTGTCGGCTTTAGCTAAATCTACAATAAAAAGCTGCTTGTTCTTAAGGCCTTGCTCGTACACTTCTGCTTTAAAGCCAAGTTTTTTAAGTTCTTTTTCTGACTTATCAGCAGCTGGCATTGCTAAAATAGCGACTTGCTTGTTATCAGGACTTAACTGATAGCTTGAAATAGATGTGTCTTTTAATGACATAACCGCTTGTGCTTGGCCGCCATCAACAGGTATTTGGTAAAGCGAAGTATATTTGTCGTCTTTTAATTTCGCTAAAAAGTAAATTGTTTTGCTGTCGTTTGACCATTGTAGGCTTTTAATATTAACTGAACCGGTAATAAAAGGGCGTTCAACACCTTTACCGTCAACAACGTAAAGCTCACTGTAATTACTACCATTTTCATCAACGTAAAGCGTGCGAGGTAACGAACGGGTAAATGCAACACTGTCGCCATCGGGGCTAACGGTTGTTTGTATTACCGATTTTACTTTTGGAATGTCTTCAACAGTAATTGCTGATTGCGCAAATGCAAGTGAGCTTGAAAGCCCAATTGCTATCGCTAAGCTAGTTTTTAGCATTGTTATTTCCTTTGCTTTATTAGATTTCAGCCATTATAGCAAGGTGTTCTCAATATACTAAAAAATGCGATGATCTAACAAAAAACGCAGAGATATGAACTGTATAGGCTCAGTGTTTGCCAGTTACTCAGTGTTTTTACCTTTGGACTGTAACTGATATATTGACATGGTAGAATGAACGCTCTACTATCTGTGTAGAGTGTTCATTCTACATTGGTATAAAAATATGCTTAAACAAGAAATAGCTGCAGCGTTAGAGGTTGCCTTTAGCCAGCATGGTTTTGCCGAACCAAGCGTAGCAAAGCTGCAAAAGCTCAGTGGTGTCAGCTTACGTACCCTTTATAAATATTATCCTTCAAAGCAAGCAATGATTATTGCTGCACTTGAGTATCGCCATACTCGGTATCTACATTTTTTACTAAAGGACTCACCCGGTGAAGGTGTAAATGCGGTTTTACATATGTTTGATCAGCTTAAATTATGGATGCAGCAGTATGCACCTAATGGCTGTTTATCAATTAATGCATTGTCGGCATTTCCTGAAGACGAAGTAATTAGCAGCGCAGTGCAAAATCATAAAAATGAGGTTAAGCAATTGTTAGGTGAGCAAAGCTTAAATGCATCAATAGCGAGTAGCTTATTCTTATTGCATGAAGGGGTTTCGAGCGCATGGCCAGTAATAGGTGATGAGGCAGTACTAGCCGCAAAACAAAGTATCTTAAAGTTAATTTAAAGGAGCAAATAATGGCAAACCTACCCACTACAATGCATGGCGTGCAGCTCACAGCCCATGGCGATTTTGATACGCTAAAATATGCAACCGATATAGCTGTACCTAGTCTTGCAAGTACCGACGTATTAATAAAAGTCATGGCGGCGGGAGTAAATAACACTGACTTAAACACACGTTTAGCTTGGTATTCAAAAAAAGGTGATGAAAGCGATGATGCTAGCTGGTCTGGTAATGCATTAGTATTTCCCCGCATTCAAGGTGCTGATGTATGTGGTGTGATTATAGCCGTTGGTGAAAGTGTTGATAAAAATCGAATTGGCGAGCGTATTTTAGTTGAACCATGTTTGCTAAAAGCTAACGGTGAATCATTGAAAACACCGTGGTATTTTGGTTCAGAGTGCGACGGTGGTTTTGCACAATATACTGTAGTTGATTCTTTGCATGCATATAAAATTAATAGCAGCTATAGCGATGTAGAGCTTGCGTCGTTTCCGTGCTCATACTCAACTGCTGAAAATATGTTGTACCGCTCTAACCCGCAACAAGGGCAAACTGTATTAATTACTGGAGCTTCCGGTGGTGTTGGCTCTGCTGCTGTGCAGTTAGCAAAAGCGCGCGGTGCTAATGTTATTGCAATCACTAGTGAAAGTAAGGCGCAGCAGTTAAAAGATTTAGGTGCTGATAAAGTTTTATCTCGTGAAGACGATTTAATTAAAACCTTGGGTAAAAGCAGTGTTGATGTAGTTATCGATTTAGTAGCAGGGGAGCAATGGCCAAAGTTATTAGAGGTTTTAAAGCCAAAAGGGCGTTACGCGGTGTCGGGGGCAATTGGAGGAGCGTTAGTTGAGCTTGATATTCGTACATTGTATCTAAAAGATTTAACATTCTTTGGCTGCACAGTTATAGAACCAGGTGTATTTAAAAGCTTGGTAAACTTTATTGAGCAGGAAAAAATTAAGCCGATAGTGGCGCAAACATTGCCATTAAGTGAAATAGTAACAGCGCAACAAGTGTTTTCGCAAAAGCTGCACGTGGGAAAAATTGTTTTAACAATACCGCACAGCGAATAGCACACTAAAGCCCGCTATTTTAAAGTTAACGAGCTTTAAGCTTACAAACTCTTTTTAGGAGGAAGTGCCACGTTTGCAAAAATAAGTCCGGCCACGAGCGACATGAAAATTAAAAACGTTTGCTGACCAATATGATCTGCATAAACAAAGTCTTGGCCTTCAATTAGTGAGTTTAAACCAATATATGTTTTGCTCCCAGGCACTAATACAATTAATCCCTGCATAGCTACAATAGAGGCCGGAGCATTGGCAACACGGTTAAATAAGTTGCTAAATACACCGACTGAAAATGCACCAATAAAGGTGCCTAACGTGTAATTTAAATCTAAATATATAGCAGGCCCAATACTGGTGCCATAAGCTATAAAGCCTGAGGCAATAGACCAGATTGCATGTTTAAGCTTAGTTCTAAAAATAACGATTAAGCTACTACATAAAAGTAAAATAGCGAGCCATGCAGTCCACTTTGGTAACGGCTCTGGTTGTACGAAATCGGCTTGCCCAAAGACCGCAAAGCCAATAGCAAGACCAATAAAAGCCCCAAAATAAAGCTTAAACAGCAACATAAATGAGTCCATAACGCGAGCTGTGCCCGATACTAAATGTCTGGCTGCGAGTTCAGCAAGGCCAAGTGCAAGGGCTAAACCGGGTATAAACACAATAATGGCAGAAAGCACAATTAATCGAATGTTGATGTGTGCATCCAAATGAACGCTAATAGCACAAGCAAGAATAGCCGACACTATTGCCACTAATGGCTCAAGCATGTGAGCCACACGTTTCGAACGGGCCGACCACAATACAAATAAGTATACAATAAAGGTTAATAACCCAGACCACAGAACATCATTCCAACTGGTGCCCATAAGCATTGCAAATGCGCCGCCAGAGGTGGCAAAGGCAACGCCTGTCAGCACTCTGTTATAAGGATTTGGGGCATCAAAAATAATATCAAGTTGCTGATCAACCTCTTGCAACGTGAGCTCACCATTAAGCATTTTATTAACTAGGTCATCGGTATCGGCAAGTGAACCTAAATCGTGATCGCCTGGGTCAACACGGGCAACATGGGTATATTCATCTTCATGGCCATCGGTCCAAATAACAAAGGTAACCGACGTGGGCGACATAACAAACGATGATTTAAGATCTAAATAAGTCGCCACTTCCATTAAGTGGGCTTCTAAGCGATAGGCAGGTGTACCGTATTTATGGAGCATTTTGCCCAATTTAACGATAAATTTGCGTTTTTCAGTAAACGTTGCGGTTTTCAAATTTGTTTTGAACCAACTATTAAATAACTAAGCTAAAAATATAGGCAATAATGCTAAAATTGCCCAAGTTTATTTGCGGCGATTTTAAACACAAATCGCCGCCTGTCTAGTGATTTTTAATGTTATTTTTTATTTTTTTCTGCTATCCACTGCGACATATATTGTGTGCTGCGCATGGTATGGTGTTTGAGCATTTGACCCGTGAAATTTTTCATCCGGTGAGCATCTAAATTACTGCTTATTGAGTCGATTTTTTCAATTAATTGAGCACTTAACTGTACTTTGTCATACAGAGTATTAAGCAGAAGGCCGCCAGCGGCTTGTGCTTCGCTAAATTTAGCCTCGTTGTTGTATAAAGAAACTGCGGCATCTGCAAAAGCTTGCACATCTGCTGTTACCACACCTGGCCACGGCAACGTGCTGTGCATACCTTCGCTACCAATAGGCGTGGTGATGCTTGGGGTTTGCATGATCATGGCTTCTAAAAGTTTACCTTTAATACCTGCCCCAAAACGCAAAGGAGCTAAGCAAATACGCGCACTTTGCATTACCTCATACGCATCATCGGCCCAACCTTTAATTAAAAAGCCGGTTTTAGGATTATTAAGCGCGGTGGCTTTTGGCGGTGGGTAAGACCCATAAATATGCAATTCTGCCTGCGGTAGTTGTTTGCGGATAAGCGGCCAAATTTTTTGTAAATAGAGTACCGCATCCCAGTTTGGGGCATGTCTAAAATTACCAATGGTCATAAAGTGTTGGCGTTGTTGATACGATTTAGTTTGCTCAGGTAAGGCACTTAAATCAACCATAAAAGGTAAGTGATGCAACACGCTAGGCTCAACTTTAAACACTTCATTGAGTAGTTCCATCTCATAGCTTGAGATAATTAAGCTGAGATCACAGCGTAAAATAGCGGCTATTTCACGTTTAGCTATGTCTGATAGTAAATCGCTGTGGTTGAATTCGCGCTCACCTTTATGCGCCTCATGGCGTGCATTACGCAGGCATTGTAAATCTTCGGTGTCTAAAATTTTAAGCGCATTAGGACAATGCTTATCTACGCGCCAGCCAAACTGCTCTTCCATCATAAAACGATCGAACATCACTAAATCGGGGTTGTAAGCTTTAACATAGTCATCAAAACTATCGCAGTTAAGAGCGATGCTTTGGCTGGTTATACCAAAGTCGGCAAGGTCAACCATGTGTTCGGTAGGCAGTGCGGGCGTGGCGAACTCAACATCCCAATTTTGCGCCCTAAACGCATTTAGTAACGACATCATGTGCGTACCTGCAGCAGATGAATTGGGCTCTGGCCATACATAGCCAATTACCAGCACTTTTTTCATTGGCTAGATTCTCTAATTATTTGATGGAAAAACAGACTCAAACACAGTGGTATATTTTTAAAAGCTGTAACGGTATTTAAAAAGCAGAGTTTTTTTTTCGAAAAACTAAAATGCTGCAAATTAATAGACATAAACAACCAATTTTAGCGTTGAGTAAATAGGCGTGTATTTTAGCGTATTCAGGCTACTTAAGTCATTACTTAGCTTAACACTTTATGAATGGTGCAAAACGTGTTTATATATCCGGTAATATTTAACAATAAAAAGGATGAAAACATGAATGCTTTTAGGCTGTTAATTGCCTTGGTAGGCTGCATTGTTTTATTGCCTGCAAGTTATGCAGAGCAAGGATATCAAACCCCTTCACCAGCGCTTGCTACACTTGTAGATGCTAAGTTAGCACCAACTAGTTCTTTATCAAGTGATGGACAGTGGCTGGCTTTGTTTGAACGCAAGCGTGTTGTGTCGCTTGATGAGCTGGCAAAAGAAGAATTTAAGCTTGCGGGGATCAAGCTCAACCCAGCTAACTTTTCACGCTCACGGGTAAGTGCCAAATACAGTGCTTTAGAACTTAAGCATGTAGAAAGTGGTACTGTGGTTAACGTAAATAATTTGCCGCAGGGGATCATTCGCTCTCCTCGCTGGTCAGCAAATAGCGAGTATTTAGCGTTTATTGTTGAACAACCGGATAACGCACGACTTTGGGTTTATAGCGTTAAAACCAAGCAAGCAAAGCAGTTAAATGAGTTTGCACTAAATTCAGTATTAACCGCTACACCTTATCAGTGGTTACCCGATAGCACAGCGATTGTGGCGAATTTAGCGGTTAACTTAGACAAACCCAGATTAACCAATGATACCCAAAGCACAGTACCAGTTATTCAACAAAGTAGCGGTGAAAAAGCCCCGGCGCGTACTTATCAAAACTTATTAACCAGCCCATTTGATGAAGCACAATTTAAATTTTATGGTCAAGGTCAATTAGCGTATATCACGCTTGATGGTAAAGCACAGCCAATTGGCCGTGCTGGCTTATTTAAATCGTTTTCAATTTCGCCTGATTCAACCAATATTTTAGTCGCGACCATCGACGAGCCATTTTCGTATCAAGTCCCTTACAGCCGTTTTGCAACTACATGGCAAATATGGGGAATGCGTGGATATGCATTAGTCGAGTTGGCAAAGCAACCCCTTGCCGACAACATTCCACAAGGGTATGACAGTGTTCGCACTGGTCGTCGTGATTTTGAGTGGCGAGCCGATCAGGGTGCGGAGGTTATTTGGGCCGAAGCGCAAGATGGCGGCGATATGAAAACTGAGGTTGAGCATCATGATTACCTTTATAGTTTACGAGCACCATTTAAACGCGACCCTAAATTATTTGCCAAAGTAGAGCGTCGTTTTGCAGGCATACAATGGGGTAATGACAACATTGCCATGCTAAGTGATTGGCGCTTTAGTGACCGACAAGTGCGCACTTATGTAATTCAACCACGTAATGCTGATAGTAACCGCGTGTTATTTTCAGAGCGAAGCTACAATGATGCCTATAAAGATCCTGGTAGTGCCATATATGAACGAAACGACTTAGGCACGCGTGTTATAAAAGTCGTAGGCGGACGTTACATTTACCTTCGTGGAAACGGTGCATCTGAGCAAGGAAATATTCCATTTTTAGATCAATATGATGTAAAAACAAATAGTACTAAGCGAGTATGGCAATCGGCTGCACCTTACTACGAGCGAGTGCGAGCTTTATTAGACGATGAAGGTAAGCGTATTATCACTATTCGTGAATCTAAAACGCAGCAGCCTAACTTTTTTATTCGTGATTTAGATAAAGATAGCTTAACGCAACTGACCCAATTTGAGCATCCGTATCCAGCATTTAAAGGGGTGACTAAAGAGCAATTACGTTATACCCGCGATGACGGTGTTGAGCTTTCAGGTACGCTTTATTTACCGCCAGGGTATGACAAAACACAAGGGCCTTTACCTGTTCTGATGTGGGCATATCCACTTGAATATAAAGATAAAGCGGTTGCTTCACAAGTACGCGAATCAGAATACGAATTTACCTACATAGGTTACTGGGGCCCAATGCCTTATTTAGCTAAAGGAATTGCGGTATTTGACGATCCTAAAATGCCGATTGTAGGTGTTGATGGCAGTGAGCCAAATGATCACTTTAGAAAACAGCTGGTTTCTAGCGCCAAAGCAGCGGTAGATGTACTGGTTGAAAAGGGTATTGCTGATAAAGATAATATCGCCATTGCAGGGCACTCTTACGGTGCATTCATGGTGGCTAACTTATTAGCGCATAGCGACTTATTTAAGGCTGGTATTGCCCGAAGTGGTGCGTATAACCGCACATTAACGCCGTTTGGTTTTCAAGGTGAAGAACGTGATTTTTGGCAAGCACAAAGTGTGTACGCAAACATGTCGCCGTTTTTCCATGCTGAGAAGATTAACGAACCTATGTTAATGATCCACGGTCAAGAAGATCCGAATTCGGGAACTTTCCCAATGCAAAGTGAACGTATGTATGCTGCACTTAAAGGCTTGGGTAAAGAAGCGCGTTTAGTGATGCTTCCTTACGAAGCCCACGGCTACCGTGCCCGTAAAAGCTTATTACATGTACTGTGGGAGCAAGAGCAGTGGCTTGATAAGTACTTGCTAAGTGATAACGTTGAACCAGTTGATATGGAAGAACAACCGATTCAATAGTGTATTATGCCGTGAGATCAAGAAGATCCACTCTTAATCTCACGGCACTTAAAAAATAAGGCTTTCGAGCTACGGGTCTCGGGCTAAGCTCGTTACCCTTAGCCCGAGTCTCGACGCTGTTACTTCTAATTTATCGGAAGCTATTTCACCTTTGGCTTTTTTCCTTTACCCTTTCATTCATAATTAACACCATTTTATTAACCTATTGCGAGCTTTAAATGATTGATGTAGCTGCACTTGCGGTATTTGTTCCTACGTTCTTTTTTGTGTCTATTACTCCGGGTATGTGCATGACACTGGCCATGACTTTAGGCATGAGTATAGGCGTGCGCCGAACTTTATGGATGATGATTGGTGAGCTATTAGGTGTCGCCAGTGTTGCGGTAGCCGCGGTGCTAGGTGTAGCCAGTGTTATGCTTAATTACCCTAGTGCATTTGATATTTTAAAATGGCTAGGTGGCGCTTATTTAATCTACATCGGCATTAATATGTGGCGTGCGAAAGGAAAAATGTCGGTTGATACACATAACGCAACAGCGGTGAGCCGATATTCATTATTTTCACAGGGGTTTGTAACCGCCATTGCCAATCCAAAGGGATGGGCGTTTATGATTTCCTTATTACCTCCTTTTATTAACGTACAATACAGTGTTGCGCCCCAGTTAGCGGTGCTGGTGGCCATTATTTTGCTCTCAGAGTTTATCTGTATGATGATTTATGCAACAGGTGGTAAAAGCCTGCGGTTATTTTTAACCAAAGGCAATAACATTAAGTGGATGAATCGTATTGCGGGGAGTTTAATGGTGCTAGTAGGAGTTTGGCTTGCAATTAGTTAACTATAAACAAGCCTTAACCTGAACTTAGCTTATTTAAATAGCTGAAAATGATGCGTTAAGTGCTTTAATTGCAGCTTTTGTTTTTGCTGCTAACGTGTCGCGTGCAAGCGTTAGAGCAAATACATCGTAATGGGGAAGCTGCCAATCAGTGCATATTTCTAAAAGTTCTCCTGTAGCTAAGAAATGGCGTACTTCAGGCTCTGGCAAAATAGCATAGCCTAACTCATCGAGAACAAATTGAATCACAGTTTGCATATTATTAATGGCAATACGTGCTTTTGGTAGTGTTGTGCTTTCACCGCGGGTAAGGTGCGTAAGCGCCGGATCAACAGCTATATGTGCAATGCGGTTATGCGCTTTTAGGTCATCCAGTGTGATTTTTGGTTGCTGTGCTAGTGCATGATTTTTATGAACACACAGTATTAATGGCCAACTAGCGAGTTGGCGTGCAATTAAGTTTGAGTCTTCGAGAGGACCAATCGCCAACACCAAATCAATACCTGTTCTGATCATATCAATCGGCTCGTCAGAAAGCGTTAAGTGCACATCTATATCACTAAATTGGCTAATTAAATGCTTTACAGGCTCGCTTAATAACCCACCACCAAAACCAACAGGGGCGGCTAGTTTTAATTGCCCACTCGGACAATTTTGTAAATGCTGTAATTGTTCTGAAGTAGCTGTTGCAACGGCAAGCATTTGTAAACAACTTTGATAATACAGTTCACCCGCCTCGGTAAGCGTTAATTCTCGAGGGCTGCGATTAAATAAACTCAAACCTACATCTAGCTCTATTTGTTTTATTTGCTGGCTAATTGCAGAGGTTGTCATTAAAAGGTCTGCGGCAGCTTTACTCATACTTCCCGTTTGTACTGTGCGAACAAATATATTCAGGGTTTTAGTTAACTTATCACTCATACCGTTAAGCCTTACTTAAATTAGCTTTAATAAAAATAACGTTGTGAGAAAGGGAACTTCTCACTATTATCGCAAACGCTAATTATTATCATTTACATGCTAAATGTCACGGAGAAATATCATGAACACGGTAAGTTGTAAGTTAAGGCCGGTAACTGCATTTATTTTAAGTACTTTTGCAATTGCTAACCCTGCTTTTGCTGATGAAAAAAAACAAGATATGGAAGTAATGGTTGTCACTGCTTCTGGTTACGAACAAATGCTCAAAGAGGCACCTGCAAGTATTAGTGTTATCGACAGAGCGCAGCTAGAAAAACGCTTTTATCGTGACTTAACCGACGCAATGGCTGATATTCCGGGTGTAATAGTGACTGGCGGAGGTGACAGAAAAGATATTAGCTTGCGTGGTATGGCAAGCCAATACACGCTTATTCTTATTGATGGGCAACGCCAAAGTTCAAGAGAAACACGACCAAATAGTGATGGCCCGGGCGTAGAAGGTGCTTGGACGCCGCCAATTTCAGCGATTGAACGTATTGAAGTAATACGTGGCCCTATGTCGTCGTTGTATGGCTCTGATGCTATTGGTGGTGTGATCAATATTATTACCCGTAAAGCGCCAGAGCAGTGGTATGGAGAACTGCGTTTAGACAGCACCATTCAAGAGCAAAGCCAGTCAGGTGATATAAACCAAGCCAGCTTTTTCACTTCTGGTGGCATTATTCCAGATCTATTGGGCGTGCAATTATACGGTCAATTTTCAAAGCGAAATGAAGATGATTTTACTGCAGGATTTCGAGGCAAAGAACAAAGTAATGTAAAAGCTAAGTTCATATTAACACCTAATGATAGTCACGAATTAATGTTTGAACTTGGCTCGGCAAAACAAACATTAGATGAAACCCTCGGCAAAACAGTTGCCGAGCTTGCTCCAGGAGAAAGTTGTGGTCGACGTGGCTGCCCTGAATCAGCAACTACTGAGTATGAGCAACAAACATACTCTATGTCACACAATGGTTTTTATGACTTTGGATCGTCGCGTAGTTACATTAAATACGATAAGTTTGATAATAACTCACGTGAAATGTTTGTCGAAAATACCGACATTCAAACAACTTGGAGTTTACCGCTATTTAGTGATCATAACTCTACGTTTGGTGCGACCTATTTAAAAGAGTCATTGGATGATTATACAAGTAATAAAATTAGCGACTTAACCCATGTAGAAAACGAGCAATGGTCAGTTTTTGGTGAAAACGAGTGGGCAGCAACGAATGACTTTAAGCTTACCGCAGGCCTACGTTACGATCATGATGGCAATTTTGCCGGTCATTGGAGTCCACGTTTATACGGTGTTTATAGCGCATCTAAAGCGATCACCATCAAAGGCGGCATATCAACGGGTTTCCGTGCGCCAAATATTCGCCAATCTACTGCGCAGTGGGGGCAAGTGAGTCGTGGCGGTAATATTTATGGTAACCCTGACTTAAAGCCTGAGCAATCAGTGAACTATGAAATGGGTGTTTACTATGACTCTGGACGCGATTTAAGTATATCGACAACCGTTTTTTATAATGAATTTGATGACAAAATAACTCGTATAGCATGCCCATTAACGCAGTGCACAGATGGCCCAAATCAGTTTGGCTCCATGCCAACTACCTACATTAATGTGGATGAAGCCATAACCCAAGGTGTTGAGCTATCAGTAGATTACGATATTTCAACTGAAATTGATGTGAGTGCCAGTTATACCTACACCGACTCAGAGCAAAAAACCGGTGAATATAAGGGGAGCCCACTTAATCAGCTACCAAAACATAGTTTACAAACGTCTTTAAATTGGCGTCCAACAGATAAGTTAGGCGGATGGTTACGTGTGCAATATCGTGGAGAAGAAAGCCAGCCAACGACAGGGCCTTCACAAAGCAGTTTAATTGCTCCTGATTATACCATTGCCAATTTAGGTGCTAATTATCAACTAAGTGACAGCGTTAAACTCGGTGCTGGAATTTACAACTTGCTTGATAAAGAGATCACAGAGCAAGAGTATGGTTATGTTGAAGATGGTCGCCGTTATTGGGCGTCTTTAGTGTGGCAGTTCTAAACACTTTTTAATAATACAAAGTAAACGAGTACGCTAAACCGTACTCGTTTTTTGGTTTTATCTAGGCTCTTGTTCAATAATGTTTAAAAAGCACAAAAGGCGGTTGGCTTTTTCTGTGTAGTCGCTTATTCTAGCTGCGTATTTAGTCATTAAATGTAACTTTAAAGTTTACTAATAATTTATAATTTTCTTTAATCCCCAAAGGTATGCCTCGTTTGAACCACATAGCAAAACAAAAAGCCAACCCTGTATTTTTAGTAGGTGTCGTTTGAAAATACCTAAACGCTTACAGCCATTAGTTGATGATGGTTTTATTGATGAAGTGATCAGCCGTTTAATGAGTGGTAAAGAGGCCGATGTATTTGTCGTCGCCTGTGGCGATGACATTCGCTGCGCTAAAGTATACAAAGATGCCAGTAAGCGCAGTTTTAAAAAAGCTGCACAGTACCAAGAAGGGCGAAAAGTGCGAGGCGGGCGCCAAGCCCGTGCTATGGGTAAACGTTCAAGCTATGGCCGCCAATTAGAAGAAGAAATTTGGCAAAATGCTGAGGTTGACGCGCTGTCGCGTTTATCTTCAGCAGGTGTTCGGGTACCGCAAACTTACGGCTGCATTGACGGTGTATTGCTAATGGAACTTGTAAGCGATGATGAAGGCGATGTTGCACCACAACTTGGCGCGGTTGATTTAACCGAGCAACAAGCCATTGAGCAACATACATTAATGATGCATTACATCAAATTAATGCTGTGCGCTGGGATTATTCACGGTGATTTATCGGAGTTTAACGTGCTTGTTGATAGCAACGGCCCAGTAATTATTGATTTACCCCAAGCGGTTAACGCCTCTGCTAATAATAGCGCAGAAGCCATGTTTGCCCGTGATGTAAATAACATGCGCCGCTATTATGGCCAATTTGCACCGGCGCTATTACACACGCAATACGCCAAAGAAATGTGGGCATTGTTTGCAGATGCTAACTTAACCCCGCACTCAAAACTCAGTGGCGAATTTGAAGACGACAGCGAAGCTGCAGATGTAGACTCAGTACTTGACGAAATTCAAGCCGCCTTTGATGAAGAGCAAGAACGTAAAGAACGCATTCGCGACGCTGATGAGCAATAATCCTTAATTTACGTGCTGAGTTTTGACTATTAGATCAAAACCTAAAAGGCAAGTAAGGGCGATAAGCGGACAGTCGAAAGCGGTCACGCATTACATCAACTTTGATTTATCCATAGCCTCACTGTTAATTGGTATCTTGCCATTTACAGGTATGATGAATAATTTAACTGTGGCGACAAATAAATAACGCGAACGAGTTAGCAGCTTTGCTTGCTGCATCAAATCAATGAGTTAACCTGCTTAATTGCTCAGGCTAATAGCGACTATGCGAGCGAAAAATATCCTTGCTTAACGATTAAACATTCGGTTTAATGAATAGATAATAAACGCTGAGCAATGCAGGGAAAGCTTAAATTATAATAGGTAAACTTATTAAATTAGCTGATTTAGCTAGAGCCTCTAAAAAGCAAATTCCCATAGCATAAACAACACCAACTCTGACACACCGAGCGGGTAGCGCCTCAGCCCAACAAGCGATTATGCAACACAAACAGCGTGTCGCATAAATACTTAAATGTTAGGTCTACTATCAAGGACAGGTGTTTAAATTAACATGAAACCAGAAATCCCAAATCATCAAGTAAAAGACTCTGCTGATCAGTACATGGAAGCGTGGAAAATTTTGAATAAGTTACCACCTGGTTCTGGGGTCTTATTACCTCTACTAAATACCGGAGTAGTTGCAATTGAACTCTATTTGAAATGTATGTCTTCTCTAGATGTGTATACACCTCTAGGTGCAGAAGAGGGGATTAGTGTTATAACAGCAAAACCCCAACAATCAGGACACAAATTAAAGAGTATTTTTAATAAAGTTCCAGAAGAATATCGACGTGTTATAAAAGAACTTTATGCTACTAGCCATAAACAAACTCCTTATAACCTTGAGCAAGAAACACGCGACTTTGATAATGATATTTCAAACCTAGAAGGAGCTTTTATGCAATCACGATATCCATACGAAAAAGGATTTGATATCACGAAATTTGATATTGAAATACTTGATGGTTTATGCATTTTTCTTAGTAGCTTCGTATCGGGTTTACAAAATAAATAAGTCGCACTATGTAGTTATGTAGACCTAACAAGAAAACAAACAAGGACTTAAAACAGTTGGCTTTTGCTCCTTCGTCGCTTATTTTAGCCAACAATTTTAAGCCTGTTATTTAGGCGTTAGCATTAAGGAGTCAACTTGGATAGTCTATTGAAAATAACATCGCTACTTAATTTTTTAATTTATACCGTTGTGGCGATCTTTATTCTGATATCTCAGGGTGAATTTTATGAAAACCATTATTGGTTTTTAATTGCTTTTTTGGGTGTTTCTATAGCAGCGTCAAACTTAAAGCCCGTTAATGATGTACTTGTTGGTATTCTATTCTCAGGGCTTACAGCTAATCTCTTATTAGTTGCCTCGGTATCAACAGGTATAAAAATCAATAGTGCTACATTTTTGATTTTTTTCGGGTACTTATGCGCAGGCTGCTTTTCTGTATGGTTCTTTATCGCACGGAATAAGTATCAGAGTTTTAATGCTAACAAGTGACTATGGTGCTCAATGTCCTCTCATAGCACACAGGCATACTTCGGCAAAGAGCGATGAACGATCATTCAGGTGAGTCGTTTTTAACTTAGTAAGAATAAAAAGAAACCCTCCCATTTTTACATAGCGAAATAACCTACATTAAGCATAAAATTTATAGCTGGTAATAACTTACACTATTTGTTATTAATATATGTTAATAACATAATGGCATTTTCACGCTGGAATGTGGAAAGTGTTAACTGATAAAGCGGTTGTATGTACAAGGAGTTATGGTGAAGAAATTCTTCAAATATCTAGGTTTTGGAATTTTAAGTGTTGTTATATTTTTCATTGGTATTGGAGTTGTTGCATCCATAAATACTGTTGATAAAGAGGCCGTCTTTGAGCCTTTTATTGTAAAGGCAATCCCTAAGTTAACAACGTGGGAAGTAACTCCTTTTAAAGAGCTAATGTCTGAACAAGGTTACACTAGTGCAACTTCAGAGCAATGGGAGTTGTACGTAAAAAAGGTTGCTAAATTAGGTGTATTTCAATCAGTCGGTAAAGCAGAGTTGCAAAATTGGAAAACGTTATCTCCAGTTGGTAGCTCAAGTGTGACATATGCTGTTTATCAGGTACCTGTAACCTTTGATACAGGATTAGCTCATATTCAATTAGGTTTGCAGTCATCTGACGGTAAAGTTGAAATAAATAGTATAAAGTTTTTATCTGATTTGTTAATGCAATAGTACATATAACAAGGCTATAAATTATTGAATGCATAATAGTTGGTCTTGTTTCGTGTTGCTGCACACCTTAGTAAACTTAACCACTAGTTGTTTATTTTACTGAGTATATTTTTAGGAGTAGCCTTTGAAGTACATAACTATATTTTTAGTTCTTTTACTGGTTGGTTGTAATAGTACTGATAAAACGGCAAATTCAAGTATTGTGTATATTAATGCGCAAACAGATTCACCTGCTAAATGGGTTGTGAAGATTGAACCAAAATATCCTGAAGATGCAGCTAAAAATAGCGTAGAGGGCTACTTAAAATTCAAAGCAATAGTGAATGAAGTTGGAGCGTTAGAAAGAGTTGAAGTAATTGAATCTGCCCCAAAAGGTGTATTTGAAAAGGAAGGTTTACGGGCTTTAAAACTATGGCTATTTAAGCCTGCGTTATTAAATGGTAGGCTGGTTAAGGTTGAGTACGCTGGTACTCTTGAGTGGAGGTTATAATGTCTCTAGATATGAGCATATCATGGAGATCTAAGCAACCTAAACAAAAGCGATGTGATAGGTGTGAACTGTATTATTCTGAGTTTTTGGATAAATGTACGCATTGTTCCGATTTAAACGAAACACAATTACTTATGCTTAAGGCTAAACATCAAGAATCTTTTAAACACAATGCTAAGCTTGGTAAATATTTATTTATAGCTGCTGTTGTAATTGGTGCATTACTTTTTGTTAGTTTTTTATGGTAGCGTTGGGTTTTTCCTTAAGTGGAAGAGGGTAAGTTAACAGAGAAAAACCCCCAAATACATTCAGCTTAAAAACTTATATCCATCCGGTAACTCTAAAATTAATCACAATCAACTACCCGTCCACGTAACATTTGTTGTTATTTCATTAAACCTATAACTCCTTCATTAACTAAATGGGTCTGCGCTTCATTGGTATAGGGTTTAAACTTTTTCCAGCGGCCTATGGCTTTGTTGTTAAGCGGTTGGCGCACTTGCATTTTGCTAGCGGTTGATACCGGTGCGGTGTTTAAATGAAAATCAAGGCACTGCGGTTGCCAGTCTAAGTCGCAATAGCTCACTAACTCTTTTATTTTTTGCTCTGGTGCGGCGATGAGCTCTTCGTATTTTACTAGTTTAATATTGCTGTGCAGGGCGCTAAAGTGCTGCATCAGTTTATAAAAGCGGCTGTAAAATTTAGCGGTGTCGAGTAAGTCTAAGGAGTAAGCATAATATGGGTTGTTAATGGTAAATAGCTGACGATAGTTACCAATACAGGTGTCCATGGGATCGCGAAGTAGGCAAATTATTTTGGCGTTTGGCAGGGCTTTGGTAATTAAATCAATATAAAAAAAGTTAAACGGTAGTTTATCAATAAAGTGTTTATGACTGCCGGTTACAACGCGCGTTGCTTCAAGGTAAGTACTGCCAAGTTTTGCAAAATCAAGCTGGTAAGCTTGGCTTAAGGTGTCTATATCGAGTACTTGAGGCGTGTGCGTTTGGCTAAGTTTTTTTACACTTAGGCCAAAGTCTTGCAGCTCGCCCGCCGATTGTACGTCGCTGTGGCTTGATAAAATGCGTTCAACTAATGTGGTGCCAGAGCGCGGCATGCCTAATACAAAAATTGGCTCACTGCTTTGGTTGCCAGCTGTTTGTTGGTTTTTGTATTTATCACTGAGCTGTTTTATATGTGCAAATAAAGCCTCAGACGCTTGGTTATCAAACGCCTTATTAGCGAGTTTTGCTGCTTTACCTTGTTGTAACGCGGTAAAGGCTGCTGAAAACTCTCCTAAGTCTTGATATTCTTTTGCCAGCGCATGACCTATATGCAGTTTAGCGTCGGGATGATTGACCTGTTCGAATACATTTTTTAATCGCGTGATGTGGTTATTATGTTCGGTGACTTTAGTTAAATCGGCTAAGGCAAAATGACTTTGATGATGAAGCGGGTTCAGTGCAATGGCATTTTCAAACGCGTGCTGTGCTTTATCAAACTGGCCTAAAAACTTAGCGCATACTCCATAGTTATAATAAAACTGCGGTTGGCTGCTGTTACTCGCCTCAGCTAAATTTAACGCGCATGTAAAGTAGTCAGCAGCATGCTGATGTAAACCCGCTTGGGTGAGCGCGACGCCTAATGTATCGGCATCCAGTGCTTTACTAATATGTTCAATCTTAACGCTGAGGGCGGTGTTTTTTGCTTTTTGTAAGTCGCCCGTAAGAGCGTAACACTTGGCAAGTTGCGCTGTATATTCAATAGACTGGGTAAAGCTTAATGCTTTTTCAATTAGCTTTATCGCTTTGTAAATTTGGCCAACCTGTAAATTAACCATAGCGAGCAAAAAGTAGCCATCAGCAAAGTCTGGTTTTTGTGTTACCAGCTCAACCAGTGCTTTATGCGCTTGCTGAATATTGCCTTGGTTTAAGTTGTTGATAGCGCTTTGGTGTAGTTGCTTTAAGTTTGGCTGCATGAATACTCTTATAAATAATGTACTTACAAATAAAAAGGCTCAAAATTAATTTGAGCCTCTTGATTGTACTTAAACTTATCGTTTAATTACATTTCAAACTTGTCGCTTAATTATATTTCAAACTGATAGTTAAATTTAATGCCAACAGTAAGCGGGCGATTAATAAAGTAACCATAGTTACGTTGTATGTCTGCGCCATTGGCTGTTGTAATATCCGCATCTGAACGACGAACAGAAGTAACCGCATATTTATTAAATAGGTTATCTACATATAAAGTAGTCGACCACGCATCGGCGGTTAATTTAGCTGAAATATTACTTAAGCTATAACCTGGGAGTGCTTCACCGTTGTCACGTAGGCCTACTTTTGAAATTACATCACTTTGTGCGGTTAAACCATAGTTAATATCAAGGGTTTTATCATTTAAAACGTCTGTTTGGTAGTTAATACCCATAGAGAACTGATGCTCAGGTGAGCCCGGTAAACGGTCGCCGTCTTTCGCGCCATTAGTGCCATCGGCATTAAATAAATACGGAGCGTCTGAGGTTAGTTCTGCTTTTGTATAGGCATAAGTTGCATAGGCAGTAAACGAGTCTGATAAAATTGCACGCGTGGCAATTTCAACCCCTTTCGCATTTGCGCTACCAGCATTTGATAAATACGGTAATTGGCCTACTGTTGTTGCACCGGCAATTTGTGCGTTATCCCAATCTACATTGAATAGTGCGGCATTAAAGTGTAGCTGGCTTCTCATCCAGGTACTTTTAAAGCCTAGCTCATAGTTGGTGGTTGTATCGGCATCGTATAGCATTTCATCTGGTGTACCACAGCCTGTTTGTTGGTCTTCAGGTAGAGGTGTTGGGCAAGGCACTAAGCCATTTGAGCCACCAATTCTAAATCCTTCACTTATAGTTGCATACGCCATTACTGAATCTGTAAATTGGTATTTAGCATTAAATTTGAACAGATTACCGTTGTCACCGGCTTCGTTCTCTTCAAAGTTAACTGAAACTTCATCAGGTGCAGCACCTTCATACAAGGTATTTGCTAATGGAAAATCAAAAGCCGCTTTTGATTCTACGTCGTATTCGTAAAAACGCGCGCCAATGGTAATGTCGAGTTTATCGGTTACCTGGTAACCCACTTCACCAAAAAGTGCAGACTCAGTGACTTTGCTGCCAGTAATTTCTAAATACTCTAAAGAGTCAGGTCTAAGTTGTGCGCCACCAAAATTATCAACCGCGAACTGATCAAAGCCTGGCGTAAACTCTCTGCTTGATGCGTCGGTGTCGGTTTTATTGTAAAAACCACCAACAATCCAGTTTAAATCGCTATCACTTTGTGAGACCAAACGTAGCTCTTGAGTAAAGGTATCGACTTCGTCAATTTCACGAGTAAACGCTGAAAACGAAGGAAACTCTTCGTAGCCATAGTCTAAACGAATTAAAAGGTCAGTTTGGTCGCGTTGACCATCGGCTTCAAAGTGTGAAATACCGGTAGCTGATACCAGTTCGGCAAAACCTAAGTCGGCTTTAAGTTCGAGGCTCAGTAATTGATCTTCTTTTTCCCGTGGCTCTTCAAAACGGTACGCTGACTCGTATTTGCCGATGCGATCATTTAAACCATTATTTCCGTTAAGGCTATTGTGATGAACAATTGAGCGGCCTTCGGTGTCTTGCTTTTGATAGAAGTAGTTTAATGTGCCTTCGAATGACTCGTTTGCCTTGTAACGCAATGAAATACGCCCAGTTGTGGTGGTTTCACCGTTGGCGTCTTTTACATTTTTAAGATTACTATTAACCGCATCAAGGTTTGTCCAATCAGGGTCGGTAATCGACACACCTGGTTCACGAACGGTGTAGGCGTAGTCTATAAACCCTGGGTCTTCATAAATATTTAAACTGGTACGTACCGCCAGTTTGTCTTCAATCAATGGTAAGTTGAAGATAAAACCGGCTTCGCCGCCGACCGAATCACTTTCTTGAGTTTGAAAAACATCACCAAATACTTCACCTGATATAAAATCAAGCTCTGGCTCTTTAAGCATGTAGCGAATAGCGCCACCTAATGTACCAGCCCCGTATAGTGTGCCTTGTGGCCCAATAAGTACTTCTACTCGTTCTACATCAACAAGGCGCATATCTACCGATACTGGAATTTCGTTAATGTAAGTGGCTACCGTGCCGCCATCTGATGAAGGGCCTGATGAATTTGTATTTAATCCACGAACTATAATAGGTGAGCCAGAGCGACCACCTTGATCAGTAATTGTTAAACCTGGCACCCAACGCGCTACATCGGCTAATTCGCTGATATTTTGGTCTTTCATTACATCGGCATCAAGCGCAGTAATGTTAAGAGGCGCAGCCTGAATAGAGCCACTTCGGCGTGTTGCTGTAACCTCAATAACTTCAAGCGATTTATTTTTTTCAATAATTTGCTCTTGTGCTGTTGCATTACCGCTAAATAATACACCGCTCAGTGCGCTTGATACAGCCAAGGTTAACAGGCTTGGTTTAAACATAAAAATTGATCCCAGTTAGATTTAGTACGTTAATAAATGAGCGCTAATAATATCAGGGAGTTTTGTTGATGGAAATAAAAATATGAATTTTAATTCACTTTTTTAGAATAAAAATTAAGGTGTAGGTTTTTACTTAAATTTAAAGTTTAAATATAACAAGGTGTTTGTATAAATAATGCACACACCGTAAGTGGTATATATTGTTTTAAGTGCAACAATGAATGGTGTGAAAGGAGAGATAAAACGTAGGCTTAATTATACTAAGAGGGAGTTGTAAAATAGGAGATGAGAAGTTGCGCCATGATAGTTCATGACGCAATTAAATTATTAAACTCTAAGCAGCAGGCTGCTTTTTACCATTAGACATTGAACTGCCTACCGAGGCAATAATCACCAGTAAAATAGCCAGCCACTGCCAAATGCTTAGCAGTTCACCTAAAATAACTAAGCCAGCGAGTGCTGCAATTGCAGGTTCTAGGCTCATTACAATACTAAAACCTTGTGGCGACATATTACGTAAAGTAATCATTTCAAGAGTATAAGGCAGGGCGCTTGAAAGCACGGCGATAGCAATACCTAATGGAATAATATCCCAAGTAAATGCAGCACTTTGTGAAATGCCGCCATAAGGCACCAGCACAATGGCTGATATTGTCATGCCCATCGCAACCGTTGCGCCACCAGAGCTTTGACTGCCTGTTTTCTTACCAAATAAAATATAGCCAGCCCAACAGGCACCCGCCGCAAGTGCGAGTACTACACCGACTGGATCAAGGCTGTCTTGACCTTTCATATCAGGTAAAAGTAATAAAATACCGGCCACTGCACAGGCAACCCAAAATAAGTCACGTTTTCTGCGAGAAGAAAATAACGCGACAGCTAATGGGCCTGTAAATTCAAGCGCAACCCCAATACCTAATGGGATACGTTCTATCGCGTAATAAAATAGAATATTCATGCCGCCTAAACTTAATCCATAAATTAATATGGGTAAGCGTTGGCTTGCAACAGGGAAGTGTTTCCATGGTTTAAAAATCAAACATAAAATAGCGGCCGAAAACCCTAAACGTAAGGCTGTTGTGCCCTCAGGCCCAACAATAGGAAAAAGCTGTTTAGCCAGTGACGCGCCTGACTGAATCGTCATCATTGCTAGCAATATGCATAAAATAGCCAGTAATAGATCTTTGGTTGATTTTTGCATGGATGTCCTTAAAGATTGCGATGAATTTTGGCGGCATGTTACCTGCTTTTGATCTCAGAGGTAAGTCAAATTTTGTGATCTTTTTAAGCTTAATTCAAAATAGCAGTGTTTAGTAAAGTGTGCTCAAAGGCCAAGCGATAAAATACGCTTATCGCTTAGCCGATAGTTTTTGTTTTATTCAGAGGATAAATCTGCTGGGTAAACAACACCAAGTTGTGCGCGTGCGGTGTCAAGTACTTGCATTACATCGACAGAAAGCTGATGAGTATTAACGCTAGACTCTCCCTGATTTTGCTCAATGGTATTGATAAAGTTCTCGAGTTCGTACTTCATAAAGTGCTCGTCAAATTCCGTGCTAATAAGCTCTTTATGACCATTGTTAGCAATAAACTCTACTTTTTTAAGCTGCGACACGGCTTCAATTCTAATTCGACCTAATTCCCCCTGAATTTCAGTGATATTTTCGCCTTGTGAAATTTTCGAATAGCTGATCACCGCTTGTCTGTCGGGATAATTTAAAAGCACATCGCCTGCACCATCCACACCACTTTCAAGTAATACGCCGCTGGCGTGAACAGAGCGTGGCGCTCCCCATAATGCAATAACGAGATAAAGTGGGTAAATACCCAAATCTAGTAAGGCACCATTAGCAAATTCAGGTAAAAAGGTATTAGGGCGCTCACCATTTTTATACTTGTCGTAACGTGATGAATACTGACTAAATTGACCAATAAACTTACGTGGTGTGCCTATTTTTTTTAGGGCAGCTTGTAAGTGCGCAAAATTAGGTAAGTGCGTTGTCATCATCGCTTCCATGTAAAGGCGCTGATGCTGCTTTGCCGCAGTTAAAATAGCCGCAAGTTGCCTGCTATTAGCCGCTGAGGGCTTTTCACCTAATACGTGTTTGCCCGCTTTTAAACACTGTATTGCATATGCACTGTGCAGGCTATTGGGCGCCGCTATATAGACTGCGTCTACTTGTTCATCTTGGCACACAGCATCAATAGAGGTAAAAATTTTAGCATCGGTATTTGTTGGATGATTAGCTAAAAAGCGCTCGCCGCTGCTTATTTGGCGAGAGCAAATACCGTATAAATTAAAATTGCTGAGTGTATTAGCCGCTGCCAATAACGTGTCGCTAATAAAATTAGTACCTACAATTACAAAATTCATGAATAGCCTTTGCTGTTTTTAAACAAGGGCGCAGTTTAACAATGTTTGGCTCTAAATGCGCGGGCAGAGCAATTAAACCAACGTTTAATGCTAGTACATAACGTAGCTTGCTCCTGATAACCTAAAAGCTCTGAAATTTGAGTCACCGACAATTGGTTTTGTAATAAATAGTGCTCACATAAGGCGCGGCGAGTGGCGTCTTTGAGCTTTACAAAACTGGTATCGTGCTTTTTAAGTTCTCGGTGCAAGGTGCGAGGGTGAATATTAAGCGCAGCGGCAATAGTATTATTAGCGCTTTGAAATATCGGCAGCATAATGCGAATAAGCGCGCTTACCTGAGTGGGTAAAGATTGGCTATAAGCATTATTTTCAGCTAAAAAGTTAAGTGCTGCTTGGGTTTTATGTTGCTTAGTTATGTTAAGTGTTAAATCTAAGTCTTGTTTGGCAATTAATACACCGGCGCTATTTCTGTGAGTAATAACCTTACACCCAAAATGCTGGTGGTAGGTCTGCTTATTTGCGCCTAGGGTATGAGGTAAAAATACACTTTGTGGCTTACAGCGGCCATTACTCATATTTTTTAAGGTAGCTATGGCCAATGCAATGGTGAGCTCTATTACCTGGTTTATTGCCGGTAATGGCCTGAGATTTATAGCGAATGATAAAAACACGTGTTTATTATCATCAAGTGGATGAGTGGTTAAATTAAGCGCTGGCGTATGCAAGTGTAAATATTTTATCACCCAATCTAGCGCCTCGGCTAAATTAGTGCCTGTTTGAGCGGCTATTGCAATATGGCCCAAAATATCAAAGCTTTGCAGGCTTGCTAGTTTTAAACCAAAATTTGGACAATTCAGTGTATTCGCGCAATGCTCTAATAGCTGTGCATACGCGCGGTAAGTAAGGGTCTCTTGCTCTAGTTTATTAAAGTCCACATTAATGGCGCACTGCTGCATTATGGCAGCGAAACCTCCCCCAAGTTCTGCAATTAAATGGTCTATTCCTTGTAAAGAGGTGGCTCTAATTAAGCGGCTCATAAAATATACTTTTGCGTGAGGATGTCTAAAAATAACAAGTTTTTATTCGATGTTCCATGCAAACTAGTTTTTTAATTGGAGAATAAGTATGCATATCACTACATTTGATTACATTGTTGTTGGCGCAGGCAGTGCAGGCTGCGTTATTGCATCGCGATTATCTGAAAATAAAAATGTGAGTGTGTGCTTAATTGAAGCGGGCGGCAGTGATAAAGGTGCAATGGTTCAAATGCCTGCAGGGGTCGCTGCAAGCGTGCCTTATGGCATTAATAGCTGGCATTACAATACGGTACCTCAAAAAGAACTTAATAATCGCTGCGGATTTATGCCTCGTGGCAAAGTGCTTGGCGGTTCAAGTTCCATTAATGCCATGGTTTATATTCGAGGTAATAAGCACGATTATAATAGTTGGGCTGCACTGGGCAGTGAGGGCTGGGATTATGAGAGTTTATTGCCTTATTTTATTAAAGCTGAAAATAATAAAACCTTTACTGAAAGTGATGTACACGGGGTTTATGGTCCTTTGCATGTGCAGGATTTAAGCCTGCCAAGCCCAGTAAATCAGCTGTTTTTAAACGCCTGCGAACAACAAGGTGTACCGCACAATGGCGATATAAACGCAGGGCAGCAAGTGGGTGCAAGGTTATCGCAAGTGACTCAACATCAAGGTGAGCGTTGTAGCGCGGCAAAAGCGTATATAACTCCCCATTTAAACCGAAAAAACCTAACTGTGCTTAGCAAAGTACACGTTAATAAAGTGCTTTTTTGCGATAAAACTGCAACCGGAGTCTCTGTTTCTATAAACAATAAGGCCGTTGTATTGCATGCAAAAAAAGAGGTGCTTTTAAGCGCTGGCGCAATTAACTCACCGCAAATTTTAATGCTATCGGGAGTTGGCCCTAAAGAGCAACTAAAGCAGCATAATATTGAAATAGTAAACGAGCTTTCTGGTGTTGGAGAGAACCTTCATGACCACTTAACCGTTGTGCCATTGTATAAAGCTAAATACAGTAAAGGCACATTTGGTATAAGTGCGGGTGGGGCGTTTAATATTGCAAAAGGATGCGTTGATTGGTTTGCCAAACGTGAAGGGCAGCTTACTAGTAATTTTGCAGAATCACATGCCTTTATAAAGCTATTTTCCGATTCAAAAGTACCTGACGTACAGCTTGAATTTGTAATTGGGCTGGTGGATGACCATAGCCGTAAACTGCACCTAGGCCATGGTTATAGTATTCACTGTAGTATTATGCACCCTAAAAGCCGTGGCACGATTCGATTAGCCGATGCCAACCCCTTGAGTGCTCCACTTATTGATCCTAATTATTTAAGCCACCCCGATGATTTAAACGTGATGTTAGCAGGGCTTAAAAAAACTCTGCAGATTATGCAAAGTGAAGCATTTGATGTAATTAGAGGTAATATGGTTTACCCGCTAGATGTTAACAATAATGAGCAGCTTATTGAGTATATTAGGCAAACGGCCGAGACTGAATATCACCCTGTAGGCACTTGTAAAATGGGGCAAGATCCCATGGCGGTAGTGAATAGCCAACTACAAGTACATGGCGTGAAAAATTTGCGTGTGGTTGATGCCTCAATTATGCCGCATATAATTACCGGCAACACCAATGCCGGTGTGATAGCCATTGCCGAAAAAGCAGCTGACTTAATTAAGCTAGCTTGACTTATAAAACGCTGTTAACCATTGCTGCCAGTCTTGCTCTAGTTTGATCATTTGCAGGTGTTTTTTAGCAGCAAAATGCTTGCTTTTATCTTCGTAAGCTAAAAACGGCCCTACACGACATAGCGAGCAATAATTATCGGATAAGTAAGCAGGCAAAGTTAACAAGCTAGCCAGCTCAGGTAAGGGTTTTTCACTAAATACATAGGTAATGCCGCTGGTGTCTTTAACGTGCTTATCACGGTCAACATTACGAATTTTATAGCCACTAAAGTGACTAATATCAAATGGCATTTGCCCTTGATATTGTGCGTTCAAATGGGTACCTAAACTGCCTTCAATATTCCATTCACGGTACGGTTTAACATCTTTTGAAGTGATGAAACACAGCCTCGCGCCTTGCGGGTTTAAAGCAAACTCATTAGCGTATTTTATAAATTGATGCAGTAATGCACGGTTAAGTACGTTCATGCTGGTATGGCGAGTATTATGTTCAAATGCATCACGACCAACAAACGCAGGAATAAGCGGAAATTGAAAAATAACCACATCAAAACTATGTAAATGCTGGCCAAGCGCTTGCCAACATTGTGGGTTGGTTACATCAAAACTATTAAGTACTTCTACCTTTTGCGACTTTAAAGCATTGAGCGCATTGTCTGGGTATTTTTGCTCAATAGTTGATTGGTCGTCGTAAGTGGATGCCACTAACTTTTTTGGCTTAATATGACGATAAAGCGCATTTGAAAACGATAAATCGCCATCACCTACCGTAAGTATGTTCCAGTCTGGATTTAAATACATATCAGCGTGAAGATGTGTTTGGTTTTTCGGGCTCATCATTTTGCTGAGGTGCTTGATGCAACCTGTACATAGCTAAACGTGTTTTTAAACCCTCAATAGCAACCTGTTTTAAGATGAGGTTAAAGGTAATCAAAATAGCAAAAACAATGTGGATAGGACCATGGGTAAATCCTGCATCAGGATCAAATATAGATAAGCCAAACAATACAAACAACACAACCATTAGTATTTCAATGAGTTGATTTGAATAAAAAGAAAGACGACCTTCGCTTTTATGATCTTTTTTTATGCTAATGGCACAAAAAAAAGGGATCACTTTTATTTTAAAAGCGGCGTTTTTTTCTACAAAATTCTCACCAAGGTCAGTAAGCTGTTGGCGCAATTGGTCTATCATGGGGTGTCCTCTCAATACAGTGCGCGGATGTTACCCTATTACAGACCAATGGTTAAGTAATGGCGTGTTATTTAGGGTAAATACTCATACCAATAATTAAGATATGACACACAAACACCACAGATGTGAGCACAAAGCGCATTTTTTGGTAATCTTTGTGATAACCCTGCCAATGAATCGACGCTTTTTCGAAAATCAGTACTAACCAAAAGCTCGCGCCTAACCAAGCAAGCATCCACTCAATCGGCAAAAATGATAAAAACGGTATAGGAATTACCGGCAGCACAGCTTTAATGGCATCGGCAAAGCTTTGTTGCCCTGCATGCCATAAATTACCTGCCATAAACGCTAAAATAGCGATGCTGTAAAAACTAAAAAACTCTAAATTGACACTGTTACTGCCAAACATCAATGGCCAACCCACACAACCTAAAAACGGCAGCAAGCCCAAATAGCCTAGTTGAATGTGATTAACAAATTTTTCCATGGGTAAGCGCCTTAATCGAGTAGGTATTTCAACACTGCTAGTGTAACAAGGATAGATAGAGTTATCTTATAAAATTTATACAATGATTAAACGACCATGTTATTTATGACGATCACTCATTTTAATTAAAATAGTGTTTTTTGAAGCGCTAAGTTAGTGATTATTCGATTATTACCTATACTAATTGTGGGAATCACTAAATGGATGATTAGTATGGCTAACAATGTCACTCGACGTAAATTTTTAAGTACGCTAGCGGTCGGTGCTGCGACCTCTGCTGTCGCATTTAAAGCGCCGTATGTGTTTGCAAAAAAACCGGTTACGCTTAGAGTCATGGGAACGCATGTAACTTTACAAGAAGAGCTTAGAGTCCGCGCCATGCAAGAGCTAGGTATTAATATTGAATTTACCCCTATGGGGAGTGCGGCCGTTTTACAAAAAGCAGCAGCTGATCCCTCTTCATTTGATTTATATGAACAATGGTCTGACTCAATTAATATATTGTGGCAAGCCAATGCTATTCAACCAATTGAAGTAGAAAGACTAAAATATTGGCAGGAAATAAACCCACTAACCAAAACCGGTAAGTTAGTTCCCACAGCAAAATTGGGCGCAGGTGATGCGCCCAACAAAATTTTATATGTTCAACAAGATGGCTCACTTGGAAGCCAAGCAACTGATAAAATAAGTTTTATGCCTTATGTTCACAATGTGGATTCATTTGGCTATAACACTAATTTTATACCTAAGGGTGTGGCTTACGAGACTGAGTCATGGGGCTGGTTGCTTGAAGAGAGTAACAAAGGTCATGTAGGTTTGGTGAATGCCCCCACCATAGGTATTTTCGATGCCGCATTGGCAGCCCAGGCTCAAGGGCTGATGACATTTAATAATATTGCCAATATGAGTGTTGCAGAAATAGACAAACTGTTTGCAATTTTAATTAATAAAAAGCAAGCAGGGCATTTTTCTGGGTTTTGGACATCGGTGCCACAATCTGTTGAGTTTATGCTTAAAAAGCGCGTGCATATTCAAAGCATATTTTCACCGGGGGTGACTGCATGTAGAGCCCAAGGTTTACCCGTTGTTAATGCATCTCCTAAAGAAGGGTATCGAGCATGGCATGGGGTAATGTGTCTCTCTGCTAATACGGTAGGGCACGTAAAAGACGCCGCTTATGAATATATGAACTGGTGGTTATCGGGCTGGCCTGGTGCATTTATTTCAAAGCAAGGTTATTACATTTCTAATCCAGAACGTAGTAAAGAAATAATTACCACCCCCGAATGGGATTATTGGTACGATGGCAAAGAAGCGACTCAACCACTAGCGGGTACCGATGGCAAAAATATAATTATGCCAGGGCAAATTCGCGATGGCGGCAGCTATGAAAAGCGCTTTTCTAATATTGCGGTGTGGAATACAGTGATGGATAACTACGATTACAGTTTAGATAAATGGTTTGAACTACTAAACGCATAAGGGAATTGAATGCTGAAACAGTTAATTGGTTCTTTATCTATTAAAGTATTATCTTCGTTGGCTATTTTTATTTTAATACAAATAATAGTTTACGTTGTTATTAATGAGCGAACCGACAAAATAGAGCAAGCCAGTAAAAATGTATTGAATATTAATGGGCTGTCAGTTGTTGTATTTGAAATTAACAAAGATATTTTACAGATTCAACGAGATATTTCGGTTTATGGTGTGTCGGGTAGCGAGGTTATTTTTGATAAAATAAAAAGCACTCAGCAAAGTATTCAAGCGCGGTTAATTGAAGCACAACAGCGAATTCAGCAACACAAGATTAAAAACTCATTAAACGCCATGCAATCATTGGTTTTAAATTATGGCAAAAGTATCGATAGTCTTAAAAAACGATATGATGAAAAGTCTAAAATTATTGAGCAACAGTTACCAAATACCTACGAATTAGCATTAACTACCTTAGCAAGCAGGGATCGAGAAACGGCCAAGCTGGGCAAGGATTTATTATTGTTTCAGCTAAAGGATCATTGGCATCATCTGTATCGCAATTCAATCCTGTTTTTAACTCAACGCGATTACGCCAAACGTAGTCAAGTAAAACAGCGGCTACAATTAATTAAACAATTAACCAACAGTGGCGCTACAAACAAAATGATTGGCCACAACAAGGTCGAGCAACTAAATAGTTTAACAACTAAATTCGAGTCTTTATTTGCTCAGGCCATTCAAGCTAATAGAAACTATTTAACCTTAAGTAATATTGTTATTGCCGGTGATTCGGTCGAGTTTTCAGCACTTGCCAAAAAATTGCAAGAAGATGCATTGTTGTTGCTTAGTGATATTTCGAAAACCAGTCAAGAGAGCATTGATGCTGCGCAAACTGTTATTCAAGTGTCGTTATTTTTGTCTGTTACCTTGTTTATTCTTTTCGCTTTATTTTTTCACTTTCATATTATTAAAGCGATTAACAGGCTCACATTTAGTTTTAGATCATTTCTAAATGGTGATTTCTCAGCAAACATAGCTGATATTAACCGTGAAGACGAAATAGGGTTTTTAGCCCAAGCAGCAAATAAATTTAGAGTGCTAAACGAGCGCCTAGTTGAAGCAAAAAAAGCGGCAGAAGAAACATCCCGAATCAAATCTGAGTTTTTAGCTAATATGAGCCATGAAATACGCACTCCCATGAACGGTATTTTAGGCATGGTACAGCTAGTGAGTAATACAGAGCTTGATGCTAAACAAAAACGCATGATTGAGGTTATTAGCTCTTCAGGTAACAGTTTATTGGTTATTCTTAATGACATTCTTGATTTAAGTAAGCTTGATGCCGATAAAATGCTACTAGAAAATAGAGAGTTTAAATTAAGTGCTTTATTGTATGAGCTGGAACAAATTTTTAAATCGCAAGCCGACCATAAAAATATAGAGTTTAAAATAGTAAAAGAAAAAGTAGATTCTGTTGATTTGGTACAAGGCGACGAAACCCGTTTAAAACAAGTACTAATGAATTTATTGGGGAATGCATTTAAATTTACAGAGTGTGGAACAGTAACATTATCTGTTGCTCTAAAAGAGAAAAATAGCAATGAAGTGATGTTACTATTTAGCGTTATCGATAGTGGTATAGGTATTTCACAACATAGTATAAAAACGTTATTTGATGCTTTTACACAAGCTGACACTTCAACAACACGTCGTTTTGGTGGTACAGGGCTTGGATTAACTATCTCTAGTAAAATATTAAACTTAATGGGCAGTAATTTACAAGTAGAAAGTGAATTGGATAAGGGTTCGACATTTTACTTTCAGCTAAGGCTTAATATTCCCATTGCAAATACAAGCGTAAAACAACAAGCACAATTACCCGATGTAAATATTAAAAATAAAGATGTGCAGGTATTAATTGCCGAAGATAATCCGGTAAATCAAATCGTGCTAGAAAGCTTTTTAAAAGCAATGGGTATTAAACATATTATCGTGGCAGATAATGGTGAAATAGCGCTTGAACTATGTACTAAACAACAATTTGATTTAATTATGATGGATATCCAAATGCCGGTAATGGGCGGGCTTTTGGCAACTAAATATATTAGGGAACTAGCCAATTACCACGATGTGCCGATTATTGCCGTTACTGCAAACATCACTGAGAAAGACGAGCCTGAGTACGTGACAGCGGGTATAACTAACACTATAAACAAGCCTATAGAATTCAATAGTTTAAAAGTTATAATTGACCAGTATAGCGAGTAAGAATAAACATCCTATGTGCTTTTATATTTTTTGGTGGTATTGGTTAGCAATACACTCAAAAGTTAAAAGCGCCTTTAGGCGTTTTTAACTTTAATTAGCAATACATATTTTCAGTGGTTTATTCATTATCACCACCAAAATGCTAACTACTGGGTTGTATCTCTAAGTAGCTGTTAATGGTTGATTCGAGTTTTTTGTAGCTAGTTTGAATGAGCTCTAATTTATTCTTCATACTGCCCATGGCATTTTCACTGGCCATTACTTCTAATTCATCAAATAATTTATGCAAGTTAGCCGCACCTACATCACCTGATGAGCCTTTCAAGCCATGACTTAATTTTGATATTTGCGATAAATTATTGTTATTTATTGCATCCTCAAGTTCTTCTAGCTTCATTGGTGTACTCTGAAGGTATAATTCACATACTTTTATAAGAAGCTCTTCATTATTTAATAACCGAGATAGCGCGTTATCTTTATCCCAATCAGGTAAACTTTGACTATCCAAAGTATCAGAAATTGGTTTATTAATTTCGTTAAGCTGATTATTTTCCAATGGAGCTTCTTTTATAAAAGTTGAAGACAACCACTTTGTAGCCGTTGCAACTAATACCTCTGCAGAGATTGGTTTAGTGATGTAATCACTCATTCCCGCATCTAGGCATTTTTGTCTTTCACCCATCATTGCATTAGCAGTCATAGCGACTATGGGAATATCAATATTTTGAGGCGCTGCTTCACCAGCTCTTATTTGTTTTGCTGCATCATAACCATTCAATATAGGCATTTGGCAGTCCATAAATACACAGTGGTATTGATGATTATTGGCCACCGAGTTAACAAGTTTTTCTACTGCTTGTTGGCCATTTGACGCGGTATCTATCTCTAAAGATAAACATGACAATATACCCGCGGCTACTTCTATATTTATTTCGTTATCATCAACGATAAGAACATGTGCCCCTTTAAAGTCAGAGTTATCAGTTTTAACTGAGTCTGATTCACGGCGTTTGTTAATATTAATATTACTGCTACCAGCACTTATTTTATCTTCAAGGCTGCGTTCATCGGCGACTGTTTTTAAAAACTCTGAAATAAGTATTGGTTTAGAAAGTAAGCTGGCTTGCACGTGTCTTGTTTTAATTTGAGGATAACCGCGATTTGCTAATAAAATAACTTTAATTACATGATGATTAGCAATAGTTGGCCACATTTCATCTAAACGTTTTAACAATGTGTCGTCTTGTTCAATAAGTATAAAGTCAGGTAAAGACACGTTTTTTATATCATCTGAAACAAGAGATTGTTGTAATTGTTCAGCTGAAAAACTATTTCCAGAAAAAGCAGCTATTAAATTATTTATGCTGTCGGCTAACTCGTTATTTTTAGTCACAATAGCGAAGCTTTTGTTTTTTAATCGTGGGGCAAAACTATAATGAGTTGTATCATCATTGCTCAGTGTTAGTTTTATGTGAAAACTACTACCTAGAGACTTTTCTGACTCAAAGCTAATTTCTCCTCCCAGCAGGCTGCAAAGCTGTCTGCATATAGAAAGCCCCAGCCCTGTTCCACCAAATTTAGATGCCACGCTTTTATCTTCTTGGGAAAAGGCGGTAAATAATTTGTTCTGGTTTTCTTGTGCAATGCCCACACCGCTATCGGTAACTTTTACGTGAACGGTCACAGTATCATTGCTTGTTTGCTCGCAATAAGCGGTGACCTTTATAAACCCAGTTTCAGTAAATTTAATCGCATTATTTACTAAGTTAGTCAGAATTTGTGAAAAACGATGGGGGTCAGTTGTAATCGTTTTACATTTTAAATTCACAACATCTAAAACAAATTCGAGGCCTTTCTCCTGAGCTTTAACAGCCATACTGCCACAAACACTTTCGATTAATTTTATTAAATTAAACTCTTTAAAGTTCAACTCAAGTTTACCTGCTTCTATTTTAGATAAATCCAAAATATCATTTATTAATACAGATAAAGCACTCACACTCACTTCGGTCATTTCTAAATAGTTTTTTTGTGTTTCACTCAATGGCTCTTTTTTTATTAAGTTTAAAGTACCCACTATGCCATTAAGTGGAGTACGCATTTCATGGCTTATATTAGAAATAAACGCGCTTTTTACTTCACTGGCTTGTTTGAGCTCTTTAGTGCGAATGGCTACTTTATTTTCAAGCTCATGATTTACTTTTATTATTTCATTCTCAATGGTGCGCTCTTTGGTTACATCTCTGGCTATTATTGCAATACCAATAAACATTCCAAATTGATCGATAATGGCTGATAAAGAGAGTGAAAAGTAGCGTTTAGTAGAGCCGTTACTGATACTAGCGTCTTGCTTAAATTGACGAGTACCATCAGTGAACTTTTCAATTATCTCGTTAAAATTTAGCTGATCTATTATTTTTAAATCATTAATTGGTTTTCCAATTGCTTCTAACTCTCCAAGCTTAAACATCAGAGTTGCGGCATTATTCCAACTAGATACAATACCGTTATTGGTAATGCCAATTACCGCATCAGATGAGCCGGTTATAATTGCCTCAGATTGTGCGCGCGCATTTGCAAGCTCTTGGCTTTTGCGAAGACTACGATTGAAAAATGCGAGAATGATAGTTAATAAAATAACCAAAATAAGCAAAAAGGTGTAGAGCTTTGTTCTGCGTTCCATTTCAATATTTTTTATATACTCAACAGGCGCTAAAACGTGGCTAGATAAAAAGTTTTGTTTTTCACCCAGCGCTAAAGTGATTTGTTTTCTTGCAGTGTAATAACTTGTTTGCGCAATGCTTTTTGGTTTTATAAGCGACAATGAGCTATTAGCAACGGGGTTGAAAGTGTAATTATTATTGATGCTAATATCACTACCTAGGTCTTTACCAAAGGTGAAGTTTTTATTTGGATGCAATAAAAAATAGCCGTTACTGTCAGTTAAAGCGATTTCAAATGGTGAATTAATACTGTTGCTAATAATGCTTATTAAGTTATTAGCATTAACGTTAATTATGATAAAGCCAAATCTATTTTGATTTTCATCAAAAATTGGCATAGACAGCCTCAACATCGGGCGATAAGGAAACTCTATTTTACCGTACTCTCTATTCAACGAAATTTCAGACAGATACATTTCGCCATCAGAGAGTTTACTGCTGGCCGTAAAGTACTCTTGCGCTCCTTTATTTTGGAGCTTATTTAAATCTATAACCTCTACTGCACCCTGAACGCGATCAACCCTTACCAGTTCTTGTCCTTTTTTGTTGGTACTGATGATTCTTAGCTGCTCGTAATCGGGGTTATTTTTTAAAAACGCTGCAAATATAATTTCAAGCCTTGTTTTCCATTGAGCATAGGTGGTGTTCTCTAGTGGGTCTACACCTTTGTTATTTGATGCCCTGGCTAAACCTTTGATTGGAGGGGTTGCGTGTAAAAAACGAATATCTCGACGGTAGTTTTCAATAACCTCTTGTGTTTGTGAATTAATAGATTGGTTTTTGTCTATTATTTCTAGTTCTACAGAGCCAAGTACTGAGCGCGATAAACTTGCTTCATTAATAATAATGGCTACAACAATTAAGGTAATTATGGCGGATAAAGAAATAGGGAATAAAAGGGTGTAATTACTTACCTGACGAATTATCCTTTTCTTAAGATTTATTGGCATCCACTACTCCAATTAAAGACCAGCCATTATTTAGCTACCATAAACTTAGAGAGCTATAGGTAATTTATCAAGTTTTACTTTTAATAAAGAGTTTTGTTTTGTATTCATTTATCTCAAATTTAGAACTCTACAAACCCTTTTTGATTGACGCTAATAATATAATGCTTAAGTATATATTTTAGGTAATTGGTGGAGGTTTGGGTTAACTAAGCTAGGCTTTATGTGCATTTGTTTAATTTTTTATGGGAAGTGATTGTGTTAACCACTGTAGATCAAAGCTTTGCGCATCGAGTACTTATTGTTGATGATGAACCCACTAGTTTAATGATTTTAGAGGGAGCTTTATCAGATATTGCAGAAGTTATATGTAGCGATACTGGTTTTGGCGCCATTGAAAAAGCACAGCAGTTCTTACCAGAAATTATTTTATTAGATATTGAATTACCTGATATTAGCGGGTTAGAAGTGTGTAAACGCTTAAAAAACGATCCCAAAACTAGTGGTGTAACAGTAATATTTATTACCTCCCATAATGAGAGTAAGTTTGAGCATTTGTCTTTAGAGTTGGGTGGGATTGACTATATACAAAAGCCCGTTGATCTTAAGGTATGCCGCTTGCGCGTTGGCAATCATCTAAAACTAAAAACACAAGAGCAACAACTAAAACATTCACAGCGTTTACTTGCTATTGAATCAGAAAGATTGCGCGTAACGCTCAACTCGATTGGCGACGCAGTTATAGCAACAGACAAAGACGAAAAAATAACGTTTATGAACCCGATTGCAGAGATGATGACCGGTTGGGTAATGCATGAAGCAGTTGGTAATCATATTTCAGAGGTTATGCAACTACGGGATGCAACCACAAAGCACAAAAGCCTTAATCCAATTTCTATTGCTTTAAAAGAGCAGCGAAGAGTAGCTATGGCGCTTAATTGCCAATTAACGAGCTTAAATGGCAGAATTCATCGGGTTGAGGATTCTGCTTCCCCCATCAGAGATGAAAAGGGGAATATTATTGGCGCGATTATAGTTTTTCATGATGTGAGCGAGTCGATTGCGATGGCTGTTAAGATGAGCCATTTAGCAAACCATGACCAATTAACCGATTTACCCAATCGAATTTTATTACATGATCGCGTTGCGCATGCTTGTCAGGTATCTGTGCGTAATGGTTTTTTAGTGGCGTTAATGTTAATTGATATTGATCATTTTAAATATTTAAATGATACAGAGGGACACCATGTTGGCGACCAAATCATAAAACTGGTTGCTAAACGACTTGAATCTATTGTTGATTTAAATACGACCTTGGCCCGTGTTGGCGGGGATGAATTTGTATTGTTGCTCCCAGATATTAAATCGCCGTGTCATGTTGATGCTGTTGCATCTGATATTTTGTATGCAATGCATCAACCTTTTCGTGTTGATGGAAGAGAGTTTAATTTAACTATAAGCGTGGGAATTAGTATTAATCCAACGGATTCTGATTCTGCCGAATTAATGATGTCGCATGCTGATGCAGCAATGTATAAAGCCAAAGAGCACGGTAGAGATAGATTTTGTTATTTTTCAGATGACTTAGAACATGAGTTTCATCAACGTCAAAATATAGATAAGATTTTAAGAAATGCACTTGAAAATGACACGTTGGAAGTTCACTTTCAGCCCAAACTTAGCCTAAAAAATAAATTAATTATAGGCGCTGAGGCGTTAGTAAGGTTAAGAGATGAGGAGGGGAGTTTAATATCTCCGTTACACTTTATTCCATTAGCTGAAGAGACTGGTTTAATTAATAAGTTGGGTCATAGCGTTTTAAAACAAAGCTGCAGAGCGGCTAAACGCTGGCTAGATAAAGGCCATCCAATTAAAGTTGCTGTTAATGTGGCGGCTAAACAATTTACAGATCCTAAATTTATAGAAAGCGTAGCGCAAATACTTGAGGATACTGAGCTTCCTAGTGGTTATCTTGAATTAGAGGTGACAGAAAGCGCTTTAATGAGTGATTTTGATGAAACAAGTAGAATATTAAACGGACTTTCAAACCTTGGTTTGAGCATAGCGATAGATGACTTTGGAACGGGTTATTCGAGCTTGTCGTATTTAAAACTATTCCCTGTTGATGTATTAAAGATTGACCAGTCATTTGTTAAAGATATGGTTGATGATAAGCAAAGCCTAGATATAGTGAAAGCAATTACCCATTTAGCGCATTCATTGAATTTGAGGATAGTTGGTGAAGGCATTGAAACTCAAGCACAGCTAGATACACTTATTTCGCTTGAGTGTGAAGAAGGGCAAGGGTTTTTGTTTAGCAAGGCTTTACCTGAAAATGAATTTGAAAATCTCATTTTCTGATGGCTACCTTTAGTGCTCAGTGTAACTAGTATTTTTAATTTTAAGATAGCTCACATTCAATTATTTTAACTTCTTACCTTGGGTAATCTTAAAAATCGATTGTTTTAATCTAAACAATCAATTTTATTTAATTCCTCAATAGCCTTATTGTATTAATCAAGCCAACGCACAGGGCGTTAACTTTTTTAAATACACTAAACATAAATGAGGAATACTATGAGCACTTCATTGATTAACACAAAATTACAACCTTTCAATGCAACAGCTTACCACAATGGTGACTTTGTAGAACTCACTGAAAAAGACGTATTAGGTAAGTGGTCTATCTTTTTCTTTTACCCAGCAGATTTCACATTTGTATGCCCAACTGAATTAGGTGACCTTGCAGATCATTATGCACAGCTACAAGAAATGGGCGTAGAGGTTTACTCGGTATCAACAGATACGCACTTTACTCACAAAGCTTGGCATGACACGTCAGACACTATCGGTAAAATTACTTACCCAATGATTGGCGACCCAACAGGACGCATTACACGTAACTTTGGTGTAATGATTGAAGATGATGGTTTAGCTCTTCGCGGTACATTTGTAATGAACCCAGAGGGTGAAATCAAAGTTGTTGAAACGCATGATTTAGGTATTGGTCGTAGTGCTAAAGAACTTGTTCGTAAAGTACAAGCCGCACAATACATTGCCACGCATGACGGCGAAGTATGTCCTGCATCTTGGCAGCCAGGTGAAGACACATTAGCACCTTCACTAGACCTAGTTGGTAAGATTTAAACCTTACCTTCATTAAATTTAGAGTAGCACATAACTCTAATACCAGTGAGCCTACTTGGCTCACTGGGCACTCTCCCACGCCATCACTCTTTTCTAAAATTCGCACATGCACTGATGGCATGGGGGTTCTGCTGTTTTATTTTTCCGTAAGGGGCTAAGCCATGTTAGACAACAACATAAAGAACCAATTAAAAAGCCATTTTGAATCGCTGACTCAGCCTGTTGAGCTGCTTATCGCCTTGGATGACAGCAAAAAATCAACAGAAGTAGAAAGTTTAGCGAATGATTTAGCATCACTAAGCGATAAGTTTAGTGTAAGTAACAATCCAGATACTTCGGCACGCAGACCTTCAATGGTGGTGCATTCGCCACAAAAAAATACTCATATTACCTTTGCAGGGGTACCTATGGGTCATGAATTTACTAGTTTAGTGTTAGCGCTATTACATACGGGGGGGCACCCTAGTAAAGCCAGTCAAGAAGATATTGAACAAATACAAACACTTGAGCAAACACTCAATTTTGAAGTGTATATTAGTTTGAGCTGCCAAACCTGCCCGCAAGTGGTTCAAGCGCTAAATACAATGGCTGCTACAAATAGCAATATCAAAGCCACCATGATTGATGGTGCTCTGTTTCAAGATGAAGTAGAACAACGAAATATATTGGCTGTACCCGCTGTTTACTTAAACGGAGAGCCTTTTAGCCAAGGGGCAATGAGCCTAACCGATATTTTAAATAAAGTTGATAGCAAAGGTGCACAGCGCCAAGCCAAAGCATTGAATGAAAAATCAGTGTTTGATGTTCTTGTCGTCGGTGGTGGGCCAGCAGGTGCTTCGGCAGCTATTTATTCTGCACGTAAAGGGCTAAATACGGGGGTGGTTGCCGATCGATTTGGTGGCCAGGTAGCTGACACATTGGCCATTGAAAACTTTATTTCGGTAAAAGCAACCGAAGGGCCAAAAATGGTGGCTCAGCTTGAAGAGCATGTTAAAGAATATGATGTTGATGTAATGCACAACCAACGCGCGGAAAATTTGCAAAAAGGCAGTAATGGCTATGACATTACTTTAGAAAATGGCGCTGTATTACAAGCTAAATCACTTGTGCTAGCAACCGGTGCACGCTGGCGTGAAATGAATGTACCTGGCGAGCAACAATATAAAGGCCACGGCGTTGCATACTGCCCGCATTGTGATGGCCCATTATTTAAAGGCAAACCTGTTGCTGTAATAGGTGGCGGTAACTCAGGTATTGAAGCGGCTATTGATTTAGCTAACATTGTAGAGCATGTAACGGTGCTTGAATTTGCCGATGCGTTACGTGCCGACGAAGTACTTATTCGTAAAGCAAATAGCTTAAAAAACATTACTATTATTAAAAATGCACAAACTACTGAAGTACTCGGTGATGGTAACAAAGTAATAGGCCTTAATTATACCGATCGTGTTTCTGGAGAAAGTAAGGAGCTAGTTTTAGCCGGTATATTTGTACAAATTGGTTTGATACCGAACACCGAATGGTTAAAAGAGAGTGACCTTGAGCTTAGTCAATTTGGTGAAATACTCATTGATGCTAAAGGTGCAACGTCGTTACCAGGTATATACGGGGCGGGCGATGCGACCAATACGCCATTTAAGCAAATTATTATTGCTATGGGCGCCGGAGCAACTGCTAGCTTAGGAGCTTTTGACTACTTAATTCGCCAAACACCCGATGCAGAGCAAAATGCTGCTTAATAGCGTTTTAGCGTAAGCCTCTTGATAAAACAGCTCTCACCCATAGCTGTTTGTTCACCCAAGCCGCCCTCTCCAAAGGCGGCTTTTTTGTGTGTTATTTAAGTCGGGTAAGGCCTACTAAAATACAAACTGCGCCACCAATAAAGCCAAGCCATGCTTCTACTGGGGTTTCGCCATTGAATGCACGAGTAACTTGTGAAGCTGCAGAATCGTAAACATCATAACCCCACATACCAAGTGCTACGCCAATAACAATAAGTACAATACCAATGATTTTATTTGTCATAATGATCCTTTGTGTTTTTAGTGCAAATTAATCTGGGCGACACTCGTTGTTATAATGTGGCTACGCCCAGTCTTTTTAGTGTATTTGTAATTGCTTCTTCTATCGCTGGCAGTTTAAACGGTTTGGCTATAAACATATCCATGCCTGCTTGCTTACAGTTTAGTTTATCTTGTGAGGATGCATTAGCAGTTAACGCCACAATATAAGTTTCTTGCGAGTCACAGATACCTTGTGCCTTTAGTTGCTTGGTGGCTTCAAAACCATCCATGATAGGCATAATGCAATCCATAAAAATAAGGTCAAAATGCTTTTGTTTGCATTTTAACAGGGCATCTTGGCCGTCAATAGCAAAGTCTGATTTTATATTAAATTTATCCAGTGCTGATTCTAATACCAGGCGATTTATTTCGTTATCATCAACCACCAAAACCGAGAGCTTATTACTATGGTTATTAATAAATTTAAGGCTAGGTTTTTGTGTTTGTTGTTTACCACGCTCAATTGGGATAGTTAAGGTAAAACATGTGCCCACGTTAACCTCACTGGTTACCTCAATTTTGCCATTCATAAAACCAACGAGCTCTTTAACTATGGCTAAGCCTAACCCGGTGCCACCTTTATTGTTGTTAGCATCAACCTCTTGGGTAAAAGGCTTAAATAATGAGTTTAAATACGTTTTACTCATGCCGCGACCCGTATCGGTTATTTTAATTGTAAGTAAAGGGCGCTTTGTATCTAATGCTAACTGTGAATCGAGCGAAACAGAACCACGCTCTGTAAATTTTAATGCGTTACTCAGTAAATTAGAGACAATTTGGCTTAATCGAGAGGTGTCGCAGTATACCCAAACATCATTAGGAATGAGGTTAGTGGCTCGTAGTTCAATGTTTTTATTGCTAAACAATACCGAATATAAAGAAACCAAATCGGTAAATACCGTTTTAAGCAACGAGTGATGAGGTTCCAGTTTTAATTCACCATGATTTATTTTTGAAAAATCGAGTACTTCATTGATAATACTTAATAATATATCAGCACTTCGTAGGGCAATTTTAATTTTTTCAGCCCGCTTGTCATAATCATGTTCATCTATGAGTGTCGCTAACATACCCGTAATACCATTGAGCGGAGTGCGTAGCTCATGACTAATTTTTGCAAACAGCATACTTCTATCTTTTAATAGCTGTTCAGCAAGTGCTTTTTTTTGTTTTAACTCTTCGCGTAGCTTAACGGCTTCGGTTATATCTTGAAAAGTGCCAAATAATCGCACACATTGGCCGTTATTAAACTCGGCCTCACCAAAAGTCGACACCCAAATGCTTTGCTGTTTAGCGGTAACAATTTCCAGCTCTAAGTGCCATTTATCACCCGTAGATATTGCCTTTTCTACCGCTTTATTAATACTGTCTCGGCTTTTACCTGCTTTATAAAATTCAATGGCTTTTTCTATATCTGGAGTATAGTGTTCTTCGGCTTGATGAATACGTCGAGTTTGTTGGCTCCAAAAAATAGTATTTTCTATTAGGTCGACTTCCCATGTACCTATATTTGCTACGTTTTCAAGCTTTAATAAAGTGTCACTATTTTTAGTGAGATTGGCTTTATCCTGATTGCGCGCCAATTCCGAGCCTAACCACTGCGCTAATAATTCAATATAATCATAGGCTTCATCGCTAAAAGGAGCGCATTCTTGAGCAGATGAAAAGTTAACAGTTCCAAATACGTCTTTGCCTATTCGTATAGGCGCACCAATGTACGCTTCTAATTGGAAATTAATATAGCATGGATGATTTGCAATACTACTTTGCGACGCATTATGAAATGCGAGTGCAGAGTTGGCCGACAAGGTATGCGTGCAATAGGTGCCGTTTAATTCAAACTCTGTACCAATTGCAAGAGAATTGTCAGGGGTGATGGCATGTAAAACAATATAAGAATCATTTTTTACGCGGCTGATAATAGCTAAGTCGAGTTGAAAAACATCGAGCCCAAAAGCAAGTAAGTCTGCAATTTTTTGATCAAAGCTTAGCTGCTGATCTGAGACTATATTATGAAAGCATCGAAGAAAATTCACAAAAACCCTTAATTTATTTGGTGTGTACACAAAATTTAATGCAAAAAACACGCCTAAATTTAATCTGTTTTTTGCAATACGACGGGGAACACATCGTTCTTTATTACATTACCCCGTTGGTTTAAAAATTAATAGCTGGAGTAAGCTGTAAATTCAAAGGTTATATCACTGTATACTTCTTATAGGTTGATTTTATAGCTTATGTTCATTTCTCACGCAACCTAGGGCTACCTAGGTAAGTTTTAGCTTCACTTATGCCCATTTGATAGCCTGAATTGAGTATAGCTAGATTTTTAGTGGTGCGGCCGACTTTAAACCCTGCTGGTGGAGCAATAATATTTATTTTGCAATCCGGTGGAGCATTATGCAAAAAATCAATACTGTCATTATATTTTTTAGAACGCAGTATGGCCGCCTCTGCAAGCGCTGGGGTATCTTTATAGAGTTGTTTGGTTAACCACGGAACTTTGTTATCTTTTTTACGATAGCCTAAAGGTTGAGAAAGGATAACTGTTATTTCTGATGCCCCCATTTCATAAGCTTTTTTTACCGGAATAGAATCTGCAACGCCGCCATCGGTCATGGCGATCCCGTTTATTGTTGGATAATCCCGATAAGCTATTGGTATAGCGCAAGAGGCTTTTAATTGCTCTACCATTTCGCTACCTGTTGCTTGTAAGTAATGAGCTTGTCCAGATTCGATTGCCGTTGCAACAATATAAAAGTCGTGAGGGGATTGCGAGAATTCGTCGGTATTTAAAGGAATTTCACGTACTGTTTCTTGCCAAAGCCAGTCTAAATCAAACAAGTGTCCACCTTTAACAAATCGTGGCAAGTTAATAAATTCAGGCCTACAGGAATAATCAGTGATTACTTTGTAGTTTCGGGTTGCTTGCTTACATAAATACGCAGCAACATTTGTAGCACCAGCTGATACACCAAAATAGCTGGTAAAAGGTTGATATCCCTGCTCTAAAAACTCATCAAGTACACCTGCGGCAAAAATACCGCGCATGGCACCGCCCTCAACCACTAATGCGTGCTGGGTATTGTTCATATTAACTTCCATCCTTTGACAATGCACTTATGCTACCAAGTGTGCCCTAACTGTGCGAGCAACTTTTTACTCTGATATGGGACTTTTAAATTGTTTTCTTTAGGCTGTTGGCGAAAAAAAGTAGCTAAAAAGCGCTGACGAAAGCTTAAACCTGATGAAAACCCTGATTGTTTAGCAATTTTATCTATGTTTTGGTTACTCGTTTCTAATGGCTGCTGTGCTTTGGCAAGTAGTTCTGATACACAGTATGGAGAGAGGCCAATGTAAGCAGTCAAGCTAAAGAAAAATCAACAGACTTATTTTTATGTTGCAGTAAGGTATTTTCGATTGCTATTTATATTACATTCTGAGATATTAATTATAATATAATATTAACAGGAAATAATTACAGATGACTCTGCCTAGTTCTCAATCTGCAAATGCAATCCGTATGCTTGCTGTCGATGCTGTTCAAAAAGCTAACTCTGGTCACCCAGGTGCGCCAATGGGAATGGCCGATATTGCCGCTGTGCTTTGGCAAAAATTTCACCGTCACAATCCATCAAACCCTAGCTGGGTTAACCGCGATCGTTTTGTATTGTCAAATGGCCATGGCTCAATGCTGCAATATGCGCTATTGCACCTAAGCGGTTATGACGTCAGTATTGAAGATATTAAACAGTTTCGCCAATTACATTCTAAAACACCTGGTCACCCAGAGTACGGTTATACTCCAGGGGTCGAAACAACAACTGGACCACTAGGTGCCGGTATTGCTAATGCGGTAGGTATGGCGATTGCTGAAAAAACTTTAGCGGCACAATTTAACAAACCACATTTTGATATCGTTGATCACTTTACTTATTGCTTTTTAGGCGATGGTTGTTTGATGGAAGGTATCTCTCATGAAGCTGGTTCATTAGCGGGTACTTTAAAGTTAGGCAAACTGATCGCTTTTTGGGATGACAATGGCATCTCAATTGATGGCGAAGTAGAAGGTTGGTTTACTGACGATACGCCAAAGCGTTTTGAATCATACGGTTGGCAGGTTATTAGTGGCGTTGATGGTCACGACATGGCTGCGATTGCCAGTGCTATTGAAGCGGCACAAGCGAACCCTGAGCAACCAACGCTTATCTGTTGTAAAACAGTGATTGGTTTTGGTTCACCCAATAAATCAGGCAGTCATGATTGTCACGGTTCACCACTGGGTAATGATGAAATTGCAGCGGTTCGTGAGCAACTAAATTGGCCACATCCAGCGTTTGAAATTCCACAAGATGTATATAATGAGTGGAATACTCAAACTAAAGGCCAAGACTTAGAAAGTGCCTGGCAACAAACCTTTGCCGCATACAGCAAAGCGCACCCTGAATTAAGTAACGAGTTTAACCGTCGTGTGATGGCTAAATCATTACCGAATAATTTTGCTGAACTTGCTGATCAATACATTACTAAGTGCCAAGATGAAATGCAAAACATTGCAACGCGTAAATCATCACAAAATGCGATTACCTTTTTTGCCCAGCAATTACCTGAATTAATGGGCGGCTCTGCTGACTTAGCTGGCTCAAACTTAACTTTATGGCCTGATGCAAAGGGCTTACAAGAAGACGACGCGGGTAACTATGTATTTTATGGGGTGCGTGAGTTTGGCATGAGCGCCATTATGAATGGTATTGCATTACATGGTGGCTTTATCCCATTTGGTGCTACATTCTTAATGTTTATGGAATATGCACGTAATGCTGTGCGTATGTCTGCATTAATGAAAGCGCAAAGCATTTTTGTCTACACTCATGATTCTATTGGTCAAGGTGAAGATGGCCCAACTCATCAGCCGATTGAACAAATTGCCAACCTGCGTATGACACCTAATATGACGACGTGGCGCCCATGTGATGAGGTTGAAACAGCTGTTGCGTGGCGTCAAGCTCTAATAAAAGAAGCTGGCCCAAGCGCGTTGATCTTTAGTCGCCAAGGCACCAAAGCTATGCCGCGTGATAAAGCGCAGTTAGACAATGTAGCAAAAGGGGGTTACACCCTCGTTGAGTGTGAGCAAACACCAGAGCTAATTTTAATGGCAACAGGCTCTGAAGTTGAATTAGCGGTTAATGCGGCAGCTGAGCTAACAGCTCAAGGCAAACAAGTGCGTGTTGTTTCTATGCCATCAACCAATCAGTTTGATTTACAAGATAAAGCATACCGCCAAAGTGTATTACCTGCAGGTGTGGCTAAAATTGCCGTCGAAGCTGCACACAGTGATTTTTGGTATAAATACGTTGGCCAAGATGGTGATGTATTAGGTATGACTACTTTTGGTGAGTCAGCACCGGGTGCTGTATTGCTGGAGCATTTTGGTTTTACCGTAGAGAACTTAGTTGCTAAGGCAAATGCGTTATTAAACGACATCTAGGTTAAAGTTTTACCTGATAAAAAGCCCGCTGATTTAATTAAATCAGCGGGCTTTTTTATATCTTTAATTCGAGCTCTCGATAATGATTGATCATCAAGAGCCCAATTTAGTTAATGATTTAGACTAGCTCAGCTAAGATTGCTTCTAGTTTTTCTTGGTCAATTGCAAACTGACGAATGCCTTGGCTTAGTTTATTTGTTGCCATTGCATCTTGGTTCATTTCCCAGCGGAACGCTTGTTCGGTCATAGGCTCTGGGGCAGCAACTGTTTCAGTGGTAGGAGCAAGTTGACGCGCTAAAGGTGCATCTGTTGCTGCCAGTTCTGATAATAGCCCTGGGCTGATGGTTAATCTATCACAGCCTGCTAGCAACTGAATTTCGTTGATGTTTCTGAAACTTGCGCCCATAACGATGGTTTTATAATCATGCTTTTTGAAAAAGTCATAAATATGAGTCACTGATTGCACGCCTGGATCGTTAGCACCGCTAAAATCAGTATCAGTATTAGTAGCTTTATACCAATCCAAAATACGCCCTACAAATGGCGAAATTAAATAAGCACCTACCTCAGCACAGACACGGGCTTGGGCAAACGCGAATACCAGCGTTAAGTTACAACGAATACCTTGTTGCTCAAGTACTTTTGCCGCTTGAATACCTTCCCATGTTGACGCTATTTTGATCAACACCCGTGATGTATCAATATCTTGCTCTTTATAAAGTGCAACGAGCTCAAGCGCTTTATTAATCGTTGCTTGAGTATCAAATGATAAGCGCGCATCGACTTCAGTAGATACTAAACCTGGGACTTGCGCCATTAGGTTTGCACCAATCAATACTGATAACTTATCGGCGGCTTTACTGATCACTTGTGCATTGTCATTGGTTTGTTGCTTAGCCCAAGCAACGGCTTCAACAGCCAGTGGACGGTATTTTTCAATTTTAATCGCATTGAGTAATAACGATGGATTTGTTGTGGCATCTTGCGGCTTATATTGGTCGATCGCTTCAAAATCACCGGTATCAGCAACCACAGTGGTCATGGTTTTTAATTGTTCTAATTGGCTAGACATAGGCATCCTATTTTATCATACAAAATAAATTAATGGCTTTTAGCATTGCTTACAACATGGTTTAAGCCCTTTTTTAGTGCAAAACATTAGTTTAAAGGGCACAGGTGTCACGACTATTTCAGAATTAATCTGTTAATAATATTTTTATAATACCTTTACAACCCGTCATTATTGATATTATCATACAAATAACAGTAATGACTAACATTGTTAGTATCCAATTAGTGAAAGGTATTTATGTCTCGTTATACATTGGGCTTAGATTATGGCTCTGATTCAGTAAGAGCACTGCTTGTTGATGTAATTACAGGTAAAGAGCTGGCTAGCCATTTAGTGAATTATCCGCGTTGGGCGCAAGGTTTATATTGCGACCCAAGTAAAGACCAATTTCGTCAGCATCCACAAGACTACATCGACAGCTTGATTGAGGTCGTCAATGGACTATGGCAACAAGTACCTGCGGGAACTGCGGATAAAGTAATAGGTATGAGTTTTGATACCACGGGATCAACCCCGGTGGCTATTAATAACCAAGGTACGCCTTTAGCGCTGACAGAAGAATTTGCTGAAAACCCTAATGCGATGTTCATTCTTTGGAAAGACCATACGTCGATTAAAGAGGCGAATGAGATCACCAAAGCCGCGACCAATAACGAGGTTAATTATCTTTCACATATGGGCGGTATCTATTCATCAGAATGGTACTGGGCAAAAGCACTACATATTTTTAGAGATGATGCGGCTGTAAAAGCGGCAACTTACTCGTGGGTAGAGCATTGTGACTGGATGACTGCATTAATGTGTGGCACCACTCACCCAGAAGTATTAACGCTGGGACGTTGTGCTACGGGCCATAAACAAATGTGGAATGAGCAATGGGGTGGTTTCCCACCAAATAGTTTCTTCAGCAATATTGACCCATTATTAGATGGTGTGGTTGATACGCTTAATGCCACAACTCAACCGAGTGACCAAGTCGCTGGTAAATTAACAGCGCAATGGGCTGATAAACTTGGTTTATCACAGAATGTAGTTGTAGGTTACGGTGCTTTTGACTGTCATATGGGGGCAGTGGCTGCCAATGTGCGTCCAGGTGTTTTAACTAAAGTAATGGGCACTTCAACCTGTGACATTACTGTTACTTCAAAACAGCAACTAGGCGATACGTGCGTTAAAGGTATTTGTGGTCAGGTTGATGGTTCAGTTATTCCAGACATGATTGGCCTTGAAGCGGGGCAATCTGCGTTTGGCGATTTATATGCATGGTTTAAAAATCTGATGCTATGGCCGACTCGCCAATTAACAAATTTAAACGACGTTGAACAAAACTTGATAAATAAAATTGAAGACTCAATTTTAGTTGATTTATCAAAAGCTGCCAGTGCATTACCGGTTAAAAATACCGATGTAACAGCACTTGACTGGGTCAACGGCCGTCGCACACCTGATGCAGACCAAAGCGTAGCAATGGCCATAACGGGCATGAAAATGGGCACTGATGCGCCGCAGTTCTTTAAAGCATTAGTTGAGGCGACGGCTTTTGGTGCTCGTGCTATTACTGAACGTTTTCAAAATGAAGGCGTGCCAATTGAATCAGTGGTGGTAATTGGCGGTATTTCGAAAAAATCAGATTACGTAATGCAAACCTGTGCGGATGTATGGAACTGCCAAATTGACGTACTTGAAAGTGAGCAAAGTTGTGCGCTTGGCGCTGCCATTATGGCCGCAGTGGCTGCCGGTGAATATGCAACGGTTGCTGATGCACAGCAAGTGATGGCGTCTGCTGTGTGTCATCAATACCTACCAAATCCAGAGCGTGTTGCTGTTTATGATGAGCTATACGCTAATTATCAAGCGCTGGCACAGTATGTTGATGGAGCAAAATCATGAGCTACACAGAGTTAAAGCGTGAAGTATTTGAAGCCAATATGGAATTACAACGTCGTGGTTTAGTAATTTATACCTTTGGTAATGTGTCGCAAATTGACCGCGACAAAGGTGTCATTGCGATTAAACCAAGCGGTGTGTCGTATGACCAAATGAAAGCGGAAGACATGGTGATTGTTGATTTAGAAAACAACATTGTTGAGGGCAGTATGCGGCCATCTTCAGACACCAAAACCCATATCCATCTGTATCGTCATTTTAATGAGATTGGTGGCGTTACCCATACTCATTCAACCTACGCAACAGCATGGGCACAAGCAAAACAAAGCATTCCGTGCTTTGGTACGACACATGCTGATTATGTGCACGGTGATATTACCTGTACGCGTGAGCTTACTGATACGCAAGTAAATGGTGATTATGAGCTTGAGACTGGTATTCAAATTACCGATGCTTATAAAGACCGTGACCCAAAAGCAGCACCTATGGTGATTGTGGCAGGGCACGCACCGTTTACGTGGGGTAAAGATGCAGCGCAATCTGTTTATCACGCGGCGCTGCTAGAAGAAATTGCTCGCATGGCTTACCTAACTCGCACGCTTGATCAACATGCAGGTGCACTTAAAAAGTCTGTGATGGATAAACATTATTTAAGAAAACACGGTAAAGATGCCTACTACGGCCAAAGTAACCGTGGCTAACCAGTACAAGAGGAATTTATATATGCCGTCGTCAATCAAAGAAGTTTGGTTTGTAACTGGGTCACAACATTTATATGGCCCAAAAGTGTTAAACACCGTTGCAGATAATAGCGCTGCAATTGTTGCAGGTTTAAATAGCGAAGCTAATTTACCGGTTAACTTAGTGTGTAAGCCAACGGTGAAAACGCCTGAAGAAATTCATGCGGTGTGCCAAGCAGCAAACACCGATCCTAATTGTGTAGGTCTAGTATTATGGATGCATACGTTCTCACCCGCGAAAATGTGGATTGCTGGATTAAACGAGTTACGTAAACCATGGTTACACCTTCATACGCAATTCAATGCCGCGCTACCGTGGGCTGATATTGATATGAACTATATGAATACCCATCAAAGTGCCCACGGTGACCGTGAATTTGGTTTCATTGGTACTGTAATGCGCAAAGAGCGCAAAGTGGTTGCTGGCCACTGGCAACGTGCTGACGTACAAAAGCAAATTGATGATTGGTGTCGCGCAGCTAAAGGGTGGGCTGAGAGCCAAACACTTAAAGTGGCACGTTTTGGCGATAATATGCGTCAAGTTGCGGTTACTGAAGGTAACAAAGTTTCAGCACAAATCACCTTTGGTTATGAAGTACATGCCTTTGGCGTAGCGGAGCTCGTTAAAGTTGTTGATACCGTAACGGATGCCGAAGTAGATGCGCAGCTTGAAGTATACAAAACTGACTATGTGATTAGCGATGAAACGCTGCAAGATGATTACAAAGTATCGATGCTACGCAATGAAGCACGTTTAGAGCTTGGTATGGAGCGCTTTTTAGAAAAAGGTGGCTTTAAAGCATTCACTAACTGTTTTGAAGATTTATCAGGTTTATCAGGTTTACCAGGACTTGCAACGCAGCGCTTAATGGCGAAAGGCTTTGGCTATGGCGGCGAGGGCGACTGGAAAACAGCTGCCATGGTACGCATCATGAAAGTAATGGGTGAAGGCCGTGAAGGCGGTTGTTCATTCATGGAAGACTACACCTATAACATGGGCGATACTGACCAAGTATTAGGTGCTCACATGTTAGAAGTGTGTCCATCAATTGCTGCGCAAAAACCACGCCTTGAAGTTCACACTCATACCATTGGGGTGAAATGTGATGTGGGTCGTTTATTGTTTACTGCTAAAGCAGGTGAGGCAATTAACGTTTCGCCAATTGATATGGGTAATCGTTTTCGTATATTAATTAACGAAGTAGACACGGTAACCCCACCGGCTGAATTACCGCATTTACCGGTTGCATCAGCATTGTGGGAGCCAAAACCTAACCTATCAGTAGCGTCTGCTGCGTGGATCCATGCAGGTGGTGCACACCATACTGCGTACAGCCAAGCTGTTACCACCGATATGATCGTTGATTTTGCTGAAATGGCAGGTGTTGAAACCATGATTATTGATGCTGATACCAGTATCCGTGGTTTCAAAACAGAACTACGCCACAATGCAGCGTATTACATGTTAAAACGTGGGCTTTAATCACTTATAACGGCAGTGATCTAAGTTAACTAAATAAGCCAACTTTATAGTAAAGTTGGCTTTTGTTTTCTCAGAATTTGGAGTACAGATGCTCGATCTCACAAAATACCAAGGTATTATTTTTGATATGGATGGCACACTTATCGATTCGATGGGCTCTCATTTAAAAGCATGGGAGCTAACCTGCTATGCGTTTGATTATCCGTTTGATTATGATTATATGTATGGCTTAGGTGGCGTACCAACACTTGCCACAGTTGATATTCTTAATGAAAAATTTGGACTTAGTCATGACGCAGATGCCGTTGCAGAGCAAAAACATCAGTTTTGGCTAGGTTTAGACAGCAAACCAGAAATCATAACTGAAACAGTCGATGTATTAAACTATTACCATGGCAAAATGCCAATTGGGGTAGGTACTGGTGCGGATCGTGCGCATGCTGTTGACCACTTAACCCATACAGGGTTAATTGATAAGATTAAAACTTTAGTCACCGCCTGTGATGTTCGCCACGGTAAACCTCATCCTGAAACTTTCTTAACAGTAGCAAAGCAAATAGGTATTCAACCACAAAATTGTGTAGTGTTTGAAGACACGCAAATAGGTTATCAAGCAGCGACTGCGGCGGGTATGGATTGTATTTTAGTCAAAGACGGCAAAATACAACTAAAAACTTAGGCGAATAAATTTGCAATTACCTGTCAAATTGTATTATAAAAGTATAAATACAATTATAAAAAGGTTATTGGTATGTCATTGCAATGTGTAACTCAGCGCCTAACAGCGGTTCATCAGTCGTCAACATCGATTAAAAAATTATCTCGCGGTATCTTTGCAGTGGCAGTGTCTTTATCAATAGCCTTAACCCCCGCGTGTGCTCACCAAGGAGACAATATGACCAATTCACCTTCTGCATTACTGCGTGCTTACGGCAAGCTGGCAGATCAAACTCCGATCAACCAAGTAACTTTAACCAATAGTAATGGCGTGAGCGTTGATGTGATCAATTATGGTGGCATCATAACGCGCATCGAAACGCCAGACAGCAATGGCAACATGGGTAACATTGTTTTAGGTATGGATAATCTGGAAGATTATACGAATTCAACCACTTACTTTGGTGCAATCATTGGTCGATTTGGTAATCGTATTGCCAATGGTAAATTTAGCCTTAACGGTACCGACTATCAATTAGCCACTAATGATGGCGATAATCACTTGCACGGTGGCGTGCAAGGTTTTGATAAAAAAGTCTGGACTATGGCGCCATTTAGTACAGAAAACAGTGCGGGTGTAACACTTAAGCTTATAAGTCCTGATGGCGATCAAGGTTATCCAGGTACCTTGACCACGCAAGTAACTTATACGCTGACCAATAAAAATACCCTAAATATGCAATTTGTGGCAAAAACAGATAAGCCAACCATCATCAATATGACCCAGCACAGCTATTTTAACTTGGCGGGTAAGGGCGATATTCTCGATCATCAAATGCAAATCAACTCAAATGCAATTACCCCTGTGGATAGCGGTTTGATCCCAACAGGTGAGTTGATGCAAGTGGCTAGCACGCCGTTTGATTTCAGAAATTCAAAAGCGATTGGCAAAGACATTAATATTGATGATGAGCAGCTAAAGCTTGGTAAAGGTTATGACCATAACTTTGTACTTAAAAACAAACCTAATCATGATTTGATTGAAGCCGCTAATGTGTATGAACCAAGCTCAGGGCGTACATTGACTGTATATACCGAAGAGCCAGCGGTACAGTTTTACTCGGGCAACTTTTTAGATGGCAGCAGTAAACAAGCTTCAGGTTTAGTACATAAATTAAGAAGTGGTTTTTGTTTAGAGCCACAGCACTTTCCAGACGCGCCTAATCAGCCAAGATTCCCAAGCACGACATTGCTCCCAGGTGAGGTTTACTCAACTCGTATCGTGTATGAGTTTGGTACTAAGTAATAATCTTGCTCGATAAGCGTAGAGTGCCGTTTTTACACTGACGAACTCTATGCTACGGGCAACAACAGAAATCTAAAAAAGCAAAGCTTTCGAATCAAACCATCGCTCAATATGGATGGATAATAAAAATCAAGGGTGATAACAACAATGAATGCACAACATCACTTGCGCACTAAATTAAAGCGTACTGCTAAAGCAACAGGCCTTGTAGGTTTATTCGCTTTGTCTTTAAGCTCACTTAGTGGTTGTGAATCTACAACCCGCGCAGACACACAACAAACACAAGATGCAGCACCAATCGCGAACGCAAAAGCACCTACGCAAGATGATGGCGTGTTTACTAATCCATTATTTCCTAATGGTGCCGATCCATGGCTTGAGTACTGGGATGGTAACTATTACCTAACGACGACGACATGGACATCTGAATTGGTGATGCGTAAATCACCTACTTTAGCAGGACTTGCCGATGCAACCCCAGTAAATGTATGGTCAGCGACAGATCCTGCGCGTTGTTGTAACTTTTGGGCGTTTGAATTTCATCGTGTTAAAGGCCCTGATGACTACCGTTGGTACATGATGTATACAGCAGGGACTGATGGCACATTAGATAACCAACACCTTAATGTATTAGAAAGTGCTGGTGACGACCCAATGGGTCCGTATGAGTACAAAGGCGCGCTCATGCCTGACGTATGGAATATCGATGGTAACTATTTAAGCTACAAAGATAAGCTGTATGTTATTTATTCCCAGTGGCAGGGCGATCAACAGTTAAACATTATTGCTGAAATGGAAAACCCGTGGACGCTGAAAAAAGGCACGCCACATACTGTGATCACACGTCCTGAACTTGACTGGGAGATCAGCGGACGTAAGGTAACTGAAGGTGCTGAAATTTTGCAGCATAACGGTCGTACTTTTATGACTTACTCAGCAAGCTTTTGTAACACGCCAGATTATAAGTTAGGTATGTTAGAACTGGTGGGTGATGATCCGCTAGATGCAAACAGCTGGAAGAAGTTTGAGCAACCAGTGTTTGAACGCACAGATGAAGTATTTGGGCCAGGTCATAATGGCTTTTTCACTTCTCCAGATGGCAGCGAAGATTGGTTGGTATACCACGGCAATGACTCAGTAGAACATGGTTGTAGTGCCACACGTTCTTTACGTGCGCAAAAATTTACTTGGAATGATGATGGCACGCCAAACTTTGCAAAACCTGTAACACCGGGTGTTGAAGTAGCTCCGCCATCAGGCGAATACGGACCACTGGTTACTCGTGTGCAAGGTCAGCGTTATAACCTAGTAAATGCAACTAGCGGTTTGTGTTTAGACATTGCAGCCGATCCTCAAGATGCGCGTGCTGTGCAACGTCAATGTGCTGCAACCAATGGTCAGTGGGTGATTGATGCCACTACAGATGGCTTTGTCCGTTTAGCAAATCGCGAAGACAGCAAGTTTTTAGAGTTGGCTAATTGTAGCGATGCTGATAATGCGAAAACACAATCTGCAGCGTGGCGTAATAACTTCTGTCAGCAATGGAAAGTCTCCCCAAGCACTGATGGAAATGTCACCATTACGAATCGCTACACTGAAAAATCATTAGCCGTAGCAGGGTGTTCAGGCGCACAAAATCAAGCAGTGTTACAGCAAGGCAAAGACACGGCATGTGGTGACTGGCAATTACAGCTAGTTGGCAGCGTGGCAGTAATGAGCCAACAAAGCGGTAAAGCGTTGAGTGTTGCTGGTACTGTTAAAGCAGGCACTAATGTTGAGCAACAAGCGTTTACTCATAGCGATGCCCAGCAGTGGTTTTTTGCACCAACAGATACTGGTTACGTTGCTATAAAACAAGACCTTGATAGCGATTACTGCGCTGCTGTGGCAAACAATGCCTTGGTACCTGGCGCTAATGTTGAAATGGCCTCGTGCGAAACTAAAACAGCCCAATGGCGCATTGCTCCTGTTGCAGGTGGCGGGGTGATGTTGATCAACCGTTATACAAAACAAGCGCTGGGTTTAAGTGATTGTGGTCTTGCAGATAAAACTAATTTTGCACAACAACCTGATTTAGGAAACAAGTGTCAGATTTTCCACCTTCGTGAACCTAACTAGTCACTAAACATGTTCGACTCTTACCAAGCCACTACTTTGTTAGTGGCTTTTATTTGGTTTGCTGCAAATTAGTGAATTTTATTAGCCCATTTTTCACCAGCTGGTGTCCGGCGCCATTTAAAATACTCATCAAGTGTTTCTAAGGCTTGTTTGTCTGGTACAGGGCCAACTTTCGCTTGCTGTTGAAAATACATAGTGCTTGGCTTTTCGTTATTAAAAGCGGGCCAATGGGGCAAGGTATTGTCATTTGGATTGCCATTTTTGGCAAAATTAGTCCAATAGGTGGCCATTGTTTGTGACATTTTTAAATCGTTTTTGGTTACATTCGGATCTGATTTATTTAGATTTTTAAACATGTAGGCAATTTCATGGCCATGGCCAGCACCATGATCTTCATTTTTGGCGCCTTTTTCACGCTTTGGGTGATGGTCGAAGTAATAAAAGTATGCAGGGGCTTTACCATACTGACTTTGTAACTTAGCCCAACTCCATGTATGCCAACCAAATGCTGCATCGCGAACTAGATTTCGAGCACTGCGAGGAATGCTGTTTTTTGCAACAGGGTAAGCTTCAAGTAAGCTCGGTGCAAATTGACCAAAACGGGTTTTTACTCCATCAACAAAATTATTAACATCAGGGTCCCACACAAAGCTGACGCCTTCATCGGAATTATAGCCAACTAAGGCTGGGACATCATTAAACTTGCCTTGTTGATAGAGTTTATATTGGTCGCCTTTGATCACATAACCGTCAACGATAGGCCAGCCACCAGGCAGTGACCAACCTTTTGGTATAAAGGTGTCTGCGCTCATTTTTCGTAGCTGTGCAATTGAGGTTGTGCCAAACTGTTTTACATAGTCGAAACCTTCTGCTTGAGCCCGCTCTAAGGTCGACATGTTTTCACCAGGGTAGTTTTTAATGCGAGTAGGGCCAAATGAACCGCCACTTTGCGAAATAACTTTGTTAAATAGACCACTTGCTAACGGTGACGCTGCAAGCATACTCACTGATATACCGCCCGCGGATTCACCCGCAATAGTGACATTGTTAGCATCACCACCAAAATGGCTGATATTGTTTTTAAGCCACTTTAAGGCGGCTATTTGATCGAGCAAACCATAATTTCCAGAGACACCTGCTGGGCTTTCTTTATTAAGTTCCGGATGGGCTAAAAAACCTAATTGACCGACACGATAGGCGATAGACACTACGATAACGCCTTTATTCGCAAGCGCCACACCATCAAAAATAGGATCGGATGAACTGCCAAAACTAAAGCCTCCCCCGTAAATCCAAACTAATACAGGGAGCTTTTCATTATCGGATTGTGCGGGTGTCCAAATATTTAAATATAAGCTATCTTCACTGACTCCAGATACCGGATTGCCTGCCTGTATTGGTGCTGGGGCATATTCTTGTGCTTTAAGTACACCTTGCCATTTTTCAGCCGGTTGCGGGGCTTTCCAACGTAATTCACCAACGGGTGGTTTAGCAAACGGCACGCCTTTAAAAACCGCCAGGTTTTGCTGGGCGGTGCCCTGAAGTTTACCTTGTGCCACAGTGACTTGGGTGAGCGGCTCAGCGTTTACACAGGCCGTTGTTGCAGTTAAAAATGCAGCATATAAAAGCCGCTTAAGTGTTGAGGTGTTCATAATCATTCCTTTTCAAATTGCTTTGCTTTTATATCCCAATTAATAAAGTCAGCTGTATTACCCTGCAAAAATAGCGTTGCATTGGTTTGCTTATCTTTTAATTGCCAATCCAACCATTTGATAGCTAACTTTGAGAACGAACCACCAAACGGCTGTTCAAACGTTCCTGAATGCCCCGCGGTTTTATGATTAGCAAACACAATTGGCACATGATTTATACGCTGATAATCAAGCTTGGCATTTTCTGTGGCAATATCGGTTGGCCCACCAACAAGGTATATAACAGGGGCATGTAAATTCTTTAGTGAGTCAACATCGGCGCTTGCCATGGTCATATCACCAATACCTGAATTAAACATTAAATAACTGCTGACTCTTTCATCTGCTGCAGTGGCAAGTAGTTGCGCGCCGCCACACGATTGGCCTGCAATAGCGATTTTCTTAAGGTTTGCGCTTTGGTAAAATTCACTCAGCGGATTTGCAGATTGCGCTGTGATCCAATCAATCGCGTGAGGGATCATGCTATTACTGGCTTTATTTAAGGGCCTGTCATCAAGGCTGTTTTGCATTTTTCCTAATGCAATCACTAAGTAACCATGCGAGGCAATGTCTGAGAGCATATGCTCAAAGGGATATGATGTATCCATGCAGCCGCCGTTCGCAAATACTACAACGGGTGGTTTTATTGACTGATTTAACTCGTTCGGGCGGTATATAACATAGTTACCTAACGAGGTTTCAGTGGCTGCAATGGCGCTAAATGGGCCACTGCCACCTTCGTCTATCACTTTAAAGTCGGCTGTTTTAGCAAAGCCAAGTGAGGGTATCAAGCATAGTAAGGTGATGAAAAGACGTTGCATAGCCCCTTCCTTAGTTAATATTGTATTATAAATGCCACTGTATATGATGTTGTGTAAGTTGAAAATAAAAAGTTAAAAAAAAGCCAGACTCTCGTCTGGCTTTTCACGACAACAAACTATTGGGTAAGGCAGCTCACCCTAAATAGTTTACTCCTGTGCAGTAGCTGCATCGTAGAGTGCTTTGATTGCGTCAGCATCGATTGCCCCGTTAAATATTTTTAACTCATCAACCGCGCCGTTGTATGGTGTATCCCAGTAGTTTACACCTAACGCAAATTCATTGGTTTCGCCCTCAACAGTAAACACGCGAGGGAAGCCACCTGCTTCAATTTTAAGCTCACCGTTTACATACATCTTCAAGGTGTCACCGTTGGTTCCGTCAACAGTGAAGGCAACATGTGACCACTCTTTGGCTGGCAGTCGCATGCCTAAATCACCATTATCAAAGAACGCACCGCCGCCATTTGCCCAAAGGCGAGTCGTATTCGAATCAACCAATGAGGGGACTAAGCTTATCCAAGATGCCGAGCTTGCACCTGCAAAAAATGCAGTGGTGTAATCAGTGAACGTTTCCGGCTTTAACCACATAGACACAGAGTAATCATTGGTGGTGATCAAGTTATTTGGTAAACGAACCCCCGAACCTTCTAGGAATACTGCTTGGCCTTTAATACCTTCAACAAAAGTCACGTTACCGCCAGTGTTATCAATACGGTCTCCCGTAGGCTTGGCGTTTGCGTAAGCTGCTTTAAGTTCAGTTAAGTCGCCTTCAAAACTATATTCTGCAGGGGCTAATGACTTAACGGTTACTTCAAAAGTTTTGGTATCGGTAAAGTCTTTATAGTTAATTGTTGCTGTTAAAGTAACAACTTGATCACCTGCATTAGCGCTTGGCTGATTAACAACGGCAGTGCCATTAACCGGTTTTAAGAACTCCTCATTATTTGATGTCCAGCTAATACCTGACACAAATGGCCCAACACGCGGTAAGGTAAAGCTTTCACGGATAGCCGTTGTATCACCTAAATCAAGTGCATCAGTAATGAAGGTTTCAAACTTAGTTGGATCAGTTAGGTTGTTTATCGCTGCACCATTGATATCTAAGCTGTTTAATGCGTAATCATAGACGATAAATTCATCAATTTGACCTTGGAATGGAGTATCCCAGCCAAAATTTATACCAAGTGCAAATTTAGCTGTATCAGCGCTAAACATATCAGGGCGTGGCATTGAACCAACAAGTGAACCATTAGAGTAGTACTTCATTGTGCCGTTAGCATAAGTGATAGTTACGTGACTCCATTGTCCAGCGGTTGCACCTTGAGTCATCTCAATTTGATTCCATTGCTCAACCTCTGGTTCAACTAGGTAGCGACTCCATAAAATTGTATTTGTGGTGAAATGAGGTGCACCCCCTGGGATATAACTTACCCAACGATCAGCATTCTCAGCTGCAAAAAAGGCAGGGCTATAGCCAGTTACAACGTCAGGTTTAGACCAAAATGAAACTGTGTAGCTATCTGAGTTGATTATGTCATCAGGTAATCGAACACCGGTCGCACCATCAAAATCGAATGCTTGACCTGTTTGACCGGCAGTATAGGCCGGCGTACCAACACCTGTATTGTCCAAGTTGTTATCAGTGGTCATGGCATCAGCAAGGTTGCTTAAATTATCTGTTAAGCCGTTTTCAAAGCTATAGTGCGCAATCGCATTTTTAAATACGGGGCGCGCTTTTAGATTAACATTGAACGTTTTGGTGATAGTTTCACCATTAAGTGACATATTAGCGGTTAATGTAACTGCTTGATCGCCCCGATCAGGGGTGGGAATAAATACGGAGCCATTTGCATCAATGTAATATTCATTACTTGATTCCCAGCGAATAGTCGTACCCGCTTTCCCTTTGGTTGGCAATGAATAACCTTCATCATCAATTGTCAGCTCGGTCTTAATATTTAATGCATCGCTCACGGTTGCTAAAACACTGGTCGTTTCATCAATTTCAGCGACTTTACTGCCCCAGACTGTGGCATTTTCTAACGATACAGCAGAAAAAGTGACGACAAGATCTTTTTTACCATCATCCCATTGCCATTTAGCCACACCGTAGTAAGTGCCAGACTCAAGTTCAAGTTTTACGTTTGAATCATCTACCATGTACCAAATACCTGTTTCATCACCTGTTACTGAGTGATCGGCATTTAAAGCAATGTGAGTAGAGCGCACTGCGCTGGTATTAACATCAGTCCCATGGTTTATGAACTTGTAGTAACCGTATAGTTGCTCAGCCACCACTAAATTATCACCCTCTAATGGTACATAACGTTGCGGTGAGGTTACCGGCCAACCGGTTGAATTAATGAACATCTCATGCACGCGAACTTGGTGAGCTTCACTCGCTGTCGGAAACGGTGTAGAGGTTTGTGGGAAACGCGTGTGGGTAATCAATAAGTGGCGGCCAGTCGCTTCATCATAATGTGCTGAATTATGGCCCGGTGATTGATAACCCCATGCTGGTGAGATTTCCCCAAGCTCTTGGGTGTATTCAAAGCCACCTAATAGCTTTTCACCAATCTCTAAACCACCAACAGCGGCAATATCATTGCCTGCGGTATCTAAGTATGGGCCATCTGGCGTTTTTGAACGTGCTACACGAATGTTATAGCCACCGTTTACATCAAAACCAGCTACTGAGTAAAATAAGTAATAGTAGTCACTTTCAGGGCTATACATAGCAAAGGCGCCTTCAATAGCTCTAAAGTCACCACCCACCAAATGTTTACCATAGCCTTGCTCAGCATCTGGCATACCCGTTTCTTCATCCATTGCCAGTACAAAGATACCGCCAGAATATGAACCATAAACCATCCATAATTGGCCATCTTTATCATAAAAGGCAGCAGGGTCAATGGCATTTGGATCAACGGCGCCATTCCACGTTGTTTGGCCGTTATCAAGAGGGTACTGTGCAAACTCTTCATCGTTGCGATAGCCACTGCGTAAAAATACGCCTTTATTTTTATATGGGCCTTCAATATTATCAGCTTCTGCGAGGCCTAAGTATGAGCGGTTCCAGCATACTTCATCAACAACGTCTGGCGTGTCAGGATTATCTTGAGCGCAATGGTTATAGTAAAACCAAAACTTACCATTGGGGGCTTTAACGACATCGGCAGCCCAGTTACCAGTAAATCCATCAGTCCACTGAATACCCTCTGCAATTTCGCTCGTGTAATTAAAGTCAAATAACGGGCTTTCATTTACTGCACTATTTGCTGATAAACTTGAAATCATTTCCCAATTTAACAAGTCAGTGGATTTAGCAGCGGCTAAATGTGAACCAAAGATATAATAGGTGCCATCATTTTCAATGACTGATGGATCGTGTACGCCGACATAAGTAACGGCAACATTACCAAGCTCGTTATATGTAACGCTATCAGTGAGGGTTGGTTTTGCACTTTGTGGCTGAGCAACTGCTGGCGATGATTCTAGCTTAGTGCCTTCCTCAGAGCATGCTGTAACAGCTAAAGCGTAGGTGATCACCACCGCTAGTTTGGTTAGTTTCATTTTGTGTGTCCTCTTTATATCGAGATATTGTTGTTATTTAATTATGTGTTCAATGAATGCCAGAGTCTGAAATGCAAACCAACATACTATTATCATTTTATAGTACTATTTGAGCTGTGCAAGTTTATTACATAAGTAAATTTATTGTTAACTGTGTTGTGTGTCTAACTTGTTAATTTATAAATTATTTTATTTTTTTAGGTGGGTTGGATAAATATTTAGCTGACTAAAGAAAGCAGTGGTTAACATAAAGTAGATACAAGGGTTGTTTTATGATTTTATTTTTAAATAGTTAAAGATTTTGATTCTGACAGATTTAAGTGAGGAGCATTTATGGTTTTAAAAATGCTCCTTCGCGAGTTATGTGCTAGCTAGTTTTGGCTTTCAATCCCTTCGGATGTCATTATTACGCGTTTTAATGAACCATCTTTATTGTAATATAGCGGGTCTATTGCCACCGAGCGGCGAAAGCGTCCGCCACTGGGCTTACCGTCTTTTGGTGGTACTGCGCCAGTATGATAAATAAAGTAACTTTTACCTTTAAATTCTATAATTGACTGATGATTAGTTTCACTGTTTCCTGCAATTTCATTTAAAATGCCTTTATATTCCCATGGACCATGAACACTTTTACTCATGGCATAACAGATTTTTTCAGGGAATTCGCATGCATAAGAAACATAATAGTATTCATCTTTCTTATGAACCCACAGTGCTTCGGTAAAGTTTGGTAAATCAATGGTTTTAATTTCACCATCGAGATGAAGTAAGTCATCACTAAGTTTTACATATTTAGGTATTAAGTTGCCAAAAAATAGGTAGGTATCACCGTTCTCTTCTTCATAGATAGCCGGATCAATATCATCCCAATCATTAGGAGTGTGTTTAGTCATGTCATCGGTAACAAGAGCGTGACCGATAGCATCTTTAAATGGGCCTGTGGGTGACTTTGATGTTGCAACACCAATAGCAAAACCGGGTTTAGTATCATCATGGCGCACAGTGGTGAAAAAATAAAAGGTACCGTTGCGCTCGATCATATGCGATGCCCATGCCTCTCCTTTCGCCCATTTAAAGTCAGTAGCTTTCATAATTGGGCCGTGTTTTTTCCAATTCACCATATCGGTTGAGGAAAATGCGAGCCAGTCATGCATTTCAAAAAAAACATCGTTGTTGGGAGCTTCATCGTGGCCGGTATAAAGATAAACCGTGTTGTTGTGAACAAGTGCAGCAGGATCAGCAGTAAATATATCTTTGAAAAGTGGATTTTGTGCAATAGCCAAGCTACTCGAAAGTAACAAAGGCAGGGTAAAATATTTAAACATATGTATTCCTCTAAAAACTGTAAATTATTTTGTATTTATTTGTTTTATGGTCATTAGCTAGCATCTGTCAGTGCGCTTGTAATTTTGCGACATGACGCTAGGCGCTTAAAATACTAGCGTAGCAGAAAATAACATTATTTATATTATTATATTTTTAATTGTTTGTTTAGGATAATTTAACAAATAGTATCCATATTTATGTTTTTAAAAATAATGATTGAAGTCAAAATCAATAAATTCAAGTTGTTGTTTTTATTCGTATTATTTTTAGTTTGAAATTTATTTCGTTAGAGGTGTGTATTTTCACTCATCGGTTTTTAGATCCAATAATTATGTTGACTGTTAAATAATCATACAATACTATTAAATTGAAGGCAGCAATAAATTAACATAATTAAACGACACACAAATCAATATTCTCAACTGACAACAAGCATATTGAAGTGGTAAACCAGAGGTAGATGCATTAAGTCATACTGCCAATATAACTATAATTTGGAGAGCACCGCTAATGTTAAAAAGAACACACATAGCTAGCGCAATTGTTATGGCAATTACAAGTCAATTTGCCTATGCACAGGAAGAGCAAACACAAGCTCAAAAAGTCGATGCTGATGCGATTGAGGTTATTCAAGTATCGGGAATACGAGGTAGCCTAAATAAGGCCCTAGATGAAAAGCGCGCTAGCGTGCAGATTGTAGATGCAATTGTTGCAGAAGATATAGGAAAGTTTCCTGATAACAATGTGGTAGAGGCTTTACAGCGTGTTACTGGCGTGCAAACAACAGGTCGTGGGGCAGGTGAAGTGAGCCAAGTGTCTATTCGTGGTTTAACTGATGTACACACTACCATTAACGGTCGTAATATTTTTACAGGCTCTGGTCGCGATGTATCACTGCAAGATATTCCTGCTAGTTTATTGTCAGGTGTAACGGTTTATAAAACGCGTTCTGCAGATCAAGTCGAGCGTGGTATTGCGGGTTCAATCGATATTAAAACTAATCGCCCGTTTAACTTTGATGGCAAAAAAGTTGTTTTAGCAGCACGTGGTATTTACTCAGATCAACCAGACAAGATTGATCCAAATATCAGTGCACTGTTAAGTAATCGTTGGGAAGTTGATGGTGCTGGTGAATTTGGGGCGTTATTTAATATCTCTTATGCTGAAACTCATTATCGTGATGATACCATCACCGCAGGTGCGGCTTTTCCATTTTTTACTGATAAACCAGCAACCGGTTACTCACCTTACTCACGTGTTCCAAATAATGATTCACAAGGTAACTTAATTTGGCAAGCGGGTCTTGAAGGTGGTCTTCCCACAGCGCCAGGTTCTACACTGAATGTTGATGGTGTACCTACAGAGTATTTAATTGCTCGTGATGCAATATTCGGTACTTCTTTCTCAGGTATACGTAAGCGTCCAGCTGCTTCGTTATCGTTGCAATGGGCACCAATTGATACGTTAGAGATTACTGCTGAAGGTTTTTATACTGGATATGAAAACGATTCACAAAATGCGATGTGGTTTTCTAATACTTTTGAAAACGGTAATGGCAATATTGAAACTCCAACAATCTTTGATGGCACTAATGTTATCAAAGAGAAGCAAGCTATTAGAGCTGGAGGCTTCCAAAGTGGAGACTCTAGCGCTGAGAAAACGGATAGTTACCTTTATGCACTTAGCTCAAAGTGGCAAGCGAGTGATTATTTGACCATTAATACGGAAGTTGTATACCAAGAAAGTGAATTTGAAACTGACTTTTTTGCTATGCGTTTTGACCGTGTCGCAACTGGTTTAGATGTTGATTTTAATGATAATGACGGTATGCCAGGGATTGCATTTTGGGATGACCCTAATACAGCAGTTAACGAAGCTGACATGGCTGCAATTGATAATTGGAATGCCGGTACGCTATATGATAATGGCGGGGGGAACCGTGGTGACTCTCTTTCATTTACATTTGATGCGGAATATTTATTTGGCGGCACTTATTTAGATAAAATTAAGTTTGGTGGACGTTACGAAAGCCGAACTGCTGAAGAGTTTACGCGAACCCAAGATAGTGGTATTGCTAACACATCGTTGGCACAGCTTATTGAATTACTTGCTGACAATGGTGCATCAGGTGATGGCTCTGGTGTGGTATATAAAGTAGAAGACTACTTAGACGGTCGTGCAGATGTATTCGATAGTTTTATTTCTGCAGATGGTGGTTACTTACTTGATAATGCGAATGTAATCCGTGGTATTTATGGCCTTGAGGGTGAAGATAAGTACAAAACTTTTGATATAGACGAAACATCATATGCACTTTATACAACGGCAAACTTTTTCTTAACAGAAAACATTAGCGGTGAGATAGGTGTCCGTTATGTCAGTTACGAACAAGATATGTCATTTACAGCTGAAACCGGCACGAATACAAATATATTTGATTCAAGTTCAGCAAATGCAGATGTAAGTAAAGTACTGCCTAGTTTGATGCTAAATTGGAACATTACTGATGAGCTTGTAGGGCGTATTGCATACACAGAAACCCTACGTATGCCTAACTTTGCTGACTTAAATGCATTGCAATATTGGACTGATCCGTTGACAGAAGGTGCAATATACGGCGAAGGAACAGGTGGTAATCCAGAGCTTAAGCCTACCGAGTCAAAAAACTATGACTTATCTTTAGAGTGGTATTTTGCAGATTCTAGTTCTATTTATGCTGCATATTTTAAGCGTGAAATAGAAGGGCTAGTTGTACCAGGTCGCAAAACAGTCGTACGTGAAGGCAACGATGGTGTAACTCGTCCTTATGTTTTAAGTGCGCCAGTAAATGCATCAAATGGCGAGTTGTCAGGCTTTGAACTAGGTGCGGTTTACTTCCCTGATAACTTACCAGATATGCTTAATGGTTTAGGTTTACAAGCAAGTTTTACCTTACTTGATTCATCTCAATATACACCTGATTTTGACGAAGCTGGAAATATATCAGGCTATATTGATTCAAATATGGCGGGTGTGTCGGATGAGTCATACAGTATTGTTGGTATATATGAGCGTGAATCGTTCGATATGCGTTTATCTTATGTTTGGCGCTCAGAGTTCTACACAGGCAATGAAGCTGCTATATTTGCAAACCCTTTGCAATTTTGGAGTCGTCCAGAACAAAGCTTAGATTTCCAATTTAGCTATGACGTAACCGATGATTTCGTAGTTACATTTGATGCGACCAATATCTTAGATGACGTTTATCAAAGCTACTATGGCAAAGGTAACGATAACTTATTTAATTTTAGTAATGGCATCTACTCACGTACATTTGCGCTAGGCGCACGTTATTCTTTCTAATATTTAAAAAAGACTAAAAAGCCTCAGTATCACTGAGGTTTTTTTATTTTATTATGCAAGTCCATAATTTATTTCCCTTTTATAAAATTAATACATAATTATTTTTAGATAAACACATGCTTATAGTCGAAAATAGTTGCATGATAATTAGTATGATAATACTATTTATCTTGTTAGCATTAAGTTTACAAAAATAACGAATTCAATGAACATCACAATGCTTTGCAATCGAAATTAGATTCGATACTTGTATAACATATTAATAATGATGGTCTTTTTTCTTTTTTAAATATGTTGCTTTATATAACATATTTTAAAAATTAGGTAGTTGTATGGAAAATCAAAAGTTATCAGTTGTTGAAAAAGTCGGTTTTGGTGCCGGTGATATGGCAGTAAACGTTATGGTTGCTGCATTATTTTATTTTATGTCGTTTTTCTACACCGACATTTATGGCCTTGACCCTGTTGATATGGGGATTTTATTTTTAGTTGCACGTTTTGTTGATGCGTTTACAGACCCATTAATGGGCGTGATTACCGATAAAGTAAAAACGCGCTGGGGGCAGTTCCGCCATTGGTTCTTATTTTTATCTGTGCCCTATGGGATTTCAATCGTTCTACTATTTACCACGCCAGATTTTGATTACAACATGAAGTTGGTATGGGCTTATCTTACCTATTTATTTGCCACCTTAATGTTTACTGGTGTGGCTATTCCTTATATTTCATATATCGGTGTATTAACCGCAGATCCAAAAGAGCGATTATCCGCAAACGGATACCGAATGTTTTTTGCCAAAATAGCGAATGTAGTTATTGTGTTTTCAGTTCCCTTACTAGCGTCTTTGTGGGGCGGTGGCGATATTGCTCATGGTTATAAACTGGCAATGATTTTAGTGTCCACTTGTGGTGTAGCATTGTTTCTATTTTGTTTTTTTACTACTCGTGAACGTATTACTCATGAACCTCAGACAGAAAGCATCGCAACACAATTTAAAACATTATTGAAAAACGATCAGTGGTTATTATTATGTGCTGCATGCGTGCTCGGTACTTTAGGTTACGCAATTCGTGGCAGTGTCGCTATGTATTATGCAACTTATTATTTAGGTGAACCAAGTCTTGCTGGAGCGTTTACCAGTGCTGGTATTGCCGCATCAATTGTATCTATGATCGCTAGTACATGGATCACCCAACGCTATTGTAAAATGAAGCTATTTCGTCAATCACAAATCGCGGTGTTATTCATATCTGTTGTAATGTATTTTGCTGTGCAACCTGGAGATGTATATCTTGCCTTCTTTTTATACATTATTCTTTCCTTTGTGGTTGATTTACACGCCCCTGTGTTTTGGTCAGCCATAGCTGAAGCCGTTGATTATGGTGAAATTAAAGACGGTGTACGTGCCTCAGGATTATCGTTTGGTGGCATCTCATTTTGCCAAAAAGCGGGTGGCGGCTTAGCAGGTCTTGCCGGTGGTTTACTATTAGCATTTTTTGAATACAAACCAAATGTTGAGCAAACAGAATTCACCTTGATGGGTCTTGCTTTAATGCTGACTGTTATTCCAGGAGTATTTCATGCATTGCTGGGCTTTATATTAAAGAAATACAAAATTACAGATCAATATTATACCGACATGGTTAAAAACCAACGGTTACCAGAATAATTTTAGGAGCATTTATGTCAACTTTACCTAAGCCTTTGATCCCACAACGTGCTGACCCATATATTCATAAGCACACAGATGGTTATTATTATTTTACCGCGTCTGTTCCTGCCTATGATGGCATTGAACTACGTCGTGCAAAGACGCTTGAAGGACTTGCAACGGCAACACCAAAAATGGTCTGGATGAAGCCACAAACAGGTCCGTACTCGGAGCTTATTTGGGCACCTGAGATCCATTTTAATGATGGCGCTTGGTATGTTTATTTTGCCGCAGCACCGAGTCGTGAAATTAAGCACGATTTATTTCAACACCGTATGTATGCAATTAGCTGTAAAGATGCGGATCCGATTGAAGGCGAGTGGCAGTTTTGCGGTCAAATTGAAACCCCATGGGATACTTTTTGTTTAGATGCCACGACTTTTTATCATAATGATGAGCTTTATTATTGTTGGGCACAAAAAGAACCGGGTGTAAAAGGTAACTCAAATCTGTACTTGGCAAAAATGTCATCACCAATAGAGATCTCTGGCGAAATCACGCGTTTAACCATCCCTGAACTTGATTGGGAAATAATTGGTTTTTGGGTGAATGAAGGCCCTAACGTACTTAAACGTAACGGTAAAATATTCTTAACGTATTCAGCCAGTGCCACCGATGAAAACTATGCTATGGGCTTGCTATATGCGGACCTAGATAGTGATTTATTAGATATAAATAGCTGGACTAAAGTACAAGAGCCGGTATTTCGTAGTAATGAGCCTAAGTCGATGTTTGGCCCCGGGCATAACAGTTTTACGCAAGATGAAAATGGTAATGACGTACTGGTTTATCACTGTCGTCAATATACTGAAATTGAAGGTGACCCACTGTGGAACCCAGATCGTCATACCTTCACAAAATCATTAAATTGGGATGATAACGGTATGCCTGTTTTTGGTAAACCTGGCGAACAATAAAAATAACAAAAGGACTCTGTGTATGTTTGATTTAGCAGCAAAAAAATTACCACACGTTATTAGTTTTTCACTTGCGGTAATGTTGTTATCGGCTTGCAGCGAACACCCAAATACAGATGATAAAACTGTTAATACGCATCATACACAGAGCACACCACAACAACTTTTTGCACTTGAGCAAGTTAGCTTAAGTGCAAGCCCGTTTTTACATGCCCAGCAAACTAACGTTCGTTATTTATTGGCATTGCACCCAGATCAATTATTAGCCCCTTACTTACGTGAAGCTGGTATCGAGCCCAAAGCGTCATCTTATGGTAATTGGGAAGACTCGGGACTTGATGGTCACATTGGCGGTCACTATTTATCGGCGTTAAGCCTTGCGTGGGCTGCAACTGGCGATGAAGAACTAAAGCGCCGTTTAGATTACATGTTAAATGAGCTACAACGCGCCCAACAGGTTAATGACGGTTATTTAGGAGGCATACCAAATGGTCAAGCAATGTGGCAACAAATTCATGATGGTAATATTAAAGCCGATTTATTTAGTTTAAATGATCGTTGGGTGCCACTTTATAACATAGACAAAATTTTTCATGGTCTGCGTGATGCTTATTTGATTGCAGGCAGTGAGCAAGCAAAAACAATGCTGTTTGGTTTAGGCGAATGGTTTTTAAACTTAACCTCTAAGTTAAGCGATGAACAAATTCAACAGATGCTATATTCAGAATACGGTGGTTTAAATGCGGTATTTGCTGATATGGCTACTATCGGTAATGATAAACGTTACTTAAAACTAGCACGTCAATTTACTCACCATAGCATTGTCGATCCGCTGTTAAAAAAACAAGATAAGCTAACTGGCTTACATGCTAATACCCAAATTCCAAAAATTATTGGTATGTTGAAGGTCGCTGAGACCAGTGATGATGAAGCGTGGCAACAAGGCGCAGATTATTTTTGGCAAACAGTGACTAAAGAGCGCTCAGTGGCTATTGGTGGTAACAGTGTACGTGAGCATTTTCACGACAAAAAAGACTTTACCGCGATGGTTGAAGATGTTGAAGGCCCGGAAACCTGTAACACGTACAACATGATGAAACTCAGCAAGCTGCTGTTTCTGAAAACCGCGGACACTCGCTATTTAGAATACTACGAGCGCGCAACCTATAACCATATTTTATCGTCGCAACATCCTGAGCACGGTGGGCTTGTGTACTTTACGCCGATGCGTCCTGGGCACTATCGTATGTATTCATCGGTACAAGATTCAATGTGGTGTTGTGTCGGTTCGGGTATCGAAAATCATAGTAAATATGGTGAGCTGATCTACAGTAAAAATGACGATAACTTATGGGTAAATCTATTTATTTCAAGTACGCTTGATTGGCAGCAACAAGGCTTAAAAGTAACTCAACAAAGCCATTTTCCTGATGCTAATAATGTTACATTGGTTTTCAATACATTAGATAAAAAGGATAATTCACCAGCGCAGTTGCATATTCGTAAGCCAAGTTGGATCACGGGTGATTTACAGTTTAAGCTTAATGGCAAACCTATAAATGCCACTGCAGAGCAGGGGTATTACGCAATAAAACATGATTGGCATGATGGCGACAAATTAACTTTTACTTTAGCGCCAAAGCTGTACACAGAGCAACTGCCGGATGGCCAAGATTACTATGCGGTATTGTATGGTCCTGTGGTAATGGCAACCAAAGTACAAGCGTTTAAAAACGAGCAGTTGAATTTTGTGGCAGACAATAGCCGCATGGGTCATATTGCAGCAGGGCCTACCTGTCCATCCGAAGCACTTCCTATCATGCTCAGTGAACCTGAGCAGTTTATTGCTGATTTAAAGCGAGCGCCTAGCGCTGAACTTGCATTTACCACAGATAAAAATGTCGCCATAGCCCAGCAGGGTATAGGGAGTACACAAACAACTCAGTTAATTCCGTTCTTTAGGCTTCATGATAGTCGCTATCAAGTTTACTGGCCGCAGCAAAGTGAAGCCGAATTTACTCAGTTCGTGAAAGATTCAAAAGCTGCTGAACAAGCAAAAGAGCAATTACGATTATTGACCGTTGACCAAATAACACCGGGCGAGCAACAGCCTGAAGTTGAGCATGACTTTAAAGGTGAAAATACCCGTACAGGTGTTAATAACGGCCATCATTGGCGTGATGCAACAGGTTGGTTTGAATATAAGCTAACTAACTCAGAGCAGCAGGCAGTTTCACTGCGTATCTGTTATTTTAATGCAGATATAGGCCGTAAGTTTACTATCACTATTAATGGTGAGGTGCTGGCAAAAGTCAGCTTACCCGCTAAGCAAACTGATGCAGAATTTTACAGCATTGATTATCCATTAACTGATGAAATGAAAAAAGCTAGCTCATTAACACTGCGCTTTAGTGCAATAAAAGGATCGGTTGCTGGTGGTATTTACGGTATTCGTTTAATCAATAATAACTAGTAGGACGAGTATGAGTTTACAGCATTATGACGATGTGCATTTTAAAGTGAGTGTTCGGCGTTACCCGCTCGCAGAGCAATACATAACACAGCCCGAAGTGCATGTAACTGGCTCGGGATTAATGTATCGTATTATTGAACTTGGCAGTGGCGAACCACCTTCATGGGATGCCACTGTTAAGGTGCAGCAACGCGTGATGACTGCAACAGGGCATGTGCTTTATGATACGCGGCAAATTGAGCAAGTGGCTGAGTATGAAATAGCAGAAGCGATAGAAGGTTTGCAAGAAGCACTCATGCTGATGCCTAAAGGCAGCCGTTATGAGTTATTAATTTTACCGCATCTTGCCTACGATATTTACAGTGTGGCACTTAACGAGTCGTTAGCGATAAGCAGTGAGCAGCTTATTTTTATGGATATTAAACTCATTGATTTTAAAGAGTAATCGTGAGCTAGAACAGTAATTTTTGTGTTGAGAATGCGATATATCAAAACTAAAAACCTGCAAAAAATGCAGGCTTTTAGTGGCTGTTCTTAAGTGTTACTTCTCAATCAGCTTAGTGGTGCGCTTGTTTAGATCGCTACTATCAACCACAGGCCAGTTATCGTCCCAAGTCATCGGCAGAATTCGTAATTTTTGTAAACCGTTATCAGCCGTTTCGTAAGCATGAAGTACTAAGTAATCTTTACCGTCAAAGGTATAAGCAGCATTATGACCAAGCGCTACCCAGTCTTTATTACCTTCGATCACCAGCGAACCACCGCCATTATTTAAGTCACGGCCTTCTTTATCAAGGTATGGGCCTTCTACGTTTTTACTGCGCCCTACACGGACATTGTAAGTGCTGTCTAAACCTTGGCAGCATTTATCAAACGACACAAATAAGTAGTAATAACCATTCTTTTTAAAGATATACGGTGCTTCTACAGGCCCGTGTTCAGTGTTAGGGCGTGCTGAAATGCTATGCCATTCTTGTGGTTGAGCAAGTCTTACCATGTCATCGTCAAGTTTAACTAACTTAAGGCCGCCCCAAAACGAACCAAAGCTCATCCATGGTGTACCATTGTCATCTTCAACAATTGCAGGGTCAATCGCATTCCAGTTATCACGCTCAGGCACAGACTGTATAACTATGCCATGATCTATCCACTTATAATCTGGTGATTTAGGGTCTAGAGTTTCGTTAACCGTTACACCAATTGCAGAGGTGTTTTTACCAAACGCAGACACAGAATAATAAAGATAAAATTTGCCATCTTTTTGGTATACATCCGGCGCCCAAAGGTGGCCACCAAAGTCACTGGCAATGCGTTTTGCCCAGCTTGGCTCATCTTTAAATACGCGGCCAGTAAGCTGCCAATTTTTCATGTCTTTTGATTCGTAATAAGTGATCCCCATACCCGTGCTAAAGACGTAATAGGTATCGCCTTCTTTAGTCATTACAGGGTCGTGTACTTCAACTTGTTTAGCCATGGAATTACTTGCTAAACAAAGTAATGTACTTGCACCGAGCAGTTTACATGTATGAGCGAACTTTTTTGCGCGTTTCATAGTTGCCTACCTTTTTTATTTTATTCATTACACTTATTCAGCTACTATAATATAAGTAATACAATATTAACAATGGAAATTAAACTATAAAAATAGGAAATACCATGGCCAAGAATCTGATTGCCACTGCAATGGTAAGCGTACTTAGTATGTCATGCTTTTACAGTGTTGCAGAGGCAAATAATAATCCAACATTGATGCCAATTGATAACCCAATTGTTTTGCAACGCGCTGATCCTTGGTTGGTCCGCGATGAAAAAACCGGTTGTTATACCTTTATTGGTACATCCCCTAAATTTGATGAAATAGAGCTTCGTCAAGCGTGCCGAATTAATGACTTGAAACTAGCAGAGCCAAAAGTGATTTGGCATAAAAATGAAAAAGGCCCAATGAGTACCAATATTTGGGCACCAGAGCTACATAAAGTTGATGGCAGTTGGTATATTCATTTTGCAGCGGGTGATGTAGAAAAGCCGTTTAGTATCCGCATGTATGTGCTTAAAAATGACAGTAAAAACCCGATGAACGGCCAATGGCAAGAAATGGGTCAGTTAAAAACCCACCTTGATAGTTTTTCATTGGACGCTACAACATTTAGCCATAAAGGTAAGCGTTATTTAGTGTGGGCACAGCAAAACCAACCCGCAACGTATAACTCCGCATTGTGGGTTGCACAAATGGATTCACCAACATCGATAAAAGAGCCAATAGTTAATATTTCAGAGCCAACACTTGATTGGGAATTACAAGGCTATAAGGTGAATGAAGGAGCCGCAGTGATGGTCCGTGAGGGAAAAGTACTACTTACGTATTCTGCCAGTGCGACTGATCATCGATATGCAATGGGCTTGTTATGGGCCGATGCAGATGCCGATTTACTCGACCCAGCAAGCTGGCATAAGAGGCAGCAGCCAATTTTTGCTAGTAACGAAAAAGTAGGGCGCTTTGGTCCAGGTCACAATAGTTTTGTAAAAGCAGAGGACGGTGTTACAGACTTATTAATTTACCACAGCCGTGATTATAAAGAGCTTAAAGGAACACCGTTAACAGATCCAAATCGCCATGCTCGAGCGCGTATAATAAAGTGGGATGACCAAGGATTTCCTATTCTTTCGCCAGAGTTTCCGGACTGATTATAGAGCTGATAATAAAAAAGGAGCCTGTTGCTCCTTTTTAATGAACTAGGGCTGATTACTCAACCACAATCCCAACAGCGTCTAAGTAGTAGTCAGTCCAGCTATTATATTGTCCTTGTAACCACATAATGACTTTATGTTTGTCGGAATTGACTATCATAGGGCGTAAATTTTCATTGTTTTTATCATGTGTTAACTGCTGCCACTGAATAATGTTAGTATCATCATCAAGCCCAATGTGTGCGCTAAATATTTGATGCGGCATTGCTAAAGACTCACCCGTAGTCGGATTCACATTACTTGAAATAACCACATGAGTAGGGTCGCTGGGATCCACAGTGATTAAGCCTGTATAGCTGGCTTCACGGTCATATAAACGGCTTCCTGCAAACGCAACTTCACGGTCATGCCATTTTTTTCCATCCCAAGATGCAATACGATAACGCTGATCTAGATTATTTAAGTAATAAGTATAAGCAACGTGTGGGTAGCCTTTATCATCAAAAGCCACTGAGCTTGTCCATGCACTTTTTTCAACACTTAAATCAACGCCACGGAAGTTGCCGCCGCCACCTTGAAATAATTTCTCTGCTTCAGATGGTTTTAATGGCCCATCCTTTTTAAGGTTTTTAATTAATGTGCCATCCACGTTATAGAAATTACCTTTTCTAAACTCAGAATAATAAATGCTGTTACCAAAGTCGCGAGGGTGGGCATCAGTGAATGACAAACCTATTGTGTCTTTGCTATTCCCTGCATAGCGTGCATACGGTCTTTGTACGCCAGGGACTTCATTTTGAATTAGATGAACATGTTCATCGCTCCAGGTAGCACCATAGTCTTTTGATGTAACATACGTTGGATTCCAATCAATACCGCGATAAAGGTTATATAGTGTTCCTTCATCGGGTAAGTCGTATAAGTTCATGTAGGTTACGTTGGCAGGACTTTGTATCGTTTTCTCTTCGCCCCAACTTAAAAAATTGTCAGAATTTGAAATACGGTAGTAATGTACTTTTTCACTATTATGACGTGCGTAAACGCTTAATACACTGCCATCAGGACGCGCATAAAAAACCGGTGAGTTATGATCATCATGGTCAAATTTAGTTTTTAATGTGGTACGACCGAGTAGTTGCTTTTTATCAAGGTCGTAGACACCTACCGCAGCGTCACCCACACCATTGCCAGCAACGCTACCGATAATTAATTTACCGTTTTGGATAATGGCGCGGGGATCTTGAAACCAACACCACCCTGCATTATGCATTAACGTTTGAATTGTATTGTGAGCGACGTGTTTTTTTGGTTTTTCATCTTCAAGTAGTTTATACACTTCACTACCGGCTGCTAAAAATGCCCCAACACCATACACTTCAGTATAATCTGGAAATGAATCTCCAGGAGCTGCGCCTACAGGTTGTACGAAGGCTAGCATGCCATCATCGGTAACTGAATCTGAAATCGCACGCCATGCTTTCATTAATGCAGGGCGATACGTTTCTTTATCAAGGTAGCCATTATTGATACCCCATGCTAAACCAAATGCGTAGAATGATGTACCACTGGTTTCTTTGATGGGATAACCTTGTGTACCACCAAGTAAACCCATAGACCATGTGCCATCGTCACGTTGTATTTCAATTAAACGTGCGGCCATCTTTTTATATAAATTAATGTAAAAGTCACGTTTTTCCCAAGTCACTGGTAAGTCCGGTATCATCAGTGCTAATCCACCAAATACCCAGCCATTGCCACGAGCCCAAAAAACGTCTTCGCCATTTTTTTCGTGTTTATCAAAGAAACTAGAATCACGCCAAAATAGCTGACCTTTCTTACTCCACAATAGGTCGTATGTTGCTTTATACTCTTGGTGCATAAAGTCTAAATACTTTTCTTCACCGGTAATTTTAGCTAAACGTGCCCATACAGGCGGTGCCATAAATAATGCATCACACCAGCCCCAACGATCATGGGCATGGGTATTTTCAGCAAGCCAATCAAGTGTGCCGGTTTTTGGGTGAGCCAAAATCCAGTCAAACTGCTTACGGGTGGGTTCGAGCATTTTTGGCTGATGGAAGTCTTCGTATAAAGACAGATAAAATTGACCTACAGTGTGATCATCGGCGTGATAAGGGCGTTGGTGAAGTTTCCAGTCATTTCGCTGACCAATTTCCATTAAAAAGTTTGTATATTTATCATCATCAGCAATTTTACGCCATTCGTTCATACCCGCGTAAAGGGCACCATGATGCCACTCTAAATCATGATATTGTTCGCGATTCATCCACTGGGGTGGTTTGCGTGGTAGTGCGCGGTATTTACCTTCTTCTGCAAAATTTGCAATTTGCCAGTCTGCTACTTTTTTCGTTAGTGACTTTACAGATTCTGCGGTTACTTGTGTGTTTTTATCTTTGGCTAAATAGTTACTCGCATAATCTTGCCATTGTTTGAAGGTTGTTATGTCACCCGCTTTAGACCAAGCAAACCCTCCATAATAGGTAATTTCACCCGCTTTATTCGTCTGCGCAACAAGCAGAGCATGCGATCGATCTTTCTTATCACTTTGTTGTAAAATATAGTGAGTGTGGGTAAATTTAGGCAATAAAACAGATGTGCCTACTTGGCTGCCATCAATAGTTTCCCATGTTGTTATTGCATCACCTTCAGAGTTGACATGTGTCTGTGCTTTACCATCATGGGTAGTGACCCCCACAGCAACTTTAAGTTGTATGGGTTTACCATTGTGTGTAAATTGACTTTGCACTTTATAAAATTGGCTACCTTTTTCCAGTGTGTAGCGTTTTTTCTCGGTGATGTCTTGATCGGTATACTGGTAAGTGAGCTCAAAAACGACTTTATCAGCGGTTTTTTCTATTATTGAATAATCAGTATACACATTGGGCTGTATCAGTCTGTCGCTCTTATCGGCATTTTCATCCCATAAGGCCATTGAGCCGCAGCCTAATGAATTACCAACATGATAAGGGTCGTAACCTTCACCATGATCTGCATGATAAGAGATACCTTCTCGTTCTCCTTCATACCATTTATTAATAATTGGGTAATCAACGCGTTTAAGCCAGCAGTCAGTGCCACTATTTTCTACCGAATCTTTTAAAGCAGGCCCATAAACGCGAAATGCAACCTTGTCATTTTCAAATGCAAAGTCGTCCATACGCTCAGGAACAAAGCGTGCTTCTACGCTTTTTTGGTGCATTTTTGAGGAGCAGCTACTGAGTAATACTAGAGAACTTATAGATGCAATTTTAAGCAGAGTGTTCATCATCACCTCTTTATGATTGTTCATTAATTTGCACTGAGGCTAACAACACGAGAGGAAGCTACCTTGCCTAATTAATGAGAGTCCTTATCTGTATGCAAAAAAGGGGTGATAACACCCCCTATAAACGTGGGAACAACTAATTAAGTTTTACCAAAAGCGATAGTAAATAAACGCAGTGATACCGATGATCCCCGCAGTATGAATGTAATCCCATTTATCTAATCCGGCAGCTACTTCTTTTAATGTGGCTTTATCAAGACTTGAGAAGGTTAAACCTTTGAGTTGTTCATTACTGGCAGGTTTTGTGAAAATACTCACTACAATCATCAGCACAACAACCACAACAAATAATAAAATACAGTAGTACAACCAGTTCATATCGGTGATCCACGCAAATGATGAACCAGCTAAATTATCTTTAAATGGCAGTAACACTAAGCGGATCATACCCAGTACAAAACCAGACACTAAACCAGCAAAGCCAGCTGCGGGGGTGATACGTTTACTACATAAACCTAATAAAAATACAGCAGCAATACCTGGGGCAATGAGTGATTGCACACTTTGTAAGTATTCGTACAGCACATCTGCAATTAAACTCATAATAGGTATCCATAACAAACCTAAAATTACAATGGCTACGGTTGCTAAACGGCCTACTTTTAACAAGTGTTTTTCACTTGATTCAGGTTTGAACTTTTTATAAAAATCGATAGTAAATAATGTCGCCGACGAATTGAATAATGATGCTAACGAGCTCATTAATGCGGCAACTAGGCCACCAATTACGATGCCTTTAACACCAGAGGGGAGTAACTCGGCAACCAATGTAGGAAATGCTTGATCGGCACTGTCATAGCTAATAATACCTTTTGCTTTTAATGCATAAGCGATCATTCCTGGTACTAAAAAGATGAAAATAGGCAATAACTTTAAGTAACCTGCAAACATAGTACCGCGACGCGCTTCTTTAATGCCTTTCGCTGAGAGTACACGTTGTACAATATATTGGTCAGTACACCAATACCAAAAACCAATAATGAATGAACCAAAAATGATGCCAGGCCATGGGAACTCGGTATCTGAGGCGCTACGGATTAAATGCATATTTACATCATTTAAGCGTTCAACCTCTGACCAGCCACCGACTTTATCCAAACCAACAACTAAGATAACCACAGAGCCAATGATCAACACAGGGGTTTGTAGCACCGAGGTCCACATTATCGCTTTCATACCACCGAGTACGGTATAGATACCGGTGATCACCACTAAGCCAATAGCGGATATCCAGAAAAAGTCGATGCCCCAAATGCTTTCGATACCTAAAATAGTTTTAAACGCGATACCACCGGCATAAACAGTCACTGCTACTTTGGTGAGTACATAACTGATTAATGAGATAACCGACAAAAAAGTACGTGATTTAGAATTAAAACGACGCTCTAAAAATTCCGGCATAGTATAAACTTTACTACTCCAGTAAAAAGGCACAAACACCCAACCAAGTAATAATATTATCCACGATTGCATTTCCCAATGCGCTAACGCCATGCCTGATTGTGCACCTGCACCAGATAAACCAACTAAATGCTCAGAGCCAATGTTTGAGGCAAAGATTGACGCACCAATGACTAGCCAACTCGCATTACGCCCGGCTAAAAAATAATCTGTAGTATCTTCTTCTTTTTGTCTCATTGAGACGATGACTACAGCTAAGAGCAAGACAAAGAATCCTGCGAGCACGAGCCAGTCTAATGTACTTAATTCGATCATTTTTGATTCCATTTAAGCCCGAAAGTAACTTTCGTTTAATTTGTGTGTGATAAAAATATTATAATACAAATTTGTTAAATGAAAGAAATTTGTTAAATATTGATGGTCGTTTTAACTTCTGTGTTTTTATAATTCAGAATTAAAGCAAAGATAAAATAATATGCAGGAAAATTGTAAAATATTTGCCTGATGACGTGGTAAATTTATAGTAGTATCATACAATAAGTATTTTTAAAGGAACTGTTTATGGCACGCATTGAAAATTTAAATTTGTCGCAACAGGTAACCAATGAGCTGGGTAAAGCCATTATTAATGGTCATTATACAGCTGAGACGGGTTTACCAACCGAAGCAAAGTTATGTGAAGAGTATGGCATTAGTCGTACTGCTGTTCGTGAAGCAGTTAAAATGCTTGCAGCAAAAGGTCTTATATCGTCACGTCCTCGTCAAGGAATACGTGTAGAGCCTGCTAATACTTGGAATTTATACGATACCAGCGTTTTAAAATGGCTTCTTGAGAGTAGTCCAACTCTTTATGTGTTAAAAGAGTTTTTACAGGTACGCTTGGCGATAGAACCACAAGCTGCGGCGTTAGCAGCAAAACGAGCAGATAAAGATGCTATTGCAGAGATTGCTGTTGCGCTAGAAAAAATGCAAGCAGCTGCTGATGCACCTGATGGTGAAATTCATGAGGCAGATTTAGCGTTTCATACCGCTATTTTATTTGCTAGCGGAAACCGTTTTTTCTTTCAATTACGTGATTTCATCCGTACGGCATTAAATGTAAGTATTCAACACACAACACCCGCAAAAGGAAGCAAGAAGGCCATTGCTGATGAACACTTTAAAGTGTATCAAGCCATATTAAATGGTGAGGCTGAGCGGGCTAAAAACATGATGACCTACATGATTGATGAAGCAATGTCATTTATTGAAAAAGAAATTGCAGAAAAAGAGTCACAAAACGCATCAAAATAATCACATTTATTAATGAATTATCTTAATACTTAAGGAAATCATGCCAGTCTCAACAACACACACAACAAGTTATCCAAGCCTCGCTGGTAAAAGTGTTTTTATTACCGGCGGTGCAACAGGGATCGGCGAAGTCATGGTAAAACGTTTTTGTGAACAAGGTGCAAAAGTAACCTTTGTTGATATAGCAAAAGAGCAAGGAAGGCAACTATGTGACTCAGTTGCCGGTCAATATTGTTATGACCCTAAGTTCATATATTGTGATATTCGAGACATAGAACAGCTAAAAACTGCCATCAAAACGACGGGCAAAACACAAGGGGAGATCAGTGTATTGATAAACAATGCTGCTGACGATACCCGCCACGTTGCCGATAGTATGAGTGTTGAATACTGGGATGATAAGTTAGCCGTTAACTTACGGCCTTGTTTTTTTTCGGCGCAGGCCGTAGCTCCGCAAATGCAACGAATTGGTGGTGGTAGCATTATTAATATGGGCTCAGTGAGCTGGCGTATTAAGCAAACGGGCATGCCGGCTTATACGACCGCTAAAGCAGGAATTGAAGGGTTAACTCGCTCATTAGCTGCGACTTATGGTAAAGATAATATTCGTATTAATACGTTAGTGCCAGGGTGGGTTATGACTGAACGGCAAATAACCCATTGGTTAACTCCCGAAATGATCGAAGATGTAAGACATAATCAATGTATAAATGAAACATTGCAGGCCGATGATATTGTTAATGCGGCTCTTTTCTTAGCCGCAGATGATAGTAAAATGATGACCGCACAATCATTAGTTGTTGATGCCGGTTGGACTTAAAGTTAAAGAAAAAAATTTACCTAACCTCAATCATATTATAATATTAGAATAATCTTTTCTGATAAGTAGTTTAACCCAGTGAATAAGGTAGAAACGCATTGCCCGATATCGTATTAGTTTATTTTATATTAATAATTGGTGCATGCTTACAGTGCGTTATTGGTTTTGGACTAGGGTTATTGTGTGCGCCAATTTTATACTGGCTTATGCCAGAGTTAGTACCCGGACCAATGATTTTAAATGCCTTGTTGATCACTTCTATTCTTGCTATTAAGCATCGCGGTGCAATAGATTTAAAGCACACAGGATATTCAATTTTTGGTGGCGCCGTAGGGGTATTAATTGCTGCGAGTGTTATGTTGCAAGTAGACCCTCATCAGTATCGTATTTTACTTGGGTGTTGTTTATTAATTGCAGTTGGGCTATCGCTCACAGGTTGGTCGCCTAAGCTTACTTTTATCTCTAATGTACTTGCATCACTTGCATCTGGTTTTATTGGCACCACCACATCAGCAGGAGGCGCTCCGATGGGGCTACTCTATCAAGCGCAAAACAAAGATAAAATTAAAGCTAATTTAAGCATCTTCTTTGTGTTTATTAATCTGTTTGGTATTACGGCTTTGCTCGTTACTGGTACAGCAGACTCGAATGACTTACTTCTATTTATTAAATGCCTACCAGCTATTCTAATTGGCTGGGGATTGTCATACTTTCTAAATAATAAAATCAACGAGCAATCTATTCGAATTTTAATTATTGTGGTTGCAACGTTTTCAGGTCTAGCACTGATTTTCTTTCAACGTTAAGATGATGATATTAACTCGTAAGCTGTATTAGGTTAAGTAATGGAAGTTAATTCGGTTAAAATGATTATTCCTTGCCAATGTTTACTAGGTGAAGGACCATATTACAGCGAATCACGAAAATGTTTATTTTGGGTCGATATTTTAGACAAGTTGCTTTACCGTTTTGATCTTCAGCAGCAAACTGTTTCTCGATATCCGATGGAGCAAGCTATTTGTTGGGTTATGGAGACTACGGAACAGCGTTTGATCGCAGGTTTTGAACGCGGTATTTATTACCTTGATAACAGCACATTCCAACCTATAGAGCTTTACTCTCTTTCCAATCTTGCTATAAATAATCGTTTAAATGATGCGAAAACAGATAGAAACGGATATGTGTTTTTTGGCACCATGGATAAATATGAACAACAAAGCACTGGAGCGCTTTATCGTTTTGGTCATCAACAGGCACCAACAATTGTTGACAGTAATTATATGATCAGTAATGGACCTGCAATAAGTAAAAATGGACGCATCTTATATTCAACAGAATCATCCACCAGAACTATCTATCAATTTGATTTAAGTGAACAAGGTGAGCTTAGCAACAAGCGAGAATTTATAAAATTTGACGAGGCAATGGGTTTTCCCGATGGTATGACAGTCGATAATGATAACCACTTATGGGTTGCATCATGGAATGGTTCTGGACTTTATCGTTTCTCACCACAAGGAAAATATGTTCAGTTTTATAAATTACCAGCTCCAAGAGTAACGAGCCTTACCTTTATGGGAGATGATTTAGATACGATAGCCGTAACTACAGCCCGCACTGGTTTAGATAAAGAGGCACTAGAACAGTTTCCTTACAGTGGAGGTCTTTTTATTATCACAGTACCCTTTAAAGGAATAGCAGAAACACCTGTTCATTTATGATTATTTATTCTTCAAAAGTACACGCTTTATTACGTCCTGAATCTTTTGCTAAATAAAGAGCTTTATCTGCTACTTTTATGAGCGTTTCACTTGTGGATGCTTTAGTTACTAAGCAAGTAGTATATCCTATGCTTATTGTTAGTTTATTACTCACACTTGAATAATCATGTGCAATTTTCAGAGATTTAATTTTTTGCTGTATTAATGTCGTAAAGTGCTCGCATTGCTCTAGCCCAGTGAAGGGTAAAATTATGGCAAACTCTTCGCCTCCGTATCGAGCTGCTAAATCTCCCTCACGCTTACATAAACTGCTTAATGCGCTTGCTACTTGTTTTAATGCGTCATCCCCTTTTTGGTGACCATAATTATCGTTATAGCGTTTGAAAAAGTCGATATCACATATAATTAAGCTAACGGGTTGGTTATGCCTTGCGCAGCGTTTAATTTCACTTTTGAGTGTAGCATCAAAAAAACGGCGATTAGCAATATTAGTTAGCGCATCAGTATTCGCTAATTTATTGAGCTTTATATTGGCGTTAATTAATTGCTGTTGGGTTAACTGTAGCTTTTTTTTATAGTTAATATTTTTAAGTGCATTATTAATGATTTCGCCTACGAGCTTTATTCTAATTAAATCTATTTTGCTCCAATTACGTTTTGTTTTAACACAATCACAACCAATAAAGCCTACTAGCTCTTCATCAAAACGAAGGCCTATGCACAGAACAGATTGAATATTTTGCTCTTTAAATTCAGCTTTTTCAGCGTCGGCTTTTGTTGGTAATTGTTCAATATCATTGACTTGAAATAGATGGCTCTCATTCATTATTTCAAAAAAGTAGGGTAGCTCAACTTTGGGTACATTTTGTAGTCTGTCTTTGCAAGCGATAATGCCCGTATTGACCCATTCGTGAGTATTGGTGATAGTTTCGTTGTCGGTGTTGAATTCAAATAAATAACTGCGGTCTGCCTTCAAAACAGTGCCAATGGCTTTAAGGGCAAAGTTAATTTGCTGGTCTATATTGTCATTTTGTATATCAATGAGTTTGGTAGAAATTTTAGAGATAATTTGATCAAAGTTATATTGTTCTGTAAGTGTACGATCTTGCTCTAAAGTGATCATAGACACAGAGTCATTAACTATTGAGTGGTTAACATTTAAAAGCTGCGGCGAAAATTCACACTCTAATAAAACAGCTGTGATATTTGATGAAAATAATTGCTCAATGGTTATCAGCGTATCATCATTAAAGTCGCGAAGAGTAATATTATTAAAAACATCGTTACTAACAGCGTCATCACTATTTATGTTAAGTAGTGTTTTAGCATGTTGGTTTAACGTGTAGTGATGCGTTTTATTATCATAAGCAATAACGGCTAAATTAATTAGATTAAAAATCTGCCAAATTGTATTGTTTGAGTCATGGCTCACTTGTTTCTCCGCATTAAAATATGAAAACTACCCATATTTATGAATTAATTATTATTTTTGTATCCGCTTAGTTATTTTTAGTACAGTTTTATGTATTTTACTAAGTTTTTAGTGCGTTTATTTGGCCTACGTATTACAATTGTGATTGTATATCATTACGTATTTCCCAATTTGCTTTATTTCATGAGCTTACTTCGTTTTCAGTAAAGGCCTTTTATATTTCATGACAGAAATAACTACACATCACGCCTCCCGTCGCCGTCTATTAATTGCACTTGCAATTACCTGTTCGTTTATGGTTATTCAGCTTATAGGTGCTTATTATGCTAATTCACTGGCTGTTCTTGCTGATGCAGGCCACTTATTTGTTCATAACAGTTCGCTATTTATAGCACTTATTGCCTCAAGCTTCGCTATTCATCTGGCTAAAACTTACAACGACGGTCACCAAAAAGCTGAATTAATCGGTGGTCTGATCAACGGAATTCTCTATCTAGCCATTAGTTTACTTATTTTGTATGAGGGAGCTGAGCGCTTTATGCATCATAAAGGTGGGCATGAGTTGGTTATAAATAGTTATTTAATGTCGGTGATTGCTGCTATTGGTTTTTTATTTCATGGTGCGGCAGCATGGGTGCTGTATAAAGGCCGTAAGGCTAGTATTAATGTGTATGCGGTATTTTTACATTCGTTTTTTGATTTAATATCAACGGTCTCTACTTTTGCTGCCGGTGTACTCATTTATATAACAGGCTGGAATGTAATTGATATTTTATCGAGTATGTTAATTGCATCATTTGTATTGTTTACGGGTATTAAGGTCATTGTTAGCTGTATCAAAGGGTTGCATTCGAATAAAGCGAAGTTACCTGATGTTGCTGATATCGAAACAGAAATAACGACTATGGAGCATGTAGCAAATGTGCACAATGTGACTGTTGTTCGTAAAAATAAAAAGGTGATAGTGGGGGCTCATGTGGTGTTAAAGCAGCATTGCACTATAGAAAAGCATGATGAAGAGTGTCGCTTAAAAGTAATCAAACTGCTTGCAGATAAATTTAATGTACGTAATAGTGTTCTTCAAATCGAAAGCTATGAATGCAAGCACATACATTAATAAATTAACCTAAAAGCGACTTGGTTAAGCTGTTTTTAGGTTTATATTAAATTAATAATCTTTTCAAAGCATGCAGGGCTCATTAAATCGCTAGCACTCATAGGGCGTGCGAAGTAGTAGCCCTGTAGCTTATGACAACCTATGTTCGTTAAAAAATCTAGTTGCTCCCGCGTCTCTACCCCTTCAGCAATACAATATAGCTCTAAGTTTTCAGCAAGCGAGTAAATTGTTTTAATAATCGATTCGTCACCTTTATCTATGCCGATACTATTTACAAAACTTTGGTCAATTTTTATTACGTTAATTGGAAATTGGCTCAAATAAGTGAGTGATGAATAGCCAGTACCAAAATCATCTAGAAACAGCTTAAACCCTGCAGCTTGAAGACTTTTAAGTTGTTTAGCTGCTTTGTGCTTATCTTCTAACAGCGTGTTTTCTGTAATTTCAAGACGTATTTGCTGTGGCTTGATATTGGCTTTTTCAAGTATAGCGCTCAGTCGCTGGGTTATATTAGCCTTTAAAATATGTTTTGGTGATACATTTAACGAAATATAAAACAGTGGGTTAATGCTAAGAATAGGCGCAAGCTCTGTAATTGCACGTTGCAATGCTTGCTCTGTGAGCATATCAATTAAGCCAGTTTCTTCTGCTACCGGTATAAATAAAGCCGGAGAGATTAGTTTTCCTTGGTTTTCCCAGCGCATCAATAATTCAACACCACTTATTGTTTTATCTTTTGTATTAACTACTGGCTGGTAATGGTTAAAAAACTGATTATCTTTTGCTGCGTCTTTTAAGTCATTTTCAAGGATAAGCTTTTGTTTGATTTGCTCATTCATTTTTTCATTAAAGAACTGAAATCCATTTCGACCTGCTTGTTTTGCATGCATCATAGCGATATCTGCATTACGTATTAAGGCATCTGTTGAGTTTGCATCATGGGGGTACAAGGCAATACCAATGCTGGCAGATATATTAATAGAAAAGTCTTCAATAATAACTTTACTTGCCAGCTCACTACTCATTTCGTTAAGTGTATGCTGCAGTGAAGACATAGAAGTAATGTTCTCGATTAATACTAAAAATTCATCACCACTTTGACGGCCAAAGGTCGCATGGTCGCCCAGATATAAGCCAACTCGCTCGGTAATGTTGCACAGTAATTTATCGCCCACGGCATGTCCAAACGAATCATTTACAGGTTTGAACTTATCTAAATCTATAAATATAACCGCACATTGCAAGTCGTTTTTAGCGGCTTTTGTAATGGCATTTTCAATTTTTTGATTCATTAAACTACGATTAGGTAGCCCGGTTAACGCATCATAGTTGGCCAAATAACGTAGCTCATTCTCAGCACGCTTTTGTTCGGTTAAATCTGTTATAACAATAACATAATAGCCAACTTTACCTTCTTCATTAGCGACAGCTGTGGCACTTAAATGAATAGGATGCTGCTGTGCTTTTGTAGTATTAACATAGGCATTTGTTCGCCAATTCTCTTTGGGTTGCAGTGCCTTTAATGTGGCTGCAAATTCTTTACATTTGGTTTGCCCAATGGCTTTGATAAATAGCTCTGAGGTAACAGCTCCCTCATCACCATCATCAGAAAATACCTCCATAAAGCTATTATTAGCTGAAAAAGGCATTAGATTTTCGTCTAGGATAAGTAAAAAGTCATTGATTTGGCTAAATGCTTCACCGAGTATTTTTGCTTGCTGTTCGTTTGCTAACTGCTCAGTAATGTTAGTAAAAATACCAGATACATACTCAGGCTTTTTAGTGTCTTGATTATAAATAATTTGCCCTAAGTCATGAAACCACAACCAATGACCATCTTTGTGGCGTAACCGGTAAGTCGCTTGCCAGTCTTGCGACTGAGTCTGTTTTATAAATGTATCCCACTTGCTTTGTATTCTGCGGCGCTCATCAGGATGCATAATATTAAAAAAGCTTTGTATATCAATGCGCTCAGGCAAGTCTGCAAAGCCTAACTCCATACCTCTAGCTGTGTTTACAGTATTGTCTGCAAAGCTATAGTTCCAAACACCACTTTTATTGCTTTTTAGTGCGAGCTCAGTTTGAGTTTTAGAGTGAATAGCTGCACGGTGGGCGCGCTCAATTGCTATTTTACGGCTACGGTATTGCCAAAAAAATAAAAACAGAATTATGGTCACAGCAAGGAAGTAGCATGCATAAGCGAGAGGAGACTGCCAAGGTGCATAGGCGACGCTAAAGTTAAGCCTTACAGGTTCGCTAGTAACGACTCCATTACGCTGCTGAGTTGATACTGATAATACATAATCACCAGGTTGTAATTTAGTAAAAAACACCTGGTTAGATTTTAAATCGTTATAGCTCAATGATGAGGGGCCAGTAAGCTCTACTCGGTAGAAGGTCTTACTTATATTTTTATAGTCAAAATTAGAAAACCGAACCGTTAACCCCATATCATCATGCTTTAGTTTTAACGGTTCATTACGATATTTTTCAGGTGTATAATTGAGCGTCTCTGAAAATAAATTGATATTGGTAATTGCTAACTTGCTTTGGGTGTTTTGTTGTTTACTCTTAAATTGATCGGGGTCAAACTGAAGTACACCGCTACGATTACCAAACACGAGTTCATTATTTTGCAATTTAAGTGCTGCAAGTGCAGTAAAATGATTGCTACTTAGGCCATCTTTTATTGTATAGGTTGTTACGTTTAATGAATCTAGATTAAGTTTATACAGTCCGTTGTCAGAACTAACCCATAAAAAATCATTATCATCGGCAATAAGCTCAAAAATAGAGTTAGTATTTAATGAATTGTTTTTATTAAAAGTATGAACTTGCTCGTAGGTTTCAGCGTTAACGGCAATTAAGCCTTCTTGTGTTGTAGCTAACCACAGTAGTTTTCGTTTTGCATCGTAGTAATAATTCTCGACCGTATGGTACAGGTTCTTTTTTGCCGTTTTAGATTTAAAAATAGCAGTTAAAGTGCCCGTTGCTTCGTTATACCTATAAAAAGTGTCAGAGGTACTTAAAAGTAGCTCGCCAGGGAACATCGTTGAAGGGGTATGGAATGCGTAAGCTTGTAAGGGCGATACAAGCTCTTTTAAGCCTTTTATAACTCTATTTTCACCAGAGTTACCGTCAAATATATAAAAGTTATCATTATTGATATAAGCAAACTTATCGGGCGCTACCTGAGCAATACCAAATAAATAGTCAGTATTTAGATTATGCTCGGTGATAAATTTGTTTTGTTCAAATGCTCCCGTTTCTTTGTTAAAAAGCTCGAGTCCAAAAAAAGTAGCTAGCCAAAGATAGTTCTCACCTTTATTGTTGGCAGGAAAAATATCACCAATAGCAGATAAACCATAAGCTGCTTTGTTATCTTTAGATTGTAAAAATAAATCACTCGTTTTCGTTTTTGAGTTATAACGAACAAGTCCATCATCAGTGCCTATCCAGAGCAATTGCTGCGTATCTTGATATATAACATTTACAATATTATTTTCAGGCAGTGTAATTCTTTTAAACTTCTTAGTTTGTGCTGCCCACGTTAATACCCCGTGAGTTCGTGAGCCAAGCCATAACAAACCGGATTCATCAAACATAATATCGTTGATGGTGTTTTCTGTAATGTTGTAGCTACTATCTTTGAAGTTTAAAATCGCAGTGAGCTTTAAGGTTGCTCTATCAAACTCAAATAAACCACTTTCTGTAGCAATAAACTCACCATAGGGTGTGTTTACATAATCCCAAATATTATAGTCACTAATAAGTGTTGATACTGCAGTAGGATTTATATTTTTATTTTCATCAAAAGCAATCCGATACATTCCCTCAACCGTACCAACTAGCAACCCAAATTCTTGGTCTACTGATAAAAATTTTACGTTGTTACTATCGTTAGTAACTTTTTGTGTGTCGCTAAGTGCTGTTTGTTGGAGTTCGTTATTGATAAAACTGTAGTTATACAGGCCCTGATCGGAACCTATATATAAGGTGTTTTGATAAAGTGACAATGCACGGATAAACATATTTTCATCAGGCAAAGATGCGACGAGTGTTAATTGTTTTGATTTTTTATCAAACCGGTATACGTGCGAATCAATAGAAAAATAAAAGTGTGTAAGCTCCTCAACCACTGCAATAACGGGAGAGTATTTTTCTTGGTCTTGGTTTAAATGACCTGAGTATATTTGTTTAGCCTTTAAGCTACTTGGATCAATTAAATAGCTACCTGCAAGTTGTGTGCTTACAAGTATGCTACCGTTATTGGTTTTGTACATATTAATAATGTAGTTATTTTTTAAATCTGTTTGGTTTTCGTAAGGCGTAACTTGATAGCCGTCGAACCGAAATAGCCCTTGTGTAGTTGCAATCCACACATAGCCAATATCATCTTGTACAGATTTTACAACAAAGCTTTGCGCCAATTGTTCGTTTTTGGATACACGTTGTAATTGTTCAGAGTAAGTTTGTGAGGCAAAGCTCTGCTGCATGCAAACTAATAAAAATATGTAAACAACGAAGAAAAACTTACTCAAAAGCACTTACCTTTTTTAATTGCCAAGGTTGGTATTTAGAATTGCTGTAATATAACATGAGTTTAATTTAAAAATTACAAAAAGCACTATAAATGTGAATTAATTGTTGCCCGCTTGTGGGTGTTAAAAGTCAATTTAACTAAAATGAAAGGACTACAAATGAATTTTAGAGAAAATATCAACTCAGAGCACAGCGTACTTTTAGTAATCGACTTACAAAGCAAACTAGCACCGGCTATATCCTCATTTAATACGACCTTAGAGTGTGCTTTACAGCTTGCAAATGCAAGTGCTATTCATCAAATTCCTTCAATAATTACAGAGCATTATAAAAAAGGACTAGGTGAAAGTGATGAGAAAATTAAGCAAGCTTTACCAAACGCGCAATATATCGAAAAAATAAATTTTAGTGCCTGTGCCGAAGAGGGGTTTTTAGATACTCTTTCGCAATTACAGCGCCCTCATGTGGTTGTTATTGGTACGGAAGCACATGTTTGTGTATTACAAACCTGTTTAGATTTACTACAACAAGGTTATGCAGTAACTGTTGCTACAGATGCAATAGCCTCAAGAAATACAGAGCACAAAGCCATTGCGGTTGAGCAGCTTCGTCAAGCCGGTGCAGTAGTATCATGTGCAGAGACAATAATATTTCAATGGACAAAAAAAGCAGGGACGTCTACTTTTAAACAAATACTATCAATTGTTAAGTAGCGCATTAAAAACATTTTTAAATCAACCTGAATTAGTAATGCTGGGCTTGATTTAAAATAAAAAATTGCGAGTTGTTAAAGGTTATATTAGCAATAAGCGTGTTTAATTTATTACAAAATTAATTAAGGTTTTTATGTCTAGTGTGAGCCGATTGCTTACAATCATATTCTGTTTATTGTTTGTCGAGTCTATTGGTATAGGCCTTTATTTTGATACATTAACAGAGGCGTTTTTGGTCGGCTTGCCCCTGTGCTTGCTCCCTATATGGTTATTAAAAACCCAACCCGAAAGTAAAGTTACACCTCATGTTGTCGCTGCCGCTATTATGATGTTTTCATTTTTGCATATTCAACAAGCTTATGGGCTTATTGAAGTGCATTTTGAAATATTTATTTTCTTAGCCATGTTAATAATGTTTGTTGAGTGGCGAGTATTCATTACGGCGATTGTATTTGTTGCTGTTCATCATTTATCTTTTTACTATTTACAAACGCAAAACACTGGGTTTTATGTATTTGACCCCGACCGACTCGCTTTTTCAACTGTGCTTATTCACGCAGCTTATGCCATTGTAGAAGCCCTTGTTGCTGGTTTTATTGCAGTAACATTACAACGCGAGCGTCGTGCAGGTTTGTCGTTAAGCCATGCCACTGAGCAAATAATGCAAGACCCAGAGCAAGTAAAGCTCTCAATGCGAGCTGATGATACCAATAGCAGTGCAGTAGTAGGCTTTAACACGCTACTAGAATACTTGTCGGATGTTATAAAACAGGTTCAAACTCAATCCGATTCATTAAAAAATAATTCTCAAGAACTTATAAATGTGCATGATGAGCTGGCAGACAGTGCTAAGCACCGAAATATACAAACCGATGATATTGCCAATTCAGGTTCACAAGTAGCCCACGGTTTTAAACTGGTTGAGCAAGAGAGTGATATTTTAAAGCAGCAAGTTAGCAATATCACCGATTCTGCTCATGTAGCTTTGCAAGAAGTATTACAAACAGACAGTAAGAGCAAGGAGTTGCTCACATTACTAACCAATACAGAAGAGCAGCTAAGTCATTTGGTGGCAGCTGGTGATGTAATTACAGGTTTGTTGAATGAAATATCAGGTATAGCGGATCAAACTAACTTGCTAGCACTCAATGCTGCAATTGAAGCAGCCAGAGCGGGCGAGCATGGTCGTGGTTTTGCTGTCGTTGCAGATGAGGTTCGTTCTTTAGCGAATAACAGCCAGAAAACAACAGCAAAAATAGCATCTACGTTAACAGATTTAGTGAATAACAGCCGCACTTCAACACAATCTATGAATCAATGTGTTGATTTTGTTGTAGATCTTACGAAAATTAGTGCCACTATGAAAGAGAATATCTCGTCAATGAGCGAGCAGATACAGGCTGTATCCACAAGCTCTAATTCGGTTGCACAAGTAGTTGCTGAGCAGGCAGGCAATACCGAGCAAATTGCAATAAGCACAGATCAAATGCGTCAACGCCAACAAGAAGACGGAAAAATTGTTGATCAACTTACCGCCAAGGTACAAATGATTGATGTGAGTATTGATGTGTTAGAGCAAAGCATTGCAAAATTTAACTAATAAGCGCTATTTTATTGTTGCTTTAATTGGTGTGTGGCTTGTCGTTGTTGTTTCGGGTTTAGTGTATTTTCAACTTGGCCAATTAAAGCCTTTTGATGAAAATAAAATGCTGGAACGACACAATTGGTTTTCGCAATTTAAAGAACAGGTGGTTTGGCAAAACAAAGATAGTGCTCAACTACTTATTATTACAGAAGATAAATGTGGATGTACTATACAAGCTAAACCACACCTATCATCTTTACAGCGGTTTGCGAAAAATCAGGGCGTTGAGGTACAAACATTTAAACTCAATAGCCAACTAAAGTCAGTGGTTCCGGCTACACCAGCCGCGGTTTTAATTGATAAAAATGGTGAGTTTGTTTATGCAGGGCCTTTATCTGAAGGGCTGGCATGTTCTCAAGGTAGCGGGTTTGTAGAGATCATGATAAGTAATCTACAAGCTGGTTTTAACTCATCATTGTTAATTGCCGATACAAAAGGGTGTTATTGCATTAACCGAGCATAATAGCTCGCTTATTTCTATTTATGATATGTGCTAATGCTTTTTTAACGCTTACCTACTTTAGGGAAGCGTTTTTTGTTGTAAATGACTTAACCTGAACGCTGGCTAAAAGACTTATTATCCAAAATACAGGTTACTTAATTACATAATGGTTACTAAGCCATAAACACCAAGTAATACAAACACAGTGGCGGCTATCGCTCTAACGGTATTTAATGGAATTCTTTTTAGTAGCGCCTTACCGGCATAAATAACAGGGACATTTGCGATTAGCATACCAAGGGTTGTACCAATTGTTACCCATAAAACAGATTGATATTGTGCACCGAGCAACACGGTTGCAATTTGTGTTTTGTCGCCAATTTCAGCAATAAAAAATAAGATTAAGGCTACTAAAAATGCACCATAGCGGTCGTATTTATGGCTCACTTCTTCATCTTTATCTGGAATAAGTAGCCACAGCCCTACCACAATAAAGCTTATATTAACTATCCAAGGTAAGTATTCGACGGCAAAGTTTCCGCTCAGCCAATCACCAAACCAGGCAGATAAACCATGATTAATAATAGTAGCAGCGAGAATGCCTAAAATAAGCGCTATTTTATTATGAAAACGTGCCGCAAGTAATAGCGATAGAAGTTGAGTTTTATCGCCAATTTCGGCAAGGGCAACAGTGACGGTAGAGGTTAAAAAAATATCCATTAATATAATCTTCAGGCGGGAATATTAAACCAAGGCAAACAGCTATCTCCCGCCATGAGGATAGTGTCTACCTAGGTCTCGCCGATAACGCTTGCTACAACATTACAAACTTACCATGCACATGAGGTGCAATTATGTTGATAAGTTTACTCATTACTGAGCGGGCTACTCCCCTAAGAGGATGGCGATTATTCCACAAAGTTTAAAGCAGGTAAATATATAAGGATAATTTTTAAAATTAGTTACTGTTTTAATAATGTTGATGAATAAATGAGCTTGCGTTTAGCTCTCAAGTTTACTGTAATTACAAACAGATGGAAGTTGAGCAATTTGAAGTTATATACACGTGTAAAGGAATTAAATATGCAATCAACAATTGTTAAATCAACTACGGCAACCATTCAAAATGGAGTCATGAAAGCGGACGGAAAGTTTTGGATTACGCAGACTAATGTAAATTTTGAACCTTTTAATGAAAAGTTAGGGTTAGAACCACATACAATTGCCCGTGATACAATTTTAAAAGTGGTTGAATGTAAAGGTAAGGGCGCAGGCCTTATTCCAATAACGGCTGATGCGATAGAGGTTTTCACGCAAGATGGCAGCTCATATCAGTTTATACTTTCAAACCCCAGTGATTGGATAACTATATTGTCTAATCAAGCTAGCGCTTAAAGTAACCAATATGCCATCATTTAATCATTTAAATGATGGCAAATAAGGTTTTTATTTAAAGTATAAGCGCTAATATGCCCCAAAATTAAAGCACCTAAACTTTAAATACATTAACTTGTCCTTGTAGCATTGCCGCAAGCTGTGCGAGTTCTTGCGATGCTTGAGCATTTTGTTGCGAGCTTTCGCTAACAGAAGTAATACTCGCGCTAAACTCATTAATATTGCTGCTTAGTTCATTTGCGACCATTTTTTGCTCCTGAGTTGCGGTTGATATTTGAGTATTCATATCTGCAATTTCGGTAACTTCTTGGTTAATTTCGCTGAGTACCTGTGAAGAATAATTAGCATGATCGACACTTTCTTTAGCGCTGCTTTCAGCGTTACCCATCGCATTAACAGCTTGCTGAGCCATGCCTTGTAGTTTTGTGATCATTTCATTAATGCTAGCGGTTGCTTTTTGAGTATTGTGGGCAAGTTGTCTTACCTCATCGGCTACAACGGCAAAACCTCGACCTGAGTCGCCAGCTCTTGCTGCTTCAATGGCTGCGTTTAAGGCTAACAAGTTAGTTTGCTCAGCAACACTTTGGATCATCATCACAACTTGGTTTATATCATTGGTTTGTGTATTTAGATCTGTAATAAGCTGCGTATTTGTATTAACCAAAGTTGAAAGTGTATTTATTGACTCGATATTATCAGCAACAGCTTGCTGACCTTGGCCTGCTTTTATGTCAGCACTTGTGGCTTTATCAGAGGTTATTTGCGCGTTTTGAGCAACTTGTTCTATTGCACTACTCATTTGGGTAATTGCAGTTGCAATCATAGCTGATTGTTGCTCTTGCTGGGTTGCTGTACTGGCTACTTGAATACTAATAGAGTTCATTTCTTCAGCTGCAGAGGCAAGTGTCAGTGTTGCGCCTGCCATATCTTTTACTAAACCTTGGATCCGAAGTAACATATCATTAAAGTTAGATGCGGTATCTGCAATCTCATCTTTACCCTGAACCTTAGCACGAGCTGTTAAATCGGCATTTGTTGCAATATCCGTTATGGTATCGCGTAATGACATTAATGGGTTTTGTATCGAGCAGTAAATAAAGTAGGCAACAATCAGTAGAAGTAAAATTAATATCGCGATTGTCACACTCATTATAAATTTTATAAATTGATAATTTTCATCAGCTTTAACTCTAAAGTCACTCGCTTCTTTAAGCTGCAAATCAATCAAAGCCTGGTAACTGGCACTAAGCGGATCAAAGAGTTGGTAAAGCTCATAAACAAATTGATTTTGTGGTAGTGATAAAAATTCACCACTATTAATACTTACAATTAAATTATTCAAATGCACGAGCACAGGCTTTAGTTTATTTTCAACGTTATCTACCAAGCGCTTTTCTTCAGCTGTTAACTGTGTGCTTAAGTAAGCTTTCCATTCATTATCAGCCGTATTTCTAGCCTGATTAATATTTGCTAAGAGTTCTGACTTGGTAATAGAGTCAGCACGATACTTGTGAAGTAAATCAACAATATTTACAGCGTAATTATCTGACACATGTTTAATTTGTTTAAGTGGTACGACACGGTCGTCGTATAAACTATCAATCCCTGCTACTAACCTTCCCATTGTGTTTATTGAAAAAAACGATGTAATTAAAAAAATCATAATTGGTAGCAATGCAAGCACTGCTAAACGGGTACGCACAGAATAATTGTTTAACATAGTTATCCAAAATTACAGCAATAATAAAAAAGTATAATATGGATAAAAAATTTCACTGAATTTTTATATGAAAATTATTCAGGGTTTATAATTCTTGCGCTTTAAGTTAATAACTCAAGTCTCATTTCAAAAAGCTTTTACTCGCATAATCCAATCAATCTTTATTATTGTTACTGCAGATAGGGGGTAGGTAAGCTTGCCATTGTTTGCAAAACGCCAAGCAAATTACGTGTGATTGAACTGCGCTTAGAGCGAGAAACAGACGGTCGCTCAAACTCGTTTTTGGACAGAAATAAGTTAGGACGAATGCGTGCTTTGTGCCAAAAGCAGTCGTTACTATTGTCTGAATTGTATTTATAGAGTTGAATTTTGTTCGTTACAAGTATTTAAAGTTTTTTCGGATCCTAATATTGTGATAATAATTGTTTTAGGCCATCCATTTTTTGACGAACAGCAATACCATAACTTTGGTCGTCACCCCAAATATCAGCTAATTGTTCTAACGATTCTATATCGGGCTGACGAAACAGGAAGCCAGCTCTTTCTGCCGCCGCATCATTACCTAATAATTTAAGTGCATCAACAACTAAGTTCATAGCCGAGTCAAAGGTTTCTCGATTCAGAGCATCTACTTTATGATGTATTAACTTGTAGGCGTGACGTCTATCTTTAGCACGAACTGCAAGTTTTAGGTTTGGATAATGTCGATTTGCCAGTTCAACAATTTCAAACGTTTTGTCCGCATCATCAATCGCAATAACAAGCAACTGTGCTTCAGACGCTCCAGCCGGCTCGGTTGAGTTCTAAACCGACAAGAAACAGCATCATCATCTAACATAGAGGTTTCCTTCTGCTTAACAAGTTATTCCTCTTCAAATGATTGATAATAATCAGCAATAAAGTCGACCAATGCGCGTACGGCAGGTAATAAACCTCTTCGAGAAGGATAAACAAGGTGAATTATATCTCGTTTAGGCTGCCAGCTAGGCAACAAATGAACGAGCGAACCTTCTTTTAATTCATTTGTAACCATTAATGACGGTAGTTGCACAATACCAACACTTTTCAATGCGGCTTTTCGTAAAGCAATCATGTCTGTTGTTACATATCGTGGCGTATGAGGAATGATGGCTTCCTCATTATTTGGCCCATAGAGGGTCCAATTATAATGATTCTGTGGTTGGCCTAACCCCAGACTCGGCCAAGTAGATAGGTCTTGAGGGTTTCTCGGCATACCATGCTTATTAACAAGTTCAGGGCTTGCCACTAAACATATACCTCGCTCAGATAATACTTTTAAAATAAGCTCACTATTTTCTAGTGGTGCTGGTCTAACACGAATTGCGACATCGACACCTTCTGCTATAAGGTCAACACGACGATTGGTGGCTTCAAGCTGAATAGCAACTTTAGGGTATTTTTCCATAAAATCCGCTAGAACCTGACCGATATGCACATGTAATAAAGCTATCGGGCACGATAATTTTATTGTTCCACAAGGCTCTACATGAGTGACTTCTATCGAGTCTTTCGCTGCATCAGCTTCTACCAACATTGCTTTGCAATGTGATAAAAAAGTCATGCCTATTTCGGTTACCTTAAATTGCCGAGTAGAACGATATATCAGTGTAACACCTAATTTTTCTTCCAATGAAGCTATGCGACGACTGAGTTTTGATTTCGGAATACCTAATGCTCGGCCAGCAGGAGCAAAACCTCCATGTTCAACAGTTTTCACAAAATAATAGAAATCATTAAGATCGTACATATGGCTTCAATCATCGTTCCATAAATAGAACTATCATACCCATTTTTTATATCTACACAAGAATTAGATCATCAACTACTCTAATAATCATATTTAATTTTCAGAGCCAAAAGATGAAAAAAATTCACAGCATTTTCTCAGCTCCACACCCGCACTGGGTCGGGGATGGTTTCCCAGCAAAAACCTTGTTTTCATATCAAGGGCAAGGCAAATCAGTCAGTCCTTTTCTATTACTTGATTATGCTGGACCAATGAAATTCTCGCCATCAGAGCATTTACGTGGTGTTGGCGAACATCCGCATCGTGGCTTTGAAACTGTCACCCTCGTATATCAAGGTGAAGTTGCACATAAAGATTCAACGGGGCAGCAAGGTGTGATTGGGCCCGGTGATGTTCAATGGATGACAGCCGCTAGCGGTATCTTGCATGAAGAGTTTCATTCTCATGCTTTTGCTGAAAAAGGGGGCATGCTGGAAATGATGCAACTATGGGTCAACCTTCCCAAGCGAGACAAGATGGCGGCACCTAAATATCAAGAGATTACTTCAGCCCAAATACCATCGCTAACATTACCGGATAACAGAGGTTATCTACGTATTATCGCGGGAGAGCTGGCAGGAACTAAGGGGCCTACATCTACTTACACTCCTATTTTAGTTGTCGATGGTGATATTAAAGCATCAGGTCGCTATCAGTTACCAATACAAGATGGTTGGTCAGTAATGGTTATCGCGCGTCAAGGCCAGTTAAAAGTGAATCAACAATTGGTATCTAAAGACCAAACAGTCATTTTATCTCAGTCTGGTGAAGGATTAGCAATAGAAGCCCTTGACGATAGCAAACTGCTTATTCTCGCAGGCGAGCCTATCGATGAACCGATTGTGGGCTATGGTCCTTTTGTAATGACCAGTCAGACAGAGATAAACCAAGCAATCACCGATTTCCAATCGGGGAAATTCGGTAACTTAGAGCGCATTTAGAAGTTCTCTAAATGCAACACTGTGCAATGTGCACTTAACATGTAGGAGAAAGAAAAATGACTAAACCTTATGTTCGTTTAGATAAAAATGATGCAGCAGTTCTCTTGGTCGATCATCAAACAGGTTTGTTATCTTTAGTGAGAGATATAGATCCTGATAAATTTAAAAATAACGTTTTAGCCCTTGCAGATTGTGCTAAATACTTTGAACTACCAACAATATTAACGACAAGTTTTGAACAAGGGCCAAATGGACCATTAGTGCCGGAGCTGAAAGAAATGTTTCCTGACTCGCCTTATATAGCTCGTCCGGGTCAAATAAACGCATGGGATAATGATGACTTTGTTGCAGCGATTAAAGCGACAGGTAAAAAACAACTCATTGTTGCGGGTGTGGTAACAGAAGTGTGTGTCGCATTTCCAGTACTTTCTGCACTTGAAGAAGGTTTTGACGTATTCGTCGTTACCGATGCTTCAGGTACGTTTAATGCAATGACCAGAGATGCCGCTTGGGACCGTATGTCGTCAGCTGGTGCACAATTGATGACATGGTTTGGCTTGGCCTGTGAGCTTCACCGTGATTGGCGCAATGATGTCGAAGGACTTGGCAACTTATTCTCAAATCATATCCCTGATTACCGAAATTTAATCAATAGCTACATTACTTTCCAACCGGAACAATAAACTTTATCAGGCGTGCCTTTGCACGCCTTTTCTTATCTACGGAGAAAATAAAATGTCTACCGATACTCACATAGTCGCTTTTTCAGGAAGTTTACGTACATCTTCTTATAATACGGCCGCTATTAAGGCGGCATCTCACCTGTTGCCTGAAAATTGCTCATTGGAAATCTTAGATATCAGTAACCTTCCTCTCTACAATCAAGAGCAAGATGGTGCTAATGCCCCACAAGAAGTCATAGCGCTAGCTCAAAAAGTTACTAATGCAGACGCTATACTTTTTGCTACACCAGAATATAACTACTCAGTTCCGGGTGTTTTAAAAAATGCTATCGATTGGCTTTCTAGGCAACAACCACAACCTTTTGCTGGCAAACCCGCAGCAATGATGAGTGCTAGTATGAGTATATTAGGTGGTGCCAGAGCGCAATACCATTTAAGACAAATTATGATTTATTTGGACGTACACTTTGTAAATAAACCGGAAGTGATGATTGCTGGTGCACACGAAAAGTTTAACGATAAAGGCGAATTAACTGACGAGTTAACGCGTGACTTCATAAAACAGCTGGTAGATTCCTTACTATCTTGGAGTCATAAATTAAAAAGCTAGGAGAATAAGATGAGTAACCAAAATCAAACAGCCGAAATTCCTTGCGATATAATGCTAGGTTGCGGTGCAGTTAAACAGTTAATACAACCAAAAGACAAAGATTTAGGTGGTTTTTGTGTAAGACGAACACTCCCCAATCAAGCACTTAAAAGTATTGGCCCTTTTATTTTCTTTGACCATATGGGGCCTGCCACCTTCCCAGCAGGTCAAGGTATAGATGTAAGGCCACATCCACATATAAATATTGCTACCGTCACCTACTTATTCGATGGCGAAATACTACATAGAGATTCCATAGGGAGTAAACAGACAATACGCCCCAGTGATTTAAACTTGATGGTAACAGGCTCCGGCATGGTTCATTCTGAGCGAGAATCCCAAGATGTTAAGAATAGACCACATTCAGTGCATGGTTTGCAACTTTGGTTAGCGCTACCTGAAAAAGATGAAGAAACCCAGCCCGCTTTTTATCATTATCAGGCAAGCGATTTGCCAACGATTGAGGTCAATGGCGTTGCCATTAGGGTCATGATAGGCGAAGCCTACGGACTTATTTCTCCGGTTAAAACTTTTAGTCCTACACTTTATATTGAAGCGCAATTAAAAGCAGGACAGTCACTTGAACTACCAAATGTAAATGAACGAGGTGTCTACGTTGTTTCTGGTGAAGTTAACTTAAGAGATACAAGCGTACCAGAACATACTATGGTGGTATTAGAGTCAGCTGAGCATGTCACTATTGAAGCGAAAAAAGACACACAGATAGCCCTAATTGGTGGTGATAACTTGGGTAAACGTTATATAGACTGGAACTTTGTATCGAGTAAGAAAGACAGAGTTGAACTTGCTAAACAGCAATGGATTAACAGAGAGTTCCCTTTAATAGAGGGAGATTCTGATGAATTTATTCCTTACCCAGCCCTTGCTAAATAACCGGAATAAATCCGCTTTAAAAATTCAATTAAAATGCCGGAAATATTCCGGCTACCTTATTGTTTTTATATTTTTCAACAGGTTGATTCTTTTTTGTTAATGATCATTTCTGTGTCCGCTTCACGCCCTGAGGCATTCGCCTAAACACGTTTTGGGGCAGAAAGAGTCAGTACAACAGTCCGCTTCACAATTGCGAAGTTCGACAGTGTGGACTTCCCAGCTTTCGCTAGACACCGTCTTATAATCTTAAAGTACAAAACGGGAGTAAACTTCCGTTTCTAGTGCTTCAAAGGTAGTTATCGAAATATATTCTGTTTTTGAAAGCGTTAACCTAGATAGCTATATGAGCAACTTTTCGCTGGCTTATTTGAGCGAGAAGCTGACGGTCGATAAACTCGTTTCTGGACAGAAACGGTTTAGGTTTATAAATCTAAACCGTTTCTACCAGATTAGAAAAAGTATCTTGGAACTATAAACGCTTGTATTTGGTTTACCTTTCAAGTTCGATAGCATGGAGGCAATATTGGTTTACGATACTCTAACTTCCTGTGACAATACCTCACCAGTATCATTTAGAATATCAGACAGAACTTCTACATTAGCTTCAGTTTCACACTCAGGGCAGTTAACCGAACCAGTTTCTAGATATTGAGTGGTATGGTTACCAGAACTTTCAGATTGGCTCTCAAAATCATCAGTATTAACTGAGAAAGCCGCACCACAATCTTCATTTGGACAATCAATGGAAATCGTCATTATCAAACTCCTTGTTACATTGAAAAAAGGACATATACACAGTTTGTACGCAAATTTAATATATGGGCTGTTTTCTTATTTTCAAGCCGTTACTCCATAGAACCCTTGTTAGACATAAATCATAGTCTTACATTCTGCCATAATGTAGTAATCTTTTTCCTTTTGGTTCAATTAACTAGTTAGGCCATGTGAAGGGGGGGGCAAAATGCCACCTAATAGCAAGAATGATGATTTATCAACTCGCTCGGATAACTTTGAGTAGGGCAAAGTCAGCTTAACAAGCTATGAGTAAGTAATAGGCTTAACGCGACAAGGGGCATAAACGAGTTAGTACCATAGTCCGCTTTTGGCATTAAGACGAACTTCGGCTAAGAGCGATAACCGGACACTGAAAAAGTTAAATTTATTTCTGTGTTTTGAGTAGAAATCTAATTTTGTCCAATAACATTATTAAACGCCGTTTTGGGGCAAAATAACATGCTTAATTTCTAGCTCTTTTAATTACTTGTTTATAAAGGTAATTATTGGTGAAATTATCATGGTATGTAATATACGCTGTTTTGTTGTTTTATAAGCTGTTAGCTTACAAGGAATATTATGAGTACTTTAGATCATTTAACTAATTGGGACATTGAGTTGGTTAAGAAAGTAGTTGATCACTTAAATGAATTCGGAATTGTATCGGATGAAGATGGTTATGATTTTCCATCTACATGGATTGAAAGGTGGTCAGATGCGTGTACAGACTATTTAAAAATACATGGTTATAAAGGTGGACCCTTATCTGATATTGGTGAATTCTTTAGTGGGTATGGTGCAGTATATGGTTTATATAATACAACTGGAATTAGTTATAAGTCTGCAGGTGAATACATCACCAAATTAGCAACTAGCAACATGCAACATGCAAGTCAATCGGACGACTAACACTGTTGCCTTATTTGCTAAAAAACAGCGCAAGTACGCTGCAGTTCCTTGCGGCGTTATCACTGTCCGCTCATGGCACTGAGCCCAACTTCGGCTAAGAGCGAATTGCAGACGGTCTAATCAGTTGTTTTCTACTAGCTTACAAGGTAGCTTGTAAAGCATTCATAAAAAACATGGGCGCACTATGAAAACTTGTTTTTTCATTTTTCTGTTTGTCTTTTCTATTAGTTGTCTCGCTGTTGTGAAAAGGCATGATATTCCCCCTGAGAATTATGTGTTGAAAGAAGCTCCTGACTTCTTAGTAGATATGCCCCATGAGGGACATGGCGCTTTAATCAACCCGAGTTGGGTTGTAACTGTCGCACATACCATTTTTTATAATTATATTGGTAAAAGTTTAAGGATTGGATCAAATACATATCAAATTAAAAAAGTGTACATACATCCTGAATTTGAAAAGCCTAGCGAAATTTTGTTGAAAGGAAATTTAGCGCCTTTAATGAGCTTTTTTAAAGCAAGAAGTGATATTGCATTAATTAAATTATCTTCACCTGTGAACGATGTATTACCGATTGCTCTTTACACAAATATAAAAGAACAAGGCAAAACAGTTACAGTTTTTGGTAAAGGTGCTACAGGTAATGGGCTTATTGGCGAAGAGTCTGATACTAAATCTTTGAAACAGCTGAATCACTTCCAAAATATTATTGAAAATGCAGAAACTAATTGGCTGACATTCAAGTTCGATAAGCCAACTAATGGATTACCTCTAGAGGGGATGCACGGTTCAGGTGATAGTGGTGGAGCCTCTGTCATTTATCAAGGTGGTAAGCCCTTTCTTGTAGGGCTTTCAAGTTGGCAACTGGCGCATGGCGATATTTCTGACTTTAAGGGTGGGTTATATGGTACAACTGCATATCAAGTGAGAATCTCCAATTATAGTGATTGGATTAAGGATGTCATAGCTGACGAACTAAAAACGGTCAATTAACGCCTGTTTTGAAACTGTAATTAAGTTCGACTTAGAGCGAGAACCGGTCAGTTAAAAATTGTTAGATATGGAGTCAAGGTTTCCCTTTTGATAATCAAACCCGTTGTTACCACTTTATATTGTGATAAGGATTTTAAATGAAACCATATTTATTAGCCATTTTGATTTTTGGCATAACATCAATTTCTGTCGCTATTTATCTTGGATTAACTTACGAAAAGTCTACGTTTATGAACTCTTGTAAAAAAGAAATGGCTAAACAATTTACTGATAATAAAGTTCAGGCTAATAAACAAGATATCAAATGGACATGTGAAACTATGTTTATCAATAATGGAAAACTTTAACAAAAAGCTCTAGTAGCAAGGTAAAACTCTGATAGTTCCTTATAGCACCAAGCTAAATTACCAAAGGGTGATAAATGGTCATTCAGGTGAGTCGTCATTGACTTAGTAATAATAAAAAGAAACTTTCCCCTTTTCCACATGTTTAAATAAGCGACAGTAGCATAATATTTATAGCTAGTAATAACTTACAGTATTTGCTATTAATATAAGTTCATAAAATAAGGATATTTTCACTCTAAAATAGGTAAATTGTCCTCAGATAAAACAGTTATATTTATTTTGTAGATTAGGTATTCAATGATCATTCACTTTACAAAAAAGTTTGAGTTCCTCAGCTCTATTATTAATTCAAAATCTTTTAGACTGAAATATTGCTGCGAATCCATAGGTGATAAAGAGGGTAGAATAGTGTCAAATGCGGCACATCCGATGGTTTCATTTAGCGAATTTAACGACAACGATTTAGAACATAAAACTATTACATACGGTCGTTATGGAATTGCATTAAAAAAAGACTGGGCTAGAAAACTTGGAATTGGGCCAGTATTGTATGTTGAGAAAAATTCTCCAGCAGCAAAAGGGCTTGTTAGCCTGCTGCGAGCTCGGCAAAACATGGATACATTGCCAGATGAGTTACGATTACCAATAATTCAGATGAAGTGCTTTACTAAACACGAAACAGGTTACAACAGTTGGAATGGGGACGAAAACTTCTGTTTCAAAAGTGAAAATGAATGGAGGTTTGTTCCAAGCAAAAAGCAGATAGGAAACAGGCCTATTTCAGAGAACTATTCGACATATAAAGCAAATGAACAAAAATACAATAAGCAATTATTACCTCACCCTCTAAGTTTTTCAGAAGAGGATATCGAGTGTATATATACAAATACTTTAGCTGAAAAAGAAGAACTAATCTCTACGTTTGGCATGGATGAAAGACAGATAAAAATAAGTTCTTGGAAATCATAAATATAACAATCAACTTAAGTCGGGCGTTGAGGCTGTAGAATTACTCTTTTTCAAGAGAAACAGCCTCTTTTATGGGTTCCAAGTGGATTACCTAATACTTTAAAACGCTTAGAGTTAATTACAGGAACTCGTTTTTAATTGAATTTGGCTGTTGGAGTTATTCTACAGTCTCGTTATAAGCCTAAGGATTCATATTGAGCATGTTAGAGTATTCACTTCAGCTATCAAAGGATATTAATAAATCTTTAGCTGGATTAACGGTAAAGCGCGATGACGAAATTTTATTTCCATGGTTATTTCATTCGTTAGTGATAGAGCATCACCGAAGTATTATTGTGCTGTGTGACAATCAATTATATAGCTCAGCATCGAGTTTAATTCGTTGTGTTTTTGAAGCCTATATTAAGGGTCTGTGGTTTGCTGAGTTCGCTACTGAGTCTGATTTCGAGAAACTAAAAAATGATAAATTCAATAAAGACTTCTATAAATTAGTAAATGCACTAGAAAACAAAAATAAAAATGGAATAAAAAAAGCTAAGGAAAGTTATTGGCCTAATTTAAATAGCCTTACTCACTCAGGAGCAGCTCAGCTATCGAGAAGAATTAATGGTACCGAAATAGTGAGTAACTTTGATGATGAATTTATTCAGCAGATGCTTCGGTTTTCTAATAATTATGCATTACTGTCGTTTAGTGAAGTTGTAGAAATGTCAGGTGATTGTGATGCTCAGGAGGCTTGTCTAATTATTATCGAAAAGTATAAAGACACCTTTAGTATGACGTAATGTGGTTAAGGCTTATAACAAGAGTCTAAGGTTACGACAGTCCGCTCATGGCACAAACCGGAAATCCCCCCATAAATTCCGCATTTACACATTAAGGTTTTTAAAACCTTAATGTAATGAATTTTCAATCATTCAACTATTTACCTAAATCTAAACCTATTTAAATTCAAGGTCAGACTTTAGTTAATAAATCTCAATTTAAGTGCCATACTTCGAATGAAATTCAAACAATTCTCAACTTGCCGCGAATTCTCAATTTAAGTGGCGCTGGCCAAAAAATGCAAAAAATTTAATTTTTGATCAAAAACCAATTGATAACTATTTTCGTTTAGATTAATATAAACCTACTAAATGAAATTGAGAGTTGTTTGTATTCATGTATGTTTGTCTTTGTCACGGTGTGACCGATAAAAAAATTGAGCAAACCATCGACGATGGTGCTACTACCATGCGCGAGCTAACTAAAGAGCTTAAAGTGGGCAGCCAGTGCGGTAAGTGTTGTTGCTGTACTAAAAAGATCCTCAATCGTAAACTGATTCAAATTGCAGATATAACCGATCAAGTGGCTTAATAGTAATTTATGTAATTGCCCCTATCTAAACGAATTGGTTTAACATTTAAAAATTAAACATAAAAAAAGCAGCCTTAGCTGCTTTTTGTATTTATAACTTTACTTACAGTTGCGATTGTAAGTAGTTTTCAAGCCCAGTATTTTTGATCAGTAGTTGCTGTGTTTCTAGCCAATCAATTTGTTCTTCTTGCTCATTTAAAATGTTGTCGAGCGCTTCACGGCTAATGTAATCTTTTTTACTCTCAGCGAGTTTAATGGCGGCACGAAGCTCGTCTACTGTATCAAGTTCAAAGCTCATGTTAGCAGCAATCATTTCTTCGCTGTTTTCGCCTATACGTAAACGTCCTAAATCTTGAAGGTTCGGTAGGCCTTCTAAAAATAAAATACGCTCAATTAAACGGTCGGCGTTTTTCATTTTTTGTATCGATACTTTGTAATCAGCTTTGTCTAGTTTACTAAAACCAAAATCTTTAAACATGCGTGCATGTAAAAAGTATTGGTTAATACCCACAAGCTCATTAGCAAGTACTTTATTTAGTGCTGCAATAACGTCTTTATCGCCTTTCATAATATAAGTCCTTATTCGCCCATTTGAGCTTGGTGATAGTTTTGAGTGCCAATTTTGTCAATCAGACCCAGTTGTTGCTCTAACCAGTAGACGTGATCTTCTTCGGTATCAAATAATAGCTTTTCTAAAATTTCACGAGATTGATAATCTTGCTGTTGTTCACAGATAGCAATAACCTCTTTAACACACTCAACCACTTCAAGTTCTAAGGTTAAGTCGTTTTGCATCATGCTTTTTACATCGTTACCAATTAACAGGTCACGACGTTTGGTCATGTTTGGTACGCCTTCTAAAAAAAGAATACGCTTGATTAGCCAGTCAGCGTGGTCTTTTTCTTCTTCCATTTCATGGTTAAGACGCTCATAAAGTTTGTTTAAGCCCCAATCGTCGTACATACGAGAATGAATAAAATACTGGTCAATAGCAGCTAATTCGTTAGCTAACAATGTATTGAAGGCGTCGATTACTTTTTGATTACCTTTCATAGCGCTTATCCTAAAAATTCTAATTGTGGCTAGTCTAGTATATAGGCACAGAATTGCAAGTAATTTACTTATAAATCATATGGTTAATATTGAGTTTGATTCTCGTTTAAGTTTGCATTGCTGGTTGATAAATGGACAGGTTGTTATTTGTATTTTAGATCAGCAAGTTAGTTGAGGGTATAAGCGCGTTCATACCGTAAAAGTATGAACGCGTAAGTGATTAAAATTGATAAGTAACACCTACTGTGGCCGTGGTACCTAAACCTTTAATGTTGTATCCGCCATAGGTGTAAGATTGCGCACGGGCTGGGAAGTAGTCTTGGTTAAATAAGTTTTCTACCCCGATAAAACCTTGCCAACTATCTGCAAACTGATACTGACCACTTAAATTAAACACAGTGTAGTTATCGACAGGTCCCTGATCGCCAACATATTTACCATTATCATTAGGCTCAAAGCGCTTTCTATCACCCACATACAAGTAACTTAATGTTAGTGACAGGGTATCCGTAGGCTGCCAGTTAAGGTTTGCTGTGGCTTTTGGTGGACTGATTTGCTTAGAGCCTAAATATATATCTGCTTCAGTATTTTTACCTTCTACATAACTATAAGTTGCCAGTAATTTAAGAGATGGGCTTATGGTGTAGTCTACTAAGGCTTCATAACCCCAAATTTCTTGAGGTGCTCTAACCGGTTCATAAACACCGGTTACTTCATTAAATTTGTTTGTAGTACCAAGCTCAGAGGTGCTTCGATATGCTGCGACTTCTAAACGAACTGCATCAAATTGAGAATTAAAACCAATTTCATAATTATCGATAATTGAAGCTTGTGTTTGAATAAGGCCTATATCATTTACTGTGGCAGAGCGAAGTAGGCGGCCAATATCTGATATATCAGATCCCTGTGAGTAGTTTAAAAAGGGGCTGAATTTTTCATCTAGATTGTATTTAATGCCCACGTTATAGGTCGTAGCATTGTAATCAACCGTGTCGCCTTTTACGCTAATTGGCACAGAGCATTGCGTGGCCGTTTTACATAATTTAAGCGTGCGATAATCATCTACGCTAAGGTCGATATTTTCTTTGCGTACACCGGCCTTTATTATTAAGTCATTAGCAATAACCCACTTAGTTTGTAAAAAGCCCGCGACACTTTTCATGTCCATTTCTGGCACCCAAACACGCCCATCAACCAGCGGTTGTGCAGTTACATCATTTAACGCATCAATTCCGTAAATAAATGACGCTTCAACTGAGTCAAAGTCCACCTGGGTATTAAAAGTTGCTCTGGCGCCTTTTTTTTCTGAACTTATAACTGATTGACCACCTTGATAATTCTCATCAGGATTGGCAAGGTTTGGAGAGAAGAAAAACACATTTTCTATATCTTGCGTATAGAGGTCTAACGTCATTTGTGTGTTTTCAAGCAGTGCGTAGTCGGTGTATTTTAAGGTTATATTTTCGTTGCCTTCTGGCCCTTGTGGTTTACCTTGCTTTTGTAATTCTGACGGCACATGAATGGCGTAGGTTTTTTCTCCTAGGCTCATATCACCAACAACATCGCCTAAGTCGGTTTTTTGTTGTGAACTGAAGTAGTTATAACTAAATTGGAGTTGCTTTTCATCATCAAAGTCATAGCCAAGCTTAGTGAAGTAATTTTGTGTAACGGCATCAGATAAACCATATTGTAAACCGAGAATATCGCCTTGCGAATCGCGTTGTACACCGTTTTCTTCATAGCTTGCAGTTACTAAGTAGCTAAATTTATCTGCACGACCATTCAATGCTGCAGATAACCTTGCGCCTGCGCTTTCTTCAAGTTTTACCGCACTAAAACGACTCGATAAGCTTATTTCACCTTGGGTTTGGCCATCGCTTTGTGCTTGTTTGGTAATATAGTTAATAATTCCGCCTGATGCGCCGTTACCATAAATTGACGTTGCCCCTTTAATGACTTCTATTCGACCTATTGCGCTTGGATCTAAGGTTTTTACCCCTAATGATCCGTTACGCAGTGGCGTTGACTGTGGCACGCCATCAATCATGATCAGTGGGGCACGCCCGCGTAAAGTTTGTCCTGAATTACTTGAGCTTCCAGTATCTGGAGCAAGGCCGGGAACCATTTGTGCTAAAAGGCTTTGTAATTCTGGATTAACTTTTAAATGCGCTTCTATTTGCTTTTGACTAATAATAGTTATGGAAGCAGGGACCTCATCAATACTTTCAAAAACACGACTACCCGAAACAATAACGTGCTCCATTTCTGTTTGATTTAAATTTCTTTGGATCGTTGATTCGTCTGCAATACTGGCGCCACTGACTGTTAATGCTATTAAGCTCAGAGATGTTTTAAACATGCGGGTCCTTCGTTTGAATGGTTTTAGTTGTGTTAATGATGGGCGCAATATTAAGAGTAATTTAAAGTAAACGCAAGGTTAATGATAATTGTTTTTATTTGCATGTATGCTATTGCAAGCTATAGGGGGTCAAATATAACGTTGCGTTAAAATAGATGTTCGTAACGGCAGTTGATTATTGTTAGCAGGCCTTCTGCGTTTTGTTGCACAAGGCATAAAAATAAAGATGTGTTCAGTTTTAATTACAAAGTACTTTGTATAATCAAACTAAGGTGAACAACACTCAATTACGCAGTGTTCAATTGCAAATTCATCATGTAAATAGTGTTTTATGGCATTAAGCTCAATAGGGGTATCTGTTTGCATCACAATTTCACAGTGAGTGGTAGTATCGTCCAGTTGCCACGCTTTTATTGATTTTATTTGCGTAATAGCGAACTGTTGTAGTAATTTTTTGCTTATAAGTTGCTGATCAAAATCAATGGGTGCTGCTTGCATTAAAATGCTGCAGCTGGCTTTCAGTAATAATACGCCATGATAAATAACGTAAAGTGATATTAAAATAGTCGCTATTAAATCAACGACATACCACTGGTATAAAATGATTAAAGTTCCGGCAATAATAACGACTATTGATGCCATTGCATCAGACACATTATGAATAAACGCCGCCTTTATATTCATGTTGTTTTTAGCGCCGGCTTTAAAGGTTAATAACGCAGTGACTAAATCAACGAGTAGCGCCACTGCGGCAACCCATACAATGATCCAGCCATTGATAGGTTGGGGGTTTAAATAACTATTTATGGCTTCAAAAATTAAATAACCACCGATCACTATTAACGTAGTGCTATTAAAAAGGGTTGCTAGTATCTCTGCGCGTTTGTAGCCAAAATGATGGGTTGTATCAGCCTGTTTATTGCCAATTTTTCGGGCAACGAGGGCAATAAAAATAGAAGCCGCATCACTTAGGTTATGTAATGCATCGGCAATTAATGAAAGGCTGCCAGAAAATATGCCACCAACAACTTGCACTGCAGTCAGTAAAACATTTATAAATACGGCAAGGGTGAGCTGTTTATCACTTTGGTTATCATCAACGTGACTATGTGAGTGACCATGACCCATTCTAGTTAAACTCCCTTATTGCTTTACTTTTTACTCATAATGACAACTTTTTACCATTTATAAAAGCGCTGTTTTAATTTGTTTTTTAGATATCGTAATGGCTAAATTTAAATAAGCCCGTGATAGTTACGTATTGAATATAAAAACGATATGCTAGGGTATAAGTAAATGTATTAATGGCTTAAGTTATCATAATTATTTAGGCACTTTTTATTTTAAATTTAATAGGCATAAAAGTCGTTTTGAAGGGTTAATAACAATGAACACAGCAATAGAAATTCGCGATGCACAGCCAAGTGATGCAAAAACAATTCTGCATTTTATTAATGAGCTTGCCATTTACGAAAAAGAGCCAGATGCAGTTAAAACAGATGAACAAGCAATTTTAGATACACTGTTTTGCGACGGCGCAACAGCGCACAGTTTAATTTGTTTACAAGATGATGAACCAATTGGTTTTGCGGTGTATTTTTACAACTACTCTACTTGGTTAGGTAAAAATGGTCTCTATTTAGAAGATTTATATGTTAGCCCAGATAGCCGTGGAAATGGTGCCGGTAAAGCTATCATGAAAGAGCTGGCAAACAGAGCAATAAGCAAAGACTGTGGTCGCTTTGAGTGGGTAGTGCTTGATTGGAATAAACCCGCGATTGATTTTTACAATAGCATGGGCGCTGAGCCACAGAATGAATGGATTATATATCGTTTAACGGGCCAAGCATTGATTGATTTTGCAAACAAAGATTAGTGCCGAATATGGCCAGTAATATACCTAGTTTTTGTTAAGCTAAGCGCTACATAACTTATAAGAGCAATTTATGGTTAATCAGCATTGGCAAAAAGCGCGTCAGAGCCGCGATGTGCGTTTTGATGGGCTTTTTTATGTAGCGGTAAAAACCACAGGTATTTATTGTCGGCCAATTTGCCCCGCGCCCACTGCGCATGAAAAAAATGTAACCTACTATCAGTTTGCGCACTCTGCTGCGCAAGCAGGGTTTAGGCCTTGTATTCGTTGCAGGCCCGATAGCGCACCAGGTAGTGCTGCTTGGCTGGGATCACAAACCACTGCATTGCGTGCTAAGCAGTTAATTGATCAATATCACGAGTGTGATTGTGAAGTACTTGCTGCGCGTTTAGGAATAAGCAGTCGCTATTTAAGGCGGCTTTTTTCTCAATATTTTGGTCTTTCAGTAACTCAATATCGGTTATTTAATCAATGCCATTTTGCAAAAAAATTGATTCAAGAAACCAGCTTACCGCTTACCGAGATAGCGTTTGCTTCCGGCTTTAAAAGTGTGCGACGATTCAATGATGCTTTTTTAAAACAACTTAATATCGCGCCCTCAGCGCTCAGAACCGCCAAGCACTCAACTGATCTTAGGCTCACCTTAATTTTGCCTTTTCGTCCGCCGTATAACTGGCAAGCATTGCATGGGTTTTTAGCAAAACGACTTATAGAGCCAATAGAGTGGTTAACGCCAACCAGTTATGGGCGTACTTTTACTTATGAATCGTGTAGAGGCCGCTTTAATGCTGAATTTATTGCAGATAAACATCATTTTCGGGTGCAAATTGATATAGATAATACGCAATATTTACAGCCAGTTATTAACAACATTCGCCGTGTACTTGATTTAGATGCAGATACTTATTTAATTGAGGCGCATTTAAGCGAACACATTAATAATGCATTTCCACTTACTAAAGGCTTAAGGTTACCGGGTATTTGGTCAACCTTTGAAGCGGGTATTCGCGCTGTGTTAGGTCAGCAGGTGAGTGTAACTGCGGCGCATAATTTAGTGACTCAATTAGTGCAACAGCTTTCGGAGCAACAAGAGGGAAAGGTGTACTTTCCAACACCTGAAGTAGTGGCAGGTAGTGATTTTGCTTTTTTTAAAATGCCGCAGGCACGTAAAAATGCACTGCATAATCTCGCTGAATTTTGTGCTATTCACCCCAAGGAGGATGACTTAGACCAATGGCTTACTTTAAAAGGAATTGGCCCTTGGACGGTTAATTACGCAAAACTGCGCGGTCAAAGCCAACCCGATATTTTACTTGATGGCGATTTAGGGGTTAAAAAAGCCCAAGCGGCAGCAAGCTCGTTTGAATCTGCGAACTGTGCACCATTTCGATCTTACTTAACTTTTCAACTTTGGCAGCAATTATGATAGTGCAAACCAGTTTACCCAGCCCGATTGACGATATTATTATTCAGGCAACTGAAAACGGTATTAGTTATGTGGGGTTTTATCCACCGACCAGTTATACCAGTACGCCTTTAAATAAGGTGACTAATTCACATGTTTTATCTTGTGTGGCGCAGCTTAATGAGTACTTTGCTCATACGCGTACTGAGTTTGATTTAGAGCTTGATACTGGCGGCACGCCATTTCAGCAAAGCGTATGGCAGGCATTACAAAGCGTACCGTTTGCTAAAGTGGCAACCTATAAAGATATTGCCATACAATTAAATAATTCTAAAGCAGTGAGGGCGGTGGGGGCTGCAAATGGCAAAAACCCAATCAGTATTATTGTGCCGTGTCACCGCATCATTGGTGCAAATAAAAAGCTAACTGGTTATGCTGGTGGCTTAGAGCGTAAGCAATGGTTACTAGAGCACGAAGCAAAATAAATAAAATAGCGTTTCCAAATTTGTATTCTCTGCACTTTAGGGTAGCATAAGCGCACTTTTTATTTGAAGGCACGGCCATGGCGCAATTATACTTTTACTACTCTGCAATGAATGCAGGTAAATCAACCACTTTATTACAATCAGCGTTTAATTATAAAGAGCGCGGTATGGAGCCGGTGATCCTCACCGCAGCCATTGACGATAGAGCAGGAGTGGGCAAAGTATCCTCACGTATAGGCCTTCAAGCAGATGCACATATTTATGATGCGGATAAAGACGTATACGAGCTAATTAAATCGCTCAATAGTGATAAAAAACGCCATTGTGTACTCGTGGATGAATGTCAGTTTTTATCTAAAGATCAAGTTATGCAGTTAACCGATGTAGTCGATGAATTAGGTATTCCTGTATTGTGTTACGGCTTAAGAAACGACTTTAGAGGTGAGTTATTTAGCGGCTCGCAATATTTACTTGCTTGGGCTGATAAGTTAATAGAACTTAAAACGGTGTGTCATTGTGGGCGTAAAGCAAATCACGTATTACGTACCGATGAAAATGGCGAGGCTATTGCCGATGGCAATCAAGTAGAAATTGGCGGCAACGACCGTTATGAATCGGTGTGCCGCAAACATTATAAAGCCGCGTTAAATATGGGCCGTTAAGGCTTTAATAAAGGTATCTATATCCGCTTTGGTAATACCTAAATGGGTTACTAGCCTAAGTTGCTTACTTGGGCTAAACACAATGTCCTGTGCTTTTAAATCGGCTGCTAGTTTTGTGATGTTTATGTTGTTATCACACGTAGCGTAAACCATGTTTGTGGTATTACTCATGTTTACGTTAAAACCTGCCACGTTATTTAACTGCTTTGCTAAATAATGTGCATTAGCGTGGTCATCGACTAAACGTTGAGTGTTATTTTCTAAAGCATATTGCCCCGCAGCAGCTAATATACCCGCTTGGCGCATACCGCCGCCAAGCACTTTTCGCCAGCGTCTTGCTTTGGCTATCAATGCTGTTGAACCAAGCAATAATGAACCAACAGGTGCACCTAATCCTTTTGATAAGCAAATAGATACAGAGTCAAAATGTTGGGTTATTTCTTTAATATCAACGTTAAGCTCGGCAGCGGCATTAAAAGCGCGAGCGCCATCTAAATGCAGTGCTAAGTTATGTTGGTTAACAAATTCGCGTGCTTTGAGTAAATAATCAATACCGAGTACTTTACCACCTATGGTGTTTTCAAGGCTTAACAGGCGGGTTTTTGCAAAGTGGCTATCATCGGGTTTAATTGCTGCAGCAATTTTAGTAAAACATAGACTACCATCGGCTTCATTTTCAATAGGCTGTGGCTGAATAGAGCCTAAAACGGCAGCGCCACCGCCTTCAAACTTGTAGTTATGAGCATTTTGGCCACATATATACTCGTCGCCGCGTTCACAATGGGCCATTAATGCAAGCAGATTTGTTTGTGTGCCTGAGCTACAAAAAAGTGCATCTTGCACATTAAAACGTAATCGAGCATAAGCTTCTAATTGGTTTACACTTTCATCATCGCCATAAACGTCGTCGCCGACGGGGGCATGATACATAATATCTCGCATTTTGCTGCACGGTTTTGTTACTGTATCTGAGCGAAAATCTATCATGGGGTGTCCTTAAGTGGCTTTATACTAATTCTTCACAAATTTGTTCTCGGGTGGCTTTATCAAAATAGCTCCATGCAATAAAGCGACTGACTTTTTGCCCTTGTGCCATTTCAACAATTTTAAATTCACTAATAGGCTGTTGTTTTAGCTGTGCTTCTAAGGCTGCTAGAGTTTCTTTTTTAGAAACCAACGAGGTAAACCAAATTACTTGGTCACTGTGAACCCTGCTTTCTTTGATCATGTTAGAAATGAATGCTAACTCACCACCTTCACACCACAGCTCATTACTTTGTCCGCCAAAATTAAGTGCTTGCGAAGGCGCTTTGCCTAAGTTTTTCCATTTACGTTCACTGCCTTTACTGGCTTCTTCTGCACTGGCGTGAAATGGCGGGTTACACATCGTTAAATGATACAAATCTTTCGCATTAATCACCCCTTTAAAAATATGCTCGGGATTTTTTTGTTGTTTAAGCGTTATTTTTAGATTATTGAACTGAGCGAGTTGCTTGGCTATTTTTATTGCTGCAGAGTCTATGTCGCTGCCAGTAAAATGCCATTGGTATTCGCTATTGCCCGTTAGCGGGTAAACTAAGTTAGCGCCAGTGCCTATATCAAGCACTTTAATTTGTCGGCCAGTGGGAATAACCTGCTGGTTATCTTCGCTGAGTAAGTCAGCTAAGTAATGAATATAATCTACTCTACCTGGAATAGGTGGGCATAAGTTATGCTCAGGAATGTCCCAAAAGTTAATGTTGTAATGACTTTTTAATAGCGCCTGATTCAAGGTTTTTACAGCTAAGTTATTACTAAAATCAATACTTTGATTGCCTGCTGGAGTCGTAATTAAAAAAGCAGTTAACGAAGGGGTTTGCGAGGTAAGCAAATTAAAATCGTAACCATTTTTGTGTTGATTGCGCGGATGTAATTTAGAACGAGTTGATTTTGCTTTCATGAGGCTTTTTTAACAACAGGAATAAAAGCCAATAGTAACAAATACAGACAGAAAAAGTGCATAATTTTCCCTTTGGCTTACCAGTTATTACTGGTAGGATGAGTTGTTAGCAATTATAAGGAATTCGCTTTGGCAGTTACTCAAGAGTCTGTTTTTATAAAATTAGGTGACCATCAAACACTGCATTTGCGCCGTATCGCCAACCAGCAGCCAAGTGGGCCTGTGGTGTTATTAATTCATGGTGCGGTAGAAAATGGCAAAATATTTTACACTCATAGCAATAAAGGGTTAGCGCCTTTTTTAGCTGAACAAGGGTATTGTTGCTACGTAGCTGATTTACGCGGGCGTGGTGAAAGTAAACCTGCTATTTGTAAGCAAGCACGGTATGGACAAACTGAGGCGATTGTTGAAGATATTCCGGCATTTATTGAGAAAATTGAACAGTTAGAGAGTAAAAAACCTGACTTTTTAGTTGCTCATTCTTGGGGTGGGGTGTTGCTTAATAGCGTGTTTGCTCGCTTTCCTGAGCTGATAAACGATGTAAAAGCGTGTGCCTATTTTGGTTCAAAGCGTTCGCTATTTAATAACCACCCTAAAAAGTTATTTCAGGCCAATTTGATTTGGTATTTTATGGCACCAATTTTAGCGAAAAAACACGGTTATTTACCGGCAAAACGCTTAAAGTGGGGCAGTGATGATGAAACTCAAAAGTCGCACTATCAAAGTATGCAGTGGGCGAAGCAAAATCCGTGGGTAGACAGTGATGACGGGTTTGATTACGCTAAAACATTAGCAACTCTCACGCTTCCTCCAACGTTACATATTGCGGCAGTAAAAGATAAAGCATTGGCACAGCCTATCGATATTCAAAAGTTTATTGATGAGTCAGGTACTGGGGTGCAAAAAATGCAAATATATGGCCGCCGCTTTGGGCACAAAGTAGATTACGACCATATTAATATGCTTACTCACCCTCAGGCACGCCAAGAACAGTTTATGGATGTGCTTAATTGGTTTGAGGCAACGAGAGCAAACTAAGTAAAGGGGCTTCATAACGCTGCCACTTATCAAGGCTTTTGTTATTTACAGGTTGCCTGATGGCATGTTTACTGAGCGTTGTAACGGCGCTTTTGTTTTTGTAAAAGTCTAAACAAGTGTGTTCAAATTCGCAGCCAGTAAAACTCAATAGTGCGGTTAATTGATCTTTAGGATTTTCAATTAACTGCTCGTAACTTAAATTATAAATAGCTAAGCGGTTAAATTGCTGCCAATGGCTCATCAGTTTTTCATAAAGCTGATGATACAAAGCAAATTCATTTAAATCACAAAAATAGGGTTCGTTTTCAGCAAAGTAATTAGTAAACACTGAAAATGCGGTTGCATGAAAGTTGCGGGTCAGGTTTATAAACTTAGCATCTGGGAATAAAATATAAATTAACCCTAAGTTTTGGTAGTTGCTAGGCAGTTTATTGATAACAAATGCGCAATTGCCCTCAAAAGAGCTTAACGTATCTAAATAAATAGCTCTGGCTTGGTTAATTAAAGGCATTGTTAGCTTAGTTAAGCATTGAGGGTAGCGTAACCCTGTTTTATGTTCTAAAAAGGCGACTACCTTATTACTAATACTGGAGTCTTCTCCAAGCGTTGCCCATTGACTGTGCCCTGCTAACATTTGTTCTAGTAGGGTTGAGCCGCTTCGTGGCATGCCAATAATAAACACAGGTGTGACAGGATACTGCTTATTTAGTTTTGCTAAATTGAGCACACTTTCATTGTTATATTCAATAAGTTGATCATAAAACCCAATTAAATCTTCAGTATTAAATTCACTGAGTTTGTGTTGTTGCTGATTGGCAATCACAAAATAGTTAAACGCTTGATCAGTATCGTCTAACTTGTCGTAACTTTTAGCTAAAGCATAGTAGCAGACCATTTTTAAACGTAGGTTATTTGTTTGCGTTAAAAAATGGTGTAACTGATCAATGTAATTATTTGCTTTATTAAAGCGCCCTAATTGTACCAATTCAAATAAAACATAAGCCGTAACCGGTGCTATCCCAAGCTTTAATGCCTCCTCAAATGTGGCCTGCGCTTTATCAAGCTCGCCAAAATTTAAATAATGCTGAGCTAAATAATAGTGGGTGTCTGGGTTGTCTGCGGCAATGCTTGTTGCGTACTCGAGTACTTTTTGCGCGTCCTCAGGGGAGTTGACCGCATTAAATGCATCACTTAATGCATACAAAGGTTCTAATACATAAGGGAGGTGCTGACACGCTCGTTGTAGTATATACACAGCGGCATCAAATTGTTCTAAACGCAGTGCTACTTTACCTAGGCCAAACAGGGCGTCACCATTGTCAGGCTCTGCTTGTAATAGCGTTTTGTAATGAAACTCAGCTTCTCTAAGCTTGTTTTGTGACAATAACTCATTCGCTTTTTTTAGTAGCATAATACAACTAATATTCTTTTTATTTAATATAACCCCAAAGCCACAAAAAATGCGAGTGTAAAAGTCATTTTAAATGGGTTTATAGAGGGTAATAAAAAGGCGAAATGCATTACACATTTCGCCTTTGATTATCATTAACACATTTTAGAAAGTATAGGTTGCTTTAGCGTAGTAAAAGCCACCATTAATTCCGTATGGAGATGTTTCGTAATACTTACCACCCCAGTTGTTATTTGGTGCTACGGTGAAATCAAGTTTCTCTGCTTCTTGATCCAGTAGGTTTTGTGCACCGACTGAGAAACTAATTGAGTCATTCATGAAGTAAGTTACTTCAACATCTAATGTGACTGCTGCATCAGCCATTTTAGCCGTTTCATCATAATCTACGTGAACGCCTTGGTACTCACCAAAGTAGTTAAGACGAGAAAATGCTGAAAAGCTTTCCCATTGTTGTGCCCAGCTCAGTGTTGCACGGTGATTAGGTAAGTCATTTTCAAGACGACTTACTTTAAATGCTCCGGTAATATCACTTGAGCGTGTTACTTCTGTTTCATTCCAGTTGTAAGCTAAGCTGAATGTAGAGCTACCACTGAACAACTCAGCCGAGTAGTTAGCAACTAAGTCAACACCTTGAGTAGTGGTATCAAAGTCATTGGTAAAGAAACTAACTTGCGCTAAGTTTTGTACGTTAGGTACACCGGCAGCTTCGAGCGTGTCTTTATCTGCTTGGCTAAGTTCGATTTTATCTGACTGACTAATACGATCATCTACTTGGATGTTGTAGTAATCAACTGTTAAGAATAAATCGCCAATGGTGTATACCGCACCAAAGGTGTAGCTTTGCGATTCTTCAGGTTCAAGTTCAGTACCACCTAGTTGAATAGCAATTGGGTTTGTAGGTGGTAACAATGCTGAATCTACCAGTACACCACTGCTTAAGTTAGTTTGTACGTTACTAACATTTGCTTGGCCTACGGTAGGCGCACGGAAACCGGTGCTAATTGAGCCTCGAACGTTTAGATCTTCAGTAATGTGGTATTGACCCATTAACTTATAGTTAGTGGTTGAACCAAAGGTATCGTAATCTTCGTAGCGAAGCGCTAAGCCCATTAAGAACTCTTCAGTAAATGGCGCTTCAATATCAATGTAAGCTGCATAGTTGCGACGGTCGTATTCGCCTGCATCTGATGGTTTAAATCCAGGGAAACCGTTAGAGCCAATACCAAAACCTTGATCAGTTAATGGGCCGGCAATAAATGAAGCTTCATCGCCTGCTACTACGGTAAAGGTTTCTTCATGCCACTCTAAACCACCGGCAATGTTTACATCGTAAGCTAAGTCAAAGTCAAAACCCTTTGAAATATCAAAATTAAAGTTTTTCTCTAATTGTTCATATTTACCTGGGCTAAAATCACGCGGAGTATCTGGACCCAATGAAGCATTGATTGTGTCGTATATAAAGTAGCGAGATTCGTTGTAACCTACAGTACCGCTTAAATCATAGTAAGCGCCTTCTAAAAAGCCGCCAGTAAACTCACCTTTAGTACCAATAGTGAGTGACGTATCTGTAATATTACCACCAAAGTTTGGTGTAAAACCGCCCGGAAGCATTTCGTTAAATGCGAAACAATCAGGGTTGTTTGCTACACCATTAATGTAGTCAGGGTTATCAAGAACGTTGTCATCAATCATAATGGTTGGACAGTTACCGCTCATATCACCGGTTAAGTCACCAACAAGAAGTGTTTCGCCACCATCGTTTGAGTATGCACCAGGGCGAGTATGCGGGTTACGGTAATAAAAACCACCGCGTACATCACGCTCTGAGTAGTTACCAAACATATAAAATTGAGAGTCGTTAGTTAGCTCTAAACCAACATTACCAAAGATAGAGATGTCGTCATCTACCTCAGGTGCACCCCATACTTGGGTGATTGGGGCAATGTCTGGAACGCCTGCAGCATCAAGTGCTGTGGCATCGGCTCTTTGTACAGAACGGCTGGTCGCATCGGCTGTTTTGTACTGAAAACTTAAATTTGCAAAACCGCTATCGGTAAATGGTAAGCCCACATTACCTGAAATTTGGGTTGTATCACCATCTCCTTCGTAATATTGGCCTTTACGAACTTCGAATGACCCGCCTTCTGATGCATCTTTAAGTTGGAAGTTTAAAACCCCAGCAATCGCATCAGAACCATATTGTGCAGCAGCACCATCGCGAAGTACTTCTACTTGTTTCAGTGCAATACTTGGAATAACTGAAATGTCGGCACCTTGAGCACCATCATTAATACCACCACCTAAAAAGGCAATAACAGAGGCACGATGACGACGTTTACCGTTAAGTAAAATTAGTGTGCTATCAGAAGGAAGTCCGCGCAAGTTTGCAGGGCGTACTAATGAAGCGGCATCACTGATTGGCATTGAGTGAACGTTTAAAGAAGGAATAGCCCCTTTTAACAGCTCTAGCATATCTGTGTTGCCTGACTTGCTAAGCTCTTCGCCACCGATAATGTCGATAGGAACAGGTGAGTCACCAATAGAGCGAGGCGCAGAGCGGGTACCAACTACGGCAATTTTTTCTACGTTTTTGTTTACTTTAACTTCGGTTTGCTCTTCTTGAGCAATTGCTGAACCAGAAACAAACAAGCCTGCGGCTGTTGTTGCTAGAGCAAATTTGATCGCCTGTTGAAGCGCATTGCTTTTTAATTTCATTCTAAATATCCCCAGTTAGAATTGATTTGTATAGTCTATTTACTGACTTATTTTTGTGGACATTTCACATTCAATGGGGAGCAAATATAGCTAACTCACTCCTAAAAGCTTAATTAATTAAGCGCACCTCCTGTGAGTCCTCGAAATAGACTATAGATAAAAAAACTAAAGAGGGCAATGGCTAATTAACTACTATTTAACAAGTGGAAACAAATGGTTTATCTAAAAATAACGCAGAGTTAATCACAACTAGGGCGAGAAAAGGGGGTAAAAACAGACATTGATACATAATTACTAACTAAATAAGCTATTTTAGTTATTTTCTATTATTGAATTAAATTGACTTACTGTTGATATTTTCACCATGGTGTTTTTTCCACGCAGCCAGCTTTTCTTTATATTCATCCCACACGCAAGGGCAGCAACTGCCGCCGCCACAGCACTCATCAGATTTTGGTCTTTCGGGTTTAGTACTAGGGATGTTTTTTTGCATTTTTTTATTACAAAAGTGGAAAAAAGGACGCTTAGAATAAATGATTGAATAAAGCGTGTAAATTATTCTTTGTGAACTTAGAACGCTGTGTGAGAATACAGGCTATGCGATTATATAAAGTCATTCATCGTGCACCCTGGCGGGTTGCTAAAATAAGTAAAAAGCGACAACAACTACGCTTTCGTCGTGCTATGGTCGCGCTTAAAATAGCCCTTGCTCAGGAAAAGCAAGAAACCAAAGAAATGCTAATAACTTATAGGCGTTATACCCAAGGGCAAACAAACAAAGCAGAACTAAAACGCGCCAACGAGCAGTTTGTAGATATATTAAAAGGATTAGGACTAGGCGTTTTTGCGTTATTGCCGTTTGCACCATTAACTATTCCACTGGTTGTTAAACTAGGGCAGTTAGTGGGTGTTGATGTATTACCGAGTTCTTTTAGTATGAATAAGCCTATTAAAGAAATTGATCAACAGATTGCTCAACAAAGCCAACAGCAAGACTCAACTCCCTCAAAGAAGAAGTAAGCTAGCAGAACATAATTAGCTATACCTTTTAATAGTGCTTATTGTTATGCTAGGACATCATTTTCTATTATGTGAGTCATTAATGAGCGCTTTACTTCGTCATACCTCTTCAGGAATTCCTCTATCTTTTATTGTTAAAAATGAATTAACAGACTGGCTTACTCAGCAACCAAGCTTTGTGCGGCAGTGGCTTGCAAATACCGATTTTGAAAAGTCAGGACTTGCGTTAATACCAAACGCAGAAACCGGTGAATTAAGCCAAGTATTTTGTATTATGCAACGAGTCGATGATTTTTGGGCTGCTGGCGAGCTTGCGAGTAAATTACCTACAGGCTGCTATCAAATTCAGGGTGATGAGTCTTTAGTTTCTCAACTTGCTTTAGGCTTTGTGTTAGGTGGTTATGAGTTCAGTGAGTATAAACAAAAAGCCACAGCAAAAGCTCAGCTTGGCATTGCCGATAAAACATTATATGAACAAGTAAAACAACAAGCAGATGCAATTAATCTAGCTCGCGACTTAGTTAATACCCCAGCTGCCGATATGATGCCGCAGCACTTATCACAGGTAATGAGCGATTTAGCTGATACATTCGACGGCGAGTTTACCCAATGGGTTGGCGATGAGTTATTAGAACAAAATTATCCAACTATTCATATGGTAGGCCGTGCAAGTGAAAACAAACCGCGTTTACTCGATTTGAAGTGGGGGGCGGTTGATGCGCCACAAATTACATTAGTCGGTAAAGGTGTATGTTTTGACTCAGGTGGGCTAGATTTAAAACCAAGTTCAGGCATGCGTAACATGAAAAAAGACATGGGTGGGGCTGCGCATGTTATCGCCTTGGCTCAATTAATCATGGCTGCTAACTTACCAATACGTCTTCGTGTTTTAGTACCTGCGGTTGAAAATGCTGTTTCGCGTAATGCATTTCGCCCTGGCGATGTAATAAAAACCCGTAAAGGTATTATGGTCGAAATAGATAATACTGATGCAGAAGGACGACTAGTTCTGTGTGATGCTTTGAGCGAAGCACAAAACGATGAGCCTGAATTAATTATTGATTTTGCTACCTTAACTGGTGCGTGCCGTGTTGCTTTAGGGACAGAGCTGCCAGGCTTCTTCTCAACGGAACGTGATGTCGCTAATGCGATTATGGATTCGGGGATGCAAGTTAACGACCCTGTTTGGCAATTACCGTTATTCGAGCAATACACCCCATTTTTGAAAAGCGATGTGGCTGATATGACTAACTGTTCAAGTACGCCATTTGGTGGCGCAATAACCGCTGCGCTTTATTTGAAAGAATTTGTAGAGCCAAACACACCATGGGTTCATTTTGATGTAATGGCATGGAACTTACGAGCATTACCAGGGCGCCCTGCAGGTGGTGAAGCTCTGGGCATTCGTGCAGTATTTACTTACCTACAAAATCGATTTAACTAACCTAACTAGGGTTAACTAAATCAAACATACCTTGCCTTGAGTTATTTGATGTTAAAGCGCATATAACTCAAGGGGTAAACCATCTAGATCGGCAAAAAAGGTGAATTTTTTGCCGGTAGTTTCATCCACTCTTATTTCTTCTACGTCGATTCCATGCGACTCTAAATACGTTTTACTGTTTTCTACACTACTAACCTTAAATGCTAAATGTCTAAGTCCTTGTGCTTCGGGGTAGCTTGGTCTACTCGGCGCATCGTTAAACGAAAATAATTCTAACTGACTGCCATCAGGTAAAGCTAAATCGAGTTTGTAAGACTGACGCTCTGCTCGATAATGCTCATTAATAATCGTGAGTTTTAATATTTCACTATAAAAATGTTTAGAGCGTGGGTAGTTGCTACAAATGATGGCTACATGATGAATGCCTAGTAGTTGCATATATTTTCCTTAAAAAACAAAAAAGCGCACTGAAAGCAGTGCGCTGTTTATCAATACATATTTGCTTGGTGTAATGTTAGCTTTTAGCTAGGCTCTGCGTCTTTACACGCTTTTACAGCTGGTGCAACAAGCTCTAAACCTGTTTTATCACACGGTGGAAGTTTAGCATCGCTAACAGCAATGGGGGTTACTCGCTCGCCCCATTTGATATAACTTGCCGCCCACGTTAGGCCTGCTCCAAATGCAGCCGACATAATATTGGCATGCGGCTTAATTAAACCTTGCTCAACGGCCTCACACAGCGCAATGGCAATCGTTGCAGCAGAGGTATTACCGTATTCGCCAATGTTAACCATTACTTTACTGTCTTCAACCTTTAAACGGTTTTGAATTGCTTGAATAATGCGTAAGTTAGCTTGATGCGGAACTAGTACATCGATATCGTCTAACTTAAGGTTGGCTTGTTCAAGCACGTCGTCACAGGCTTCACTCATGCCTTTAACGGCACGTTTAAATATTTCACGGCCTTCAAATAAAAGGTCTGATGGGCCAATTGGCTCATATTTATTTAAATCACTGCCAAAATTAGTAATGTGTAAAATATCACGATCTTCGCTGTCACAGCCGGTTTTAGTTCCTAATAAGCCTGCAGGTGTTTCTGCTGCTTCAAGCACAACGGCACCGGCACCATCACCAAATAATACTGCGCTATCGCGTCGTGCCCAGTTTACGTACCACGTCATGCGCTCAGCGGCAATAACTACGGCTTTTTTGATCATACCGGCTTGAATTTGCGCTGTCGCAGCTTGTAAAGCATATAAAAAACCAGAACATGCTGCATTGGTGTCCATGGCTGCAGCGCCAGTGGCGCCAATATTTTTTTGTACTAATGAGGCAGTGTTTGCAACTACTGTTGAGGGGGTGCACGTTGCTAAAATAACTAAATCGATATCTTTTGCATCTACGCCAGCGCAAGCAATAGCATGTTTTGCAGCCACACTAGCAAGCTCGGCAGTACTTACATGGCTAACTCTACGGGCTTTGATACCGGTACGCGTGGTGATCCACTCATCGGTGGTATCTACAATTTCACTTATTTCGTCGTTGCTGATGCTGGCTGGTGGAATGCATTTGCCCCAACCAGTGATATGTGCGTAAGGCATAGTGTGCTCTCTTAAAAGTGGTATGACGTGTTCGTCTTATGAATACGTTATAACAAAAATTAGCTATTAACTCTAGTTTATAGCAGCTATAGAGCTGTAATTACTGCTATTTTACCAATTGTTTGTTGTATTTTTAGTGAAAGGTTAATTGTAAGTTTTTACTTTGTAAATTAAATGAGTGTTTAGCTTAGGTGCTTTTTATAAGCTAGTCCATCACCTTCAACACTTGCTTAAAGTACTTGTGACGTATGCTTGAGTGCAGCTATGCGAGCGGATACTATAAGGCGGTTTAGTGTATAATAATTACAATAAAAAAAGCATGTTAATCATGAATAATAAAATCAAGTGTATCCAGGAACCCTATTGTGTTAATTAAAACCGACCCAGCTATTAGCCGATTATTAATGCTGCGCAGTGGTGCCATCGTTGTTCAGCTTATTGCGGTACTCAGTGTGTATTTTTTACTAGAACATCAAATTGCACTTATGCCGTTGTTAGGGGTTATTGCTGTTGAGGCGGTTTTTCAGTTAGCCAGTGTATTTGCCTACCGGCATGTAAGCCAAGCAAAGCCAATTGGCATGTTAATGCAACTGACCGCCGATGTGCTTTTTTTAACTATTTTGTTGTCTTTAAGCGGCGGTGCAACTAACGCATTTGTGTCGTTATTGTTGCTGCCAATTATGATAGCTGCAATCACACTAAGCGCTCGAGGGCTTGCCTATATTGCTGTATTGGCCATTGCCGCCTATAGCTTATTATTAATTAAAATGCCCGAACACAGTATGCACCAAATGAATATGAATGGTCATTTTATTGGTATGTGGGTTAATTTTGTTATAAGTGCTTGCGTAATTGCGTTAGTTATAGGGGCTATGAACCGCGCTTTGCAACAGCGTGAACGCACTATTGCCAAAGTTAGAGAAAAACAGTTACGCAATGAACAACTGGTAACACTTGATGGCGCAGCGGCGCAAATTACTCATCAATTAGCAACACCAATTGCTAATTTACAATTATTATTTGAAGAGCTTTTAGAAGAGCATCCTAACAATGAAGTTATTCAGCAAATGCAAACGCCGCTATTGCAATGCCGCACTCAGCTTAACGACTTTAGAAAGCTCTCAACGCAGTTACGAGATAAAAACACTCAATCACCCATTAAAGCAGAGCAGCTGCAAAATCAAATTCATGATACGTTACTATTACAATACCCCAATCAACAAATAAACTGGCTTAACGAGTCACCTGAAGCCACATTACAAAGTGACGCTATGCTGTTGCCTGCAATTTTAAATTTATTACAAAATGCAGTACTTGCTAATCAAAAAAACGCCCAAGTGCAACTTGAACTAAGTTGGCAGCAACCTGACGCACAAAACATTGCGTTAATTATTCGTGATTTTGGTGCTGGTTTTTCATCCTCAGAGTTAGCAGAGTTAGGTGGGCAGTTAATGCCTAGTGAGCAAGGCATGGGGATCGCAGTTATGTTATCAAATGTGACATTTGAGCGGTTAAATGGCTCGTTAACGGTATATAATCACCCCGAAGGCGGAGCGGTTGCAAAGATAACGATGTCACTATTAACAGCAGAGACAAAAGCATGAAGCTACTTATTATTGAGGATGATATTAATTTAGCGACAACGTTGGCACGGCGGCTAACTAAGCACGGTTTTAACTGCGAGATCACTCATAATCACACTGATGCACTTCTAAAGGCTCGCCAGCAACAGCCTGATTGTATTTTATTAGATATGAAACTGGCTGATGAGAATGGACTGTCGCTTATTGCACCGCTGCGGCATTTACTCACTCATGCACATATTGTATTGCTGACTGGCTTTGCAAGTATAGCAACGGCGGTAGAGGCGATGCGCTTAGGTGCTAATGACTATTTAACTAAGCCTGTTGATATGGCAAGTTTATTAAAAGCACTTAAAGTTGAGGTGGCAAGTACGACAGTAACTGAAATTTCTGAGGGGGTTATGTCGCCCGAGCGTTTAGAGTGGGAGCATATTCAGCATGTTTTACATAGTAATAACGGTAATGTATCAATGACCGCAAGGCAGCTAAATATGCATAGGCGCACCTTGCAGCGTAAATTACAAAAAAAACCAGTGCAGCAGTAATGCAAAATCAAAAAATTATTTTATTTGATGCGCAATGTAAGCTTTGTAGTGCATGGTGCAATTTTGTTATAGCTCACGATCCGAGCATAAAATTTAAATTGTGCAGTGTGCAATCGCCGGCAGGGCAATCGCTACTTGCTCAATTTGGTTTTTCCACTACCGATTTTACTTCGATGGTTTATATAGAAGCACAAAAGCCATATACCCGCAGCCAAGCCGTTTTTCGAGTGTTCAGTCAGTTAGGCTATCCGTGGAAGTTGATTAGCGTATTTAAGTTATTACCACGAAAGCTGACTGATTGGCTTTATAACAAAGTGGCTAAAAACCGTTATACATTATTTGGTAAATACCAGTACTGTCGAATTCCTCAACAAAAAGATGAAGATCACTACTTATAACCACATTTTTAGCAAGTGCTGGATCACTTAGGCTGTGCTAAAATCTCGACGTTTAATTACTAGTAAATAGGTTTTAAGGGCTTTTTCATGGCAAATACAGCGCACGCACTGCATATTTTAGTAAAACATAAAGAGATTGCAGAAGACATCATTAAGCAATTAGGCAAAGGCGCAAAGTTTCAAACCTTAGCTAAAAAATATTCGTCTTGTCCGTCGGGCAAAAAGGGCGGTGATTTAGGTGAGTTTAGACGCGGCCAAATGGTATCGCAGTTTGATAAAGTTGCTTTTAGTGGTGCAATTTTAGAGCCGCATTTAGTGAAGACAAAATTTGGTTGGCATGTGATTAAGGTGCTTTATCGCACTTAAAAAGCGGAATTTTAAGTTCCCGCTATACTTACTATTTCTCATTTTATAACTGCTAAAACACCTTGGAATGACTATGAAGCTATTTAATTTATGCTGCAGTGTTATCCTCATTGCCCTGTCTTTTTTTGCATGTGGCAGCGAGCAAACTGTGACGCTAAAAATAGGAAAACCAAGCACACCTAATATGCCAAGAAACCACTATGTTTTGAGCTTATTAGAAAAAAGCTTTGCGCAGATGAATGTAAAACTCAATATTAGTTATAGTGTTGAGCCGATGAATACCAAGCGAGTATTAGAAGAGCTAAAGCACGATGGGGCTATTAATTTTGCTTGGTTAAGTATGTCAAAAGAGCAAGCAAATAGCCTCGTACACACAACCTTTCCAATATACAATGGCTTGCACTCAAAACGTTTACTGATGATAAAACAAAGCCGGCTGGGCGAATTTTCAGATATAAAAACCCTTGAACAACTAAAGCCGTTTATAGCCTTACAAAAGCAAAGTTGGTCTGATTATTATGTATTAAAGAACAATGGCTTAACAGTTAATGGTGATTTGAGTTATGAAAGCATGTTAAAAGCGTTAGATGAAGGACTTGGCGATTACTTTCCTCGTTCAGTAACTGCGATTAGAGCTGAAATACAAAAAAGTCCACAATACAACTTTGTAGTTGAGCCACATATTATGCTGCAGTACGATAATTTTTATTACTTTTATGCAAACGAAAAAAATAAAGCAATTATCGACTTATTACAGCAGGGTTTAACAAAGCTAGCACAAAAAGGTGAGCTTGATGCCCTCTACACGCATTTTTACCATGATGTTGAGGACGGGCTTGGTTTAAGTCAGCGAACAGTATTTAAATTAAAATAACATAAGTAAAAAGAATTCGTGCTGCAAAGGTCTTATTGCACTAGCTTTTTTCAAAGCTTTAAAAATATGTAATATGTACCCTAAATTTTAGTGACTTATTACATTTAAAAGCAGTATTCATTCTGGGTTCATAAAACAAGCCAAAAGTACTATTCTTTACGTTTCTATTTTAGGTTATTATTTTACTAGGATGATGATGGTTTAATAAAGGATTATAATGACCCGCCTGCAATTTTTTTTGCGTTCAGTTTTAGCTTTTTTAATTTGTTTGCCCTTAATAGCAGCAGCTGAAGAAGAGTTTAAACAAGCTTATGCTCCTGTTGGTATATCAGGTATAACTGTATTTGTTCCTATTGATATATACCCAGAAAGTGCTCCATATTTAACCATAAAAGAAACACCGAGCGAATACTTACTCCAATGGACAAAAAGTTCAGATAGTAATTACTATATCCTTGAACAACTCATTAATGGAAAGTGGCAGCTAATATCAAATAATATTTTAACCAATGAATATCGCGCTGACAAAAGTGGTGGGGCTGTATTTCGTGTAAAAGGCTGCCATCAGTATGGTTGCGCCCACTGGACAAATGTTAATAACATTATCAGCTTACCCCTACAGATTACTTCCTTTAGTACAGATAAAATCAAGGTGAATCAAGGCGAGCAAGTTATTGTAAATTGGGATGTAACTGGTGCGAGCTCAGTGAACTTAAACGTTAACGGAACAGATTACAAATCACTTTCGTCAAGTGGCAGTAAATCAATCACTTTAAATGATTATAGTGTTTTTGAGATTTCAGCTAGCGGCTTTGGCTTTTCTCAAACCCAACATTTAGCAGTCGTAGTTAATAAACCAAAAGTTATTGAACCTGTTGAATTAAGCGGTAATCTGCAACCACTTATGAATTTAGGCTTAGATATTATAGAAAGAGCAATCTTATCCGAGAGTGATTTTACCTATGTTGCTACGCAGGATGGCTTTTTGCACAAAATTAATAATCAATCGCAAATTATTTGGAGTAAAGGCCTTAATGGTGTTTTAGCAAACAAACCAATAAGTAGTAATGGTTATTTATACTACAGTGTAAGTTTGATCAATGGCGCAGGAAAAATATGTAAAACATCAATGCACTCGGCAGATACAATATGTGAGAATACAAGCAGTACCGTTATTGCCAGTCCAATAATTAATCAAATACCTTCAAGTATTATAGCTTCAAAAAATCAAGTAACTACTCAATCAAATTATTTTTCAAGTGATGCGAATAATAGTAATAGTTTGTTAAGTGTAACAACAACTGGTTTAGTTACTGAATATAACCTTGAAACATTAACAATAACAAACCAATTTATACTCCCTGATGATTATCGCAATAACCCAATATTATCTGATGCTAAACTTTCAAAGCAAAACGAACTGCTGCTGCGCACAGCGCCCAATCAAGTCACTGCTTTTTTCATACCTTCTTCAGGCTCAGGAGGAGGCGATGATATTTTTTCAAGCGTACAACGTTTTTTTACAACGAGCAGCGATGATACTCAAAGTACACCGCCGCAAGTGTTAGATATTGCATGGCAAAAGGAATTGTAATAATGAACAAAAATTGCTTTTTTCTATTTTTCGCTCTTTGTAAACTGTTTTTTTCTAATAATGCTTATTCAGCGGTTGATTATAATGATGTTTGCAATAATAACGAAGCTACTGTTTATGTAAATAAACCTATTTTAATAACTGTTTCTAAACTTGAAGGGTATAGTGGGCCGTTTCCTGTTAACTCAACAATTAAATTTAATGAATTAATAATTTATCAAGATGGAAATTTTGTTCAAGGGTTAAAAGATAAAATATTACTTACAGCTCGAAGTGAGGGGGTATTTCAACTGCAATCAATATTTTCATTTTATAGGCCTCAGACTCGAACTAGCTTTAGTCGAACTTGCTCGAAAAAAATAACCGTTATATCTGAAATTCCGCCTAGAGTAGAGCTGATTAAACCTATTTCAACATCTACAATTTATAAGAATCAAAATATAAATATCACCTACAAAGGAATTAGAACTAATAATAATATTAATAATTTAAAAATTAAAAAAGATAATACAGTCGTCCATACCTGTAAATCTAACTTTAGCAATTGCAGCTTTTCATTCCAAGGAACTGCACTTGGTCAATATAAATTCACCGCAGTCGCTGAAGACAGCTTTGGTATAAAAAGCGCTCCAAGTTCCGTAGCAACAGTAAATGTTGTTGAGAAAAACACATCGCCTGAAGTCACCCTAATTTCAGATAAGAAATTAGTTAATTCTGGCAGTAGTATAAAATTCACATTAACTGCAAAAGATAATGATAAACAAAATATTAATCAAATAAAATCATTTAACTTTTGCGTTGGCAGCACCTGTAATCCGGTCTCTTATTATCAATCAACATGTGCTACTACTGGTACTAATCTTAGTTGTAGTTTTGATTTAAGAGTCTCCAGCAACACAATTTTTAAAGCAGTAGCAAGTGATGGCAGCACCTCTGTATTTAAAGAGCTTAAAAATATCATTCTCAACGACACCCCAACAGTTTCTATTAAAACAAGCAATTCAACTCCGTTTATTGATGAAGAGTTTACAATAACTGCAGAAGCTAGTGATGCTCAAGGTTTAAAAGATTATCAGATCTGTGAATATCCTGCTGGGAGTCTTCCAAACACTGCAACAAAGTGTAGTGGTAGTAAACTGCTGAAGTCTTGTAATGTAGGGGTTCCGAAGTGTAGCGTTTCCATTAATAAAAGTTCAGTAGCTAATAACTCTTATTATTTATATGTTGAAGATAAATATGGATTAAAAGCACATGCAAATGTGCCTGTAAATGTATTACTTCCTTTTGGTGTTAGGTTAGAGCAACTACCAGCCTCCTTGCCATTTGATAAGCCTGTTACCTTAACAGCAAAAATAGGTGCATTAACAAGCAAAACTCATGCTTTGCAGCTCCTAAAATTATTAGTAAATGGCAAAGATCAAACGGTTACCGTGACCCCGAGCCTGAGCAGCCCGCAACCTCTACCAGCTAAAAATAATGAGCATAAAACATTTAGCCTTACTTGGAGACCTAAAACTGCAGGTAATGTATCCGTTCAGCTTATAGCTACCGACACTGCTGGAAAGTCTAAAACGAGCGCTGCTGTAACAAGCAAAGTTGCACTGCCATCACCTGCAACACCATCGGTTACAATTGGTACACAAAGTAATGGCCAATATACTGTAAAAATTAACCCTGTTGCCCATGCACAAAGTTATACACTTTATGAGAATGAACAATTTTATGGTGAGTATTCAAGCCAAAGTACAAATGTATCTATCTCAAAAAGTTTTAATGAGCATAACAAAGTGTTTCGCTATTGTGCCTCATCAAAGAATACTTATGATGGTAAATTACAGCAAAGCTCTGTAGGTACAGGTGCTGAATGTAAGTCAATCACAGTAAATAATCCTCAACCTATACCTTCGGCACCAATATTTAGTACTCATAATTTACAACAAAGTGGCCCTTATTCAATTAGCTGGAAAAATAATAATGATGGCTTAACTAGTTATTATAAATTAGAGCGCTGGCAGGGAAATGCTGCTGATGCTCAAACCGCGACTAAAGAGTTACTGTACAATTTGAATGGGTTATTTACCCACATTAGCGAGCCTATGTTAGGTAATTATACCTATCAAATATCTGCTTGTAATAGCCAAAATAATTGTACTAAAGGTCAGCTCCTTACCTTTAATCATATCCCCGCTTATATACAACAAGCAGAAATTGATAGTAGCTGTGGTAGTAACTGTTTAAATATAAAAGGATTGGGTTTTAATTCCAAAACATTAAATTTAGATGTTCGATTAAGAAATACCGCTGAAGTTTTTAATTACAGTATTAATTTTTTAAATAGCAGTCCCGAACTTAGTTATGTAAATGAATACAAGCTGCAATTTAAAGCCCCTCCTCGAGTGATTGAAGGGTTAAACAATGGCGGTTTGTATCTAGAATTAAGTAATGGCGTATTAAATGCTCAGAAAGGGTCAATTATCATTGATAATACCGGTGCTAATACTGGTTTTGATATGATTTTACATGCACCAGCAGTAAGTTCAACCGGATCAATTTACGTGGGAAGTGGTAATGACATATATGCACTTGATGCTTTAGGACAAGAACGTTGGAAAGTTACCACCGGTGATAAAGTTATTGCTATGCCATTATTAACCACTAAAAATGGGCGTGATAATATAATTGTAGGCTCTTTTGATCATAATATTTATTCATTAAACCATGATGGTGTAGAACAGTGGGTAACGCAGACCCGTGGACCTATAAAAGCCGCTGCACAAATTGATCAACATAAAAACATTTATGTTGGCTCTATGGATAACGCGCTTTATTCGCTCAATCAAAATACGGGAGCTATTCAGTGGCAGTACATTTTTCCAAGCGGTATTAGCCAGCAACCTATTGTATCGGCAAGTAATAAACTATATATCACAACAGACGATCAACAACTACATATCATTGATAGAAATAGCGTTACGCTTAATGCATTACAATGGAATGACATTGATAATTCACTCATAAAAAACTTGTTAAATAATGAGCCAGACGGTTGGGAGCCATCACAAGAAAGCCAAAATATTATTCAAATTACTAAATTGTTTTATGCATTATTACAGCGAGCACCAACAAAAGCTGAGTTAACTTTCTTTGCTTATGCACAGCAGTTAGGTATAGGGAATACTGAGCTCATTAATGCATTTTTAAACTCAGAAAAAGGTTTAATTAACTTACCGGTAACTGATAGTAATAGTGTATTTATAAATAAGTTGTATGTACTGTTTTTTGCAAGTGAAAACCCTGTTATTAACTCCAAAACTAAAGCGCAATGGTTAGCAGAGTTAAACCAAGGTTTAACACGCGCTGCTTTAATTGATGAACTAATTTTTTCAGCCTATCGGTTTGATATTGTTGCGCATAACACGGTTTATTACTTCTATGATTTTTGTTTAAGTTCACGTAACTGCCAATATGAAACTGACTCCGATGGTGATAATTTATCCGACGAAGTGGAAATACTATTAGGCCAAAACCCATTAGATCCTCGAGATGGATTAAATGATAAACCAAATATTAATTATACAGACCTCACTTCAGGTCAATATGAATTAAGCTTTAATTATCCCTCAAATACGGTCTTTTTTGAATTAAGCGAATCTAGAAATGCACAGAGTGAGCGATTATTAGCCTCGGTAACTAACAATCGTTATGCTATTGATTTGGCCAATGGCGAATATCAATTTTGGGTTAAAGCCTGTATTGAAGTAACGCTTAAAACTGGCCAGCTCAAAAAGCAATGTTCGCAGCGCTCTGATCCTGCCACAATTTTAGTAACGACCAGCGTACAAGAACCTCCTATTCAAGTGGCCCTGAATGAATCTATAGCTGGAAAAAATTGGCCAGGTATAGATGTGCTTAACACATCAGCATCACTTTCACCTACATCAGGTAGCTTTAGAGTAACTGAAAACGGTTCAGCTAATTATACGGTGCCTATCTCGTTACCTGCAGGAATAGCGGGAGTACAACCTGAAGTAGCACTTACTTATGATTCGCAAACACCAGAGACGTCAGTGGGACTTGGTTGGGGTATAAGTGCTGGTTCTTCTATCAGCCGCTGTCGCCAAACAGTTGCGCAAGATGGCCAATTTAGTGGCTTAAAGTTTACTGAGTCTGATCGCTATTGCTTAGATGGCCAACGCCTTATTTTACTCGATGATAGCTATGCTGAAGGCGAAGTTGGCGCTACTTATAAAACCGAAATAGATAGCCAGTTATTAATAACAATTGCAAACACCACAACTGGTAGCAAAAAAATGTTTGTTGTTGAAGGTAAAGACGGTAGTAAAAAATACTATGGTGGTACGTTAAACTCAGAAGTGGCAATTGCAGAAGACAAAGTACTGACATGGAACATCCGTAAAATCTACGACAACTTAGAAAATGAAAGCACAGCAATCAACTTTATCTATACCAGTAATGAAAACTTGGGTGCAGGCGAAAAAGCCCTAGAGCAGATTACTTATAGCGGTAATAAAGTGGTGTTTGAATATCAAGCTGGTGATATTCGCAGTCATGCGTACGTAAATGGTAGTGAATTTACAGCCCGCGCTCAATTAGATGACATTAAAGTCTATAACCACAATGAAGAGTTGCTTTTTAATTACAATTTAACATTTGAAAATGCCGAAAACGGAGTTCGATTACTTAAATCTGTAGCGCAGTGTTCCGGTTATGTGTGTAAAAAGCCCATTGAGTTTAAGTACAATGAATTTAATAACAGCTTAAACTTTGAAGCTTATCAAACTGTATTTCATACCAGTTCAGGTAATAAACTTGCGGCTGTTACACAAATAGATACACAAGGCGACGGTAAGTCAGAACTTGCAACATTAGAGCGTGTAGATGGTAAAGAATACTTATTATGTTTAACGTTCACTGATGGAAATAACTCAGAGATTTGTAAAACGATACATCGATTTGACGGCGCAGACATTGTACAAATGATGGCTGTTGATCCACAAAGTGATGGTAAGCAAGTACTTTGGATTAACATGCGCGATAAACACTCACGTGATAACGATTACTACTGGAGCCAATACAACTTTAATGAAAACAACAATTCAATAGATTACAGCTCACTCGCATTAACGGGTACTGATAGATATATGACCGATATTAGGCTTGGTGATCTGGATGGCGATGGGTATGCCGATATTATTCATAAAAGAGGCAGTGATGATGAAAAGCTCTATGCTCGTTTTTGGCAGCAGGATACACAAAGTTATTCATCTAGAGTTGGCTTAGGCATCATAACCCACAATAATGATCGTATAGGTAGAACCATAAGTTATCAGCGTAACCTTGTTGAAGATGACACGCCATGGTACATGTTGGATCTAAATTTTGATGGCTTAGCAGATATACTAACGCTCGGTTGTAGCAGCTACAAGTGCGATGGTAATACTGAAGTAGACCAGATCTCAGCCTTTATAAATACTAATAATGGCAAAGATTTAGAACAAGTAATTATTCGAAGTGGTAAGGCAAAACACTTACAACCTAATGATTTTAATGGTGATGGCTTAGTCGACTTATTATTTTATGATATAGATGATAACAACTGGAAAATCTTACTAAACGAGGGTGGCGAAGAACTTACGTTCACTCAAGTATTTAGAGTAGGCAATATGAGCGAGCATATTGCACCGCTTAGTATTGATATTAACCGTGATGGTAAGCTTGAGTTGTTCTTTATAGAGGAGGGATCAAGTACTTGGACTGCTTATCAGTTTGATCCTGCCTCTAAGTATTTTTATAAAAATGAAGATTTAGCCTTTAATACTTCTGGTATTAATTATGAAGAAGGTGACTATGCGTATTTCACCGATCATAACCATGATGCCGTGCCCGATATTTTCTTTAAAATTGGCCATAAAATAGAAGTGAAGTACAATTTAAACGAAGTATTCAGCCAAGGCATGCTGCGTGAAGTAAGCCAAGGCTATGGCAGTAAAACCGTTATAGACTATGGCTTAATGTCTGATCCACAATTATATAGCAAATATAATTTAGAAAATGCGGCACAATACCCAGCAGCAAGTGAAAACCAATCGGCCGCAGCAGATAGAGCGCTTTATGATGCGCAAAACCTCAATGTAACGGATTTAATAGGTTCATCACCACTTGTTAAAACAGTGACAACTGATAGCCCAAGTACTTTGTCACCCAGTGATACTTTATCGGTAGATTATCGTTATGCTGGCGCTAGATTACAATTTGGTGGTCGTGGCTGGCTAGGCTTTAGAAAGCTCACTACGGAAACCGAAAAAGACGGTTACACGTTTGAAACCAATACTTATTATCGCCAAGCATTTCCGTTTATTGGTATGCCAGATAAAACTGAAAAGTATATGGTCTCAGGTAGCAGCCGCACATTACTAAGCTCTGCGGCTAATAGCTATACCAATGTAACGTCGGTTAATGCAAATAGCTTAAACAGCAATCAAGTGTATAACGCCAATACCAAAGAGTGTTCAGCACGTATTGATACAGACCTAACCGTGAGTGGTTATAACTGTACTGTTACAACCACTGTGCAAGATGAACATGCCAATGTGAGTGAGTTAACGGTCGATAAATATGAGCAAAACACAGGTTTCTTGGATTCGTTTAATACTAACGAGTCATTGTCATCTGTTACTACAGTAAACAATTATGGTACAAGTGATTACGATAAACGCTTTGGCCGTTTAAGTGCGACCACAGTTACTCATAGTCAAGGCGAACTAACACCTGTTACACGTAATACTGAGTTTAGCTATTACCCAAGTAACCATCAAAATGAAGGGATGCTTAAAGATGAAATTGTGATGCCGCAAGGTGGTTGTGATAGCTTCCTTAAAACCACCCATATCTATGATTCATTAGGTAATGAAACTGCAATACAAACAGCAAACTTACCAAGTTGTGATGGCGTATCTGGGCAAAAGCATCAAACACGTAGTAAAACTTCGACCTTTGATAGTGAAGGGCGCTACGCAATATCTACTGCGAATGACTTATTTACCGAGCAAACAGTCAATAGCCGTAACAAGTTTGGTCAGCCAACAGCTGTAACCGATGTTAATGGCACTAAAGCGTACTTTCAATATGATGTGTTTGGCAGCAAAGTATCAAGTTACAGTGCCACTGGCGCGCAAACTAGCACGTATATGAGTGATTGCGATACCAGTAATTGTATCGCACAAGTTAATAAGCTAGTTAATGGCGAATTGGTTGAAAAGCAATATATTGATAAAGCAGGGCGCACGACAACGGCAAGTAAAATTACCGTATTGGGTGATTGGTTAACCACTTATACTCAGCATGATAAACATGGCCGTTCACTGAGCCAAACATCACCTGGTATGTTGGCAATTACCAGCAGCTATGATGTGTTTGACAGACCAATACAAATTGATGATCCCAATTCAAACATTACTACCAACTATGAATTGAGTGGCTTGGAAGAAACCGTCACTTTAACGGGCGATATTCCACAGGGCACGCAAGTTAAAACCACGCTTAGTAACGCGCTTGGCCAAACAGCTTCGGTTACCGATAACGCAGGTAATGTTTTAACCTATACCTATGATGTATTAGGTAATTTAGAAACCGTTCATTCATCAGCTGATAATCAAATATTATCAACAATTACCTACGACGTTTTAGGTCGTAAAAAATCAATGAATGATAAAGACCGTGGAAACTGGCGCTATACTTACACCGCCTTTGGGGAGCTTAAAACGCAAACCGATGCACGAGGCATTGTTACAACTAATAGCTACGACATCCTAGGCCGTAAAACAAAGCAAACCGTCACCGGTGAGCAAACCAGCCAGTGGGTGTTCGGTACAGGTAATACGGTTCACCAATTGATGTCGGAGAGTATTGGTAATGAATGGCAAAAAAACTACTATTACGATAACTTTGGCCGCGCGGTAGCCAGCTTAACTAATGTTGAAAGTGCTCTAAATTGTACCAGTATGGTGGCCTTTAACACTCGTAGTAACGATTTACGTTACACAGATGCACGCCTTAACGACCCGCTAACTAGTCGTTGTGTAATACAGCAAACAAACTATGATGAGTTTGGCAGACCACTACTTAGTTTTGATGATTATCGCCGTAATGTTACAGGGGAATACACAGAAGCACGCGGCATACATACCACGTATCAAAACGGCCAAGTACTTAAACGCCAAGAAGCTCGCGAAGGCACAAGCTTTGGCCGTGTGTATTATCAAGTCAATGCGCTCAACGACCGTGGCCAAGTAATTGGCTACAATAAAGGTCAAGAGTTGATGACGGTAAGCTACGATGATGCAGGCCATGTTGCGGGTATTAGTACAGGCACTGACTATATTCAAGCCGACAGTTATAGCTTTGACGGCATGGGTAATTTAACTTCGCGTCATTTAAGCGCATCGCAACAACAAACCTTTGCTTACGATAACCTTAACCGTGTTACTACGGTCGATGGCCAAGATGTTTATAGCTATGCTGATAACGGTAATTTAGAGCTTAAAGACGGTTGGGAGCAGCGCTATAACGAAACGGCAAACTCACCTATTCATGGCATAACCAGTCGCAGTAAAGGCACCATGACCGAAACCTTTGGTTATGATAAAAATGGTAATCAAACATGGGCGAAGAAAAACGGCACGAATTGGCGTACTGTTACCTATAGCGGCCGCAATAAAGCCACAGAAATTAGTATTAATGGCAAATCGGCTTACTTTAATTATGATGCCAATAACCGTCGTTATAAACGAGTAGATACAGAGCAAACGATTTATTATGTAGGGGCGTTAGAGCTAACGGTTAATCACACGCTCAATAATGATCAATACATCAAACGTTATATTGGTAATGACGCAATGCAAACCTATTATGCTGCGGGTAATGCTAGCATAAAATGGTTATTTACCGATCATCAAGGCTCGATTACTGCAATTACTAATGATAACTTTAAGCTTCTTAAGCGCTTTGCTTACGATGTATTTGGTCAACAATCAGAGATTGCCCCTACAGCACTTGAAGCCGAGTTACATTATGCGTTGCCAAGTCGTTTAAGTGCATTTAATGCCATCGCCAGCAATACCCGTGGCTATACCGGCCACGAACAAGTGATGCTTGATGGCGACAATCGTGTGATCCACATGAATGGCCGTATCTACGACGCCGGCACCGGCCGTATGATGCAAGCCGATCCCGTAGTACAAGCACCGAGTAATTTACAAAACTACAACGCGTACAGTTATGTGTTGAATAATCCATTGAGTTATACCGACCCGAGCGGATATTTTATAAAAGCTCTAACTAAAATTGCTGGTTTTGTTGCGGGTGGATTTCTTGGTGGTCTTGTTGCTCACCAAGCTAGTAAATGGATTTCAAACAGCCGAACATTAACTCAGTTAACAATTGGAGCTGTAGGTGTTTTTACTTCTATTGCGTGCGGGCCATGTAGCATTGGTTTTACTGCACTTGCTACATCACATTTAACCTATTATAAAACAGGTAGTACTAGCATGGCGTTGCAAGCAGGTTTAACAGCTGGCGCTACAGCCGCAGTATTTTATGGGATTGGTCAGTATTTTAAAGGGCTTGCAGCGAGCAACCCATCCACAGCGACAACTCATTCTTTTGGAGGACTAGACTTAACTAGTGGACAAATAGCAGGGCAAGTTACCGCACATGCAGTGGCCGGTGGAGTAATAGCTGATTTACAAGGTGGTAAATTTGGTCATGGGTTCTTTGCTGCAGGTGTTACTAAAGGAGCTGGAGGGCGCTTCTTACCCGGGGGCAATGACTTAACTGCAGGACAAATTGTTCAAGGAACTGTTGCTTCAGCCGTTATCGGTGGTACTGCATCTGTTATTTCCGGTGGCAAATTTGCCAACGGCGCTAAGACTGCTATCTATCAGTATTTGTTTAATCAATCTATGAGGTTTTCATTTACAAAAGGGCAAAGTGTCCAAAAGTATTTTGATGAGCGTTATAAAGAAGGAAGTTTTAACACTGGAATAAGAAAAGTGAGAGGACCAACTACTTTAGAAAATGGTATCACGACAACAACTATACCTATTCGAGGGCCAGTTAACTTTTCATATAATGATATGGGAGGTAACGAGGTCTCAATAGAGGCAGGATTGAAATCTCTTACTGCTAAAGGTTACATGAATAGCTCTGGAGTGGTAGGGGGGGAGATAAATATGACAGCTGCAGGCATACAGCCTTATGTTAATTATGAATATCCTATCATTAATAACAGTAATACACTTTGGAACTCGATGCTTGAAATTCTAAGGTTAGATGCTACTAGAGGCGACGTAACTAAATGAAGGAAAAAATTCTAATATTATTTTTTTTATTGGTTAGCAATATTGTTTCAGGTAAAGGTTTCGAAAAAGAGCACCATGTAACAATTGAAATGGTTGAAAATGATATTTTACATAATAGGCGACTAAACGTTTCTCAAATATTATATGCATTGGAACGCAGCAAAGTTACTAATCCACTTAAGGTAAATTATTTATACGGGGTTATTTATTACTTTGGCGATTATGGTTTAGATAAAGATATCGATAAAGCATACCATCACTTAAAAATATCAGCGGACAATGGAGATATATCTGCTGCCTATTTGTTAGGAACACTTTTAGTAGATGACAGTCCACGAAAAGATATTGAAAATGGCATTAAATACCTTAAATTCGCCTCTGATAGAGGGAGTGTTGATGCAATACTAAACTTGTATGAAATGTATAGAATCGGTAAGTATAAGGATGAAGATCAAATACTCAAGCTTTTAAGTTATGCTGCTAAAAATGGTAGTGAGGAAAGCGCGATTCAGTATGCTGATACATTATTCAATATAAGTTTAATTGAACAAAGTGATAAAAAAGCACAGACAGTTGCTTTATTTTTAATAGACTACAATTTTAAATCACTCAAAGGGGAGAAGTTCTATTTACTATCTGGGATATATGGGATGTCAAACTCTCCTATTTATAATGAAATAAAAAGAGATCATTATTTGAACTTAGCTGCTGGAGAAGGGCACATTTTTGCGATGAAATTATTGAATGAAATTGATTTAATTAGAAAATCAAAAAAAGGAAATGAAAAAGTAAACAAGGGAAAATAGGGTCAGGTCTTTCTTTTTGCCTTTTTATCATAATAGTTATTTTAATAAGGATATTAAATAAAATGTTATTAAGAGTGTTTACATTTATTGGTGTTTTATTTTCTGCTAATGCAATTGCAGCTATTGGCAAAGGCCATGTTAGTGGAAAAATCACGAATATTACCAGTATTAGTTCAGGGTTACTTGAACGTATTAATGCTAACAAAGTGCCTGAATATCGCACTAGTGGCTGAGTATAGATGATAATTAAACAAGAGAATGCTGTAATTACTATTTAGCACTTACTACATAAATATTAAAATGTATTTGACTGCTCATTTTTCGATTTAGCCCTGAAACGACTGCCAGCTTATTCAGTATATTATTATAAATTTTGAGTTATTTTAAATTAGAAGAGACTGTATATGAAAATAATAACAACTACGGTGATGCTTCATATTTTATTATTCACGTCGCAAGTTATTGCTAATGAAACTTCGCCTAAAAGTACTATAGAGCGGTTTGTTTCTTATTCGAATTATGGAAGCGGAGATGTATTTGTTTCTCTTGAATACAATGGCTCTATATGTAACTACGGTTATTATCTAAATAAAGAAGACCAAGGCTTTGAAGCTAATTACAGTATGTTGATCTCTGCTTATCATGCTTATGCGAAAGTTATCTTGATTGGATTAGATAAAGGTGAAAAATGGTCAGGCTCTGGTAATACAGTGTGCAAGCTGTATTCGGTAGAACTTGTTAAATAGTACTATAAATATTGCTACTCATATCTAATTAGCAAAATAACGTAAATTGTGCAGCGTATAAGCTTAAGGTTATTAACAAATGAAAAAAGTATTGGTAGGGCTAACATTAGTTTTGTTCAGCTTTTCAACGTTCAGTTCTGTGACAACCACAGATAAAGGAGCAATAACAAAGCTATTTGCTTACGATGATTACGGCGCTGTAGCTAATAGAGATGGTGCAGATATTGCTGTTTGGATTAAAACTGGTATTGCAGGTTGTGATGACGGCGTTTGGCTTTCTCCATCCGCTCCAGGATATAATACTATAAGCTCTTTTTTGCTTACCGCTTATACAACTAAGCAGCAAGTAAGGTTTCAAGTATACCCTGATAAAGTTTGGCAGGGCTCTGGTTCAAAACTGTGTCAAATTGATGCTATTAGGTTTGAGTACTAAATATAACAAACGCTTTGGAGCGTTAATAATTTTACTCATTAACATATTTGTAGTTTAGGTTTGTTTATAAGGAATAATTTTGCAAACATTAAAAATTCTATTCATCTTATTTATAGGGCTTGTGCCAAGCCTTGTAAATGCGGCTCAGCCTACTTGTCATTCTAGTAGTGGTGGTTATTGTAGCTATACGGGAAAAGTTCAAAGGATCTATATAAACTCTGGTAATTTAATATTGCTATACTTTGATACACCTCTTCCTTCAAGTGCTCCCGCCAGTATAGGCTTAAATATTACAAGGTCTGGTGTTGGTGCTGCGGCGCTTAGGGTTGAATCAAATCCTGACTTTGCCAAATTATTTTATTCAACAGCTTTAGCAGCTCAAGCCTCAAATCGTGACATTACCATACAAATGAGGGGAATAACTTCGGGTTATCTGACTATTGATAGAATTTGGCTAGCAGCAGCTGAATAAAAGTGTAATAAAAAGGCACAAAAGCCCTGCCACTTTTAGGCGAGCATGTGTACCTAAACTATATTCATTGATGGAATGTAAGTGAATTTCTCGCAAGAAATTTATAAAGTAAATATAAATAAGGATATATTTAATGAAAAATAGTGTAATGCTATGCGTATTTTTAATGAGTTTCACACATGCTGTTAAGGCCGGTAATTGGACTAAAGCAGCTGAACCTTCACGTATAGATATTGAACGTGGTAATGGTGTTATGGTTTATGGAACATTTGGTAACCCAGGAGCATGTAGTACCAGCAATAAAGTATTCATCGAAAAATCCCACCCTCAATACGATAAAATCTATGCCGCAGTGTTGACGGCTTTTACAAGTAACAAAAAAATAACGATATATATCCATGAATGTAAACCAGTTACTTGGTATGCAGTAAAAGAAACAACTTTTAATACACTTACATCAGCAGGTGCTATTAATATTACAAAATAGTTTAACTTAATCTTTTTGATAACAGCCATTTAAATTCGAAAATGTAGATCATATTGGGTAGTTTAAATTTTGTTTAAACTTTTGAGCAGTGATTTTACTTTTAGATTTAAAAGTTTTGTTATAAATAAACTTCTGGTGGATTATAAATGTATAAAGTTGTTATGACATTATTACTGTTTTTTTCATGTGTTACCTACGCTGACAGCATTGGATTTGGCAAGATTGCAGGTATTAAACAGTATGCTTTTAGTAGTACACAAAATATAAAAGTGTTTTTTCAGGCTGATGCGACACTAATTAATGAAACTTGCAAAGAGAGTCAAAGGGTATATGGCGTTATTACAGCCAACAATCATGATGCTGAGATAATTGATAGAATGTTAAGCTTAATTATGACGGCCTATGTTGCTAATAAAAAAGTTCGATTACATAGCGAAGATAACTCATGTGAAATAGGTTTTGTTTCATTACAGGAAGAGTATTTTTAAAGTTAAATGCATTTTTTTAAGGAATATAATGAAAATTCTAATAGGGCTGTTATTTACAATTTTTGCTTTTGATGGGGTTGCAGCCACAACTGCAAAAATAGAAAGGATACTCATTTATGAACAAGGCGATTTAGTGTACGTGTATCCTGAGGGAGGAGTTAAAAATCCCCCTGCTTGTCATGGCTCTAATGGGGATTACTTATCATTTAGAATGTCACGGCCAATGGCTAAAGAATACTTAAGCGTACTCATGATGGCTTTTGTTGCGCAAAAAACGGTTATATTTACTACTGAACAAAAATGTGTAGATCAATCTGTATCAGATACGATTCGGTATTTTTCTGTTATTAGATAAACAACAACTAACTTAAATATAGGAAATTAAATGTTTATTAGAGTTTTAATCTTTTTTGGCTTTTTAATAGTCTCTACCCCTGTTTTTTGTGGTGAGTTAGTTAGAGGGGCTACAGTTACAGAAGTAGCAAGTAGTAGTAGTAATATGGATGTATTCTATTTAAAGCTTTCAGGGGGGACAGGGCCCTGTGCAAATAGCTCTGTTATATTTCCTGCTATTAAGTCTCAGTCAAAAGAATCTTACAATCAAGCATTTTCTATTGCTTTAGCTGCTGTAAGCTCAGGTAAAAAAATACGGGTTCATAACTATGAAGATGATAGCTGTCATGGCGCTAACTTTATAGGGATATCTTCTAGCTAGTCGAATAAATATACATATCATAATAGCTTCAATTAATTACATATTTTTTTATTAAAAATTTTAAGGAAGATTGGAATTGAAAAATTTAATAGGCATGTTTTGCTTAATTTTCTCAACTAATGCATTTGCTGTTTTTCATTGTGTAGTGGATGTAAAAAGAGTACTTATTTATAGTACAGGTATTATTAATGTACTTCATACGGGCCACGATAGCTATACTAATATCTGCAACTTAAAATCTACTTGGAAAGAGGTAGATCAAATAACCTGCGCAATGTGGACTGGGTTGCTTCAAAACTCTCAGGTGAATAACCAAAAAGTTATTTTTTATTACTCTGGGGAGGGAAGTTGCGCTGCTCTTCCGACTTATGGCGCCACACCTGCACCTGTATATATTGGTACAGTAAAACCATAATAAATTTCAACTAAAACTAGTTATATTTCAAGGTTTATTGCAATCATTATTAAATATAGGGAGCTTGTATTTGCTGTCGCTTCCTTATTTAAAACTTATTGAGTATTTTTTGCTTCTTCTTCACTTATTTGCTTAAGCGCTTGAATAAACGACTCACTCGGCTGCCCACCGGTAAGCGCATACTTATCATTTATAATGAAAGTAGGCACTGAAGTAATACCCATTTGCTTAAAATTATTTTGCTCTTCGCGAACCGCTTGTACGTATTTATCTGAGTGTAAAATATCACGGGCTGTGTCTTTGTTAAGGCCCACACTTTCTACCACATCCAGTAATGCACCTTCTTGATTTAAATATTTTAAACCGGTGAAGTGTGCTTCAAAAAACGCCAATTTCAACTCAGTTTGCTTGTCTTCTTCACGAGCCCACATTAGCAAGCGGTGAAGATCAAAGCTGTTGATCATGATGCGTTTACCGTCAAAATTAAAGGTAAACCCAGCTCGCTCACCCGCATCTGCCATGTTTTGACGATTTCGCGCGCTTTCTTCTTCGGTTAAGCTGTATTTTTGCTGCAAATGCTCGTCTAAGTCTTGCCCTTCAAGTGGCATATCTGGATTAAGCTCGAAAGGGTGCCATGTAATATCCGCACTCATTTCCACTTTTAGCTCGGTCAATGCGGTTTCTAAGTTCTTGTAACCGATAATACACCACGGGCACATTACATCTGAGACGATATTTATTTTAAAGTTTTTCATAGGAGTCCTTTAAGGATTGCTTTGTAATAGCAATGGATATTGGGATAGAGCCTACCTTATCAATATTTAAACAAAAAGAGCAACGAAAGTGCTACTCTTTTATTGAATGTTTTCAGGTTAGCTGTTTAAGCCAAACGGGTCGTCAATGCTATGACTCGGTTGAGTAAACCAGCGCGGACCGTCATCTGTCATGTAAAAATGATCTTCTAATCTAACCCCAAACTCATCTGGAATAACCAGCATGGGTTCGTTACTAAAACACATGCCTGTGGAAAGCGGGGTTTTGTCACCGCCAACTAGGTATGGCCATTCGTGAATGTCTAAGCCAATACCATGGCCCGTACGATGCGGGCAACCTGGTGTTTGGTATTCAGGGCCTAAGCCTTGAGCTGCTAAGTAACTGCGAGCGGCTTCGTCAACCGATTCACAGGTTTCGCCAAGGGCTGCTTGATTGAAAGCTGCTAACTGTGCCGCTTTTTCAAAATCCCAAAACAGGCGTTGTCGGCTGGTTGCTTCACCAAACACATAAGTACGCGTAATATCAGAAAGGTAATCGTGCACTTTACATCCAGTATCGATGAGCACCATGTCGCCTTTTTTCAAAATTTGTGGATCTTTTACGCCATGTGGGAATGAGGTGGCAAGGCCAAACAATACAATACAGAAGTAATTACCTGGGGCACCTACTTTTTGATGGGCTTTTTTTATGAACTCTTCGACTTCTATGGTGCTAATTCCTTCATATAGCATGCTCGCTGTAGCCTGATGAACCGCTAAGGTCATATCCATGGCACATTGCATTAATGCTAATTCATTGGCTGATTTATGCATTCTACAATGCGCAGTGACTGGTTGTGCGTTCACCAGTTTTAACCCTGAACTGGCTTTATTGATACCATCAAAAATAAAAAACTGTGCGCTTTCATCAATACCAACGGTAGCGGTGTCGCTAATATTGAGCTGCTTAAGCACTTTAACACATAGCTCAAATGGGTTTTCATGCTCTTGCCAGCCGTGTATTGGGCCATCAATAACCTTAAAGCCATTTAAAGAGCCAATTTCAAAATGTGGAGCAATGTATTGCACATCACCTACGGCAGGTAAAATAGCGCCAACAAGTCGTTCACTGGCATACCATTTCATTCCGGTGAAATAAGTTAAGTTGGTACCTGCGTTTAAATAAATGGCATCAATGTTGTGCGCTTGCATATAGGCTTGTGCTTTGGCCATACGCGCTAAATACTCATCGGCCTGAATTGGCGTTACTGAGTGAGTCATATTACTTAAACTAGCAAGTGCTTGCTCGGGTGTGTGAGTACCAATACCAACTGTGGTCATATATTTCTCCTACAAAATTTTGCATAGTGTGTAGGTTTAACAGTTTAAATTCAAACTAATTGCGATTAGTGAACAAGAGGCTCAAAAAGTGGGGGTGGGTTATCAAGTCACTTATCGAAAGGACTTGATAACCTAGGGCTATTTTTTCGCGTAGGGTAAGCGAGTGAGCTTATTTGCCGTGTGGTAACTATCTAATCCGGTTACTGCAACTGTGTCGATGGCTTGTAAGTCTAAAAAGCCATCACTTTGGAGTGCTGATTCATCTACATACACATCCATTATTTCACCAATAACCAGCTCAGTGCCATTAACTGCTAGATGTTGATTCTCTACAAATTTTACCGCGTATTTAAGTCGACTTTGTGCAACAAATGGAGCGTTAAACTCATTTAAGTATTCTGTTTTTAACCCCGTAGCATCAAACTCAGACTCATCTTTAGCGTAACGTGCCGAGGTTTGGTGAGCTTGCTGGTAAATGTCACTATTTACTTGATTAATAGTGTAAACGCCTGTTTCTAGAATATTTTCAAATGTATGCCTTGGTACGCTGTGCGGGCGCATGATCATGCCAACAAGTGGTGGGTGTGCGCCTAAATGAATAACCGAACTAACGATGGCTAAATTGGTATTACCTTGCTCATCCTGTGTGCCTATTAAGTTAGCACTTTTAAACCCTGACAATGAATTTATAAAATGCGTACGTGTGTGCTTTTCAAGCGCGGCTATGCGGTCTTTGGAAAAATGCATGTGTTAATTCCTTACCATTTTATGGTATTTCCTTGCCAATCTAGGTAGGCAGGTTCGTTGTTAAGTTCTAATTGTGGATTTTCGTAAGTAAATTTAAATAATTGCTGGGCAACAAACTCAGGGGTAAACAGTTTATCTGCAGGAACATTTTTTTGAAATGGCTTAGAAAGCTGTGTATCTGTAGTGCCTGGGTGAAATAAAATCAGTTTAGTATTTTTAGCGCGACGAGCAAGCTCAATGGCGGCTGTTTTAAATAGCATATTAAGTGCTGATTTTGATGCGCGATAGGTATACCAACCACCTAATTTATTGTCGTTAATGCTACCAACACGAGCGCTTAAAGCGGTAATTGTGCAGTGAGTTTTGTGGTTAAGCAGCGGCACTATACTTTGTAAACACAGCAGGGGTACAAGCGAATTAGAGTGCATAAGCTGCATAAAATAATCACTGTTGATTTCTTCAAGCTTTTTTTCTGGCATGTGCTGGTCGTTGTGTAATTGACCATTAAATATAATCACTTGAGCTATATCAACTTGCTGAGATTTTAACGACTCGGTTAGCTCGTTTAGGCTTTGCGCTGAATAGTCGCTCTGAAAATAGTTTACGTTTATGTCGCTGTGATTAATGTTCGATGAGCTGACACAAATAATATTAAATTGTGTTGCTTGTTGGTTTAAGTGATTAACGTAAGATTGGGCAATGGCGCTACTGGCGCCAAATAAAATCACTGTTTTCATTTTTCACCTTTGGTTTTGATATTACATTGACCTGAGTTGCACTGTGCATTAGGCATTAAAAAACGGCTAATGTGATGACGGTATTTTGCAAAAAAAGTATAAGCATGATCGGCAAAAAAACGAATGACGGGCAAACGAATAATCTTGAGCCAAGGGTATTTGCCAACAGTATGCCAGGCTTGATAAGTCACGTCTAAGCCGTAAATTATCTGCCCATTATCAGTTTGGGCGTGCAGTATATTCATGGCGTATTGCTTATCGATTGCGGGAAAACGCTCACTAAAGTTATCAGAATTTAAATCTTCTAGTGTAATTTTATGATCAACATCGGCACGTTTTAAATGCTGCATCTCTGCATTGCAAAGGGGGCAATTAGCATCGTAAAAAATGATCATGTCATCGCTTTGTGTTTATTTTACATATGGTTTTTTACGAGATGCTGTTGCAAATGGATCTATTAAATAAGTAAACATAATGATATTAATAGGCCTCAAAGAAACAAAGGAGAGCTAAAAATGAGTGAACAATATGCCGCCTTGCGAGGTAATGTAAATTTACTTGGGCAATTATTAGGACAAACTATTAAAGATGCTCAAGGACAAGATATTTTAGATAAAGTAGAAGAAATTCGGGCTTTATCAAAATCATCTCGCAGTGGCAATGAAGCCGATCGTAAAGCGCTTATAGATGTACTGCATGCGCTTAGTGATGAAGAGCTTTTACCGGTTGCCCGTTCATTTAATCATTTTTTAAACTTAGCTAATGTTGCAGAACAGTTTCATACTGTATCACGTTTTAATGATGTTGGTTTTTGCCAACTAAACCCTCTCACTCAAACATTAAAAACGTTAGCTGCAAAGGCCGAACAAGGTCAGCTTAATCATAATCATTTAGCTGAAACCCTCTCAAAACTCCACATAAACTTAGTACTAACAGCACACCCAACCGAGGTGACTCGCCGTACTATTATTAATAAACATGTTGAACTTAGCGATTGTTTAGCATCGCTTGAGCGTACCGACAATCTAGCGCAAGAACGCGAAGCAATCTTAAATCGTATTGCGCAGTTAATTAGTCAAGCATGGCATACTGACGATATTCGTCGTTCACGTCCAAGCCCTGTCGATGAGGCTAAATGGGGCTACGCAGTCATTGAAAACAGTTTGTGGGAAGCGGTGCCCCGTTTTCTACGAGAGTTTAGTCAGCATGTAAAACAGCATTTAAGTTTGGAGTTGCCAGCAGATTACAGCCCGATAGAATTTACTTCTTGGATGGGGGGAGATCGTGATGGTAACCCGTTTGTAACCGCCGAAGTAACCAAGCAAGTGCTCGACCATGGCCGTTGGATGGCACTGGATTTATACCAGCGTGATTTAGAAACGCTCTGTGCTGAACTTTCTATGTCGGATGCCAGCGATGAGCTCATTAAATTGGCTGGGCAAGAGTTTGAACCGTACCGTGCTGTTTTGAAAGATGTTAAAAACCAAGTTGCAGAAACGGTGATGCATTTAAGCGCTAAAATTAAAAATAAGCGCACTGAATCTCAAGATTTAATCACCGATATTAATCAAATTAAGCACCCCATTGAAGTGTGTTATCGCTCTTTATTAAAGTGCAACATGCAAGTAGTGGCCAATGGCTTACTACTGGATATGATCCACCGAGTAAATAGCTTTGGACTGCGTTTGGCAAAACTAGACGTGCGCCAAGATTCGTCGAGACACAGTGATGTATTTTCTGAGCTAACTCGTTACTTAGGTATTGGCGACTACAACCAATGGCAAGAGCAAGATAAGCAGGCTTTTTTACTTGCTGAGCTTAACTCTCGTCGTCCGCTTATTCCTAAGCATTGGCAACCCAGCCCTGAAGTGCAAGAGGTGCTCGACACCTTTGATGTTATTGCGCAGCAAGATGCAAAAACCTTTGGTTTATATATTATTTCTATGGCCCGAACTGCTTCTGATATTTTAGCGGTGCAGTTATTACTTAAAGAGTCAGGCTGCGGTTTTGAACTACCCGTGGCGCCCTTATTTGAGACCTTAGATGACTTAAACGATGGTCATAATGTTATTACTACATTGCTTAATAATGAGTGGTACCGAGGTCATATTAAAAATACTCAAAATGTGATGATTGGTTATTCAGACTCAGCCAAAGATGCGGGTATGATGGCTGCTGGCTGGGCACAATATGAGGCAATGGACAAGTTAGTGCAACTGGCGGATGAACGCGGTATTGAGCTGGTTTTATTTCATGGTCGAGGAGGCACGGTTGGTCGAGGTGGTGCACCTGCTGCACAAGCTTTGCATTCGCAGCCACCGGGTTCACTCAAAGGGGGCCTTAGGGTGACAGAGCAAGGCGAAATGATCCGCTTTAAATTTGGCTTACCCAATGTGGCATTGCAAAGCTTAAACATATACGCGGGTGCGGTGCTGCAAAGTAACTTATTACCACCGCCAGAGCCCAAAGATGAATGGCGCGAAGTTATGGCATTAATTAGTGATGTATCGTGCGAGCACTACCGCAATGTGGTACGCCACGATGAAAACTTTGTACCTTACTTCAGAATGGCAACACCAGAATTGGAGCTATCTAAATTGCCATTAGGTTCAAGGCCAGCTAAACGTAATCCTAATGGTGGGGTAGAGAGCTTACGCGCTATTCCGTGGATATTTGCGTGGAGTCAAAATCGTTTAATGTTACCTGCATGGTTAGGCGCATTAAGTGGACTTAAAGCAGCGCTTGAAAAATATGGGATTGAAACCCTAAGCGAAATGAGTTTGCAATGGCCTTTCTTTCGAGCTCGTTTAGAAATGCTAGAAATGGTATTTAGTAAAGCGGATAGCTGGTTAAGTGAGCACTACGATAATGCGCTGGTGGAAGACATGTATAAACCTTTAGGTGTTGCCTTACGTGAGGAATTAGCTGAGGCGATAACCTTAGTGCAATCATTGAGCCCGCAAAAAAGTCTATTAGCCGACCAACCTTGGATCAAAGAGTCTATTGGGCTTAGAAATCCATACACAGATCCCCTTAACGTGTTACAAGTTGAGCTATTACGTCGCTCTCGTGGCGATGATAAAGGTAATGAAAGCGATATAGATAATGCCTTAATGATCACCATGACGGGGATTGCAGCGGGTATGCGAAATACAGGTTAATCCAAAATTAGATTAGTTTTAAAGGGAACACGCGACGTGTTCCCTTTTTTTACGCTGAATAGGCTGGTATTTCGTTTGCCAACCTTTTACACTACTTGGCCATTGAACAAATAAAAACTATTATGGCTTCAGCAACTTTTAAAGTGCAACATAATACAGCACTTAGCAATTCACACATCTCATTAAACGTAGCGCAAACCCAAGCATTACGTAGTCAATTAAAAACTCAACGCGGTATTTTACATTCAAGCGATATTAAAGCGCTTTGTACTGAACTTAATGTCAGCGAAGATACTTTATTGCAAGGCTTGGTGCCTATGGCTTCTGAATTTTCAGTTGCACCTATTTCCAAGTTTCATGTCGGCGCAATTGTTAAAGGGCTTAATTCACAAGGAAATACCACTTTTTACTTTGGTGCCAATGCTGAGTTTGATCATCAAGCACTTAGTTTAGTGGTGCATGGTGAGCAATCAGCAATTAATAATGCGTGGTTAAATGGCGCTAAGAAAGTGCTGAAAATAGCCATTAGTGATGCACCATGTGGGTATTGCCGTCAGTTTATGAATGAATTGGCTGATGCAAAAGAGCTTGATATTTTACTGCCAGCACAAAACTTTAAATTAGCAGAGCTATTACCGCATTCATTTGGACCAACCGATTTAGGCAATGAGCACAGCTTATTTAACCCAGCAGAGCAAACTAAGTGCTTTAAAGAGACAGACCTTGATGAAAAGCTGATGAGTTATGCTTTAGCGGCTTATGTTCCATACAGTCAAAATTACAGTGCGGTAAAAATAAGCACGTTAGAAAATGGTGACTTTTATGGCAGCTATGCTGAAAATGCAGCATACAGCCCGAGCTTATCGCCATTGCAAAGCGCGGTGAGTCAATTGTTTGTAGCAGGATTAAGTTTTGATAAGCAAACAGTAAAATCAATTACTTTATTAGAAACTGCTGGTCATGAAAACCAATCAGGGGTAGCAAAAGCAGTGTTAGCAAGCTTTGATAGCTTACCAACACTTGAGGTTATTAGCGCAACATTAGCCAAGTAACACTTTAGCGGCTTCAAGCACCACGGCAACAGACTTTTTCTCAATCTCGCCGTGGTCCACGTTTGGAATTTCTTGACGTGTTCTATTTACTAATACACCTGCAACACAAGCGGCTTGTAAGCCAAGTGCGGCACACATGGTAAATAAAGTAGCTGATTCCATTTCATAGTTCATTACGCCCAATTTTTGCCATTCTTCACAGCTACCTTGTAATGATTTAGGTACGTAGCCAGAATGCGTATCATAACGCTCTTGACCTGGGTAGAAGGTGTCGCTCGAAGCAGTTATACCAATATGGAAATCGATATTAAGGTTTTCACAGGCTTTTACCATAGCTTGAGTAGCAAAAAAATCAGATACGGCAGGATAGCACAGCGGTGCAAAGTGCTGACTCGCGCCATCTAATCGTACCGAAGCTTGGCTAATTAAAATATCGCCTTCGTTAATGTGCGGTTGAATTGCACCTGTTGTACCAATGCGAAGAAAGCTACGTACGCCTAGTTGTGCCAGTTCTTCAACGGCAATTGACGTTGAAGGGCCGCCAATACCGGTTGAGCATACCACTACAGAGTGACCGTTTAATTGGCCTAAATAAATGTGAAACTCACGCGTTTGAGCAAGGCAGGTTGGATTATCTAAGAACTGTGAAATACGTGCTGCACGATCTGGATCGCCTGGAACAATTGCCAGTTTTGCACCTTTTAAATCATCAATACACAGTCCTAAGTGAAATACCTTTTCCATAACTAAGCCTTTTTAATAAGAATTGTTGTCAATTTACCATGATTACGAGAAACATAAGTGAAGTACAGGACGGATGTCCGTATTGACTTAATTTGATTTATTCACCAACTCTGAATATTCAATCAATGGCAAAAATTACTAGAAAAATGAGCCAGTTGACTTGTTTGCTCAGACACTATATTCATACCTCATAGCAAACCAATAGCTAGGCTAAAGAGTCGTTAGCTATAATTTAAATTGTTTATATTCAATTGGTTAGTAAGTGGGTTTGGTTTTTATTTACCACTAACCTAAGAGAGCAAAACAAAGCGCCTTGTGATTTTTAGCATACTATGCAAATTATCTAAAATTAATTCAGCGTGCGATGTTTTGCATAACTACTCAATAATAGACAAGATATTCAGATTGAAAAAGGGTTTACAATGAGCACACAATTTCAAGCATTTAAAGATAAAGTTGAACACTGTTTATGTGCACCTGGCGACGGTGTTTTTACGGTCAATACGGCTAAAGAACGCAAAGCAGCGCTTAGAAATAAATTATATGGGCAAACTGAAAATGTCGATGTTTTATGGCGTGACTCACTTAACGAGCTACCTAATTCACCACATAAAGCAGTAATGCTAGGCATTAGCTCTGATTGCGGTGGTGGGATTTTACGTGGCGCTAACTGGGGGCCTTTATTTTTACGCTCAGCATTGATTGATCAACAAACACAGTGTCGTTCGTTTGATTTAGGTGATGTACGTGTAATACCGCATTTATTACACGATAAGTATTTAAATGAGGCCACTATCACTAATTGCCAAAAGGCCCTATACGGAAATGACAATAACGATCATTATGTAAGCCCATTGTCTATTACTGAAGATGTGTGTGATAGCTTTTATGCGACATTCCAAGACAAAGGTATTTTTGGTATTGGCGGCGACCACTCAATTAGCTACCCGTTAACAAAAGCGTATTTAAAAGCAAAACGCGAGCAAGGTAAACGTACGGCAATTATTCACTTTGATGCTCACACCGACTTACTCGTAGAGCGTTTGGGCATTGACTTATGTTTTGGCTCTTGGTGCACACATATTTTAGAATTCTTACCAGCGCCGCATCATTTAATTCAATTTGGTATTCGCTCAAGTGGCAAGCCTAAATCACATTGGGAAAGTACTTTTGGCGTAAAACAACATTGGGCTGCTGAAATTATAGAGCGTGGCGCAGCTGCGGTTGCGGCTGATGTTATTGCGCAATTAAAAGCAGACAAGGTCGATGAAGTGTATGTAAGCTTTGATATTGATGCCCTCGATGCCGAATTTGCATCAGCAACAGGTACACCCGAAGAAAATGGCTTAACGCCACAACACGCACTTGATATTTTGTCAGCGATTGCTGATGAATTCCCTATAACGGGGGCTGATATGATGGAGATAGCTCCGTTTACTGACAGCTCTTTAGTGGGTCAATCAAGCTCTGAGACGACACTGAGAGAAGGCGCTAAAATCTCAGCGTTTTTAATTAACGCAATGAACCGCTAATTTCAAAAGCTAAAAATTGGCTATTTGCAAATAACCCGCTATATTTAATTGGCTTTTATTGAAAAGTGACGTCTTAAATTTAATAGAGCGGGTTATTGTGATTAAGTGGTGTTTTGTATTATTACTCATTGTAAGCCAACACTGCGCAGCTAAACTCACTGTTGTAACAGAGAATTTTGCACCTGCGCAGTATCTTGATGCGAACAACAATTTAGTCGGTGATGCTGCCGATATAGTACGATTAGTGCTTGATAATGCTGGGATTGATTATTCAATTTCAGTAAACGATTGGAGCATGACTTATAATATTGCATTAAGAGATCCTCAAACCTGTATCTTCTCTATTTCTCGCTCACCTGAGCGTGAGAGTAGCTTTGTTTGGTTTGCTAAATTAGCTCAATTTGATACTAACTTCTACTCACTTAAGAGCAAAGGCATTGTGCTAACAAGCCTTGATCAGGCGAAGCAATATAGAATTGCAGTATTAAAAGATAATTACAGCCACCACTATTTACTCTCCCAAGGCTTTAAAGAAAACGAAAATTTAATGCTTTTTAATAGCTTTGATAATATTTTTAAAATAATTAGAGCGCGAAGTTCCAGCATTGATTTGGTTGTAATACCTGCACAGAGAATAAATCATGAACAGTCCCACTTATTAAATGAACTACAGCTCGAGCCATTAATGCCCATCAACGTCAGCCAAGCTCCCTTATATTTTGCGTGTAACAAAAACCTACCTAATAAATTAAAGCAGCAACTTAGCACGGCCTTTGCTTTGTATGAATCGCAACTATAAATATTAAAATATTAAGAAAATAATATTATATAAATATCAATTGCCCTGTTTATAAAAGCGGCTATAATCCAGCTGCTTTTGCTAATAAAAGCGATTATTTTGGAGTTATAAATGGGTGATTTAATCGGGATTGCATTATTAATCTTGATGAGTGCGTTATTTGCGATGTCAGAAATTTCGATTGCCGCTTCACGCAAAATAAAGTTAAGAGTTATGGCCGACGAAGGAAATGTGCAAGCGCTGGCGGTTTTAAAGCTGCAAGAGCAGCCCGGTGCTTTTTTTGCCATGATCCAAATTACGCTCAATGCGATTGCCATATTAGGTGGGATTGTTGGTGAGCAGGCATTATCGCCTTACGTGCAAGAAATACTGCAATTATTTTATCAGGGGCCGTTACTTGGTCAAATTAGCTTTTTACTGTCGTTTTTAATTATTACCTCATTATTTATATTATTTGCTGATTTGCTCCCAAAGCGATTAGCAATGATTTTACCTGAAGCTGTTGCTGTGCGTGTAGTTACAATTATGCGATGGGTGACTTTCGCGCTAACACCATTGGTATTATTTTTTAACGGCTTAACCAACATCGTATTGCGGGTGTTTAAAGTACCCAGTGAGCGTGAGGATATTGTTACTACTGAAGATATTGTTGCCATGATGGATGCTGGTGCTGAGTATGGCAGCCTTCAACAGCAGGAATATGACTTAATTGGTAATGTATTTGATTTAGAAGCGCGCTTTTTATCAAGCGTGATGTCGCCACGTGAGCAAATAGTTTACTTCGACATTGATGAGTCGAGTGAAGATATAGCCAATAAAATTATTGAGCATCCACATAATCACTTTTTAGTGTGTAAAGGCAACCTTGATAAGTTAATTGGCTCGGTTGAGTCAAAAGATATTTTACGCCAAGTGCTTAAAGGTGAGGCGGCAAACATTAATGCGGGTATGCTAGATAAAGATATTTTTTACTTACCAGAAACACTGAGCTTATCTGAATCGCTAAATGCGTTTAAAACTGCGGTTCACCCTTTTGCTGTGGTGGTCAATGAATATGCGCTAGTGGTTGGAATCGTGACAGTTAAAGATTTAATGAAAGGCTTTATGGGTGATTTAATCACGCATCAAAGTGAGGAGCTAATCATTGAGCGTGATGCTAACTCTTGGTTGGTCGATGGTTTAACACCTATTGTTGAATTAGCCAAAGTACTGGAAATAGATGAGTTTCCAGATCAAAACCATTATGAAACGGTCGCCGGGTATTTAATTTACACCATGAAGCATATTCCTAAACGTGCAGAATTTATTGTATTTTCAGGCTTTAAATTTGAAGTAGTGGATGTAGAAGGCATTCGTATTGAGCAGTTACTCGTCTCTAGGATGAACCCTGAGAGCGAGTAACAGTCGCTAAAATTAAATAATTGATTAACGGCAGTCAATGTATTTGCATTGGCTGCCTTTTTTATGGAGGTCACTGATATAGTTTAACTATTGTTTGAGTTAATTTTGTGACAACTATAATCAATTGTAAAAATGTGTAAATGTTGCCCATTAGCTATTTTTAATTGTTGTACTATAGTTTAGAATGATCGTTCATTCTAAACTAAAAGGTATTTAACATGCAGCGTTCCCGCATCGCTTTTTTTGTATTTTCAGCCCTCGTTGGTTCTGTTGCTTTAAGTGGATGTGATCAGGTAGCTGAGCAACCTAAGGCTTCTGCTCCTGCAGCAACACCCGTTGGTGTTGTCACATTAAACAGCCAAGCAATTACACTTAAAAAAGAATTACCTGGTCGTGTAAGTGCGTTTCAAATTGCTGAAATTCGTCCTCAGGTAAGTGGAATTGTGCAATCACGCTTATTTGAAGAGGGGACTCAGGTTGAGAAAGGCCAAGCACTTTACCAAATTAATCCCGATATTTTTGAAGCCGAATTAGCAGCCAGCAGAGCGGCGGTTGCTCGCGCAGAAGCCAGTATAGCCAGTAGTAAATCTAAAGCGTCGCGTTATAAAGAATTATTAGCAATTAAAGCTGTAAGCCAGCAAGATTTTGACGAAGCCGATGCAGCTTCTAAGCAAGCCTCTGCAGAATTATTAACGGCACAAGCGCAATTAAAAAGTGCGCAAATCAACCTTGATTATAGCCATGTTTCTTCGCCAATTAGCGGCCAAATTAGTAAATCAAGCGTTACTGTAGGTGCATTAGTTAGCGCAGGTCAAACAAGCGCGCTGGCAACAGTTACACAGCTTGATCCTATCTATGTAGATTTAACCCAATCAAGTAATGAGTTAACTAAACTCAAAAGAGCGCTGGCATCAGGTGCTTTAGGTGTCGACTCTACAACACAAACCGATGTAGAACTAATAATGGAAGATGGCTCAGTATATCCTCATAAAGGTACATTACAGTTCTCTGAAGTAACGGTTGATCCTAGTACTGGGTCAGTGACTTTACGTGCTAAATTTCCAAACCCTGAAAAGCTATTACTACCAGGTATGTATGTGCGTGCTGAGGTGGTTGAAGGTGTTAAGTCAGACGCAATATTAGCTCCTCAACGTGGTGTGAGCCGTAATACCAAAGGTGAACCTACAGCTATGGTTGTTAGCAAAAACAATACAGTTGAAAGCCGTGTATTAAAAGTAGAGCGTACTTTAGGCGCAAATTGGTTGGTGAGCGAAGGCTTAGCCGATGGCGACCAATTGATTGTGGAAGGGCTACAAAAGATTCGCCCAGGTGCACCAGTTACGGCAACCGCTGCACAGTCTTCTGCAAATAACAGCCAATAACGGAGAGTTTTATGTCACGATTTTTTATCGATAGGCCTATTTTTGCTTGGGTATTGGCAATTGTTGTTATGCTTGCGGGTATTATTGCCGTTAAAAGCCTACCCGTTGCCCAATATCCGTCTATTGCGCCGCCAGCGGTTACCATTACAGCTAACTATCCTGGTGCATCTGCACGTACTTTAGAAGACTCGGTGACTCAGGTTATTGAGCAAAAAATGAAAGGCTTAGATGGCTTGTTATATATGTCATCAACCTCACAGTCGAGCGGATCAGCAACACTGACGCTAACATTTGATGCCGAGACCGATCCAGACATTGCCCAAGTACAAGTGCAAAATAAGTTAGCGACCGCTACGCCATTATTGCCTGAAGAAGTACAGCGCCAAGGTGTGGTAGTGGCCAAATCATCATCAAGCTTTTTACTGGTTGTTGGTTTTGTGTCGCAAGATGGCAGTATGACTAATATTGATATTGGAGACTATGTATCGTCGAATGTGCAAGACATTGTGTCGCGTGTAGACGGTGTAGGTGAAGTGGAGCTGTTTGGCTCTCAATATGCAATGCGTATTTGGCTCGATCCGGCTAAATTACAAAACTATAAGCTAACCCCTAGCGATGTATCAGCAGCAATTAAAGCACAAAATGCACAGGTGTCAGCAGGTCAGCTAGGTGGTATGCCGTCACTTGCTGGACAGCAGCTTAATGCGACTGTCACTGCGCAAAGTCGATTACAAAAACCAGAGCAGTTCAGAGATATTTTAGTAAAAACTAACAGCGATGGTTCGGTTGTTCGCTTACAAGATGTTGCCGAAGTTGAACTGGGCGGTGAAAGCTACGGTGTGGTTGCTCGTTTTAATGGTAAACCAGCATCGGGACTCGGTGTAAAGTTAGCCAGTGGCGCTAATGCACTTGATACCGCACAAGGAGTAAAGGATGCACTTGAAGAGCTTAAGCCTTTCTTCCCACAAGGGCTTGAAGCGGTTGTGCCTTATGACACGACTCCCTTTGTTGCACTTTCAATTGAAAAAGTAGTACATACTTTAATAGAAGCCGTAGTACTAGTGTTTGTTGTTATGTACTTATTTTTACAAAACTTTAGAGCAACTATTATCCCGACTATAGCCGTTCCTGTGGTACTGCTAGGTACGTTTGGCGTTCTATTTACCTTTGGGTATTCAATTAATACGCTCACTATGTTTGCGATGGTATTGGCCATTGGTTTGCTGGTAGATGATGCGATAGTGGTAGTTGAAAACGTAGAACGTTTAATGACTGAAGAAAAACTCTCTGCAGTCGAAGCAACTCGAAAGTCTATGGACGAAATTAAGGGCGCGCTTGTGGGTATTGCCATGGTGCTGTCGGCGGTATTTATTCCTATGGCATTCTTTAGTGGCTCTACAGGGGTTATTTACCGTCAGTTCTCTATAACGCTGGTAACAGCAATGGGGTTATCGGTATTAGTGGCGCTTATTTTAACACCTGCACTGTGTGCTACGTTATTAAAACCGAGTCATGTGCATACTGATGGTAGCTTTATAGGTCGTTTTTTCTCAGGCTTCAACCGTGGTTTTGATAAAACTAATAGAGGTGCACAAGGCTTTGTTGGGCGAATGATCAAACACTCTAAACGTTATTTGCTTAGTTATGTTTTGATTGTCGGTGGTATGGTCACTATTTTTTCAAGCTTACCCACCGCGTTCTTACCGGACGAAGACCAAGGTATTTTGTTTAGCCAAGTAATGCTGCCAGCAGGTTCTACAACAGAGCAAACGCTTGAAGTGGTTAAAAAAGTAGAAAACCACTATTTAGAAGAACAATCTGAAGCTGTTGCATCAATTTTCACGGTTACCGGCTTTAGCTTTGCAGGCTCAGGACAAAACTCAGCCATTGGCTTTGTGAGCTTAAAGCACTGGGATGAGCGCCAACGTGACGACTTATCAGTGGGAGCGGTTGCAGGAAAAGGCATGGGCTATTTTTCAACGATAAAAGAGGCGCTTGTGTTTGCATTCCCACCTCCGGCAATTATTGAACTTGGCACTGCAAACGGCTTTAATATGTTTTTACAAGACCGGGTTGGTTTAGGTCATGACGAGCTATTAAAGGCGCGTAATCAGTTATTGGGTATGGCTAGTCAAAGTCCAATACTGGCAGGTGTTCGTCCAAACGGGCAAGAAGATATGCCTGAATTACAACTGGATATTGATCTTGCAAAAGCAGAAGCCCTTGGTGTATCACAAGGTGATATTAACAGTACGCTTTCTACTGCTTGGGGTAGTAGTTATGTGAACGATTTTATCGACCGTGGCCGTGTTAAAAAGGTATATCTGCAAAGTAAGGCCGATGCGCGCATGGTGCCTGAAGATCTCAATAAATGGTATGTGCGAAATAAAAGCGGCGACATGGTGCCATTCTCAGCGTTTGCTAGTTCATATTGGTCATATGGTTCGCCTCGTTTAGAGCGCTATAACGGCTTTTCAGCTATGGAAATTCAAGGTAGTGCTGCGCCTGGTTACAGTACAGGTGAGGCTATGGATGAAATGGAGCGCTTAGTTAAGCAGTTACCTAATGGGATTTCCTCTGAATGGACTGGTATTTCATTCCAAGAACGTTCGAGTGGTGGTCAAGCGCCGCTTCTTTATGGTCTTTCACTATTATTTGTATTTTTGTGTTTAGCAGCACTTTATGAAAGTTGGTCTATCCCATTTGCAGTAATGATGATTGTACCTCTGGGTATATTGGGGGCTGTTATGGCTGCTTTCTTAGGTAACTTATCAAATGATATTTACCTTCAAGTTGGCTTATTAACCACCATAGGGCTTGCCTCTAAAAATGCGATATTAATTGTTGAATTTGCTACTCATAAAATGGATGAAGGCTTAAGTTTGGTAGATTCAGCTATTGCAGCTGTACGACTTCGTTTACGTCCTATTTTAATGACCTCAATGGCATTTATCTGTGGTGTTTTACCGCTTGCAATAGCCTCGAGTGCAGGCTCTGGTGCTCAAAACGCCTTAGGTATTTCAATTATAGGCGGAACACTTGCTGCTTCATCACTGGTGGTGATTTTTGTACCGTTGTTTTTTGTTTTAGTACGTAGACTGTTTTCAGGTAAAGCTAAAACCACCTCGCAGGAGGAAGTTTAATGAGTGTAAGAACAATTAGTTTTAGTGCTTTAACTTTAGCCATTTTATCTGGATGTCAGTTAGCTCCTCAGCAAGAAACACTTAATTTACCTGTCCCTGATGCGTATGCATCAGAGGCAGGCAAAGGACAAGTTTCGTCACTAAAATGGCAGCAGTTTTTTAATGATGAAAAGCTCAAAGCACTGATATCATTAAGCCTCGAGCACAATAAAGACCTGCAAATAGCAGCACTTAATGTGCAACGAGTGCGTGGTTTATATCAGATCGAAGATTCAGCGCTATATCCTTCGCTTGATTTCAATGCATCAGGCAGTCGTCAGCGCTTGCCAGCTAATTTATCAGCCAGCAGTCAGCCTCAAATTAGCTCCCAATACAGCGCAACTGTGGGTATGACCGCTTATGAGTTAGATTTATGGGGCAAAGTGCGTAATCAATCAGAGCAAGCATTACAAACGCTTTACTCTACGCAGCTTAGTGAATATAGCATGCAGGTATCGTTAATTTCTGAGCTGGCAAATGCGTGGCTTAATTATGCGACCGATCAGCAATTACTTGCTTTAGCTCAAGAGACATTGTCATCGCAGCAAGCTTCTTTATCTTTAACGCAAAAAAGTGTTGATTTAGGTGCGGCCTCTGAAATTACCCTAGAGCAATTAAAAAGTACCGTAGCTACTGCAAAGGTTGATATTGCAAAGTATAAGCGTTTATTAAAACGTGATAAAAATGCGCTTGATTTATTAGTAGGTAATCCGGTGGGGCAGGACTTACTACCGACTAAAGAGTTGAACTCATTACTTGATTTACCCGCTGTTCCTGTCGGCCTTCCGTCTGATTTACTAACACAGCGTCCTGATATAAAAGCGGCCGAGCACCAATTATTTGCCGCAAATGCCAATATAGGGATTGCTCGTGCAGCGTTTTACCCAAGTATTAGTTTAACAGCCAATGCAGGAACAGCATCACGTGATTTAAGTAATTTATTTGATGCAGGGTCAGGTACGTGGAGTTTTATGCCGTCGGTAAATTTGCCTATTTTTAATATGGGACGTAACCAAGCTAATTTAGATGTCGCTAATGCAGAGCAACAAGTTGCTGTAGCAACGTATCAGCAAAAAATTCAGCAAGCGTTTCGTGAAGTTGCAGACGTGCTTGCTGATAGAGAAGGTTACAACGCGCAATTAAGTGCACTTGAACAGCTACTACAAAGCCGAAAAATAACCTATGACTTGTCACAGGCGCGATACGATAAAGGGGTCGATAGCTTTTTACAAGTGCTTGATGCTCAGCGAACTTGGTATAGCGCAAAGCAACAACTGATTACCGGTCAACAAGCTTTGCTTGCAAGTCAAATTAACTTGTACAAAGCCGTTGGTGGTGGATGGGAAGTAACTACCGATCAAAGTAATTAGTATGCATTAAACCAGTGAGTTATGGCTGGTTTATCTGTAGTAAAGTAATACCGTTTAACGTTTATCTTTTTATTATCAAGGGTAAACGTTAAACATTTCGAGTCTAGTGACTCGATAATGGAGTTTCGAATGAATTCTAAAAATAAAAAACACCTTGATCCGGTGCAAGCACAAGCGCGTCGTGAACAGGTATTAACAGCGGCTGCTGATTGTTTTCATCGCAAAGGTTACCATGGCGCAGGTATGGCTGAAATAGCAAGAACAGCAGGCATGAGTGCAGGCCATATTTATAATTATTTTGATAGTAAAGAAGCAATAATCGAAAGTATTATTGAAAAAGATATGGAAGAAATGTTCTCCATATTTCAAGAGTTTGAAGATCAACCTGGTGATATTTTAACAGTATTACTTGATGGTCTACATCATGGCGTACAGCGTCATATGGACACGGGCGCCTGCGTTATTGACCTAGATATGATGGCAGAGGCTAGTAGAAACAAAAAAGTTGCTTTACTACTACGTGAGGCTGATACGCAAGCACGTAACAGAATGCGGGATTTATTAGTGAGTGAAAGTAGTTTAATAAAATCACATTCAGAACAAGAATTAGAGAGCCGTATTAATGTGATTTTTTCAGTGATGGCAGGATTGTTATTACGAAAAATGCTGTTTCCTGAGTTAACAGAAGAAACCGTGCTTATTGCACTGCGTCCAGCGATGAAAACATTACTTATGCCATTTGATAAAAATTAGAATAAGAATGAGCAGAGGAAAATTAGGCTAACCTTTTTGTGGGTTAGCCTAAATGTTATTCATTAATAACGTTCTATTGACCATTGCAGAGCGATTAGAGCAATCAAGATTGAACCTGAAGGCATTAACCACTTTTGATACCAATTATAGTTTCTTAGGTAAATAAGTATTGGTAAACTGAGACACAAAATACTCAGTTGACCCAATTCAACACCGAGGTTAAAAGCAATAATACTTAGCAGCTGGTAGTCTTCTGACAAGCCTAGTTCACCGAGGACACTTGCAAATCCCATCCCATGAAGTAATCCAAAACCAAAAGTAAGCCAGCCTAAACGTATTACGACGGGCCAAACATTATTAAGTGCTGCAAACAATACTGACACTGCAATTCCTAATTCTACCCAGCGACTATTTGGGGAGACAAGGTTCATAGCTGTGGCTGTAAGCGTAATAGAGTGTGCCAGTGTGAACGCGGTGACTATCCATGCAGTGTGTTTTATGATTTTTATTTTAGAGCTACTTCTTTGCCATGTTTTATCTCGTCTTACCAACACGCAAGTAAGTAACAATACAATTAAAAATAAAATATGGTCTATACCAATCCAAATATGTAACACGCCTTGGTAAACATATTGATTGAAGGTTTCTAGGTAGCTTGTTTGTTCAAAATTAAATGCTTGTTTTTGGTTATGATAGTCAAATACACGCGACACACCGTTGATGTTAACGATAGATTTATGGCTAGCATCGCGGTTAAAAAAAGCTGAGTATGTAAGTAAGGTTGTAGTGTTATTATCGCAATAAAAGCGAATAGGAATTTGCAAATAAGGTTGATTAAAGTGAGTATCGAGCTTAAACGGGCCTTCATTATTTAAAAGGCAGGCTTTTAAGTCTTGGGTAAAACTTATGTTTTGTTCAACAAATTGAGTAAGTGAGCTACGTTTTGCTTTTATTTCGGCCCATGTAATTTGCCCATCGTTGTTTAAATCAAGTGCTACTGCATGTTCCAAGTCAGCGATACTGATTTGCCAGTGACCAATATATTGCGTTTTATCTATATTGTTATTTAACACGATATAACTGGTACTTAACTGGTGTGCAAAGCCATTGTTTGTAAAAGCGAACAAACATAAAGCGAAAAAACATAGATAAGTTGATCTCATAGCTTACCTCGTGGCATAGCTTGTGCATCTTTAAGTAACTGCTGATCCATACTCATCTTTGCTTGTTGCCAATTAATGTTTGCCCAGTACAATGCTTTGTCGGGGTTTGGCTGAATATTAATGTAATATTTAGCTAGATCACTGGCGTGGAAAGTATCTTGGCGAATTTCGCGTAAAGAGACTCTTTCAGCCATCATTTTTTGCCATTTTTGCCCGTGTGTTTTTAGATCTTTTTCTGCAATAGCTAGCCTAAGCAACAGCGCATCCTCTAAATTAGTATTATCGTCAATCAATGCGCTTAGGCTGTTAATAATATGCTCAGAGTTATTAAGTCTAAGCTGAATATCAGCCCATAAAACAACAAGGCTCACAGGCATATTCGATAATTTTATATGATTAATATGAGAGAGTGCTTTTTTATAGTGACCCATTCGGTAACTCATTTCACTTAACACATGCTTGGTTGCAAGATTTGTTTCTTTGTTATCAACTATTTTTAATAGCGATTGATAGCTTTGTTGAACATTTTTGTGTTGGCTTTGTATATCAAGCACACAGGTACTTGCAGTGAGGGTACTTACCAAACCAATTAAAGATATACAGTGTTTTGTTGCTGCTTCAAAACGCCCTTGCGTCATAAAAATATTTGCTAGTAGTAAATGGCTATTAACATGGTTAGGATCGTCATCTATTGCCTCTTTTGCAATATTTATGGTTTGCTCGAATAAATGTTCTTTTTGTAATATACGTGCATACAGATAGCTTACTTCTGAAGTGGGGTTTTCCTGATATAGCTTTACCAAATGTGTTTTAAGGACCCCTTGTAACCGCTCAGATTGGCCTGAGAATTGACTGTTGTCGAGTAAGTTCTTTATCTCTTCAACAGAAAGAGATGCTTTTAATTTAGTGTTACTAGTTGCAATAACTGCATCATCCTTTGGTACAAAAGGTGCGCCTTGTAGAGTGAGCGGCATTAAAAAGACAGCGATAAAAGTGAATGGCAAATATAAAGGTAAGTGCATTATTTTCTCCTAAAAGTTAGCCTTCCTTGGCTAGTCAGTTGATTGATTAATTTCCGTTTGCTGAAATCAGATCACCAACATCAGTATCTGTATTGGTAAATACTCTACCATTCACAGACAATGGCTCAGCCGTAGGCTGTTGATTTAAAGCATCCGTGGCAAACTGTGCAAATTCAACTTGCAACGCTTCAATAGTGATGCTCACAGTGGCGTTTACTTGTGAACTTATGCCATCGCTTACGCCAAACATAAAGCTGTCTGTACCTGTTGTCTCTTTATTAGGGGTGTAAGTAAAACTACCATCGCTATTTACTTCAACAACACCTAACGTAGGCTCACTTGATAGTGAGTAACTTAATGTGTCGCCATCTATATCAGTGGCTCTGAGCATATCAGAGATACTGACCTCTGTTTGAGTGGTGAGTATTACATCACTTGCTGAGGGCGCAGAGTTGGTTATAGTTGGTGATTTATTTTTGTCGTCATCGTTACTGCATGCTGCCATAATCAGGCTTACAGATAGTATACAGACATGACGTAAATTTAGATTATGCATTAGTTCACTCCTTATTTAGAGCCTGCAAGCGGCGTTGCAAGGTAAGGGAATGTGGCATTCATCATTGATGCATTAACAGGTGCGCCATCAGTAAATGGCACAGTGCCTACGTTTGCATCTTCTGGAGTACACAGCCCTAAATCAGTATCTGTACCTGCAACGGGGATAGGGTGGCACAAACGCCCCATTACAACTCGTAGCGCAATATCTACAACATCATCACCAGGGCGTCGTCCATTCGGGAAACCAGCTAAGTCGTCACCTGCAACGCCAAATGCTGATTGGTCGGCCTGCGCAGTCGCTGCAATAGCGGTATTTAGACGCAGCATTTCTGAAGGTGTTACCGTTGCTTGTTGGTTTACCCCTGCAAAGCCTGTCAAAAATGCAGTAATTAAATCTGTGCGTGGAAAATTAGTGGGCGCAAGAGTCTCTAGGCTAGCACCTAGTGTTGTATTAACCGCATCTTTAAATAAGATATTCAGAAGCTCGGGTAAAGAGGGGTGTGATACATAATCTAAAAATTGTCCATCGTCTTTAGGGTGAGATGTTGAGAATGTATCTTTATCTTTAATGCCAATTACAAGCTCATTGACTAGCGGGTTACCTAATCGAGAAACCTGAGTCAATGCCCCTCCATTAACCGCATTATTTGCAAATTTTGCATTAGGGTTAAGCACGCGAGCTTGAGGTAAACTAGCTGTTGTCCACGAACCAATGACTTGATTACCTTCGCCTACAATGCAGGCTTTTGGTACTTCAATAGCTATTGACGTAACATTTTTGTCTGCGAGATCATCATTATCGGCTGATTGGGTTATACCGCCTGGGAAACCTCCACCATCGGCTGCCCCTGGCGAGCTGTCACCTTCAACTGGAACATAATTAACTAAATCAAAAGTTTTACCTAAGTTAACTACAAATGGGTCTTTACGTTGACCGACAAAAACTCTCGCCATGCCTTCACAGTCGGGTATGGCAACTTGATAGACAAACTGATCAGCATAGGCTTGATATTCTGTCATCGATCCAAAGGTTTTATTACCTACATAATCAAGTGGTTTAGAGAACGAGCTAGAGTTTGTAGTGGTATTATTTAGGGTTGTGGTAGTGCCAGTTCGTTGTGGTCCGCTGATCATGGTCATACTGTAGGACTCGCTAAAGTTTACAGCAGCGTCATTACCTGCAGAGATGCCGCCAACATTTTTAAGAGGTACTGAAACGGTCCGCTGATTACCCTCTGGTCCTACAGTCAGTTGTACCCCTTGATTATCATTTGGCAGCATACTTTCAAAGTTAAACGCAAATGTAATATCTTCTATAGCGTCTCCATCATTGTCAATGTGGATGCTATAAGTAGCATCAGGGTCCATTGCAAAGTAATTTGGGCCACCATAAGCATCTTGTAAAGGAATGTAGTTTGCGATGAGGGTTACGTAATCGCCTCGGCCTTGCTCATAACTATTAAATATATAAAAATCGGTAGAGTCTAAAGTTGGGAAGCGGCTTATATTTGGTGCTTCTCTATGGCTAGATGCTTCACTTGGTGCACTTATAAATGTACTGCATACCATTACTGCAAGTATTGATGGAGTAAAAGCTTTCATGACTTTGTCCTTTAGTTTTGTTTGAAGTCATAGCTAATAACGGACAGGATAGTTAAGTGGATGCAAAAAAGTTAAAAGTATTTATTTTTTGTTACTTTTTATGCTGATCGCTTGAAGTAAAGCGACCAGCATCAGTTTATAAAAGTACTAATTCTGTGGTGTATAGTACCTCAGTAGGTAAACCATTCGGTGAACCGCCAACGGGTTCTAAACTAACCGCTAATAATGTTATGTCGGTTGCTTTAAATAGTTTACTTTTGAGAATAGTTTTATCGCCATTTTTGGGTAATAAACCAAGGGAGACAGGTGTATCTTGCCCTTTAAGTATCATCCACAGTTCGTAGTCTCTATCTGTTCGCGCTATTAGTTGGTTACTCGCTTTAATAGAGAGCTCATGGTTACTTACATTTATAAACCACAACGGTTGCTCAGTTTGATTTTTTACTAAAGCTATTTGTTGTGTCTGCTTACTGTTGGTAGTAGCTTGAGTAACTAAAACAGCTAAAATAATACATGCGGCGGTCGCTAAAAATGACCATGCACGCCAAATAGAAGGTTTTATTATTAGCTGTGATTTTTCTAATTGTGGTTTATGTTCGATACGCCGCATTATCTCATGCCATGTGGCATCTGATGGTGTTTGTGGGCTAATAGCACTCGCTAGGTTATTAAGATTTTGCTCCCATATATTGGTCGCTTCTCTCGCTTTATTTGAAACTAGCATGAGTCGCTGAAAACGTTTACGCGCCAAGCCGGTTAATGTGCCAAGTACATACTCTGCAGCAAGCGAGTTAAGTAATTCTGGTTTGTTATAGTTCATATTGTTAAACACCTTTGTAACTGTACTAAACCTCTGCGAATCCAGCTTTTAACTGTTCCTAATGGTGTGTCAATATGATTCACGAGTTCTCTATGGCTTAACCCTTTGTAGTAGGCAAGGTGGATAGCATGCTTTTGTTGTGGTTCTAGTTGTTCGATACAGTCGACTAATTTAGTGTTTTCATCATAATTGACATCAACGGTGTGAGTATCTTGTTGATCCTCAGCTAAAGGTTCTTCCTTACGGACTTTATAATACCTGAGTAGATCAAGGCTTCTGTAGCGAATAATACTAATCATCCAGCTTATTACAGTTCCTTTGGAGGCGTTATACTCAGACGCATTATGCCAAACTTTAATAAACGCATCTTGTAGTGCTTCTTCAGCATGAGCTCTGTTAGACAACATATTAAAACTAATTGCAAAGAGTTTGCCGCTCGTTTTCTGATATAAACGTGAAAAAGCATGTTTGTCTCCTTGTGCTGTTGCACACAGCAAAGAAAGTAATTCGTTATTTTCCATAATTATCCTATTTTTTATTATTAGTATTAGAACGAGTAAACACGATATTTAGATGCAAAAAGTTGAAAATTAAAATTTATCAAAATTTTTTATATAGATAGCAATCAAAGAGCATAGTATGCTTTTATCATACTGTGAATAATTTATTCGATGAGATGTAAAAACTGCATACCATGTTAATCTTTCTTATGTTGATTTAACTTAGAACTATCGATGCAGAGCAGGTAGCTAGCTAAGTTACTACCTAAGTTTACTAATGGCATAATGATTGCTGGATATGATGATCATTTAAAAGTGTAACACCAATAAAAAGGAAAAATTATGTGGGCTGCAGTAAGTTATCTTGTAACAGCATTGGTATTTATAGTATTGGGATTAACGGTTAACTCCATTTACTTTGCAGTTGCGTTTTTTTGGACCGCACTTTCGCTACTATTAGTCAGCGGCGCTTATTTTTTCAACGCAGGGAAAGTATTTAGAAAACGCGAAAATGGCGTTATCCCTTTTTACATTCGCTGGGCCTTTGTGCCTTTTTTATTAGGTGCGCAAATTTATAATGCGTGGTCACGTAAGCGTGACAAAGTACCGCCTATTCAGCAAATAAATGATAACCTATTTTTAGCATGTCGTTTATTCCCCTCTGATATAGACACATTGAAAGAAAATGGCATTACCGCTATTTTGGACGTTACCTGTGAATTTGATGGCCTTGAATGGACATCTACCCAAGAAAATATCGATTATTTAAATATTCCTGTTCTTGATCACAGTGTGCCTACACACTCACAGTTAAACCAAGCCATTAACTGGATACATCATCATATTAAAAAAGACCGTCGTGTTGTGGTGCATTGTGCATTAGGGCGTGGACGCTCGGTGTTTGTTATGGCGGCATATTTATTGAGTCAAAATAAAGATGCGGATGTGCATGATATTCTTGCACAAATAAAAGAAACACGTGAAACTGCGAACCTTAACAAACGCCAATTACGCCATTTAGTTAAGCGCCACCGTAAGGGGGAGCTACTGATAAAAAACAAAGCGTACTTAATTGCTAATCCGGTTTCAGGCACTAAGTTGTGGTCTGAAAAAGAGCATTTAATTGTTGCGCGTTTATCTGCGTATTACGATTTAACCATTTTAAAAACTACGCCAGAACAAAATGGCATTACATTGGCTAAACAGGCTATAGAAAGCCACCCCGATATTATTATTGCTTGTGGTGGCGATGGAACTGTAACTGAGGTTGCCAGTGTGTTGATAGGTACTTCTTGTCGATTAGGAATAATACCACTGGGCACAGCAAATGCACTCGCTCATGTATTAATGGGGATAAAATCTAAATTTATTCCTGTTGAGCAAGCATGTGATTTAATCATTGATGGTCAAGCTAACCTTATTGATACCGCGTATTGTAATGATGAGCTGATGCTATTATTAATTGGTATTGGCTTTGAGCATGCAATGATTGAAAAAGCGGATCGAGAGTCTAAAAATAAATCAGGTCAACTTGCTTATTTAAATGGTTTTTTACACTCATTTGGCGAAAATAAAGCGCAACAGCTAATAGTTAAATTAGATGATAATGAGCCTGAGACTATTAATACAAATAGTTTTATTGTGGCAAATGCTGCGCCATTTACTACGTTATTAGCACAAGGGGGCGGGCAACCCGATCACCGCGATGGGTTATTGGATGTAAATTGGTTAACGCCAAACAAAGATAATGAAACCACGGTATTAAGTATTGCTGAGCTGATGTTTAGCAGTATTACGCAAACGCATCTTGCTATTAACTCGCATTATACCAATGCAAAACGTGTAGAAATAAGCGCAGGTGAAACGCTAAATTACGTGATTGATGGCGAGGTTAAATCTGCAGATAAAGTGGTGGTGAGCATTAACCCTGCGTCGTTAAATGTAATATGCCAAGAGCAAACACCTGATTAGAAAGGCGTATGTATTACGCCATTGTTATTTTATGAGCCTTTTATTTTTTAATAGAAGGCCATACAAAACCTGATGTATCAGGTTGTGAGGATTCTGACTGCTTAGTCGGTTTATTTCTAGGCTTACGTAACGGCTTGTTATTAATGGTATGGATATAAAGCGCTTCTACTTTATCTCTTGCCCAAGGCGTTTTACGTAAAAATTTTAAGCTTGATTTTATACTTGGCGAATCTGTAAAACATTTGATATTTACTTGCTCGCCCATTGCTTTGAAGCCTAAACGTTGTTCTAGTTCAACAAGAATTTGCTCTAAAGTTACCCCATGAAGCGGGTTTTTTGGTTGATTATTCATAGTCACACTGCTTTTTTAAACTGCATGTATTGTAGCGTATCCCACCGCATCTTAATAGTTTAGAGATGGCTGACAAATCCCAGATTGTTAATCTTGATTAATTTACAGTAATAGTAGAGGGCTTCTTAGGATAAATAAGGTTACCTTGTTTATCGAGCTTTAGCCAAATTAACTGACTGTTGTTATGTTGGGGGTATTTAGCAGCACAAATAAGGGTAACAGAATGAACTTGCAGTATGGCACCTTCGCTATAGCGTTTATTATCATACCAGCACTCAGTATTAGTGTTTATAAGCTGGGTAACATCAACAATAGGAAGCGTTTGTATTGTGTTAGCGTAGCTTAAAGCTGAAAAACACAAGCATAAAACAGCAATCATAAAAGTAAAATAATAACGCATGAATAACCTCAAGGTGTTTAAAATAACTACACTTAGCAAAAAAACATGCTAGGGTAAGTAAGACAACTTTAGTAAAACACAGAACAATAAAAAGGTGAACACATATGCTATTTAATCAAACGATGATTGACGAATTTACACTACTTGCCAAATTCCCACGCGAAAGCAAAATGCAGGGCATTAAACTCCATTCAGATGCTGAACCCGCTTTACTGAGCGCAGCACAACGTTTGTTTGATAAAGGCGTTATTGATAGCCCAGATGGTGGTTATTTAACTGATCTGGGCTTAGACTTAATTGAGCACGTCACTGTAATACACAGTGCGTTAAAAAGTTAGTTTGCGTCGGGTTGATTTTCTGGGGCTGCATCAATAAAGGCGGCCAACTCATTACAACGCTGATAAACGGCTGCTATTTTAGGGTAGGCAGCCATATCTACTTTAAAACGAATGGCATTAAATACCTGCGGCACTAAACATACATCAGCTAAGCTTGGCGACTCGCCTGCGCAAAATGTATTTTTGCTATCAAGCATGCGTTCTATTTTTTCAAAACCAACTTCAACCCAGTGTCGGTACCACTTATTTTTTGCTTCATCATCGACATTGAGTTCACTACTTAAATATTTTAGCACCCGTAAATTATCAATAGGATGAATATCACAGGCAATTGCATAACTTAAATTGCGAATGTGTGCTTTTTGCCATGCATTACCTTGCAATAATGGTGTTTCAGGGTATTGCTCTTCAAGGTACTCTAAAATTGCTAGAGATTGACCTAATACGCCGTCTTCTGTTTCTAAAGCCGGTAACAGCCCTTGAGGGTTTTTCTGTAAGTAATCTGTGCTTTGTTGTTCTGATTTTAATAAGTTAACAGGTACCAATTGATGATCAATATTTTTTAGATTTAATGCGATTCGAACACGATACGCTGCAGATGAGCGAAAATAAGTATAAAGCTTCATAATCTTATTATCCTTGATTGCCATTAAAGTATTTTTTGATTGTGCGCCAGCAATCAGTGTAATTAGCTTGACGCTCTTTACCTTCTAATGCGTATTTAGTCGGCGATATTACATAACGTGACTCAAACATAAACGCCAACGTATTATCGTAGCGTTGTGGCTCTAAATCGGCGTTTGACGCTTTTTCAAATACGTCTGCTTCAGGACCATGCGGCGACATACAGTTATGTAAGCTCATGCCACCTGGCACAAAGCCATGCTCTTTTGCATCATATACCCCTTCTATTAAGCCCATAAACTCACTCATAATATTACGGTGATAGTAAGGCGGGCGGAAAGTGTTTTCAGCCACCATCCAACGCGGTGGGAAAATAGCAAAATCGATATTTGCAACGCCTTCAGTACCCGATGGTGAAGTGAGTACGGTAAAAATTGAAGGGTCGGGGTGATCAAAGCTAACGGTATTCATGACATTAAAGCGAGCTAAGTCGTATTTATAAGGCGCACTATTGCCTGTCCAAGCAACAACATCCAGAGGAGAATGACCAATATCACAACGAAACATATTGCCATTAAATTTAGCAATCAGTTCAAAATCACCCTCAATATCTTCAAAAGCCGCTACTGGATAGTGAAAGTCACGATCATTCGCATAACCGTTGGCACCCACAGGGCCGCGCTCAGCAAGGACATAGGCATGGCCGTAGTTTTCACAAATATAGCCACGGGCAGTGTCGGTTAGTAACATTACTTGAAATTTAATACCACGCGGAATAACGGCAATTTCGCCGGCTTTAATAGTTAAATGCCCAAGTTCTGTTTTAAGTAGTAGTTCACCTTGTTGCGGTACAAATAACATTTCTCCATCGGCATTATAAAAAAAGCGCTTGTCCATGGATTTATTGGCGACATACACATGAATACCAATACCGGCTTGCCCATTCGCGCTGCCATTGGCAGCCATAGTGATTAAGCCATCGATAAAGTCAGTGGGTTCTGCTGGTATATCAATTGGATCCCAGCGGAGCATAGTTGGTGGAGTCGGTACTTCGGTAATGGGAGCGGTTCTAATTAAGCCATTGTCTATGGCTGTATAATCGCCTTGCACAACCGATGGGCGAATACGATACATCCAAGTGCGGCGGTTATCAGAGCGCGGAGCGGTAAATGCAGTGGTACTGAATTGCTCCGCGTATAAATCATATTTTACTTTTTGCGGACTGAATTGCCCAATCGGTAATGCACCAGGCAGCGCTTCGGTTTCAAATTCATTGCCAAAGCCGGTCATGTAGTTTAATCGTGTCGCCATTACAGACTCCTGTGAAAGTGGGGGAGTGTTATGTTTTTGTTATTTACGCTAAGATACTCTCAAGTGAGACTAATATCAAATACACTGCTTATGACCGTTGTAAATAAAAGTGAACAGATAAAAGTCGTATGTAAATAAATAAGTGATTCAATATGAAAATAGATTTAACGACATTTTTACCCTATCAAATAACACACTTAGCAACACAGGTAAGTAATGATTTTTCGAGTATTTATAAAAAAGAGTTTGATTTAACTATTCCTCAGTGGCGAATAATGGCTAATTTAGCGCACTCAGGCCAAAGCACAGCAAAACAGTTATGTATTCAAGCAGATATGGATAAGTCGACAGTATCAAGGGCAGTAAAAACGCTAATAGATGAAGGGCTTATTTATAGTGAGTTAAATAAGTATGATAAGCGCGCTGCATTTTTAATGTTAACTGATAAGGGCATGGCTTTGTATGAAAAAATAACGCCACAGGCATTGCAGTGGGAGCGTGCATTATTAAGCTGCTTGTCGGATGATGAACAAAGCCAGTTAATCGCTATTTTTGAAAAATTAAAAAATAAATTACAGGCATAAAAAAGCCCACAAAGTGGGCTTTTAAATAGACTAATTTAATTAATCAAATTAGAACGTGTAACGAACACCTACACGCATTTCCCATAAAGAGGCATCGCGTTGTACAGATTGCTCAGCACTACGTGCACTGAAGTCTGAGTAGACGTATTGACCTTGATCATTCGTTTTAACTTTAAGCATTCTATTACCTACGAATGAGCCTTTTCTTAATACACCCCAGTCATCGTTTAACATATTAGTTAAGTTATCGATTACGAAGAATGCTTCACCTTTATGGCCGTCCATAAAGCCTGGTAACTCTTGAGTAATTTTAAAGTTAAATTTAACGAACCAATCAGAGTTCTGTTGGTTACGACCTGCGATTTCACCACGCTTAAGACCTTCAGATGCGATAAAGTCGTTAAACTCGTTGATTTCATCAGCACTCATGTCGTAGATCACATTAGGATCGTTTTCAAGCGGTACATATAGCAATTGACGCGAGCGATTAGAGTTTGCGTCACCAAATGCACTATCGCTTCCGTTAAATGTGAAGCTATAAGGTAAACCTTTGTATGCTTCACCAAATAGGTTGAAGCGAGTGTTATAACCATCAAAGAACTCATGCTTATAACCTAGGTTTAATGTAAAGCGATGTGGGATTTCGTAATCAGATGAAGCCACGCCAGGGTTACCCGGGTTTGATGTTGCTAGGTTACCGTAGTTTGAGCTGGCTACAGAACTAGTCATTGGGTTTACATCATCAGCATCAGTGTAAGCGTAAGAGAACTGCATACTTACGCCGTTATCGAATGCTTTGCTTACTGCTGCTGAAATAATTGATGATGAACCGCTATCACCGTTAACATTAGTTAATAATAGCTCGCCATCACGACCTTCAATTGATTCATACAAAGGACGACCGTCAAAACTTACTTCACCAGTAGGGCGAAGTGCGATATCTCGTAATGTCGCTGCATCGCGCTTATCAGTGTAAAGGTAATCTAGAGCAATTACATAATCGTTTTCAGTAGTGTAGGTTGCACCAATCGAATATTTCCATTCTGATGGAATTTCAAAGTTAGGATCTACTGCATTTGTTGTAGCATCACCTGAACCAATTTCAGTATTCGCTACTTTATCAAACATATCTTGTGGAACGTCATAACCTGGCGTACCACCGTTTACATTCGGTGTATCAAATAAATCTACAAATGTTTTAGCATCGTCACCAGTACCTACTACGTAAGAGTTACTGATATCGCCAATTCTAGCTCCGATATTTGTGATGCCATCATTTGAATATGAGTTAGACAACCATACATTTGGGTTACCGCCTGAGAACAAGCCAACACCTGCACGCACTTCTAGTGCATCGGTTGCATACCACTCAAAACCTACACGTGGTTGAATTAAATCAATACCGTCAAACGTTGACTGGTTACTAAAACCGTAGCGATCAGTATAGTTTTGGTTTAATGCTGGTTTGTCATCGCTTGAATAACTATCATAACGAAGACCAAATGTTAATGATGCATCGATATCTGAAAAGCTATATTCATCTTGTACATAGAATGTATTTTGTGAGTAAGCGAAGTTAGCAGCTGCATCTGTTGGATCATTTGTGCCTGCTGCATTATTGTAATACACAGCACTTGCTATACCTTCCTTGTAATCATCGATAGATGCAAAACGCCACTCACCCTCAGTATGCTGTACGAATTGATTAAATACTTCTAACTTCTCATACTCAAAACCAGCAGTAATCGTGTGTTGATCAAGGTAGTAAGTACCTGAGAACTTAGCTGTTGTGGTGTCGTAGTTTAAATCATTTGATTGACGAGAGTCATCAGGACCTACGTAAACAGTGGCAGCTTTAGTATTGATTTGGAACTCACCAAAGCTGCTTGCCGCGTCTAAAGATTGAACACGAGCGTCAAGCTCTGATTTACCTAAGCGAACTTCAGTTGAGAAATCATCATTCCAATCAGAGTAAAGTGATGCAACAATTGAAGTAAACTCAGCACCTTGCTCATAAAAGTGGCTGTCGAATGCAAGCTCATCACCATCTGCATCTGATTGCGATAAGGTAAAGCCATCATTGTAGTTATAAATTAGGTTAGCACGGTGATCATCGTTGATGTTCCAATCTAATTTTACTAAGATTTTTTCATCTTCTACTGGTGAGCTTGCTGGTGTAGCACCGGCTTCGTAACCGTAAACATCACGTGTAATCTGTCTAATTTCATCAATTTCTGCAGAAGACACTAAAGATGAATAGTTAAACTGTTTAACACCTTCAAGTTTTTCGTAAGAGGTGAATAAGAAAAGCGTATCATTGATTAGTGGTAAGCCAACGTTGAAACCATAACGCTTTTCACTGAAGTCACCGTTATCAACGTCATTACCTTCAATCTTATCGCCTTTCATTGAATCGTTAGTGTAATCGTAGAATACACCACCGTGAATGTCGTTGCCGCCAGATTTGGTAACTGCATTGATGTTACATGATGTAAAACCACCATATTGAACATCAAATGGTGCTAATTCTACTGCTACTTGCTCGATTGAATCAAAAGAGAATGGAGCGCGAATTGTAGGGTAACCGTTTGAGCTTAAGCCAAAGTTATCGTTCATGCGAACGCCATCAAGGGTTAAGCTGTTAAAGCGTGGGTTACCACCACCACAGTTGATTGAACCACGGCTATCATCGATAGCAACACGAGGGTCAATACGAATAATATCTTTTAAATCACGGTTAATAGCTGGTTGATTTTCAAGATCGCTTAACGTAAATGTTGAAGCAGGACCCGTACCACCAGACATAGTGCTGATAGGGCGACCTGTAACAACAATTTGCTCAATATCTGAGATATTTTCAAGTGAAGTATTAACAGGGTAGTCGCTACCAATGTTCAAAATAATATTATTGAACTCTTGGTCAGCGTAGATGTCTGAGTCTACGATTACTTTGTAAGGGCCGCCAACACGAAGACCTTTAGCAGTAAAGTAACCAGCGTCATTTACTTGCGTTGTTTTAACAGAGCCAGAAGGCACATGTAAAATTGTTACTTTAGTGCCGGCAGCAGGGTTACCGTTAGGGCCCATAATCTGCCCTTTAATTGCAGAAGTTGTTTCGTTTGCAATTGCAGCACCACTCACACCAACACATGCTGCTATAGCAAGTGACAGAGCTGTTTTGCGAAGTTGAATTTTCATTTTATTTTCCCGTGTAGTTAAATAAACTTTTAATAGCTTTTTTATTTTAATTTTGGACTAAGCGACCGCAAAATACACTTAATCCAAAATACTTACATAGTGTACCTTATTTGTTTGTTACAAATAAAATACAACTGTAATTTTTTTATTATAAAACACTTTATTTTTGAAATTTAGCATTTTATCTATGTTTCAATATTTTACCGTGCAGATAGTAAGTAGTTTTTATGACAAACAGATGAAAAGTTATTTTTTCCATAAAAAAAGCCATTACATGCATGTAATGGCTTTTTTAATTTTATGAGCTTTTGATGTGCAAGTTATAGGTTAAAACTTATAGCTAACACCGATTTTAGCTTGCCAAGCTGATGAGCTAGTTTGATATTGGCTATAGTTACGAACATCAGCGCCATTAAATCTGCTATCAATTATATAACGACCTTGATCGTCTAAGCCGCCAAAGTCGTAAACTGCTTGGTCAGAGAAACCTAAGCGCTTTTCTACGCCCCAGTCACTGTTTAATAAGTTGGCAAAGTTATCAATCATAAAGTAAACCTCACCGCTATGACCTTTTGCAAAACCTGGGATCTCTTGTTTAACGCTAATATCCATAGTGGTAACCCATGGTTGCGTGCCTGAGTTACGGTCTAAGATTTGACCTCGCTCAGAAATACCCGCTCTATTAAGTAGTGTCTCAAGTTCACTCCATGATAGCCCTGATTCATCCCAGTTTACGTTTGCATCATCTGCACCAGTTGGAATATACGCTAAATAAGCTGAGCTTGAATAAAAGTCACGCGTATCACCTAAGTCACTATCTTGATACATACCCATAGTATAGCTAAATGGACGACCAGAGCGACGTTCAAAATACACATTAAATCTTGTGGCATAGCCACTGAAGAACTCAGTGTTATACGCTAAATTAACTTTAAAGCTATGCTCTACTTCATATGCACCACGGGCAGCAAAGTCTTCATTTCGGCTCTTAGTGATATTGTACTGATAGTTGCTTTGTGCACGTGATGAAGAACCTGAAGACGCTTCTGTTACATCTTGATGTGCATAGCTTGCTGAAATATAAAGGCCATTTTCCCACTCTTTAGCAAGTGCTGTTGAAATAATAACAGAACGACCATCATCAGTTGAGTTAGTCATTGCGATATCGAAGTTATCAGCTAAGTCACCGCTGTAAATACTTTCATAGATAATACGTTCGCCGTCTGCCGCTACACCTACAGGTTTAATGGCGGTGTTATGCCACACAGCTTCGTTTTCTTTTTTGTGATAAGCAATTTCTGCTTGCCATTTAAAGCCTTCACCTAATAACTCAGAATCAAAGTCGTACTCAAAACCAAGTTGTGCACGGATGCTTGACGGTAGTTCAAAATTTGGGTCAACATAGTTTGTGCTACCTGCACCTTGAACTAAAGTGCCTTTTATGGCATCTGGTACTTGAGTGATATCAGCTTGATTATTAGCATAATAATCGTTAATAGCACTTTGAGGTGCATCTACAAAAGTAATGCCATCGTTTTGGAATGAGTTATTGTACCAAACGTTAGGGATACCACCTTGGAAACGACCTACACCACCGTTAACTGTTAATGCTTCTGTAGCGTAATACTTAAAGCCAATACGCGGTAGAATAATATCTAACCCATCGAGGTTTTCTTGATTGCTAAAGCCATAGGTGTTTAAAAAGTTTTCGTTGAGTGTTGGTTTATCATCAGAAGATAAACGCTCATAACGAACACCTGCTGTTACTTCTAAATCATCACCAACATAAAAAGTATCTTCAATGTAAAGTGCTAATTGATTACGGGTTGCGTCGTAAGCGGTGTCATTAGGGTTATTTGTAAAGGCATTGCTGTAGCTAAAATCGTACTTTCCTTTGTAGTTACCTACTTCACGATTTTCGAAACCATTAAAGTTATCAAATTCCCATGAACCGAGTGAGTTAGCTGCAAAAAGGTTGTATAAGTTTAACGACTCATATTGCATACCAAAGTTAATTTCATGCTCGTCCATTAAATAAGTGGCATCAAGAGAAAGTGTTAAATTTTCTGTTGCTGAGCTATTTGCATGGCGAAACTCATCGGTACCAAAGTTATAAGAAGGTCCGCGGAAGTATTCTTCAACTTTAACGCTACCAATATCAGAATTTGTTAAACTTCTCGATGATACATCTTTGTATGCAATACCGATTTCAGTTGAAAAGTCTTCGTTCCAATCTGAATATAGCTTGGTAGCAAAGTTATTAAACTTGGTTGCGTAGGTATAACGACTTGATGCAAACTGAACTGATGTGCCACCAGTACCAAAGTTTGTTTCATCTTTGTCATCTTGCCACTGATAGGTAAAATCTAAGCGATGATCATCAGCAATGTTCCAGCTTAATTTTACAAGTAATGTTTCGTTGGTGTCTTTAGGGTCGCCTCCAAGAGAGTCTGTTAAGCCGTATTCGTTATTTAGAATATTAAGGAAACGGTTATAGCTTTCTTCACTCACATCGTATTCGTTGGTTGCGCCTGAACCTTCAAAACCATAATCTAAATCTAGTTCGCTTGACCATTTATTGTAGTTAACAAAGTAAAATAAGGTATCGTCTATAAGTGGGCCGCCAACATTAAAACCGTAGCGTTTTTCAGTTTGGTTAGGTTCTACTTGTTCAACGATGTATGTACGGTGACCATCGTCATCTAAAACAGGGCGGTTATCAGCAAACACTTGAGAAATACTGTCTACATCGCCAGCAATATCTGGTGTTGATGTTTCGTAAAAACCAGAAAACTTAAGTTCGTTAGTACCTGACTTAGTTACCGCGTTAATAGTACCACCACCAAAGTTGCCTTTAGAGGCTGAAAATGGAGAAACATCAACAGAGATCTGCTCAATCGCATCAAGGGCTACAGGGGGCTGAGAAGTAGGGTAGCCGCCGTAACTTAAACCAAAGTCGTCATTTTGGCCAATACCATCTACGGTTAAACCATTTGTACGTGGGTTGCTACCGGCAAAGGTTAGCTCGCCGCTACCATTAATACTAGCAAGTGGGTTTAAACGTGCGATGTCTTTAATGTCACGATTAAAGCTAGGCATGTTGTTGATGGTATCTTCACCAAACGTGCTGCTAGAACCACCCGATTGTTGGACAATTTTATAACCAGACACTTCAATTTTTTCAATATTGAGTGGTGCTAATTGCGACGTTAATCGGTAAGTTTCGCCAAGGTTTAAAAAGATGTTTTCAACGGTGGTATCGTTAAACGTATCAGAGTCGATGATCACTGTATATGGTCCACCAACACGTAAACCATTGGCTATAAAAGTACCACTTTCATTGGTGGTTAGCTCACTGATTGTGCCGGTAGGCTGATGAACGACCTTAATTTTAACGTTTGCAGCGCTCGCACCTGAAGGTGTGGTTATTTTACCACGCATTGCAGACGAGGTGTCAGCAGCCATAGCGCTTGTTGAAACTCCTAGAGCAAGAATTACTGCTCCAGTTAATTTCGAAAGGCGAAGCTTAGTCATAATGTTGATTTCCCATTTAGATGATTTAAGTTAGAAACTGAATTTATTTTTTGGTTTGCTGTGTTAAAGCCATTTTTGATTTCTTGTTAGTAGGATCAAATAATGTATTTAACAATCCAGCTAAGCGAATACCAGCTTGTTGCAAGCGGGTTTTCACAATAGGGGTGTTAGTGAAAATATAGTCGTAGCTAATATTCTCATCTGTTGATTTGTATATTTGTAAAGCAAGGTTATGTGACTCTTCAAGCCAACTTGTTGGCGTACTGTGTAAATACTCGCTAATTAGTTCGCTGTTATTGGTATTTATAAATTGAGCATATTCAGTAAAAGATAAATTTTCATTTTCTACTAGCTTAGTATCCCACAAGCTATGAAGATTGGTTTGTTGGTTGAAGAAAGAAACCTTAATGCGATTACCGCCTCTATCTTCAGCCCTACCTGCATGAAATGGTTGATGGCTGTCGCCGACTAAGTGCACTAAAAAACGTAAACTAAACTGCTTGGCTGCAAGGCTTGCTTTGTCATCCTTCAATACTTTAATTGAATAGTGAATGCCTTCTAATATGTTTGTTACTGATTCTTTATGTTCAGTGTGTTCGTGGTTAAAGCTGAATTTTGCATCGTCATCTGCGTTAATATAGTGCCAGCGTGATGATTTTTTTTGCCAAAAATCACCTGGTGCAGAGCGCATTTCATCTGGCCATGTTGAAACCTGTGCTAAAGATTCACCATTAAGATAAGGAATAAGTGCAGTTTTAGTGTTTTCGCTTATGTGCGACTCTGCAATTTTCCCAACGACGCGGTGGCCATTTTGCCCCCAAGCATTACAGTCTGTGCTTGCAAATATTGCACTAATTAATAGTGTTAATGAAAGCGAATATTTTACATTTATCTGCATCGAGGCATCCTAGTAAGTGTGATATCTAATTTGTAAAAGCTTATAAGGTCAATTGTCCTCACTTTTCATCATGATAGAAAGGACTCAATAAAATTCATACTTTCCTATTTAATGCTCTTTAAAATCAATATCTTGAGTTTGATGGGTAAAATTACCTATTGTAATAAGTAAATAAAATTGTTCAAATGAGTTATTACTCTATTTTAAATCGGTGTTTTTTGAATATTAAAAAGTTAATGTTGCATAAAACGGCAATTGTTACATTTATGTTTATAGCACTGTTGTTTAGTTGGTTTGCAGGTCACTTAGTTGTGGGTGAAAAAGAAATAGTCTTTCCTGTGATGATAAAAACATCAACGACATGTCAAACAACGACAACAGCTAATCAAAATCAGCTTATAGTATTTACCCCCTCAAAGTATGTTGCTCAATTGCTCACTCAAAACCTGTGTGACGATAAAGTCGTGGCAAAGCAATATGGGTCTGTGATTGGTTATTGGGGCTACAGAACAGTGGATAGCTTAGAGTTTGTAGGAAAAGGTATTGCGGATTTAATTTTAGCTAAAAATAATATTATGGAAGCGTTTAGAGCTGAGACTACTTACAATTATCAACCCGTGGTGGGCTTTTCAGATTACACCGCGTTCTTTATATCTTCAAAAGAAAAGCCACTGATCACTAAACAGTATTTTTTAGACAAAAGAATAGGCCTGCTAGATTATCCAACTAGCCGCTCTGGGCATATTTTACCAAAACAAACATTTAAGCAATTAGGGCTTAATATTGCTCAGCTAAAAATAACCTATGCCAGCTCACATAATGAATTGAGGGAATTATTGGCGAACGGGCAAGTTGATCTTATTGCCTCCTTTTGGAGAGAAAATGATAGTAAGCGCTTCTCAAAAAATTATATTACCCCTATAAGCAGTAATGTTGCAGGTACCCGTTGGTACTTAAAAATGCAGCATAACAATACCGATTTACTATGTGCTGTGCAGTCTCACTTACTAAGTATGTCTAAAGAACAATCGTTTCGATACTATCAAGATGTTGAGCCATATTGGCAATGTAATAATTACCCCGTTACCTTTATAGGGGAGTCGTAATGAGAAAGCTTGTATCGTCATTAGGTGTTTTTATATTATTCATCGTTTTTTCTGTCGTGTTTTATATTTCAACAACACATAAACAGCAACAGGTAAACAAGTTACAAATAACCCAAATAGAAAAACAAATCGCTTTAGACTTACCTTTGCTCGATTTATCAAATGAGCTGCTTAAGCACTCGGGTAATAAAGCGGCTTTACAGCATTATATTCAAACAGTAAATGCTCAGATTCAAGGTACGGGTATACAGGTGATTTCGATAGTGCCAAAGCACGAGTTTAACTTATCCTTGAAAGCCGATGAGTTTATTCGAAAACTAAATAGTAATAATAGCGTGGTGTTTATTGTTTTATCTTTAAAGCAAGCATATTTTTCGGCTGATGTAGTGACTATTTATATACTACTTTTTGGTATTAGTGTATTACTTATGTTCATGATGAAGCAGAGTATTACTTATCAAAAAAATAAAAAACTAGGTACTGAGCAAGACTCAATTGCCCCAGAATCAAAGTCATTAACACTCGTGATTGATTTAAAAAGTAAAACATTATCCAATAGTTATTATCCTGATCAACAAGTAGCCTTAGCAAATAAGCCACTATGTTTTTATTTAGCACTTGTTGAATTTTGTACTAATAATCCAGAGGTTAAACTTAACCATAATAAAAATGTGCCCGAGGAGTTGCTAGAACTTGCAAATAAGTACTTTTATCGGTTAGTTGAACTCGGGCATACTATTAGAAAACGGCCAAACTTTAATAACAGTTTAGAAAAAACCTTAAGCGAAATACGTGCGGCGCTAGATGATGTATTAAATGATTGCCCAGAGCAGAAGGAGTTGTATTATCCGCCAAAGGCATTTGGAGAGGGCTCTCGTTCACGGATGCACAGCTATGGCTTAGTAAATGTTAGCCAAGGCAATATAGAAATAATAGGAAAGTAATTTAGTTTTATCGTTTAGGGTGAGTGATTTGTGGGCTGAAATGTTTGATTAACTAGCTTTGCTCTCACATAAAGTTTAATGAAGAGTGTCATTAGCATTTTAATGACACTCTTCGCTGTTCACATTAGATTATTTAGGTGCAAATTCACGAGCATCAACGGGGCTATGTTCAGCAAAAAATCGCTTTAAAGCTTGCGAGTCAGTTTCATCAGTGCTTACAAAACCTGCCATTTGTGTAATTTTTGGATAACTATCGCCACCTGAAGCGTTATATTCATTAATACTCATGCGGTATGTTTTGCTTATATCAAGCGGTTTTCCAGCAATGAACACGTTAGTTACCTGCTCACCTTTCAATTCAAATGCTAAGTTATGATATTGCATGTAAGCCCCAGAGTCGGGTGGAAAACGTGTCACAACGTTTAAATAGGTTAAAATATCACTGCCTTTGAAGTCGATATAGGCGACACGATTTTTGAAAGGTTGTACTTTAAGTATATCTTTATAGCTCACGTCACCTGCATTAATGCTATCGCGAACACCGCCACCACTAATAATACCAAAATCCGCACCCACGGTGTTTATTTGTGCTTGGATGATGACGCGCGCAAGGTTTGTTTGTTCAAAGCGTACTTTGTTGCGATCTCCCTCAAGTCTGTCATTGACGAAGCCAATTTTACCCTCAATTTGCTTTGCTCCTTTTTGTTGGTACGCCGCTAAAAAGGTTTGCAGTTCTGGATCTGGTTTAATGTAATTTGCTGAAAGTACGGATTTTACGCTCCCGTCTTTTTGCTTTTTATCTACGTATAAATTAACGGGTAATAATTGATAACTGAGCAGTGATAATTGGCCACTTTCCAATTTAAACTCCGCTTTTCCCACATACTTGCCCCATTCATGGGCTTGCATTATCCATGTTCCATTTTGCTGATCTGGTTTACAGGCTAAACCCGGTTTAAAGTGCTCATCAGTAACATTTTCAGCAGCCATACACACTGGCTCTTGGGAATGGCCACCAATAATCATATCAAGGGCGTTTTTATCTAAAGAACGAGCAAGTGTGACATCACCAGGGGCATTGATCCCATAATTAGCATCTACATAATGGCCCATATGCGTTACCGCAATGGTAATGTCAGGGTTATATTTTGTTTTTAATGTTTGTGTAAGTGAGGCGGTTATTTCAACCGGATCTTTAAAATCTAAGTGACCAATGTATTGCGGGTTACCAATTTTAGCAGTGTCTGTGGTTGTTAAACCAATAACGGCAATGGTTAAGCCGCCTTTATTAAATATTTTATAGCGCTCAAAAATAGTTTCGTTAGTTTGTTTATCGAAAATATTGGCAGATAAAAGAGGGAAGTTAGCCCATTGCTGTTGTTGTTTTAATACACTTAATGGATTATCAAACTCGTGGTTACCTAATGCCATTGCGTCATAGCCAATTTTCGACATGCCTTTAAAATCGGGCTCAGCAAATTGCAGGTCTGATTCAGGGATGCCGGTATTAATATCGCCACCTGATAATAATAACACCTGATGTCCTTGTGCCTTTGCATCTGCTCTTAGCTGGTCAATTAAAGTTTTACGCGCAGCCATACCATATTCGCCTTTTTCGTTATGCCAAAAGCGACCATGGTTATCATTGGTATGAAGAACTGTTAAATATTGTGCTGCAGGTTTATTGACAGAGTCGCTGGCACAGCCAGATAAACCAAGGAAAAAAACAAGAAAAATAAGTGTACGCATAAAATACCTATCGATGAATAAAAGCTCAATCTAGTAGGTGGCTAGTTTAAACTAGTTCGAGGTTAAAAAAACGCACTTCTTTATGTTTTTTCAGCCAGCGAGGCTTCACGCTGTTGTTCTACAACTCTGTTTCTTCGTGCTAGTTCATCTCGTGCATATTGAGATTTTTGATGATTAACATCAATCATCCACTTCAAAAAGCTAACGGGCAATTGGGTGTAAGGTTCACCTTGGTGTAGTCCAAAGTCACAAATAGTCGTGTTGTTAGTCATTATATTTACTCCTATCACTTTGTGAGTTGATAATAACAAAAAAAAAGTGATTGATAAGGGGCTTTTTAAGTACCTTGCTAGGTTTAAAATTCATTAGAAAGAGTAACCGTGATGCACACTAGGGCACTCAGGCAATTAACTACCCATAACATGTTTAAAATTAAAATGTAAACAGTTGTAACTATGGTGTAATTGATTTGCTATGAATTGTAGCGTTAAGTACTTATGTATCGATTTATAAAATGAATAACACTACTCTATGACGCCTAATGACAATAAAAAATAGGAAAAATAATGAAGAAGCTTATCTTAGCGTCAATTTTAACTGCAGCAAGTTTTTCAACCGTAGCAACCATAGTCGAAATGCAGACGAGCCAAGGAACGATAGAAATTAACTTGTTTGATCAACAAACACCTAAAACAGTAGAAAACTTCCTAAGTTATGTTGATGATGCCGCCTACAATCAAACGGTTATACATCGCTCTGTTGATAAGTTTGTTATTCAAGGAGGGGGTTTTACTTTTTCTGATGAAATGGATCCAATTACAACTAAGCCTGCGGTAATAAACGAACCTGTTTATTCAAACGTTAAAGGGACAATTGCTATGGCAAAGCAGGGCGGTAATGAAAACAGCGCTACTAGCCAATGGTTTTTTAACATGAGTGATAATAGCCAAAACTTAGATTTGCAAAATGGTGGATTTACAGTATTCGGACAAGTCACTGCGCAAAGCCAAGAAACCTTAGATAAAATTGCTGCCTTAGTTCATTGTTCTCAGATGCCATTAGTTGGTGTTACTAAAGAGCAATGTTCAGATGAAAACTTAATCATTAGTAATGAAAACTTGGTATCAATTCAAAGTGTGGTTGTGCTTGATGATGATCCTAATTCAGCACAAAACTTAACACCAAAAGAGAATACATTAATTGATAACGTTGAAGTTACACCACCAAAAACGTCAGACTCTAGTGGCAGTATGGCATGGTTATTAGGTGCACTATTGCTAGTAGCACCTCGCTTAAAACGTGCTAAGTAAACTTTAAAAAAATAACGGCGAATTATTAAATTCGCTGTTATTTTTTAGTTTAAAAGTACACCCAGCAATAGCAAAAACCACATTACAAATACAGATAAGCAGCCTAGTAAAAATACTCTAAAACGGGCTCTTAAATGATTACTACCAAGGTGAATGAGGCTATGAATAATGCGTGTGGCTACAAATATACACGCCAATACTGCGATAGGGACACTTGCCATATTAAGCTGTAAAGCAAGTAAACATCCCGCATAAAAAAGCACAGGTATTTCAAATTGATTGCTAAAATTACGATCCGCTACTCTCACATGATCGCCTGCATTATCGAGGCGCATAGCAGCAAAGTCGCTTAACTGTATTTGTTTATTTTTAGCCGCTGCAAAACGACGTTTTCCCATAACCACCATAACAACTAATGAAAGTGTTACCTGCACAAACATGGCCATTATTATTATCTTTTCCATAACTTACCTTATTATTTTCTTTGAGTATTCGATTGTTATTCACAATGTGTTACATAATTAAGTGCTAATTAGTAGCATAGTATTAATTGATAGTGGTAGTTTATAGCTGATTTAGTCTTTTTAAAACGCTAATACCTTATTCTACGATAACGGATAAAACTAAAATGAAACACATCATCGGCTTAAGTGCAATTGCACTAGCAATATTAAGCGGTTGTTCAAATACCGCCACTCTTTCTCAATCACCACAAACCTCACTTTTATCACCAACGCTCGTTGTAAGCCCTAACGATAATCGTGAATATAAAACACTAAAGCTTGCTAACGATATTGAAGTGATTTTAGTCTCTGATCCAAGCGCAGAAAAATCAGCGGCTTCACTTAGTGTAGGTGTAGGTCTGTTACACGACCCAATGAGCCAGCAAGGTATGGCGCATTATCTAGAGCACATGCTGTTTTTAGGTACTGAGCGATACCCTGACACTAAAGGGTACTCCGATTTTATGACTAAAAACGGCGGCGCGCATAATGCTTACACTTGGCTCGATATTACTAACTACATGTTTAAAATTAATAACGATGCGTTTGATGAAGGCTTAGACCGCTTTTCAGACTTTTTTAAAGCCCCTAAGCTTTACCCAGAATACACAGAAAAAGAAAAAAATGCAGTAAATGCTGAATGGTCAATGCGTCGTGAAATGGACTTTTTCGGCCAATTTAAACTTGCACGTAAAATGATGGGTGAGCATCCGGCTAACCGATTCTTAATTGGTAACCTTGAAACCCTAGGCGATAAAACTGATAGTTCATTACACAAAGAAACGGTTGATTTTTATAATAAATATTACTCATCAAATATTATGAAAGTGGCGCTGATTTCGAACTTACCAATTTCAGAAATGCAGAAAAAAGCACAAAAATACTTTGCTGACATTGAAAATAAAAATATTGAAAAGCCAAGTGTTACTGCTAGCTTAGATTTTGATAATGCCGGTGGTAAACGTGTTTTTTACTCACCAAATGAAGACGTAAAACAATTACAACTCGGTTTCACAATTACTAATAACCAAAATGAATTTGCAGTAAAACCTAATCGCTTTGTTGCCTATTTACTTAGTAATGAAATGCCAGGTAGTCCAGCGCAAATATTACGTGATAAAGGGTGGGTATCTCAGTTATCAGCCTCTGCCTCTCCAAATCAATATGGCAACTACGGTTCTTTGAACGTGAATATAGAGCTGACTGATGAGGGTATGAAAAACCGCGAATCAATTGTCGCGACAATCATGCAATACATTGACTTGATTAAGCGTGAGGGCGTTAATAGTAAGTACTTTAATGAAATTCGCACTTCTTTAAATAATCAGTTCAAATTTTTAGAAAAGGGCGATGAGTTTAACTATGTCAGTGCGTTGACTCAAAGCATGCAAGATTACCCGTTAAACCATGCGATAAACGCACCGTACTACTATGCTCAATTTGATGCTGATGCGGTGAACAATGTACTTAAGCAACTTAATGCCGATACACTTCGCATCTGGTATATTTCTCAACAGGAAGATACAGATTCTGAGCTGCATTTTTACGATGGCAAATATAAAATTAACGATATTAGCGATGCAGAAATTGCCAGCTGGGAAAAACCAAGTGATTTTAATTTAGCATTGCCAAGTGTTAACAATTTACTACCAGAGAGTTTTGCTATTAAAACGCAAGCTTTTAAAGAGCAGAAGCATCCTGAGCTTAGCTATGATAAAAACGGCGTAAAAATTTGGCGCCAAGCAAGTCAGCAGTTTGCAGAGCAGCCTAAAGGTTTAGTTGAGGTGTATATCAACACGCAAACAGGTTTGCATGATATTAACTCAACCGTACTTTATTCTGTTTGGGCTGATCTGTATAACACTCAATTAAGTCAGTTACGAACTGAAGCTGCCATTGCTGGCATGAACGTTAATTTAAGCTCAAGTAATGGATTGGTGCTATCGTTAAGTGGCTTTACCGATAAACAAGATATTTTACTTAAACAAGCGTTAGCTGGGTTTGATGCTGAAATTTCAGCACAAGCGTTTAATCAAGCGATTGACCGTTATCAGCGAGATTTACTGAATCAACAAAAACAGTTCCCTTATGCACAAGCATTTGGTGAGTATTCAAAGCTGACTCGTACTGGCAGTTTCGATACAGAAGCGCTAATTAAGGCTGCAAAAACACTAACGCTTGCTGATTTACACGCTTTAAAGCAAAGCACCTTAGCGAATAATAACTTACGTGTATTTAGCTACGGTAACTACAACCAAAAAGACATTGATGCTATTGCTGCTGAGTTAGCGGCTATCTTACCAAGCAAACATACTCAAACGGAGTTTGCACGCAGTAAAGCGTGGTTACCGCAACCGGGTGAAGCGCGTGTATTACACAAAGATATTGATGTCGCCGATGTAGCTGTGGTCGATATGACCATTCACCCAACTCCTGGTTACAAACAAAAAGCACAGGCAGCTGTATTGCAAGGTCACTTTAGAACAATCGCGTTTGATAAAATGCGTACTGAAGAGCAACTTGCTTATGCAGTAGGCGCATTAGCGCGTCCTATTGAAGATTACTCAGGTATTGGTTTATTTATCCAAACACCAGTGAAAGGGCCGAAAGACATTCAAGTGCGCTTTGACAAGTTTAAAAAAGAGTACGCTTCTGAGCTTAATGCCATGAGTGAGGAAACATTTGCACAGCTTAAAAATGCAACTTTGGTTTCGTTAAAAGAACAGCCAAAGAATTTAAGCGACGAAATGAGTCCATTGATTAACGATTGGTATCGTGAAAACTTTGATTTTGATTCAAGACAAAAATTAATTGCAGAGGTGGAAAAAGTCACGCTTGCTGATATTAAAGATTACTACCAGCAAACAATGTTAAACCCAAAAGCAGCACGTTTAAATGTGCAGCTACGCGGCACTAAGTTTAATGATAGCGAGTTTGCTGATTTGCCAAATCAAACTAAAGTGACGAGTTTAGATGCTTACTACAGCGATATAAAATTGCAAAAGTAAGTTTGAAATTACTCTAAAACCAAAAAACCCAGTCATTGTTGACTGGGTTTTTTTAATGTCGTTAAATTATAGTATTGGACACCAAGGAGTTATTTTGAATATTGCTTTTAAAACTGAACGTTTACTTATACGCTTCGCACAAATAGCAGATGCGGCGGAGTTAGTTAAGTTAGTTAATCAGGCCAACTTTATTAAATACATTGGTGATAAAGGTATTTACACTTTAGACGACGCTAAAAAATACATCAAAGACAGTTTTATATCTGCCCACAAAGAACACGGTTTTGGGCCTTATATAATCACACTTCATGATGAAACGGTTATTGGTATTGTTGGTTTTTATCAGCGAGCGACTATGCAACATCCCGATTTAGGGTTTGCGTTAAAAGACGGCTTTGAAAAAAAGGGATATATTTTTGAAGCAGCTACAATACTTTTAAATAACAGACATAAATTAGGTATAAAAGATGTATGCGCAATTACTTCAACGGCTAATTTAGGATCTCAAAATGTACTATATAAACTAGGTTTTACTGAGGTAGGTAAGGCATTCATCAATGCTGATAAAGCCACTATCAAAGTGTTTATTTATGATTGAGTCTTGTTTTTTCAATTTCTTTTGCCGCAAGAATGTTGATTTGTTGCCACATTTTTTCAAGAGTCGCCACCAATGAATCATAGCCATCATCATCGATTGGCATAACAGATGAAAAATTATGGATGCTTAGTAAACGTCTACCTGATTCTGGGTGAGTGTAGTATAAACGCCATAGCCCTGAAATATCTGCATTACCTTGCAGATCACCGTTAAAGTGGTGTAGTTCGTATTCTAATTCGTAAAATGTTTGTTGCTGTTGGTCGGTAATGACCGGCAATCCTTTAATAACCATCCAGTTGGTCATGGTATTAAATAATGTTTGCTGCGCGCTGGCACTCAGCATAACATCAGGTGATTCCCCCCATAGATGATAATTAGCAGCATGAATTTGATTACTATCTACTTTCATCGCAATACCCCGATTATTCAATGCCCCTCTTAAGGTAACTGTTTGCACTCTGAGTTGTGCCTGTGTATCTTGCACATTACGAGAAGAGTCATTAATGGGTTGCTCAAACTGGTAATATTGAGTTGCAGTTTGAATAGCCGAACTACAACCACTGATAAAGAGCACACTTGTTAAAAGTAAAAATAGTGCTTTCATTATTGTTTCCTCGGTTGCGGGTCACTAGGCAGTGACTTATCAAAAATGAGCGTGTTAGGCTGTTCGTTTAAACCACGAGTAAGTGGTTGGAATTCTTCAGATAAACGTTTAATTTGTAGCAGTGTTTGTTCAAGCTGGTGGTGCATTTGAGATCCTGCTTGGTAGCTTGCCATTGTTTTATCGAATTGACGCATGGTTATTTCAAACTGTTCCATGCTTTTGGTTATTTTTTCGAGATTACGATTAAAGTCACCGGGTAAATTTTGGGTATCAGGTTTACTTAATAATATGCGCATCTCGCTGGCCAATGCCTGATACTCGCTAAAGGTTGTTTGCATTTTTGCCAAGCTGTCTTCAATTTTTAAATTATTTACTTTATTCAGTACATCAGACACTTGGTCAGCAAGCACGGTTATCCCGCTCGATACACTAGGAAATACATCATATTGAGCAAGCTTTTTAAGTTCGCTTTTAGGGGTGTCGGTATAAAAGTCAAAATCAACATAAACTGCACCGGTTAACAAATTCCCTGGCTTTAATGATGCCCTCATACCATTTTTTATCCACTCGATTATGCTTGATTTCCAATACTCTTTAGCTAAGGCGTTGTTGTGGTATAAACGTCCATATTCGACTTTGATCAATACAGGGACAGCGGTGTTTTTAGCACGAAAGTGAGCGGGTTTGCCATCTATTATTACGTTCGCGGGAGCTTCAACTACAGTACCTATGCGTGTACCGCGATATTCTACTGGCGCACCTACACGTAACCCACGAATGGATTGTTCAAATTCGATAAGGTAATAATCAAAGTCATAAAAGCGTTCTTCTAGAGCTTGTTTGTAACTTTGACTTAAAGAAAAGCTATGACCGTCTTTTGCCAAATCGCCGGGAGCTTGCTGGTCAGGTAGACCAACAGAAATACCACCTTTTAATAACTTGCTCAGTGAACCGGTGTTAATATTTATGCCATCAGCAGAAAGATCTATTTCTATTCCTGAGTTAACCCAAAAAATAGAGTTTAAGGTGATCAAGTTCTCGTAGGGAGCTTTAATAAAAATACCGTATTGCATTGCTTGGTTTTTCCAATCAAAGGTGGCGGTTTCTATTTGGCCTATTTTATAGTTTTTAAAAAATATGCCAGTACTCACATCGAGTACTTCTGCATTGTAACTGAGCAACTTAAAGCGTCCACCTTGTACATCTTTGCCTATTAATGCAGGCTCTTCTTGAAGTTTAAACTGCTTCTTTAATTGTTTGCTCTCGCCTGGTGAAAACTCTAAATAAACCCCTGAAAGTAAAGTACTCATACCAGTAATGCCGGTTTCATCTATGCGCGGTTTTACAACCCAAATGCTGGCATCTTCGGTAAGTAAATTATCGTAATTTTTATCTATTTGTGCCCGAGCTATTACGCTGTCTTGGCTGTCGGAAAGGCGTATATGATCTATTTGACCTATTTTTACACTACGCACTTTAATTTCTGTTTTACCAGCAATAATGCCCTCGGCTTGCGGCATAGTGATGTAGATTGTTTGCCCTTTATTTAATTGATACTGATAAAGCATCCAAATACCAACAAATAAGGCAACCGCTGGAATAATCCAAATCGCAGAAATCCGTGTTTTTTGTGCTACGTTGGCTGTTTTAGTCATGCTTTATTCTCTGCGTTTTTATTTTTAGGTGAATCCCACAGTAAACGAGGGTCAAATGCGTGTGCTGCCATCATTTGGCATAATACCATAACAGTAAAAAAGACGATGCCTAAACCCGGTATAACCGACATTAAGTTTCCTAACTGCACAAGGGCGACTAATATAGCCACAACAAATACATCAATCATAGACCACTTTCCTATAAATTCAGTTAGTTGGTACACTTTTGTGTAACCTTTTGTATAAAGGTTGGCGGGCTTTGTAACCATAATGCACAAAAAGCTTAAAATAAGCGCCTTGGCTAATGGCACCACTACACTTGCAAAAAATATAATCAGCGCAATAGGGTATGAGCCACTATTCCATAAGGTAATTACACCGGAAATAAGGGTTGCAGGAGTTTCATCCCCTAGGCTAATAGTGTACATAATGGGCAGTAAATTTGCTGGGATATAACAAATAAGTGAAGTAACTAACCATGCCGCTGCCTTTTGTACGCTGTAGGGGTTTCTTAAATATGTTTTACTATGACAACGAGGGCAGGTGGATTCGATACTTAGTTGGTGGCAAACATGACAGGCTTTTATATTGTCATCTATCGCACGCTCTATGCCAGCACTACCTTCAAGTCGAGTTGCAGGGCTTACCTGAGACCATAACCGGGCACGATTTAACCGTGTTAACGCACTAACATATAAAACTACAAATCCCACATAGGCAAAAAAGCTAGTGCCAAAACTAACATCAGCTAATGACATTATTTTAACCATACTAACCAAAACACCAATCAAAAATATTTCTGACATGATCCAAGGTTCAAGTGCCAGGGTAAATTTTAATAGTCTTCTTGCAATTGCTTGCGGAAGTGTTTTAAGTGCTCCTAAGTGCAATGGGATTAAAATAATGAGCAAGCTCATAGGTAAAATAATAATGCTGATATCAATAAATAGGCCAAGTAGGTCACTATCATAATTAAATAAAATACGAGCAGCGTCAGGTAGGGTAATCGTTTGGGTAATACCGTTGCTACTAAAAGAAATAAATGGATAAAACATACTGCTGAGCAACATCAGCAGTGCGCTGAGGCTCAGGGCGACTATTTCGATGTCATTATTAACATTAATACCGCGAATCTTATGGTTGCAGCGAGGGCACAGTGCGACTTGCTTTGCATCAATGTCGGGAATATCAATGATAAGATCACAGCTTGGGCAGGCAGTTTGCAAAATGTTAGCTTATAGTTAATTCAATAATTTAAATATTGCTATAATTAATAGCTAAATACAAACACTGCGGCTAAATTACTAACAATATAATAAGAAAAGTAACCCCAACAACTGAAAATAAAAACGGATTAGGTGATAGTGTGAAAGTGGTATTTTTATTAGCCTTAGTGTGTTTATGTGGCGATAGCTTGGCATTTGTTAAAGGTATTAATCAGCAGCGAGTTACTATTGCTGCTAACCCTACAGTTGCACCTTATGTAATAAGTGAAAATGATTCAGGTATTCAGCTCGAGATTGTAAAAGCAGCACTTAGTAACCAAAATATAAATAAGGTTGATGTGCAATATATGTCAAATCAGCGTGCCGATGCCTTATTGAATCGAGGGCATGTCGATATTGCATTAAATTATTCGGGTATTTTAATTACTGGCATATATCGAAGCCAATCTGTTGTCAGTTATGAGAATGTAGTGGTGAGTCTTAAAAAGAGTAACTTCACTATTAATACGATTTACGATCTGGCCACTAAAAGCGTTTTAGCATTTCAAAACGCACCCGCTTATTTACCAAAAGAGTTTGGCCACAACTTAGAGAACTTGAGAGGGTACGAAGAAGTACTTAATCAACAAGCGCAGATTCACCATTTAATGGCAGGCTGGGTTGATACGATTATTCTCGATAGACGCATATTCCTTTACTACTTAAAGGAATATCAAAAAACCAATGCCACAAAAGATTTTGTTATCCATGCTATTTTTCCATCTGCGGCAAGGCCTGCGTACTTTAATAATGATTTGCTGAGACAGCAGTTTGACAAAGGCTTAGCCAACATAATTCAAAGCGGTGAATATCGCACCATAATGCTTAATTTAGATAAACAATATACTCAGCGCGACTTCACTCGTTTTTAGTTGTTAATCAAATAACGCCACGGTTTGGCGAGTTAAGGCTATAAGCTCTCCTGATTGCGACCAAATACAGCCATCTTCAAGACCATACCCATCTTTTGAATGATGAGTGATTGCTTCAAACCCCAGCCATTCACCTGGCGCTAAGTTAGGCGCTTGTACAAACTCTAAATACCACGACATGCTACTTGCCGGTGCTGGTTGTTTAAACATTTGCAGCAATGTTGGCGGCCATGCGTCAGTAAGAGCAATAACATGGGCTTCAGTAATTTCTTCTGGCGCATGTTTAAAACGCATCCAACCACCTAAATGAGAGGTCTCAGCACTGCTAAACGGCATGGCTCCTTGTTGAGGGCACAAATCAACATGTTGAAAAAACTCTGGCATTTGCCCAGGCACAAACCCTAAGCAGTGACGTTCGTTCACAGGGTGTAAGCTTAGCGACTTTGATACCGGTACATTAATTGATGAATTACGATTTTTAGCAAAACAGGCCTGCACAATTACGCATACTGAATCATCCTGAATTGCTTTGGCGAGCACTTGGGTGCTGCTTTTCCCTTCACGTAATATTTCTACCGACAAAGAAAATGGCTTTTCAGCCAACAAAGGGCCTACAAAGTTTGTGCTTAAAGAAAGCAGTCGTCTTGTTGAATCAACTTTATTGCGCATTGCTTGATAAAGAAGCGCCGCAGAGAGTCCGCCAAAAGCCGTTCTACCTTGGCACCAATTAGCAGGGAACTGCATAGTATTGGTTTCTGGGCCTGTTTTCTGACTTACTTGAGAGGCGAGTTGTAATAATTGTTCAAAGTGCACAAATAATGTCCTTTTGATGTTATTTACTAAATTTATATCACACACAAACTCATCAGACCAGATAATAAAGGTCCTCTTAAATAACAAAAAATGAGCAATCCTTACTCTTTTTAGGGTTATTTAGTAAATAAATTAAAAAAAATGAATTTTTTTTCATTTTTACAGTTGAATTAAGTTTGTAGCATCCCTATTAACTAGTCATCGAACGTATTAACGAATTTAGAAGTTGGAGAAGATTCATGGGTAGAATTATTGGAATCGATTTAGGTACTACTAACTCTTGTGTTGCAGTACTTGATGGTGACAAAGCACGTGTTATTGAAAATGCGGAAGGCGATCGCACAACCCCGTCTATTATTGCTTACACGCAAGACGGTGAAACGTTAGTAGGTCAACCTGCAAAACGTCAAGCGGTAACTAACCCAACAAACACATTGTTTGCAATTAAGCGTTTAATTGGTCGTCGTTTTGAAGACGAAGAAGTACAACGTGATATCGGCATCATGCCTTTCAAAATTATCAAAGCTGATAATGGCGACGCATGGGTTGAAGCGGGCGGCGAAAAACGCGCTGCACCACAAATCTCTGCTGAAGTACTGAAAAAAATGAAGAAAACAGCTGAAGACTTCTTAGGTGAAGAAGTAACTGAAGCGGTAATCACAGTACCAGCATACTTTAACGATTCACAACGCCAAGCAACCAAAGATGCTGGCCGTATCGCGGGTCTTGAAGTAAAACGTATTATTAATGAGCCAACGGCTGCAGCTCTTGCATACGGTATGGATAAAAACCGTGGCGAAAACGTAGTAGCGGTATATGACTTAGGTGGTGGTACTTTCGATTTATCAATCATTGAAATTGATGAAGTTGAAGGCGAGCACACATTTGAAGTTCTAGCGACTAACGGTGACACTCACTTAGGTGGTGAAGATTTCGATAACCGTGTTATCAACTACTTAGTAGCTGAATTTAAGAAAGATCAAGGTATTGATTTACAAACTGACCCACTTGCTATGCAACGTGTTAAAGAAGCAGCAGAGAAAGCAAAAATTGAGCTTTCATCAGCACAATCTACAGAAGTAAACCTTCCGTATGTAACCGCTGATGCGTCAGGCCCTAAGCACATGAACGTTAAACTAACACGTGCTAAGCTTGAGTCACTAGTTGAAGACTTAGTAACTAAGTCAATTGAACCGCTTAAACGCGCACTTGCTGATGCTGACCTATCTGTGAACGATATCAACGATATCATTCTTGTGGGTGGTCAAACTCGTATGCCACTTGTTCAAAAAACAGTAGCGGAATTCTTCGGTAAAGAGCCACGTAAAGACGTTAACCCTGATGAAGCAGTTGCAGTAGGTGCAGCGATTCAAGGTGGTGTACTTGCTGGCGACGTGAAAGACGTACTATTACTAGACGTATCACCATTATCTCTAGGTATTGAGACGATGGGTTCAGTAATGACGGCACTGATTGAGAAAAACACTACGATTCCTACTAAGAAATCGCAAACATTCTCAACAGCAGAAGATAACCAGTCTGCGGTAACCATTCATGTGCTACAAGGTGAGCGTAAACGTTCAAGCGACAATAAATCTCTAGGTCAATTTAACCTAGAAGGTATTCGCCCAGCACAACGTGGTACACCACAAATCGAAGTAACATTCGATGTGGATGCTGACGGTATCTTACATGTATCTGCTAAAGATAAAGACACAGGTAAAGAGCAAAAAATCACTATTCAAGCATCTTCAGGTCTAAGTGATGAAGAAGTTGAAAAAATGGTTCGTGATGCAGAAGCACATGCTGAAGACGATAAAAAGTTTGAAGAGTTAGTAGCTGCACGTAACCAAGCTGACGCACTTGTTCACGGTACACGTAAACAAATTGAAGAAGCGGGTGATGAACTACCAAGCGAAGACAAAGAAGCGATTGAAGCGGCTGTTGTTGACCTTGAAGGCGCTATTAAGAGCGACGACAAAGCAGAAATTGAAGCTAAAACACAAGCACTTGCTGAAAAGTCTCAAAAACTAATGGAAATTGCCCAAGCTAAAGCACAACAAGCGGGTGGTGATGCCGGTGCAGAGCAACAACAGTCTGCTAAGCAAGACGACGATGTTGTTGATGCAGAGTTCGAAGAAGTTAAAGACGACAAGTAATTGTTACTAACGCTTCTCGCTAACCGAAAACACCATGACTACATTGTGTGTTTAAGTTAGGATGAACACCTGAGGCGCGTAGGCTAAAGCTTAACGCGCCTTTTGCATGTAAGAGATGCAAGTAAAGTGCTTTAAAAATTCAATGATAAATCGATATGATTTATCGGTTTGTCCAGCAGCTAGCGCTGCACATAGAAAAGAGTAGTGTGATAGATATGTCAAAACGCGATTATTACGAAGTCCTCGGCGTAAGCAAAGATGCGAGTGAGCGAGACATAAAAAAAGCGTATAAACGCTTAGCGATGAAATATCATCCAGATCGTACCGCCGGTGATAAAGACCTTGAAACCAAGTTTAAGGAAGTAAAGGACGCTTATGAAGTGTTAACTGACTCGCAAAAACGTCAAATGTATGACCAATACGGCCATGCTGCCTTCGAACAAGGTGGTGGCGGTGGTCACGGTGGCTTTGGTGGCGGTCAAGGTGATTTTGGTGATATTTTTGGTGATGTATTCGGTGATATTTTTGGAGGCGGCGGTGGCCGACGCCAATCTCGCCAGCAGCGTGGTTCAGATTTACGTTACAACATGGATTTAAGCTTAGAAGAAGCGGTTCGTGGTAAAGACGTTGAAATTAAAGTACCGACTTGGGTTAGTTGTGACCCGTGTGATGGCAGTGGTGCCAAAGCGGGTTCTAAGCCAAAAACATGTACAACATGTCACGGTGCTGGCCAAGTACAAATGCGCCAAGGCTTTTTTGCCGTACAACAAACATGTCCAACATGTCATGGACAAGGTCAAATTATTTCAGATCCTTGTAACAAATGTCATGGCCAAGGCCGTGTAGAGAAAACCAAAACACTATCGGTAAAAATTCCAGCAGGTGTTGATACAGGTGACCGTATTCGTTTATCTGGCGAAGGTGAAGCTGGTATGCACGGCGCACCAGCAGGTGATTTGTATGTTCAAGTGTCGGTTCGTGAACATAAGATATTTGTTCGTGAAGCGAACAACTTATACTGTGAAGTGCCTATTAGCTTTACTACAGCAGGCCTTGGCGGTGAAATTGAAGTGCCAACATTAGATGGCCGTGCGAAACTTAAAATACCTTCAGAAACACAAACGGGCAAAATGTTCCGTATGCGTGGTAAAGGTGTTAAGTCTGTACGTAGTGGTGCTCAAGGTGACTTAATTTGTAAAGTGGTGATTGAGACACCTGTGAATCTTAACGAGCGTCAACGCGACCTGCTTACTGAACTTGAAGAAAGCATGGGCAAAGATAGCTCAAAAAATCGTCCAAAAGAGCAAGGCTTTTTTGATGGCGTTAAAAAGTTTTTTGATGACCTGACTAAGTAATTATTAGGGTTAACAGAACTTAGGTAAAAACGGCGCTTTTTTAAGCGCCGTTTTTTTGTTTAATATGGTAAGTTATCAGAAATTTATTAAGGACAATATCAGATGACCCCTGCAATAGAACAGCTAAAAAAATCCCGAATTAAATTTGATATACTCAGCTATGAGCACGATGTAAACAATACTAATTATGGCCTTGAAGCAGTTGAAAAGCTAAATCTTAATAGCGCTCAAGTATTTAAAACATTGGTGTTAGAAACCTCAGAACAACAACTAATTGTTGCTGTGACGCCAGTTACTCAGCAGATTAATTTAAAGCAATTGGCTAAGCTCTGTGTAGTAAAAAAAGTAATGCTGGCAGAGCCGCAAAAAGTACAGGCAAGTACAGGATATATTTTGGGAGGCGTTAGTCCTCTTGGACAAAAAAAGCGCTTAAAGACCTACATACACTCAAGCGCATTAGACTTTGATACTATTTATGTGAGCGCAGGTAAGCGAGGACTTGAAATTACACTCAGCCCAGCATGCTTAGCTGAGCTTATTCAAGCTTCGTTTGGTAATTTCTAATGCTGACTTAATTATCAAACTTGCGTCGTGTAAATAAAACTGATTATTTGCTTCAACAGCTTTAGTTAACTAATGTAAATACTACCTATAGCAGTTTTTGTTAATTCATTTTAATGAAGATTTGTTTGTACCTACTTTGGTTAATCATTCGTATGAGAATATTAGTTGTTGATGACATGCCATTAATGCGTCATGTGCTCATTAATATGTTGAGGCAGTTAGATTATAAAGACATTGTTGAAGCAACCGATGGTCTGCAAGCGTTAACTATACTTAAAAATCAACTTATAGATTTGGTTATAACAGATCTACATATGCCAAAAATGGATGGCCTTACCCTACTGGATGCTATTAGAAAGGATACTGAGCATGCTCAGCTCCCCGTACTTATGGTGACTTGTGAAGACAGCTCTGAGACTGTAAAAAAGATAATTAATGCAAAGGTATCAGGGTTTATTATAAAGCCCTTTAGTATGAATGTGCTGTCAGCTCAATTAACACGTTTAGCTAATAAAGTTTAATCGCACAATATTTTTAATCTAATTACTTAATAAACATAACTCTGATTATTAATTCCTACGCCCATCAATTTCTTTTCTATCATGTGATAGCATATGCTATTAACTAATCAAAAAGTAATGATTGAGGAAGTATGGCTAAGCCCAATAAAAAAGGGCCTACAAAAACGGTCGATATATTTTGTTCTGCGTGTAAGGCACCGTTATTCAAATACCGTAAAGGGGGGAAAGGTGCTTTAGTAAAATGCTTTATAGAAAGAATAACCCAAGATCACACCCATACTGAATGCGTATGTCCAGGCTGTGAGCGGCCTTTTGCTCGCCCAGCGACTATAAGAGGGACTGCAGCTTATAAAATGATAGGTGGTAAAGTCACTTTTAAATAAAGTAGCTATTTAACCCAAACTATCAAGAGGCGGACATAAGCCCTTGTTTGCTTTTTTTTCACTGGTAAACTTCGCTGGTTTTGCTGTTTCAATGATTGAAAAAAACCCTCCCCATGGATTGGGCCAGTCAGTTGGGTTTTAAAATGGAAAAGGATAGACGTGTGATTGCACTTTTATTTGATATTGTTGGTATGAGTGGCACTTTTTTAGTGGTTGGTTCGTTTTTTTTACTGCAACTAAATAAAGTATCGCCAAAAAGTTTGACGTATAATTTAATGAATTTAAGTGGCGCTATTTTGTTACTTATTAGTCTTTGCTATAACTTTAACTTAGCGAGTTTTGTAATTGAAATATTCTGGATCGCAGCCTCATTAATTGGTTTGTATAAGTACTTCAAAGACAAGCCAGCGCTTGCAAAAGCGTAGATTAAGCTAAAACAGCATCCCCTTGCAGGGAATTAAACCGTGAGATATTTTTAGTTTCACGGTTTTTTAGTTTTAATACACTTGTTAACAAAAAGTTTCTTCTGCAAAGACCTATAAATCGATACAATAGTGGCTATTACTTATTATTGGCACCTTGGTGTCATAGGCGTTTATGTTCTCCATCCCTAAAAAAATTATTTTTGCTTGTATTCTGTTAGTGCTGTTATTAGTGGTTACATTTTCATTTGGCCGTGCTTATGATTTAGGCCAAGCTAAAATTCAAGCTGACCAACAGGTCATTCAATTAAATAATTATATTGATAATGAACTCGCGCGCTTTGCAGCTATTCCTCAGCTCCTTACTGAAAATAATTTATTGATTCGTTTTACTAATAATGAATCACAACACTTCAATGCAATTAATAATTACTTGGCTGATATTCAACAAGCCAGCGGTGCCTCAGATGTATATATATTAGATACTCATGGCGACGTTATTGCCAGTAGCAACTGGCAAACCGACTATACGTTTTTAGGGAGCAACTTTGCATTCCGGCCTTACTTTAAACAAGCTTTTGCCGGAGAAAAGGTCGCCTACTTTGCTCTTGGACAACGCTCGAAAGAACGCGGAATATACTTCTCGCAGGCTATTTACCAAGATGGCAAAGCCATTGGCGTTGTGGCACTAAAAATTAATGTGGCTAAATTTGAAAACGATCGTTCGTTATTAAATACTTCAAAAGGCAGTCATTTTTATTTACAGCTTGCGGATAAAATTATTGCTATGTCAGATGAGCCAGCATGGCGTTTAAACACGTTTACAGAGCTTGATATTACTACACGTCGCGATATTAAACAGCGCCGTGCTTACTTAGATCATCAACCGTTACAAATAAAGCAGCAGCGCTACAAAAGTCAGGGCATTGAGCAATTTAAAATTGCTAAAGATGAATATGTTGCCGCTTCAAGACCACTGACACACCTAAATGCAACCATGACGGTATTGGTTGATATTTCAAGCATAAATGCATTACAGGTGCCCAGATTGTTATGGCTGGTGTTGTTTTATTGGGTATTTATTTTTGTCGGATATAGCTTATTGGCACGCTTTGCCGGATATAAAAAATTACTGTACTCGCGTCACAGTTTAGAACTTGAAGTATTAGAGCGCACCCAAGCGCTTGAAAAAGCGCAAACAGCACTAGTACAGTCGGCAAAATTAGCCACAATAGGGCAACTAAGTGCGGGTATTAATCATGAAATTAACCAGCCACTGAGCGCCATGAACACTTATTTGGCAAGCGCTAAAATTTTCCTCAAAAAGGGGAAACTCAATGCATTAAGTGAAAATTTAATTATTATTGAGAATTTGGTAGAGCGGGTGCATAAAATAGTGGCGCAGCTTAAACACTTTAGTAAGCCGGCGACAATGCAATTGCGACCACATCCACTGTCGGCGTTACTAAACAATGCGTTGATGATCACCCACCCGCAACTTAAACAAGACGATGTTAACGTCAGTGCTCCGCAGTTTTCGCAAGAGATCACGGTGTGGGTTGATGCATTAAAATTTGAACAAGTACTGGTTAATGTGATCACCAATGCGTCACAAGCAATGAAAGGTGAGCCTAAACGAGAGCTTAGTTTCGATGTTGAGTGTTTTGAGGAGCGCGTTAAGCTTTCTATTTTAGATAGTGGTCCAGGTATTGAACACCATGTGCTGGGATCTATTTTTGAACCCTTTTACAGTACCAAGTCAAGTAATGGTTTAGGGCTGGGCTTATCAATATCAAAGCAAATTATTGATTCATTTAATGGTTACTTAACGGCGCACAATCGCCCTCAAGGCGGTGCACAGTTTATTATTAGTTTATCAAGCATAGAGGCCCCAAAAAATGATTGAAGCCGTTGTTTGTAAGCAAGTGGTTGTTATTGATGATGAGGCGATGATCCGTGATTCGTTAAATCAGCTTTTAACCCTCGAAGGGTATGAGGTGCAGTGCTTTAGTGATGCGAGTATTGCTTTAAGCCGTTTAAGTCGCAATTTTTATGGCGTTGTCCTCAGTGATATAAATATGCCAACTATGGATGGTTTAACTTTTATTGAGCAGGTAAAAGCATTCGACAGTGAACTTCCGGTAATATTTTTAACAGGTTATGCCGATGTTTCTGTGGCGGTTAGAGCAATGCAGTTAGGTGCTTATGATCTATTTGAAAAACCCCTGAACGAAAATTTATTAGATTGCATTGCTAGGGCCTCAGACAAACGTGCTTTAGTTATGGAAAACAGAGCTCTGAAGCGTGCGGTTGAAAAGACCTCCGCGCCCGGTGTGCGCATTTTAGGCGAGACCCTTAAAATGCAGCACATGATGAACTTACTCAACACAGTGATTGATACACCCGCAGATGTATTAATTGAAGGTGAAACTGGAACAGGTAAAGAATTGGTTGCCCGTTACTTACATGATCATAGTAACCGTTCAAGCTGTCAGTTTGTGGCTATTAACTGTGGCGCGGTGCCTGAGCAACTAATAGAAAGTGAATTGTTTGGTGCTGTTAGTGGTGCATATACCGGCGCAACACAAGATCGCAAAGGCAAGTTTGAGTTTGCACAAGGCGGCACGGTTTTTTTAGATGAAATTGAAAGCACTCCCTTGTCACTACAAGTTAAATTACTACGGGTGCTTGAAGAGCGAAAAGTTACCCCTGTAGGGGCAAATAAAGCCATTGACCTTGATATTCGTATTGTTGCGGCCACCAAGGTCGATTTACTTTCGTTAGTAGAAAAAGGTGAGTTTAGAGCCGATTTATATTATCGATTGAGTTTAGTTAAAGTGAGTATTCCCGCATTAAGAGATAGAAAAGCCGATATTCCTTTGTTGTTTAAGTACTTTAGCTCTATTGCGGCCACTCGTTTTCATAAACCTTTGGGTGCGCTTAATATTGAGTTACAACAGCGCCTACTTGCGCATGATTGGCCTGGCAATGTTCGTGAATTAAGAAACCAGGCTGAACGAGCGGTATTACTTGGCCCCGATCTGGCTTTTGCACAGAGTGACTCAAGCAGTAGTGGCTCTTCGTTATCATTGGATTTAAGCCTTGCAGAAAAGGTCAGCTTTTATGAACAGTCTTTAATTGAAGAAGCCTTAGAGCTTAATCATGGCAGTATTAAAGACACCATGGCAACGTTGCAAATCGCGCGCAAAACCCTCTACGATAAAATGAGTAAATATAACCTTAATCGAGATATGTTTACCGATTAGTGGGTGGAAATGGTGAAAGTAGGTATTTAAAGTGTGTGGAAATCCGCACATTTCAAAGCTTTTTATCATGGTTTTATTTTTTAAGTCACTGAAATTTATTGTTATTATCTAGTTGGTCATGTTCTTGCTCTACAGTTGTAGACAACAAGTAACATCACATAATTAGGATACATAATGAAAAATAATCTATTCCAAGGTTCAGTACTTGCTGCGTTATGCAGTGCTGCCACACTACCTGTAACAGCGTTTGCTGCAGATTACACTGTGTATGGTAAAGCCGAAGTACAAATTGCCAACACCGATACTGGCATTATGCGTTACGCAGATGAAGGCACACAAATAGATGCCCCTTTTTCGCGTATTGGTATTAAAGGGGACCATAAATTAAATGAGTATTTTACTGCCGTATTTAAATACGAGGTTCAAGTAAAAGGTTTTGAACACGACGATACCAATGAGCCTTTTGCAGCACGTAATACTTACCTTGGCCTAAAAGGTGCGTTTGGTGAAGTGGTCGTAGGGCGAAACGACACTCGCTTTAAATATTCAGAAGGCAAGCTTGATAACTTTAACGAAACCCAAGCAGATATTTCACAAGTTATTGCCGGACAAGACCGATTAGGCGACACCATTACTTATACCTCTAAATACTGGCACAATGCACAGTTTTCATTTACCTATGCGCCAAAAGATGACAACAAAGATAACGAAGCAGGATTTGCGGCAACCCTGATTTATGGTGACCGTAGTTTAAATAAAACACCTTACTCTATTTCAATTAGCCATGTTGACTCACTTAATAACATTAAAGCAAGTCGTGTTGCAGGCGTGTATAAATTTGAAAAGCTAAAATTAGGTGCGTTATACCAACATTCAGAATCAATTGATGGTACTAAATCAGGGAATGGTTATGTGTTAAGTGCAAGTTACAAGCTCGATAAATGGGTTCCTAAAGTACAATTTGCAAAAGATGATTCAAAACTACGTCAAGCATCAGACGCTACTCAGTGGACTACTGGTGTAGACTACATCTTTGATAAGCAAACTACCGCTTACCTTTTATATACTGACCTCGACCTAGAAGAGAATGCTGATAACAGTGTTGCGCTTGGTCTTAAATATAAATTTTAAAGGCTGTTAATATGACAAAACGTATTTTAGAAAATAACGCCAATAAAAAGCCGTTTATGCAATGGCTGTTGTTGTTACTTGGTCCATGTGTAATGTTACTGACCTGCTTAGTTGAGCCGCCAGTAGGAATGTCGGTTGCTGCTTTTAAAACTGCAGGCTTAGCATTTTGGATGGCGTCGTGGTGGGTAAGTGAAGTTGTGCCCATTCCTGCTACCGCATTACTTCCTTTAGTGATTTCGCCTATCGTAGATATAGCGGCTATAAAAAGTGTTGCAGCTCCTTATGCGCATCCATTGATCTTTTTATTTTTAGGCGGTTTTTTAATATCAATTGCTATGGAGCGTTGGGGGTTACACAAGCGTATTGCATTAAGAACTATGCTTTATGCAGGTAAAAAACCAAGCTTACAAATTTTAGCCATGATGTTAGTGACTGCATTTTTATCAATGTGGATGTCTAATACCGCTACCGCAGTAATGATGTTGCCTATTGCCTTATCTATCACTCATTTAGTTAAAAGCTCAGATCCTAGTAATGAGGGGTTTGGTAAAGCACTTTTACTATCTATTGCTTATGGTGCGAGTATTGGTGGTATTGCTACTTTAATTGGTACTCCTCCGAATGCATTAATGGCTGCATACCTATCAGATAGCTACCAGATTGAAATTGGCTTTGCCCAGTGGATGATAGTTGGTGTGCCATTAGCACTTGGCATGTTAATCATCAGCTGGATTTGGCTAACTAAATTTACCTACAAAGTTGATGCGAATGTACAAGCAAACAAGCGAATTGATACTAAAGCGGTATTCTCTTCGCAGCTAAAAGAATTAGGTGAAATGCAACGTGCTGAAAAGGGCGTGTTGTTTGTATTTGCGTTTGCAGCTATTTGTTGGATATTTAGACCATTACTAGGCGATGTAACCGGCCTTAAAATTTCAGATACGGGTATTGCTATTGCAGCGGCATTATTATTATTTGTACTACCTGCAAATAAAGGCAGTGATGAGCGAATTTTAGATTGGGAAAGTGCAGCTAAAGTACCTTGGGGTGTGTTGCTTTTATTTGGGGGTGGCTTGACGCTAGCCTCGCAAATTAAATCATCTGGATTAGCTGTCTACATTGCCAACATGATTGAGGGTGCCAGTGCAATTCCTTTAGTTATGAGCATTCTTGTGGTGGTGGCACTCATTACTTTCTTAACGGAAATTACCAGTAATACGGCAACAGCCGCAGGCTTTTTACCATTGCTGGGGCCTGTTGCTGAGTCAATAACTGGCAGTCCGTTAGTGTGGGTTATTCCAGCTGCGATTGCGTGTAGTTGTGCGTTTATGATGCCAGTAGCCACACCACCCAATGCGATTGTGTTTGGCTCGGGTGAAATTAAAATGAAAGACATGATCCGTGCTGGCTGTGTGTTAAATATTGTCGCTATAGTTTTAATTACCTTAGTAACAATGACCATAGCAGCCCAGGTTTTTGGCTTTTAATAACCCACTTTAATCAACTAACAAAACAGATAACCGATGCACATAAAAGCTGTGCATCGGTATGAGTTCCAACCAACCTTATGAGTGTTTTTGCAACGCTTTTCATTATGTTGCAAAATCACTCTTTATTGCTCGTGTAACAGATCAAGGTTATAGTCTTGAAAACGTTATAAATCGAGTAGCCTATTTTGACCACTGATACATTATCTACAGGGACTTTGCGTTCACAATTTAATGAACTAAAGCACTCTTTTGAAAACACCCCTTACTTACCCATTGAGCAACGCCTTGCTTTACTCAAGAAAGTACGCGCTAACATTGTAACGCTAGAGCAAGACTTAATTGCTGCAGTATCTAAAGATTTTGGTTACCGAACGGCCTTTGATACCTTAGTAGGTGATATTTTGCCCACCATGCAGGGGCTTGCACATATTATTAAAAAGTTACCTCGCTGGTCTAAGCCTAGTCATCGCAGCGCGGGGTTAAGCTTATGGCCCTCAAAAGTAAGTGTAACCTATCAGCCTATTGGCGTGGTGGGTGTGATTGCACCGTGGAACTATCCTATTCAATTGGCATTGGTGCCGGTCATCACCGCGATTGCAGCGGGCAACAGGGTTATGCTAAAGCTCAGTGAATTTACGCCTAATACCAATGCGGTTCTTGAAAAAATATTTATAGGTGAATTAAGCCAACACTGCACCATTATTCAAGGTGGCAGCGAGGTGGCGAGTGAGTTTTCATCATTACCCTTTGCACATTTATTATTTACTGGCTCAACAGCGGTCGGTAAGTTGGTCATGGGCGCAGCGAGTAAAAATTTAACACCAGTCACTTTAGAACTAGGCGGAAAATCGCCAGTCATTGTGTTAGAAAAAGCAGACGTAAATAAAGCCGCTCGTGCTCTATTATTTGGCAAAATGGCCAATGCAGGGCAAATATGTGTGGCTCCTGACTACGTATTTGTTCCTAAAGCACTAGAACATCAGTTTATTAAAGCTTTGTGCACACTTTATAAAAAGCACTTTAAGCAAGGTGTTGAAGGGAAAAACCTGACCTCTATTATTAGTCCAGCTCATTATCAACGTCTGCTAGGTTATTTAGAACAAGCACAACAACAAGGCGCTAAAATAACAAAGCCACTTGAGCAAAATCAACAAGATGCTGAAAAACACCGGATGGGTCTGCATATTGTGACGCATGTCACCGACGAGATGCAATTAATGCAAGAAGAGTTATTTGGGCCTATTTTACCGATTATGAGTTATGACAAATTAGATGATGCGCTTAATTATATTCGACTACGCCATCATCCATTAGCGGTTTATATTTTGGGCCAAGACAAGCAAGCGCAACAGTACATTATTAAGCAAACACTTAGCGGAACCGTTGCCGTTAACGATACATTAATACAAGTAGCTGCCGATGATGTACCATTTGGCGGGGTGGGTCATTCAGGAATGGGGCATTATCATGCTAAAGAAGGCTTTTTAACCTTTAGCCATGCAAAAAATACCTTAGTATCAGGCTCGTTTAATCCGCGTATAGGTTTATTACTTAAACAAAATAAATTACTGATCAAAGTGCTAAAGTGGCTTTATGTAAAATAGCCTGTAGTACTTAAAATAAAAAAGCTGAATGAATCACTTCATTCAGCTTTTTTAGTTATTCTTTTGGCTTAAAACATTCGCCCTTCACCCGCATAAGTACCCGCTAAAATTTTATTATAAATAGCATCGGCTTTTTCTTTAGCCTCAGCGACTTCCTTAGGGAGCATAGTGCGTTCATCAAGTTTACGACTGTGACTAGCTTGCATATTACCGTTATACTCAGCAATGGTATTCCACACATACGACATTTCAAGGTTTTTTGGCATTCCTAAGCCTTCGAAATACATCAGTGCTAAATTAAATTGTGCAAGAGTGTAATTATTTGCGGCGGCTTTTTCATACCATGTTCTGGCGGCTTTATAATCTTGGCTCACGCCATCGCCGTTGGCGTACATTACCCCTAAATTATACTGTGCAGCAGGAAGGTTTTTATTGGCTGCTTTCTCAAATAAGCTAATAGCCATTTGTTTGTCTAACTTTACGCCATTGCCTTCGTCATACAATACTGCAAGTGCAAACATCGAATCTACATGATTCTTTTTAACTGCTTGTTGATAAAGCTCTGCAGCTTTGTAGTAGTCGCGAGTAACTCCATGTCCGCCCTCGTACAACTTACCTAGTTCGTAAATACCTGGGGCATAGCCTTTGTCTGCAAGGTAATTAAACTCTTTTAGTGCTTCCTCAAATTGCCCTGCGTTTGCAGCTATTATGCCTTCCTCAAGCCCTGCATAAGCATAAGGTGTAGCAAGTATAATGCCCGCAAAGAACATTGCTTTTAAATTAGACTGTGACATATGCATGTCTCCAAATTAGTTATCGTTGTTGGTAAGCATCATAACGATTAATCATTTACTTCTTACTCGAGTAGCTAATAAATTATGAGCTAAATCAATAACGCCAACGTTTATAAATTAGATATACAAACGTATTAACAAGTAGCTTTAACTATAGCTCAAAAATTCTAAACTTAAGCACATAGCTATGATATAAATTGCGTTAGCTTGCGATTCTATAGAAAAATGAAAAAAATAAAAGCAAGCAGTAGCTTACATAATTACTTATGATGATTTTTGGCAACCAAAGCATCATACAACGGGGTCTTTTCATGTTAAATAATTTAAAAAATATAAAACTAGGCAAAATTATTTTTATAACCAGTTTGTTATTTATTACCAGCTGTTCAACGACATTTGCCTATAACAACCTAGGTTGGTTATCGTCATTTTGGATAGATGATTACGTTGATCTTAATAAAAGCCAATCTAAGCAGTTAAAAGCGATTATTAACGACACCCGAGATTGGCATCGTGAAGTTGAATTACCAAAATATAAAGCCGATTTACTCGACCTAAGACAATTGCTAAACAATGAAGCCGATACTGCGCAGTTGATGGATAAAATAACCCAAGTGAAGCAGCATTGGCGAAACTTGCTGTTGCATACTAGTGACCCTTTAATTGAGTTAGCGCTGACCTTAACCCCATCACAGCGAAGTGAAATGGTAGAAAATATTCGCGAGCAAATTAATGATGAAATCCAAGAGCACGCTTCATTAGCTAAAGAGGAGCACCAACAACAACGCTTAGAGAGGCAACTAGATTATTACAAGCAGTGGCTTGGCAAACTCACTTCTGAGCAGCAAACGCTCATATCACAAGCCAATAGTGGGCATATCTCTACCAGTGATTTATGGTACGACTATAAACTAACGCGTTTAGCCGCACTTGAAGCCCTTTTTAGCCAGCAAACACTTAGCGAGGCAGAGTTTACCCAGCAATTACACACCATTATCACTGAGCGTGAGCAATATATGAGTAATGAGCTGCTTGAGCAAAATGAACAAAATTTAAAAGCTTATGCGCATTTGCTACTCAAGTTAAATAAAACGCTGAGCGTTAAACAGTTAGCGCATGTTGACGAAGAATTTGCAGATTTAGTGGGTACTGTTAATGACTTGCTTACAGATTGAGGTTGTTTTCTAATTCTTTTTGCTTGTTTTTACTGGCTTATTTAGCTGAAAATTGTGATTTTTGCATTTCAGGGGTATTATAAGCCATCAAAAATATTTTAAGTTATCCATGGATATAGCTGCTCTTAATAGTACAAAAACGCTACGCAAGCACGTTCTTAAATGGATGTGTATTTGCTTTGGTTTTTTGTCGTTGGTGTTTGCCGTTTTTAATTTATCAGTAAATAATTTACACCTTGTTGGTGGTCTCGAAGTCGGCTTTTCCTTATTATGCTTGTATATTTTTAAGCACTCACAAAAACACTACCCTAAGCGCTGGCATGCCATTATCATGTGTTTAGCCATCTCTTTAATTGTGTTGTGCGGCACTTACTTAGCCCCCCTTAAAAACGGTCTGTTTTTATGGACATTTATTTTGCCTATTCTTTATTACTTACTACTTGGTAGGCGTTATGGGTTAATTTTGTCTTCGGCATTACTTTTTTTGCAGTTGATGGTGTTATCTCAAAAACTGCCACATTCATCGTTTTCAGCTTTTAACATAGGGCTTAACTTATTATTCGTATACATAAGCATATGGGCCATATCTCATGTTTTTGAAGGTAATAGAGCTGATTTTTCGAAACGTTTAAAAAATTTAGCGTTACTCGATCCCCTAACCGGTGCTGGTAATCGTTTATCAATGAACCAGTATTTTGAAGTAGAGCTCAGAGATAAATCTCAACTTTACTTATTTTTACTCGATTTAGACTACTTTAAACAAATTAATGATCAGTATGGGCACGAGGTGGGCGATAAAGTGTTGGTTGAGCTAGCAACATTATTGCGTGTCACTTTTGCTAAAGGGTATGTATTTAGAGTGGGAGGTGAAGAGTTTTCACTAATGAGCAATTTTGATAGCCCGCAAGCAGCCTTAGCAATTGCAGAAAAGTTAAGACTCGCAATACAAAATAAGCACATCATTGCCAATGGTGAAACCATTAAGTTAACCGCTAGTATAGGCGTTGTTCAATACCAGCAACAAAGCCTAAGTGAACTAATAGACTTGGCTGATAAACAACTTTATAAAGCCAAAGAAACTGGTCGCAACGAGGTCTGTACTGATATTTTAGTGCATGGTTAAGTTTATTGCGGCTTAATACATTTGTTCAAAATCAGGAATACTGTTTTCCCAAATCGGTTTTTCTTTACCAATATATTCACGTACAGCATCAAAAAATAACCGGGTTCTTACCGGTAAATCACGATGTGGGTATACTGCATACATGGCACTGTGTTCCATTAATTTTAGATCCGTTAATAAAGGCACCAGTTGTCCATCAATCACTTCTTTATCCAATATAAACGCGGGAGCTAAAACGTAAGTGGTCCCAGAGAGTGTTTTCATTAACAGTGCTTCAGCATCATTGGCTCTAAATACACTTTTAATTTTTTGTTCGCATTGTTCACCCAGGTGGTTGTAGTAACTTACTCCATCAACTCGCAGTGAACTACTTGCGTAACTAGCGGCGGGTAATTGTGCTAAATCAGTTATGTTTTTCGGCATTCCATAGGTTTCGATAAATGCAGGGGAAGCTAAAAGTAATAAACGATTACGCGCAATCTTTCGAGCAATCAAAGAGGAGTCTTTTGGCTCACCTACTCTAAATGCTAAATCAAATCCTTCTGAGACAATATCGACAAGCCGATCATCTAAACGAAGTTCTACTTCTACTTGCGGAAAGCGCTTTTGGAAATCGTTGATCACTGGTTGTAAATAACGCCGACCAATTAAAGTCGATGAGGTAATTTTTAATACGCCACGAGGTTCTAAGTGATAATTCTCTGCCATACGCAGGGTATCGCCGAGTAGGCTTCGCAACTCGTCCGCTTTTTTTATCATTTCAGCGCCTGCTGCGGTAAGTGAAAACGAGCGGGTGGTTCGATTTAATAGCCTCACGCCTAGCTCATCTTCTAAACGACTAATTTGTTTAGAGATCACGGAACGATCAATGTTGCGTATTTCAGCAGCTTTAGCAAATGATCCCTGCTCAACCACTTCAAGCAGCATTAAGAGTCGGCTTGTTGTATCCATTATTGCACCATTGTGTCACTTTGATGCCATTTTGGCACTAATGAATTTAAAAATCTATTGTTTTTGTCAACAAGTATGTTCCGTATTATGTATCGCCTAATTAACAGGAGCGTCGTTATGAACAAACACTTAGTTGCTACAGCCTTATCTGTTGCATTGATTACTCTGACCGGTTGTGCTGAGGAAAGCACAGCGCAATCAGCACCCGCACAACAATATCAAGCTATTGATGTAGCCCAAGTCCTGGTCAAGCCTGTACAAAGTTGGCATACCTATACAACGCGCTTAGAGTCACCGCAAAAAGTGGCATTAATGCCGCGTGTATCAGGCATTATTGAGCAAATTGAATTTAAAGAAGGGGATGCTGTTAAGCAAGGTGATGTGTTATTTCGCCTTGATGATCGTTCATTTAGAGCCACGGTAGCTAGTTTACAAGCTCAAGTTAAAAGTGCACAAGCGGCTCTTGAACAAGCAAAAAGCGAAGCATCACGTGCGGTGCGTCTAACTGAGCGTAAAGCAATTTCTACAGAACAAGCGCAAGCTCGTACCTCAACGTTACGTCAGCGTGAAGCACAACTTGCTGCACTTAAAGCGCAGCTTAAAGCCGCAGAACTTGATTTAGAGTTTACCTCTGTGGTTTCACCTATTGATGGAATTATCTCTCGCGCAAACATCACTAAAGGTAACAACATCCTTGCCGGGCAAAGCGTGCTCACTTCAATTGTGTCTAATGACAAAATGTATGCTTACTTTGATGTCGATGAACGCACTTGGAACAATGCATTTGATGATGTTACTGCATCAAGCAAGCAACCTGTCGTTATGCAAAAAGTAGGGCAGAGTGATTTTAATTACAACGGCCACATCAACTTTATAGATAACCAAATTAATGCTTCTACTGGCACATTACGTGTACGAGCGGTATTTGAAGATCGTAGTAACGAGCTACGCTCAGGCTCTTTTGCACGGATTAAATTGGCTGCCAATGCAATACGCGAAACCGTCATTATTCCAGATAGAGCTATTGGTACTGATTTAAAAAATCGTTTTGTTCTTACTGTGGGCGAAAATAATGTACTGCAATATAAATTGGTTACTGTAGGTGAGCGCTATGGCGCATTACGTGCCATTACCTCTGGCCTTGAACAGGGTGATGTGATTGCCGTGAATGGGCCAGCTCGCGTAGGGCCGGGCATGCCAATATCACCAAATAAAGTGACAATTAATACCCAAGGTGTGGCATTTACACTCACTGCTAACCCTGCCGATTTAGTTGCTAAGCAATAAGGTTATTAAATGAAATTTTCACACTTTTTTATCCAGCGACCGATTTTTGCGGCCATGCTGTCGCTGATTATTTTGATTGCGGGTGGCATTTCTTTATTTCAGCTGCCAGTCAGTGAATACCCAGAAGTTGTGCCACCCACAGTGGTAGTGACAGCCAGTTACCCGGGCGCAAACCCAACGGTTATTGCACAAACAGTGGCAACACCGCTTGAACAAGAAATAAACGGCACTGAAAACATGTTATATATGTTTTCACAAGCGACCAGTGACGGGCGCATGACTTTAACCGTAACATTTGCCTTAGGGACGGACTTAGACCGTGCTCAAGTACAAGTGCAAAACCGAGTAAATAGTGCATTACCGCGGTTACCACAAGAGGTACAGCGTTTAGGGGTAGTTGCTGAAAAGTCATCACCCGATTTAACCATGGTGGTGCATTTATATTCACCCCAGAATAGCCATGATACGGCGTATTTATCAAATTATGCCGATTTAAACATTAAAGATGAAATAGCACGTTTACCTGGCGTGGGTGATATTCAGTTATTTGGTGGTGGTAAATATGCTATGCGTGTGTGGTTAAATCCAGATGCATTAGCAGCACGTGAGCTTACAGCAATCGATGTTGTGGCTGCTTTGCGCTCGCAAAATCAGCAAGTTGCAGCGGGTAGCTTAGGTGCTCAACCAATCTCTAACGATAGCCAATTTCAAATTTTATTAAACGTGAAAGGCCGCCTAAACAGCATTGAAGAGTTTAAGCAGGTTATTATTAAAGTAGGTGAGCAAGGGCAACTTACGCGTTTGTCAGATGTGGCGCGTGTTGACTTAGGCCAAGACTCGTACTCACTGCGTGCTGAACTTGATAATCAACCCGCATTGGCAATGCCAATATTTCAACGTCCGGGTTCAAATGCAATTGAGCTTTCAGATCAGGTCCGTGAAACCATGGCACGTTTATCGAAAGATTTTCCTGAAGGTGTTGAATACGACATTGTTTATGATCCAACTGTGTTTGTTCGTGGCTCTATTGATGCGGTAATAGCGACATTGCTTGAAGCAATCGCATTGGTTGTTATTGTAGTTATTGTATTCTTACAAACGTGGCGCGCATCTATTATTCCGCTTATAGCTGTGCCAGTTTCACTCATTGGTACCTTTGCTGTAATGCAATGGCTTGGTGTTTCTATTAATACCTTATCGCTATTTGGTTTAGTACTGGCTATAGGTATTGTGGTTGATGATGCGATTGTAGTGGTGGAAAATGTTGAACGAAATATAGAAAACGGCTTATCGCCGCTTGAAGCAACACGCGTTGCAATGACAGAGGTAACCGGCCCAATTATTGCCATTGCATTGGTATTGTGTGCGGTATTTATTCCAACGGCCTTTATTACTGGACTTTCTGGACAGTTTTATAAGCAATTTGCTTTAACCATAACTATTTCAACAGTTATTTCAGCGTTTAACTCACTGACATTGTCACCGGCGCTAGCAGCCTTATTGTTAAAATCGCACGACGCAAAACCAGATGCGTTTACCCGCTTATTAGATAAGTTATTTGGTCGCTGGTTATTCAAGCCATTTAACCGACTGTTTAACCGTGGTGCAACAGGGTATGAAAAGCTAGTACAAAAGCTTATTCGTATGAGCGTGGTGGTAATCGTTGCTTATGTTGCTTTAGTTGGCGGCACGATTAAGTTGTTTGACGCGGTACCTGGTGGCTTTATACCACAGCAAGATAAGCAATACTTAGTTGCCATTGCGCAGCTACCAGATGCAGCAAGTTTAGACAGAACTGAAGCGGTAGTAAAACAAATGCAGCAAATAGCGCTCGAGGTTCCTGGTGTTGCAAACACCGTGGCGTTCCCTGGTCTATCTGTAAATGGGTTTACTAATAGCCCTAACAGCGGCATTGTGTTTACACCATTGGCGCCTTTTGCAGAGCGTACCGATCCGAGTATGTCGGCTTCGGCTATTGCAGCGCAACTAAACCAACGTTTTGCAGCTATTGATGAAGCGTTTGTGGCTGTATTTCCGCCACCGCCAATTCAAGGATTAGGCACTACAGGTGGCTTTAAACTGCAAATTGAAGATAGAGCAAACAAAGGCTTTGAAGCATTATTTAATAGCTTGCAATCAGTGATTGCTGCGGCGCAAAAAGATCCGGCGTTAATGGGGCTGTATTCAAGCTTTAGAATTCAAGTACCGCAAATGGATATTGATATTGACCGCGAACAAGCACTTATCCAAGGTATTGCGCTTGATGAAGTATTTAACTCATTGCAGATTTATTTAGGCTCAGTGTATGTAAACGACTTTAATATGTTTGGTCGTACCTACCAAGTAAATGCTCAAGCAGATGCTGAATTTAGGGTAGACCCAGAGCAAATACTAAACCTAAAAGTACGTAATCGTGCAGGTAATATGGTGCCACTAGGCTCAGTGCTTACGGTAACGCCAACTATAGGCCCTGATCGTGTTATGCACTACAACGGTTACCCAAGTGCTGAACTTAACGGCAGCCCAGCGCCAGGTTACAGCTCAGACCAAGCGCAAACAGCGATTGAAAATGTATTGGCGAAAACGCTACCTACTGGTATTGAATATGAGTGGACTGAGGTAACGTATCAGCAAGTACTTGCCGGCAATACTATGGTGTACGTGTTCCCACTGGTGGTATTGCTTGTGTTTATGGTACTGGCTGCACAGTATGAAAGCCTACGTTTACCATTGGCCATTATTTTAATTGTACCTATGACTATATTCTCTGCGTTATTAGGGGTGTGGTTTGTAGGCTCAGACAACAATATATTTACCCAAATAGCGTTAATTGTACTGGTGGCACTGGCCTCTAAAAACGCCATTTTAATGGTGGAATTTGCCAAAGATAAACACGACACTGGATTATCGCACCTTGAGGCTATGTTGGCAGCGTGTCGCATGCGTTTACGTCCTATTTTAATGACCTCAATTGCCTTTACCGCGGGTGTTATTCCGTTAGTGTTGGCAACCGGTGCCGGTGCTGAAATGCGTCATGCAATGGGTAACGCAGTATTCTCAGGTATGATTGGTGTGACTGTATTTGGGCTATTATTTACGCCAGTGTTTTACATGCTGGTGGTAAAAAAGCAGCGCGCTGAGGAGTCTTCAAATGACTAAATTACATTTAAACAAATTTAAAATGCCGGCATTTTTAGGCTCAGTGTTAGCGATTGCAGTGTTATCTGGCTGTGCGAGCAAAATAGATACAGCAGCTGAGCAACAACAAGTAAACGAGTTTGTTGCTCAAGCAATATCAGCAGAACAGTATGTTGGTGAAGATGAGCAAAACTGGTGGTACAAGCTCGGTTCAGCGCAATTAAACCAGCTTGTTAGCAAGGCTTTGGCTAATAACTACGACTTACAAACGAGTCAGTTAGTGCTTAAAAGTGCGCTGGCACGTATTGGTGAACAACAAGCACAATACTTACCGCAAGGCGGTGTTGAGGTTGGAGCTAAACGAAGTGGACTAGGCGATACCAATAGCCGACAGTCAAGTGCAAATGTTGCACTTGACTGGCAGCTCGACTTATTTGGTCGAATAACTGCACTCGTTGATGCCGCAAATTCACAAGCTATGAGCCAAGCAGAGCAAGTTAGGCTATTACAAATTGAAGTTGTGTCATCTGTGGTTAAAGGGTTTGCTAGCTATCAGGGCAACCTGCAAAAGCAACAAATTATTGAAATGCAAATAGAAGCACTTGAACAAAGCATTCAAGTGCTGCAGGCGCAAGTAGATGAAGGTGTGGCAAATGAGCTTGATTTAAACCGCACCATGGCGCAACTTAGGCAGCAACAAGCGCTCATTCCGGCGATTGAATATGCTAAGTTTCGTGACTTATCTACGCTGTCGGTATTGAGTGCACAACCAACGCAATCACTGAGTATTGATGATGAACGCGCTATATTGAGTAAGGCATTTCAAGTGTCATTAGCAAAGCCTAATCAAGCGATTGCACTAAGACCCGATATTAGCCGAGCATTATATAACTTTAGCCAAGCAAATAGTTTAAGTGTGGCAGCCAGTAAAGCTCTATTACCCGATATCAGCTTAAGTGGTTTTGCGGGCGTACTAAGTCTGGGCAGTAATGGTTTTAGCGACACCCAGCAGCAGTGGCAAGTTGCACCACAAGTACAATGGTCTTTATTGAGTTATCCTGCGTTGTTGGCTCAGCGTGATGCGCAGCAGTTTTTAAGTCAAGCTGCTTATACTGACTATCAACAAGTGGTGTTAAAGGCCATTAACGAGAGTGAACTTTCATTGCAATACTTGGTCAATCAAGCACAGCAATCGCGTTTTGCTGAGCAGCGGTATCAGTTTGCTAATAATGCATTTTTACAAGCACAAGCAATGTATGAAGAAGGGCAAATTCCTTACTTAGAGTTGTTAGATGCACGTCAGGATGTTTTAATAGCACAAGAAAATGCTGTTGATTCAACTATTTCATCGTTACTGGCTAAGGTAAATGCTTACCAGTCATTTAATGGACGATGGAGTTACGCGTTAAGTAATACTAACTAGTAGAGTTTTTGATGCCTAATACTGTAGTTACAAACCCAGATACTATTCCTTCATCTATGCAGGCTATTGCCTTAATAGAGCCTAATGAGGATATTAACTTAACGGATATTCAATTACCTGTGCCTCAATGCACAGGTAATGAGCTGTTAGTAAAAGTGGAGTATGTTGGTTTAAATCCGGTGGATGCGCAATTTGCTAAATCTGGCTTTTGTTTATGGCAGTATCCGCATGTTTTAGGCTTGGATGCAGTGGGTGTAGTGGTTAAAGCGGGTAAAGGCGTATTTCCTGGCGTGGGTGAGCGTGTAATGTGGCACGCCAGTATTGGTGAGCAAGGGATATTGAGCGAATACGCAAAAGTGCCTAATTATGCAGTGTCTATCATTCCGCAGCAATTAGCCAGTGATAAGGCTGCTACTTTGCCCTGCGCCGGAATGGCAGCGCTTATCAGCTTAGATAAATTAGCCGTAACTGAAGGCGATACCCTCTTTGTTGAAGGCGGGGCAGGTGCTGTAGGTCAATTTGCTATTCAATTTGCAAAGCAGCGTGGTGCCGATGTATTTACAACCGCCTCCAAGCGTAACCACAAATTGGTTAAGCAGCTAGGGGCTGATGTAGTCTTTGATTACAATGACAAAGCCTTATGTGACAAAATTCGCCGAGAGCTTGGCCCACAAGGATTTGATGCCGTTATTGATATTATGGGTGGGGAATCGACCATTCAAAATATCGAGCTAATGCGTTTTTGTGGTCGTATTGCTTGTTTAAATCCACTGCCTAATTTTGAACAGCAGCTAATGTACCGTAGAGCACCCAATATTAGTATTGTATCCTTAGGTGGCGCGTGGTTAGCCAATAGCCTATGCGCGCAGCAGCGCATGAGTTTTATGGGTAATTTGTTGCTTGAAACGGTCTCTAATGGCGAAATAATTCCTCCAGAAGTATTAGCTGTTGATTTTAACGCAAAGGCTGTTTCTAGCGCATTAAACAACCAGTTAGCAGGTGGTTTTACAGGTAAACAAGTGGTTAAAATAAGCTAGGTTTACTCACATTCCCATATTTAAAAAGCGCAGCCTAATTTTAGGCTGCGCTTTTTTGTTTCTACTTTATTACCAAATCCGTATTTGCGGCGCCAACAACCAGAATTATTAAATTTTTAACAAAAAAAATAATAATTCAGCGTACATGTGTAAGCCTTTTTATTTCAACAGTTTACGTTCAGGTAAAGAAAATAAATTGAAAAAACTGTTAATTAATTGAATAGAGTAATTGATCTAAACCGATTTTTATGACGTAATGTAGGTATTATTTATCTGGTCGGATGAGTTCGTTATGAGTTTACGTACAAAATTAAAAAAAGTATTACCAAGTATTTCAGTTACTGAGCAAGAAGCGCTAGACGCTGGCGATGTATGGCTAGAAGGGTCTATCTACCAAGGTAAACCAGATTTTAGCGCGCTACGCGATGTACCTGCGGCAAAATTAACCGCAGACGAACAAGCGTTTCTAGACGGTCCAGTACAAGAACTACTAGGCATGATTGATGATTCAGTCATTCAAAATGGTATTCATTTACCAAACGACATTTTAGAGTTTTTGAAAAAAGAGCGTTTCTTCTCGCTGATCATCCCTAAATCGTTTGGCGGTTTAGAGTTCAGCCCATACGCTAACTCAACAATTGTAGGTACTATTGCAACGAAAAGTTCAGCTGTTGCGGTAACTGTAATGGTACCAAACTCGTTAGGCCCAGGTGAGTTACTACTTCACTTCGGTACAGATGAGCAACAAGCACATTACTTACCACGTTTAGCAAATGGTACAGACATTCCATGTTTTGCATTAACCAGCCCAGAAGCAGGTTCTGATGCCGGCGGTATTCCTGATGTAGGTACCGTAACTAAAGGCATGTACAACGGCGAAGAAGTACTTGGCCTAGAAATTACATGGGACAAGCGCTACATTACACTCGCACCAATTGCTACTGTACTTGGTTTAGCGTTTAAAGTAGTTGACCCTGATGGTTTATTGGGTGGCAAAGAAAACCTAGGTATTACTTGTGCACTTATTCCAAAAGAGCACCCTGGTGTAGAACTTGGTAACCGTCATGATCCTATGGGTATCCGTTTTTACAACGGTACTACACGTGGTAACAAAGTATTTGTACCAATGGACTTTATTATCGGTGGTCAGAAAAACATCGGTCGCGGTTGGCAAATGCTAGTTAGCTGTTTAGGCGCAGGTCGTGGTATTTCATTACCAGCATTGGGTGTAAGTACAGCACAAGTTGCATTTAAATCAGCTTCTGAGTACGCAGCAGTGCGTGAACAGTTTGGTTTATCAATTGGCCAATTTGAAGGTATTCAAGAAAAGCTAGCTGACATTGCAGGTAAAACATACCTACAAGAAGCAATGCGAGTATTGACAACTGAAGGTTTAGGCATGGGCTTAAAACCATCGGTAGTAACTGCAATCGCTAAATACCATATGACAGAGCTTGGCCGTGATGTGCTTGACTCAGCAATGGATATTCAAGCGGGTAAAGCAATTCAGAATGGTCCTCAAAACACGCTTGCTAGCGGTTATGTGGCGCAGCCAATTGCCATTACGGTAGAGGGCGCAAACATTCTTACTCGTAACCTGATGATCTTTGGTCAAGGTGTTATGCGTTGTCACCCATATCTACAGTCTATGGTTGAGTCTATCCACAGCGATGACAAAAACGCAGATGCAGAATTTAACGGTATTTTACGTAAAACAATTGGTTACAGCACAGCAAACAGCTTACGAGCCTTCCGCTTAGGTGTGCTACCGTTTACCGCGAGTGCAAACTCAGCATTACCAGAAGTACGTGACTACGAAAAAGCAGTGCAAAAACTATCAGCTAAATTAGCTGTCTATGCTGACTTCTCGTTACTAGTACTTGGCGGTAAATTAAAGCAAGCTGAAATGCTTTCAGCACGTTTAGGCGATGTAATGAGCTTCTTGTATGCAGCTATGGCATCTATTAAGTATTACGAGCAAAAAGTAGCAAGCAGCGAGCGTGAGCAAGCGGCTCCTTACTTCCATTATGCGACTCGTTTTGCACTACAAAGTGCAGAAGAAGCATTGCACAAGTTCTTAGACAACTTCCCTGCAAGTGGTACTCGTAAGTTCATTCGTTTCATTACTATGAACTACTCAACTAAAATGCCAAAAATTAGCGATGATTTAATTCGTGAATTAGCAAAACAAGCTCAGCTTGATACGGCATTTAAAGCGCAAATCACGCATTTAGTTAAGCCAATTGAAGGTGATGGTCATCACATCAATGAGCAAGCTTACAAAGCTAAAATGGCGTCACTTGAGCTATTAGCTAAAGTGAAAAAAGCGCTACGTGCTAAAACCTTTAAGCCGGGTACGCGTTTTTCAATCACACTTGAAAATGCACTTGCTGCCAAAGTAATTAACGACGCTGAATTTGTTCAGTTAAGTGACTACAACAAAAAGCGTGAAAAAGCGATTCGTGTTGATGAGTTCGACTTCGATATGAACATCCTAGACGACAACGCACAGCCAGTTAATCCGCTTAAAAGCGTGGTTAACCAATAAAATTCAATAATGCAAAGCGCCTGCAGTTTAGGCGCTTTTATTGATACAAAATTAGTGTGGAGTCCTGCTTGAGTAACATCAAGCGGGGCTTTTTTATGGGTGTGATTTAAGCTCATAACTAATGACGACTAATTTAATGGTACAGAACATTATTAAACGTTGTTGTAGTGTGTTTTAACAATGGGTGGTAAATAACCTACGTAATTACTTGTTTACATTAGAGTTGTTTAGTGGAATTATTAAGCGTATGTAATATACGCCGTTTTGAGGGTTATAACCCCCAAAGTGGTGTTTAATAAGCTGTTATGTTTTAGGGAAAAATTATGATTTATACGACAACGGAAACTGTTCCTGGTAAAGAAATCGAAGCTGTATTGGGCATAGTTAATGGCAACATGGTTCAGTCTAAACATGTTGGTCGAGATATCATGGCTGGTTTAAAAGGAATAGTGGGCGGCGAACTCAAAGGCTATACCGAGATGTTGATGGAAGCTCGAAATGTAGCGTTAGAACGATTAATAGAAGATGCAAAAAAGTTAAATGCCGATGCAATAGTAGGAATACGGTTTACAACTAGCTCAGTTACTGATGGGGCATCAGAAATATTAGTGTTTGGCACAGCCGTTAAACTTCGAACATAACAAACAATTTAAGCAGATTCGAAACGCTTGGCATTTTTGGTGTTTTCTTCCAAAGCCAAGAAATGAGGACGCTTTCCTCTTTTCTGCACTGTATTAAAAGAACAGCCTGACTAAAAGTTTAAAGTTGGCAATGTGTTAACTTATTTGTTAAAAAGAAATTAATAAATATATTAGTGGGGCGCTGGCAGAGATATGCGCGATGAGCACACTATAAAATTGTTATGCGCAAATGGAGTCTGCATGAGTAAAATAATCAAACTATCAGCATTAGTGCTGATCATATTTATTGCTTTATGGCAGCTGAGTAAGAATGAAAAATTTCAATTTTTTGGTAACCTTATAGATCGAGTAGAAACAACTGAAAAAGTAGTCGCATTAACTTTTGATGATGGTCCGACTAGACTTAAAACAAAAGAAATTCTCCAAATCCTAGATGAATCAGAAATTAAAGCTACCTTTTACCTAGTCGGCAAAGCTATAGAAGAAAACATTCAAGAAACAAAAAATATCATTGATAAAGGTCATGAAGTTGGAAACCATTCATATACTCATCAACGTATGGTTTTGAAAAGTTATAACTTTGTTGCAGATGAGCTAGAAAAAACTAATGAGTTAATTACAGAGGCAGGTTATAAAGGTGAAATACATTTTAGACCACCTTATGGTAAAAAATTGTTTTCGCTACCTTATTATCTAAATAATAATAATATAACTACCGTTACGTGGGATGTGGAGCCTGAAACTTATTTAGATAAAAATGCTAGTGCAAGTGATATATCCGATTACGTTGTCCAAAATACTAAGCCAGGGTCAATTATTCTTTTACATGTAATGTTTAAATCTAGAGGTAATTCAATGGCTGCGGTACCTTTAATTGTTCAGCAGTTAAAAGATAAAGGTTATCGCTTTGTTACAGTATCTGAATTAATAGGCAGTAGCGCATAACAAGGTGCTTAAAAGGACTAAAACAGTTTGCTCGTTTTTTGCAAAGTACCGCAAAAAAGCCAGCCAACCATTTTAGCCTCTTAGCAAAGTGTTAGCTATTCAAGGAAATTTAGCATTCAATGAAGAACTTTATTTTAATCATCTTAGTAAGCTTAATTGCGGGTTGTGCTGCAAACATTAAGCAATCAGTAAAAACATCGAACATGCAGCAAGGAGCCATACCAAATAGTATATCAGTAGCTATATCCTCATCTAATTCAATCTCTAAAAGTAGAGATTTAACTAAAAGTATCACTGAACTTAATACATTAATAACTACAGATTACAAAGGTAATTTGATACCAAGCAACTCATCTAATCAGGCTGATATCTCCGTGGAAATAACAATAGAGCATTTTCGTTATGTTTCAGGGTTTGGTCGATTTATGGCAGGTGTAATGGTAGGTGATGCCGAATTGATGCTAAACGTTAAGCTCGTAGACCTATCCACAAACCAAATAGTTAGTGAATCGCAACTAGACACTCGTTCAGAGTTTAGTGAAGGAATATTCGGTGCTACAACTTCTAGACAGTTAGAAGCTATGTCTAAAAAGATAGTTGATATCATCAATTCAAGTGCAAAGAATAGCTAACAAGCAATCAGGCAGGGACAAATGCTAGTTGGCCAAACAACGGCCAAAACGCTCCCATGAGCACCTGTTGTAAGGTGTTATATGAAATTAGGAGAGAACTTATGTTGAGAAGGATGTCTTTGATATTGCTGGTTTGTACATTTTGTGCCCATTCAAGTGAAGAGGTACTTTCTATTGATAGAGTTGTACCTAATAGTTTTGATTTGGCCTTCCCAAATGAATCAAACATTCAGCCAGAGCAGAGTGATTTTAGTGTAAATAATTTTGTATTAATGAGTAATGATTCTGGTGAGCGTTGGGCGGTAGTAACCTTGACTAATATGGCATCAGGTCGAAGAAGTCTAACTAATAAACACCTAATGGCTATCGTTGCAGACGGGCAACGAATTGCACCATTGGAGTTTTTACAATCATTCAAAGCAGATGAGACACTATCGTTAACCATCAACTTTGGTGAAAGTAAGTTTCCTTTGCTATCAATCTATTCAAGGTCTGGCAAATAACAAACACATCAAAATGCTCGCAATCTCGCTAGGATATCAAAACTACACGGGGATTGAGTTTGGGCTTGGCCAAGTTTAACTAAATCGCCGTTACGTTTTAGCCCTTTATACGGGCTTATTTGCACAAGGAGGCAAAGTGAATATCAGACATATTTTATTACTCGTTATCATCTTATTTATATCTGGTTGTACTACGTCAGGCCAGCTTTATTATATTGATGCTAAAGGTAATGAGAAACTTGGTTGTGATGTAGAATTTGTAGGTATGCCAAGTGTTGATAAATTTGCTGTTGAATATGCTTTAAGCCTTTGCGCTAAAAGCATTGTTAAAAAAGGCGGTGTGATCCAGGAAGAACACCTTTTAATGATTGATACAGCTATTCCCTTAGCCTCATGTGAACAGGCTTGGACTCACGAATTAGCTAAGCAACAATATCAGGCTAAAAAGTTAACTAAGAAAGAGTATGGCTACATTGTTGCAAATATAGATTTAGGTTTAGCAACAGTCAACAACTGTACATAACAGGCGCTTTAAGCGCGGAACTGCTAACAGTTGACTCAGCTTCGTTACATACACTTTAGCCAACAATTATCAGCCCATTATGCGGGCTTTAGGTTTTTATCAAAATATGGAGTTTTATTCTAATTATGGAAGAATCAGTTCAAGTCGAAAATAATGAAGATAGTATAGAGAAATCTCGAAGTGTAGAAAAAAATAAAATCCAAAATGAAACAATTACAACAGAGTTACATTTTGAGTTGTTAAAACAGTATGCATGGCTATCATCTGCAATAATAGGTGCTGTTGTTATACTTATTCAATTAAAAGTACTTACCTTAGGCTCAAAGGTTTATATTCCTTTAGGTTGTTTTTGTTTTTCAATTCTTAACTCTTTAATTGCTCAAGACTATATAGTTGAGTCATTAACAAAAGGTAAAACTATTTATGATATCTCTAAAAAAGTCTATATATTACGCAACTTCTCTATATTTGGTTTAGGGGGTGGCGTAGGGTTACTTGCTTATAGTTTTATTTAGACAACAAACACATTAAGCAGGACAAAACAGTTGGCTTTTGTTTCTACGTCGCTTATTTTAACCAACTATTTTATTGCCTCTAATGGGGGGTTAAATACCTAAATGGAGTTTAGATGAATATTCAAGTTTTTAGACCAAAACAATTTGTAGATATGGCGAGAGACTATAAGTTGTTTGCGGATGACGTAGAAGTTGCCACTATAAAAAGAGGGGTTACGCAAACAGTAAACATCCCTGATTCAACTAAAACTATTCAAGCGAAAATAGATTGGTGTTCAAGCCAAACTTTTCCTGTAGCCTCAATTACTGACAAAGGAATTATTATTAAAAATTCTTTTGGTAGTAATATATTCAAATTGCTTTTTTTAACTATTTATTATGTCAGTTTCGGTAAAAGCAAATACTTATCGGTAACAAACGGTATTTAGCATTTACATTAAACGGACAATGCTCTTCCCCCGTTCTAGTGAACACATCCTCATCAATTTAATTAACAATTTTAAGTCTGATGTTTGGCGAAAGGATTAGAGGCTCATATGGTGTTTGACAAACTGGCTAAACATCATGCTAGTCAACTGTTAGATTTTGAATTAGAAAATAAGCAATGGTTTGAAACGCTAATTGAGCCTAGAGCTAAGTCGTTTTATTCAATAAAAGGTGTTACCGAGCACATTGATTTATTAATTAATCAAATGAATGAAGGCACTTGTTATAGTGGGGTATTACTTCAAAATAACATTATAGTTGCACGAGCAAATATTAAGGACGTCTCAAATAATGAAGCGTTTGTTGGCTATCGTGTGGCTGAAGCTTTTACTTCTAAGGGGGCTGCTAGTTTTTGTTTGTCACAGCTTATAAATATTGCTCAAAGTAAATTTAATATTACTCAGCTGAAAGCGTTGGTCTTGGAAAATAATCCCGCATCAATGCGTGTACTAAAAAAATTTGGTTTTCAAGCCATAAATACAAATGTAAACGCTATAACTATAAATGGTAGGCGACTAAGTTGTATAGAGTTCTGTGCAAAATACGCATGACAAGCTGCTTTTTGTGGTATGACTAATTTGGCCATCCATTCAAAAACTAGCATTCGTTTTTTATATACTGGTTTGTGTAAAACCATATGAACTTATTTATTAAGAGCTTTGTTTTAAGACCTTTTTTTTAAAACACTGTCTAATGTTAAACTAACTAAAATTTAGCAACCTAATATGGCTATGTCTTTTTATCTTCCATTACTTACCCCGCATTTTCAACGTATAGCTATTGGCGAAACCCTAACCTCGCTTTGGAGTGGCTGTGGTCAAATTGTGAAGTGCCAACTTGATGAGCAAGCCTGTGTGATTAAAGCGATTAAAGTACCCGATCATATTAATCACCCTAAAATTAAACAAAGCAGCTTTGCGCTTAATAGAAAGCGTGACTCTTACCACGTTGAATATGCGTTTTATAAGCAATTTAGCCATAAATTGCCTAAGCAAGCAGCAAGTATTGAATGCATTAAAGCAATCAACAAGGGCGATGAGTTTGCCTTGGTTTTTAAAGATTTTTCAAAGCTGGGGTACAGCCAAGCAACCACCGAGAATATAAAAGCCATATTAAACTGGTTGGCACATTTTCATGCCTTTCATTTAAATACAAAGTTTGATGGTTTATGGGCGCAAGGAAGCTATTGGCATTTAGATACACGCCCTGATGAATTTAATAACTTACCTGAAAAGTCCGATATTAAACAGGCTGCATCACTGTTAAACGGCGCATTAGAGCAGTGTGATTATAAAACGTTAATTCATGGTGATGCCAAGCTTGCTAACTTTGCCGCTAATAGCCAAGGGCATATTCTCGGTTACGATTTTCAATATGTGGGGGCGGGTGTTGGGGTGATTGATGTAATGTATTTTATGACCAGCTGTATGGATGATTCTGAGCTTCATAAACACTCACAGAGCTACCTTGATTATTATTTTAGCCAATTGAAGCAAGCTCTGAGTGACTATCAACCGCAAATTAATGCTGATGATGTTGTTACACAATGGACTCATTTATGGCCAGTGGCGTGGGCAGACTTTTATCGGTTTTTACTTGGGTGGAGCCCAGAGCACAAAAAGATTAACAGCTACATGCACGCTCAGGTAAATAATTGGTTAGCGAGTAACAACTCATAAACACAAAAATCTTTATAGTTGTGGCTAAATTAAATATTTTGGCACGAACTATGAAATCAAGACTAAAATTAACAGTCAAACGGCCTGTTTTAATATAAAATACGTAAAATTTTTTATCACTAGGTTTATTACTATGGCTATTCACGTTATTTCTCATCCCCTTGTTCAACATAAGTTAGGTTTAATGCGCGCGCATGGAATTAGCACGAAAAGTTTTCGCGAGTTGTGTTCAGAAGTGGGCACATTATTAACTTACGAAGCCACTAAAAATCTAGAATTAGAAGATAACGAAATTACAGGCTGGGACGGCAATAAACTTAAAGTTGAGCACATTAAGGGTAAAAAAATTACCGTGGTGCCAATTTTACGTGCGGGCCTTGGTATGATGGACGGCGTAATGTCGTTACTCCCAGCGGCTAAAGTGAGTGTAGTGGGTTTAGAGCGTAACGAAGAAACTCTTGAGCCAGTCCCCTACTTTGAAAAACTAGTGGGTAATATTGATGAGCGTTTAAGCTTAGTGATTGACCCAATGCTGGCTACTGGTGGTTCTATGATCGCCACCATTGATATGCTTAAAAAAGCGGGCTGTAAAGAAATTAAAGTAATCGTACTGGTTGCTGCACCTGAGGGCGTTGAAAAAACATTAGCCGCTCACCCTGATATTGAGATTTTTACTGCCTCAGTTGATAGCCATTTAAATGAAAAAGGTTACATTATTCCAGGGCTTGGCGATGCAGGTGACAAAATTTTCGGTACGGTTTACTAAGGTTTAGCAGTGCAAAATAATTCTACATTTTCTATAAAAACCATTTTAACCGGTGCCCAAATGCTATTTGTTGCATTTGGTGCGTTGGTATTAGTGCCAATATTAACAGGCCTAGATCCTAGCGTAGCCTTATTTACCGCTGGTTTAGGTACTTTGTTGTTTCAATTTGTGACTAAAGGCCAAGTGCCTATTTTTTTAGCTTCGTCATTTGCGTTTATTGCACCCATTATTGCCTCAGTGCAAATGTGGGGCATACCGGCCACGATGGGTGGTTTAATGGCGGCGGGCTTTACTTATATGCTATTAAGTTTATTGGTGAAGTTTAAAGGTACAAAAACCTTACATAAAATTTTGCCGCCAATTGTGGTAGGCCCAGTGATTATGGTGATTGGTCTAGCGCTTGCGCCTGCAGCGGTTAATATGGCGATGGGTAAAAGTGGCGATGGTGGCACACAAATCATTGCCTACGACAGCGCTATTATTATCTCTATGTTCTCATTGCTCGTTACTTTAGTGTTTGCCGTGTGGGGTAAAGGGGTATTTAAATTAATACCTATTTTAGCCGGTGTTGTTGCCGGTTACACGCTATCGTTATTTATGGGTATAGTGCAATTTGAAGCCGTAAGTAATGCACAGTGGTTAGCTGTGCCAAACTTTGTGTTACCAGAGTTTAAATGGCAAGCCATATTATTTATGGTGCCGGTGGCAATTGCGCCTGCTATTGAACACATTGGCGATATGATGGCAATTAGCCAAGTTACAAAAAAAGATTATTTGAAAAAACCAGGATTACATCGCACCTTATTTGGTGATGGTTTAGCCACTTCTGCCGCATCCTTATTTGGCGGCCCACCTAATACCACTTACTCAGAGGTAACCGGTGCGGTAATGCTTACTAAAAACTTTAACCCTAAAGTAATGATGTGGACTGCCATTATCGCAATTTGCTTAGCATTTGTTGCTAAAATGGGCGCTAGTTTGCAAACCATTCCGGTGCCAGTAATGGGCGGAATAATGATTTTATTATTTGGCTCTATTGCGGTTATTGGTTTAAACACCTTAGTTAAATCGGGCGATGACTTAAGTGAGCCGCGCAATTTAAGTATTGTGGCACTTATTTTAATTTGTGGTATTGGTGGTATGTACATAGGTAGTAGTGAGTTCAGCCTAGAAGGTGTGAGCTTATGTGCTATTTTAGGCATAGTATTAAACTTAGTATTACCCAAAGCACAGAGCGACCAGAGTTAAGTTTGCACTGTGGTTAAAAATATTGCACCAAAAAAGCGCATTTTAAATGCGCTTTTTTTTTAACCTACTAAAAAGTAACAATAAATAATATTGGTCTAGTAACTGCATTTCCTTAGTCATACCCTATAGTTGACTCAGGGATTGTTACATGGAGATCAAGAGTGTGGATATAAATGCTTTTTTAGTAAAACACCAACTGCCGTTGAAATATCAGTATATTAGCGAGCAGTATTTTTCTGCTATTGCGCAGGACATTCTAACCAGTAAAAAAACAGCCCCTTTATTTGTTGCGATTAATGGCTGCCAAGGCTCAGGAAAAACCACGCTTGGTGATTATTTAGTAACTTGGTTTAGCCAAAATACTCACCTAAACTGTGTTGCGCTTTCTATTGATGACTTTTATTTATCAACTCAAAAACGCCAACAGTTAGCGCAAGATGTGCATTGTTTATTCGCCACTAGAGGCGTTCCGGGTACACATGATGTTGCGCTGATGGATAACACCATTAGCCGTTTATTAAATACTGAAGTAAATGTACCGCTGCCGCGTTTTGATAAGCAACAAGATGAACCCGTAGCAAAAAATAAATGGTTAACTAATAGTCAGCCGGTCGATATTGTTATTTTAGAAGGGTGGTGTGTAGCCAGTGAACCACAGCAGCCTTTTACGCTAGTTGAGCCTATTAACGAGCTAGAAAAATCATATGATCAACAAGGGTTATGGCGTCGCTGTATTAACAGCTGTTTAGCCAATGAATATAAAACCGTTTTTGATAAAATCGATTATACAATTATGCTCAAAGCCCCGAGTTTTGATGATGTGTTTGCGTGGCGCCAAGAGCAAGAACACAAGTTAATTGCCAAACAAGGGCTGGGCGCAGGCACTATGACCGATGAGCAGTTATTGTGGTTTATTTCTCATTTTGAACGCATCACGCGTGAAAACCTCAACACCCTTAGTGCTAAAGCAAATGCACTTATAGAGCTCGATAGTAATCGAGATGTAACTGCGATGGTGCTTACAAGCGATAGTATTGTACAACCTATCATTTTTACCGATTTAGATGGCACATTACTCAATCACAGAGATTACAACACCGATGCGGTAGATACCTTATTACAAGAGCTGCAATACAGCGGTGTACCTGTGGTATTTAATACCAGCAAAACATTTAGTGAAGTAGTGGCACTGCAACAAGCGCTTAATATTACACAGCCTTTCATTGTTGAAAATGGCTCGGCTGTTTATATTCCTAAAAATTATTTTAATCTCAGGCCAATTGGCTGCAGCGAATACCAAGGCTACTGGTGTTACTCGTTTGCTGCACCCATTAGCAATTTATGGACTGATTTAAAACGCTTAAAAAAAGACTACGGCGACCAATATAGTTTGTTTAGTGAGCTGACCAGTGAGCAGGTAATGAAAATGACAGGATTAAACCAGCTACAAGCAACGCAAGCACAAACCCGTCAATACTCAGATCCGCTCTACTGGCATGGCGATGAGCAGCAACTAAATGAATTTATCAATGCGCTATCAGTATATGGCTACGAGGTTAAAGTAGGCGGGCGCTTTGTTCACATTGGAAAAAATACCGATAAAAGCATGGCTCAGCAATGGTTAGTGCAGCAGTTTAATACGCAGTTTACTAAAGCGCTGAGCATTATTGCGCTAGGGGATAGTGAAAACGATAAGCAAATGCTAGAAGAGGCTGATATCGCCATCATCATTACCAATCCAGAGAGTAAAAAGCCAGTTAAATTAACCTATAACAAAGCGCGCTATTCTCAATTGCCGGCACCGCTAGGCTGGGTTGAAGAAATTACAGCACTACCTTGTATTAACAGTATTTTACCCAGTTCTGAGGAGTATAGTTTACATGGCTGATTTTTATCAAAATGGCATTATTACAACACTACATAACATTGCCAATAGACCCGTAGACGATTTAGAAAAAGAGTTACTTGGCTTTAGTAAACAGCGACCAATGGGGCTTATATTGCCTTCATTATTTAGTGAGTTAGAAGGCCCTGCTTTACAAAATATTGTTAAAGAGCTGCAACAAGTACCGTATTTATCGCAAATAACTATAGGCTTAGACAGAGCCGACGAAAGCCAGTATCGCTATGCATTAAACTTTTTTAAATCGCTCGATCAAAACCATAAAGTGTTGTGGAACGATGGCCCACGTTTGCAGGCGCTCGATAAAGAGCTTCAAGCTTTAGGTGTGGCGCCACGCGAGCTCGGTAAAGGCCGTAATGTGTGGTATTGCATGGGCTATAAACTCGCTACCGCGGAGGTTGAGTCAATAGCACTACATGATTGCGATATTTTAACTTATGACCGAGGCTTATTAGCGCGATTAATTTATCCCGTTGCACATCCTCGATTTAACTATGAATTTTGTAAAGGCTTTTACCCGCGTACTGCCAATGGAAAAATAAATGGTCGAGTATCGCGTTTACTGGTTACTCCGTTATTACGCTCGTTTAAAACCATATTAGGCAGCAGAGACTATCTTGAGTATATGGACTCGTTTCGTTACCCATTAGCCGGTGAATTTTCGTTTAGACGCGATGTATTAAACGATATTCGTATTCCTAGTGACTGGGGATTAGAAATTGGCGTATTAAGCGAGATGTACCGTAATTACTCCCATAACCGCTTATGCCAAGTTGATATTGCCGATAACTACGATCATAAACACCAAGAATTATCGCTAGATGACCAAACTGCTGGCCTTTCTAAAATGTCTATTGATATAACCAAAGCGTTATTTAGAAAGCTAGCGACCCAGGGGGTTACCTTTACCAGCGAAACCATTCGCTCATTAAAAGCGACTTATTACCGCATTGGTTTAGACTTTATTGAAACCTATCATAATGATGCGTTAATGAATGGCTTAACACTTGATATTCACCAAGAAGAAAAAGCGGTAGAAATGTTTGCACAAAATATTATGAATGCTGGCCAACACTTTTTAGAAAACCCAATGGAAGCGCCATTTGTGCCGAGTTGGAACCGTGTAGCTTCGGCGATGCCCGATGTACTAGATCGATTAAAAGAAGCCGTTGAGCTTGATAACGAACAATACAGTTAAATTGGTATACTTAAACGAGGCGCCTGTGGACATAGTTAGGGAACAGTTTTTTCAACGAGTCGAACAACATTTACATACTATTTATCAAGGGGTTGAGTTACCTATGTCGGTAGCTGAGTTGGCTGAAGAATTAATCACCTTGATACTAGGTAATAACCCACTTCGCGATCCCACGCCGCACACTAATCGCTGGGATGAACAAGATATTGTTTTAATTGCCTATGGCGATTCTATTATAAATCATGAAGACAGTGAGTTAGCAGTTGGAACTCCCCTAGAGGCGCCGTTAAAAACCTTGCATCGCTTTATAAAAGAGCAGTGCGATCACCAGCTTAATGCACTGCATATTTTACCTTTTTATCCGTACAGCTCAGATGAAGGATTTGCGGTAATGAACTATGCGCAAGTTAATGAAGCGCTGGGCGATTGGCAAGACATTAACGCGATTGCAAAAGATGTAAAGTTAATGGCTGATTTAGTGATTAATCATTGTTCTAGCCGAAGCCTTTGGTTTGAAAACTTTTTAACCGATACTCACCCAGGGAAAGACTACTTTAAAACAGCCAGTTTAACTGATGATTTAAGCCAAGTAGTGCGCCCACGAACCTCGCCATTATTACATACGGTAGCCACAGCAAGCGGTGATAAGCATGTATGGTGTACATTTAGTCATGATCAGGTGGATTTTAATTTTGAAAACCCTGAGGTTTTAAAAGAGTTTGTTGGCATTATTCGCCACTATTTAGATAACGGTATTCGCCTATTTCGCCTTGATGCTGTGGCCTTTTTATGGAAAAAACTCAACACCAGTTGTATAAACTTGCCACAAACCCATGAAGTGGTGCGTTTACTGCGAACGCTGATTGAGCATGCTGAGCCCAGAGTGGTGATTATTACCGAAACCAATATTCCTAATCAAGAAAACCTATCTTACTTTGGTAATGCCAACGAAGCCCATGCAATTTATAACTTTGCTTTGCCGCCGTTGTTATTGCACACTTTACTTAGTGGTGATAGTACCGCGCTTAAGCACTGGATGATGAGCATGCCGCCAGCGCAAAACGGTACCGCATATTTTAATTTTATAGCCTCTCATGATGGCATTGGTTTGAGGCCAATTGAAGGCTTATTACAACCGAGTGAAGTTGCTTCGTTAGTAAGTACGACCATGCAATTTGGGGGTCGTGTTTCAATGCGCACCAGTCACGATGGTACACATACCCCCTATGAGCTAAATATTGCCTTGTTTGATGCCTTACAAGGTACGCATAATGGCGCAGATAAATATGGGCTTGAGCGTTTTTTGTGTGCCCATGCCATTATGTTTGCTATGGAAGGAATACCGGGGCTATACATACATAGTTTACTTGGCACAACTAATGACTATGAGCGCTTTGAAAATTCGCAGCACAATCGCGCAATTAATCGTCATCGCTGGCAAGAATCAAAATTATTAGCGGCTATTGAAGAAAAATACAGCCACCATTACCAGGTGTTCAAGGGAATAAAACAGTTATTATCAGTGCGTAAAAGGCAAGCTGCATTCCATCCTAATGCTACACAATTTACTTTGCACTTAGGAGAGGGGTTATTTGGTTTTTGGCGACAAAGTATAGACCGCCAACAAAGTATTTTTTGTGTTTATAATATTAGCAGTCAGCCACAAAGCTTAACCTTAGCCGACTTAAACTTAATAAATACCCAGCAATGGGTTGAGCTAATTTCTAAAACAACACTTGATGAATCCCAACAAACCATGCTGTTAGAACCCTATCAAACGCTTTGGTTATCCAATAAGGCATAGGGACATTTATTATGGTAGGCAAAATGCGTTCAGAGTTTTAAATAAGGGAATAGTACTGTAAAGGGGCTTTACAGTGCTACTTCTCAAGCGCTAACAGTAAATTCTCTATAGTAAATTCATGCCAGTCAGCGCGTGTTTTACTAAATTGCATAAAGTCTATTTCAGCTAGTCCTGTTTTATTTATCGCGTTGTATAACGGGATGTTCGCAGCGTTAAGCGGATAAAAAATATCAGCTGGACGATGAAGCAAGGGGCTATGTTTTGGTTGAGTATGGTTGTCGAACAAATTAACTAGGGCATAAGCGCCTAACAACACATGGCCTCCAATAGATACATCAAGCTCTGAACCATTATTAGGTGGAGCCTCCCAGTTAATACCACCCACAATAACTTGCGATTGCTTGTTTAGTTGCTTTAATGCCCTTTTTGCGCCAAACGCAATGGCGTCATTCGCACACCATATAATGTTAATTTCTGGGGCTTGCTGCATATACGCTAAGGTTTTTCTAAAACCTTCTTGCTCAGACCAATTGGCAACCTCTTTAGCGATTAACGTAACTTGCGGTGTTTGCGTTAAAAAGTCCATTAACCCTTGGGTACGCATAATAGAAGCAGGCGTTGCATAATCGCCTAATAACGCTAGGGTATGTGCTTGTGTTGTTGTTTTTTTAGAAAACGTATTATAAAGCTCTTGCATTAATAATCTGCCTGCAACGCGATTATTTGGGGTAATACTACCGACTATATTAGTGCCATTTTTGCGTAACTTATCAACTGACGCAGGCGAGGGGCGATTTAATAAAAAGTAAATAGGGACATGTTTACTGTCTATTTTAGAGAGGTACTTACTGGTAACATTTTTTTCGTTTACGAGGATCAGATAATCGGGCTTATCATTTATAGCCTGCTGAATAAGCTCTTTCATTAAAATATGATTTCGGTTTGCGTATTTTATCGTTAATGTAACATCTAAATCAGTGGCTGCATTTTGCATGATTTTAGAAACATCAAACCAAAAGTTTCCGGTGCTGTTCTGTGCATTTTCAGTGTTAGAAAAACCAGGGTTAATAAATATGACTTCTAGGGCATAAGCACTATAACTACCCAACAGAAGGCAGGTAAACGTTAGCAGGCGGTATAATTTAAACAAGGACATACATTTCTCTATAAACTTTTCAAAGCTCAATTTTATCCTTGCTAAAGTGCTCCTTGGTGACATCTAGGCGTTATGCTATATAATACCCCACTAAGTTTAGCATGTATGCAGCAATTATTTTTTAGGATGTATTAATGAAAGCAGTTTTGTTGTTAATGGTATTAATATTTAGCCAAACAGTTGCCGCTAATGAAATGAGCGACTTAGAAAAGACCATGAAAAACATTGGGCTTGCTTATAAACAAAGTGTTGAAGCAACCCAGTTAGCAGAATTTAATGGCGCTATCGATGAGTTTATTGAATTGATAGAGCAAAGTAAGCAAGCCAAATTTTATAAAGAAGCCGAAAAGTCGGTGCAGGGGCTAGATAAGGTACTTACTCAAGCTCAGTTAGCCAAAAAAGCAGCGAACGAGCAGGGGCTTGAGGCGGCAAAAAAACCACTTAAAGCAATTGATAATTTACGCAAAAAATATCACAAATTACATGAGCCTCCAGGCTTTTTTGAATTATTGTTTGGAAAATAAGGATTAGTAATGGAAATTTCGGTTTCAATGTTAGACGGTCAAAAATTAAGTGCTAAGTTTGGTGAGCATGAAGTTATAAGCGATCAAAGCATAAACGCTGGTGGTGATGCAGAACATCCAGAACCGTTTGACTATTTTTTAGTAAGCATGGTGTTGTGTGCTGGTTTTTATGCGCGTAAATTTTGTCAGCAAAGAGAGATCTCGACCGAGGGGATGACACTGACACAAAATAACGAAAATGTAGATGAAAACGGTCAGAAGCTTTTTTCAATCGAAATTGGCTTGCCAGAAGGTTTCCCAGATAAATATAAAAAAGCGCTGATTGCTGCGGTGAATACATGTACCGTGAAAAAGGTTATTCAAGCAGTGCCTGAGTTTTCTGTTGTAGTTAAATAAACAGACCCTAATAATAATGCCGAGTATAAACTCGGCATTATTTTATCTTGCTACTTTTTCTTCATACCCTGCACAGCTTTAAATCTAGGGTTATCTTTACATATCACGAATACTCGCCCTTTGCGCTTTACAATTTGACAACCTGGTCGTTGTTTTGCACTTTTTAATGAACTTAAAACTTTCATTTGCTTTCCTTTTTAGCTGTAGAGAGGTTTTTAAACCGACGATTAAATTGCGCAACGCGTCCATCAGTAGCGAGCGTTTTTTGTTTGCCTGTATAAAATGGATGTGAGTCACTTGAGACATCAATAGGAACATAAGGGTATGTTTTACCCTCAATTTCTATAGTGCGATTGGTTTTAATGGTTGAACCAATAATAAAGTAAGAATCAGCTGCAGTATCATGAAAAGCAACCACATGGTAATCAGGGTGAATATTGGGCTTCATAAAATGTCTTTAGTGTTATGTGATAGTATATCATTTAATTTAACGTATTTATTTTCCCTTTGCAAATCATTTTAAATAGCCTTAAACGCAGTGTAATTGCTTTGTATTTGCACAAAATAGTCAAAAAATAAGCACTTAGATCAAAAGTACTGGCTATTAGTATTTAGGCTGCTATAACTAGACTCAGCGAACAAAATAATAAGAATTTAATAACGTTAATAGAGGTAGTTTTATGAGTGACGCTCAGGCACAACAAGACCAAATCGACCAAGGAGTCATGGATACTCTCAGAGAGCGTGACCACAGTATATTGGCTAAACAAGTTGATTCGTTAGGGTGTTCTCATAACGACATCATTGAATTACTTGCTCATTATTTAGCATTAAGCGAACAAGAAGATGATGAATTATTTGACGATTGGTTTGACGCGCTTTCAAAAGAACAACACACCGTATTAAAAGTATTTGAAGTTTATCGTGGGCAGTACGAGCACCAGAACTAATCCGTTTGGTTGTAATAGCCATTTTATTTAAGATGATGCCGGCTAATTTAATGTTAACAAAAGTGTGTGTTTTTATCCCTAAGCAAAATAAATAATCACACTTTTTAATACAATAGTATGTACTTTTTCTCTTGATGATTTTTCATCTAACTAATTGATGTATAAAGCTTTGCAATGAGTTAAACTTATTTATATAAACAGTAGCCCTCACTATGTTTAATAAATATACTACTTTTATTGGGTGAACAAAGAAAAGGATCATTCTAATGCCGCACTTAAATGAAATACGCAAAAGAAACAACGTCAAAATAATTGGCAAGGGTGATAAAACCTTGGTTTTGGCTCACGGATTTGGTTGTGACCAAAATATGTGGCGGTTTGTTACTCCAGTGCTTGAGCAACATTTTACTTTAGTGCTGTTTGATTATGTAGGCTCTGGTAAGTCTGATATTTCTCAATACAACAAAAAGCGTTATTCGACCCTTGATGGCTATGCCAAAGATGTACTTGAGATATGTGGCGCACTTGCTCTAAGCGATGTGACTTTTATAGGTCACTCTGTTAGCGCAACAATTGGGGCGCTTGCCGCCATTGAGCAGCCAGAGTTATTTACTCAGCTTGTTATGGTTTGTCCTTCACCGTGCTTTTTAAATTTACCCCCTGATTATTTTGGCGGGTTTGAAAAACAAGACTTGCATGAGCTACTTAACCTGATGGATAAAAATTACATTGGCTGGGCCAATTATTTAGCACCTTTAGTTATGGGTAGTTCTCACCCTGATGAATTTATAGCCGAGTTATCGGGGAGCTTTTGTTCAACCGATCCACTGATTGCAAAAACCTTTGCAGAAGCCACTTTTTTATCTGATTATCGCGCGACGCTTAAACATATAAAACAGCCGTCATTAGTTTTACAAAGTGAACATGATGCTTTAGCCGCGCCATCTGTAGGCGAATTTGTCGCAAATGAAATACCTAACGCTACGCTCCAAGTTATAAGCGCACATGGTCATTGTATTCATATGACTCACCCAGAAACAGTCGGCCGTTCGATTATTGACTTTGTGAGTTAACCTTAATGCCACTGCATCAATTAGATGATAATAGAGTTACAGATTACTCTGCTGATTACTTTTTAAGTGGCGCATTGGTGACCAATGCGGATAACGTAATTGTTTATGTAAATACTTATTTTAAAAAGGAACTACACTGGCATTGCAATGAACTTATTGGCAAGTATATTGACAAAATCCTAACTAAATCTTCAAAAATATTTTTACAAAGTTATGTGCTTCCTACCTTAATACACGAAAAAAAATGCCAAGAAATGCAGTTAATTATGCTCAGTGCTCAGGGGGAGCGAATGGCGGTTACCGTTAATGCTCAGCTTGACGAAAAGGGGTTTATATACTGGAGCTTTTTTAATGCTACGCAGCGAGATAAACTCTACGATGAGTTGATAAAAACACGGGAAAAGCTAGAAGCACAAACTGAGCGCTTGCAATCTTTAGCGTCTACCGATGAGCTAACATCGCTATTAAACAGGCGTGAAATGGATTACCGCAGTGTTTTATTACTCGAACAAGCAAAAAGAACACACCGCTCAGTTGCACTATTAGTGATTGATATTGATGATTTTAAACAGATCAACGATACATATGGTCATTTAGAGGGCGATAGGGTGCTAAAAGAACTAGGCCAATGTCTTAAAAAAATAAGCAGACAAACTGATTTAGTTGCACGCTATGGTGGGGAAGAGTTTTTAATTATGCTGCCCGACACCCATAGTGCAGATACCTTAATATTTTGCCAAAGACTACACCAATTAATTGCTGAAATAAAAGTGGGCAGTGAAGGGCTAACAGTCAGTGTAGGTGCATGTATGAGTGATAGTAACAGCACGTTTACAGAGCTGTTTAAGCATGCTGATAACGCTGTTTATCAGGCTAAGGCAAACGGCAAAAACACCACTTACATGCATTCTTAATTCATGTTACTAGGGTCTGTTGACCTTTGCGTATTAAAATTTGTTCAAACTAGGAGCGGTTTAATCGCGACGCGAGATTTGTAACCTAGTGGGCTAAGTAAAAACCGAGCAACAAAGAGTAAATTGCCCCTAGGCAGAACCCTTCGGGCAGCCCCTGTTTGGCATTGATGCTGCGTTATCGCTTATTTATGGGGAATAACCACACTACATAGGCTCTGCCTTGCCTAAATACCAAACAGACTGCTGCAAATATAACCTTGAAAGGTCAACAGACCCTATTCAAGTGATTAAGCAACAATGTTGTTTGGCTCTTTTTACAGGCAGTGCTTGCTTAACCCTTAATTATGGCAACGAGCAGTTATTTTTAGCCAATGGAGATGCCAGCGAGACTTCAGGTTGCCAAATTCGCTGCCAAATATTACCGGCATTACTAAAACTAGGGCGCTGAGAGAGTCGCTCAAAACTACCCACTTTAATACCCGAGTCAGCTTGCTCACCTACCACAAAGTTAAATACATATTGGCATTCCATACCCATTCTTAAATCTGACAAAATCACGTTATCGGTTTGCTGGCGAATAGAATAAAACCCTTTTGTAAACCATTGTAGCCTTTGTATGCCCCATTGGTTGTCAATAGGCTTAATTAAAGACGGTGTTGTATTGTAGGCATTTAAGGTTACATCACTGGGCGAGTCAAACACGGAGGCGTAACCCTCGTAGTAGTGACCGTCAGACATCACTACTACACGCCAAAGTAAAGTAGTGAGCGGGGCAGGCGTACTAATATAGCCGGTTGCGTCAATATCGCGATTGTTCAGTGCTGTTTTTACCTTGTCGTCAATATTGAGTTTAAACACAAAGGCAAGGCATAAATACGCTGTGCTTAGGCTAAGTGTAATTGCATTGATTTTATAGGCTTTACTTGTGCTTATTTTAGGTAATAAAGTAAAAGCTAAACCAATTAATAACGGTAAGGTGTAAAGGGGGTCAATAATAAACATGCTGGATACCCCAAAAGGGTATTCACTTAAGGGCCACATTAGCTGAGTACCATAAACGGTGAGTGAATCTAATAAAGCATGTGTTGATAAGCACAAAAAAACTAACCAAAACCAACGAGCTTTATAAGCCTGCATGCCTGTGTGTATTTTTAATATTAGCCACACAATCAGCGGGCTTATTAATAAATGCACAAATAAAGAATGGCTAAAACCGCGATGATAGGTAAATGCCTCTACACTGCCGCCATAGGGTAAAAATACATCTAGATCGGGTAAAGTGCCTAAAATAGCGCCCCACGCAACGGCTTTTCTACCTACTTTATTGCCTAGTACCGCGTAGCCTACGGCACTGCCTAATGCGACTTGTGTTAAAGAATCCATACTACCTCATCCAAATAATGCAACTGCAGTGTTTATACTCAGCTTAATCTTAAAACCGTCAATAATGTAAATTATTTCATTAAGTTGCTCTTTAAACTCAATTTAAAAGCGATTTATAAACTTAGTCGCGGTTGTATAAAATCTAAAAATGCAACGATACGGGAAGAAACCGCCCCATTTTTGTAATAAACGCCATAAATAGATTCTCGATTATTTGGGCTACTCACGCTGTGGGGTAAAACTTCTATTAATCGTTTTTTGGCTAAATCTTCTGCAATCATAAATTGTGAGAGAAGTGCTATGCCTTGATCAGCAATACATAAATGCCTAATGGTTTCGCCGCTGCTAGCCCTTAAATCAAAGTGCAGTGATTGCTCATGCTTCAAGGGCCATTGATTAAGAGTATTGGGCTCACTGAAGCCAATTAGGTTATGGTTTTTAAGATCTAAAACTTGCTGTAACGGTGGCGCATTTTTTAAATAATCAGCGCTTGCGACCAATTTTAATTTACTTTGGCCTAATTTTCTCGCATGCAGGTTTGAATCTTTTAAGTCTCCAATGCGAATAGCTAAATCTGTTTTGCGCTCAAGTAAATCAATAATATTGTCGTGTGAGGTAATATCGAGCGTGATTTGCTGGTATTGCTTTTTAAATTCATTAACTAGTGGCGCTAGTTGATGTAAAACAAAAGGGCTTGCTGCATCTATACGCAAGTGCCCGCTAGGTGCTTGCTTAAGTAGCTTTATTGTTTCTTCCCCTAAGAGCAGCGTGTTTAAAGCCTTTCGCGCATATTCTATGTATATATGCCCTTCCTCGGTCAGTTCTAAGCGCCGAGTTGTTCTGTTTAGTAATGTGCAGTTTAGCCTGTTTTCGAGGCGAGATAGCGCTCTTGAAACCTTAGCTACATTTAAATCAAGTAAACTAGCCGCACCGGAAAAACTGCCACAATCAACAATGGTAATAAACATTTCTAGATCTTCAGTTTTAGCTTGAACAGGCATAAATTCACTCATTTATATTTGCAAAATAAACAAAAGTATTTTGCCATTTATGCTATTTATTGCAAAGGAGTTTTTACACACACTATGCATCTATATTAAAAATGAGGATGTATTTATGCCATTGGCTTTATGGGCGCTTACCTTAAGCGCATTTGCAATTGGAACAACCGAGTTTGTTATAGTGGGTTTAGTGCCAACTATTGCAAACGATTTAGGCGTGAGCTTACCATCAGCAGGCTTACTAGTGAGCTTATATGCAGTTGGTGTAGCTATTGGCGCACCGGTACTCACTGCATTAACGGGTCGCTGGAACCGAAAAGTGGTACTTATAAGTCTTATGGGCTTATTTGTTATGGGTAATTTATTAGCTTGGCAAGCGCCGAGTTACGAAACACTAATACTGGCACGTATACTAACAGGCTTAGCTCACGGTGTATTTTTCTCTATTGGCTCAATGATAGCAACAAGCTTAGTAAGTAAAGACAAAGAGGCGAGCGCTATCGCAATTATGTTTACCGGCCTTACGGTAGCGCTTGTAACGGGTGTGCCATTAGGAACATGGATTGGCCAGCACTTTGGCTGGCGTGCAACGTTTTTAGTGGTTTCGGCATTAGGTTTAATTGCGCTAATTGGCAGCGCTATTTTAGTACCAAAAAACTTAAAGCAGTCTATTCCGGCGACGTTTAAAGAGCAGCTACAGGTTATTGTTAAGCCGCGCTTATTGCTCGTTTATTTAATGACTATATTAGGCTACGGCGGAACGTTCACCGCGTTTACTTATTTAGCGCCTATATTAGAGCAGCAAACTGGCTTTGCACCATCCGCTATTGGTTTAATAATGCTGGTTTATGGTGTGTCGGTAGCTGTTGGTAATATATGGGGCGGAAAATTAGCCGACAAGCGAGGCCCAATTAGTGCACTGAGTATTATATTTAGCGCGTTAACAATTATTTTATTGGCTTTCACCTTTACTATGGAATCAAAAGTAGCCGCAGTGCTGACTATTTTAATATGGGGGGCATTTGCATTTGGTAATGTACCAGGATTGCAGCTTTATGTAGTAAAACAGGCAAAAAAGCACACTCCTAATGCGGTAGATGTAGCATCGGGCTTAAACATCGCGGCGTTTAACATTGGAATAGCCTTAGGCTCTGTTACAGGGGGGCTTGTAGTCGAGCATATGGAACTAAAAGATACCGCATGGATTGGGGCCGTTGTTTCATTACTGGCTTTAATAGTCACTCGATACAGTGGCAGGCTAGATAAACATAATGTTCAGGCTAAATAAAGCCGAACTCATATAGGTTAGTCTTGAAATAAAAATTAATGACCTCAGTATTCACATGAGGTCAAAATTTTAAATCAAAAAAAGTAATAGGTGTATTTAGTAAACGCGTCGTTTGAATTTTAAACCTATTATTAAACAAGGATAAAGCTATGACACAACGTGTAATTGAAATGCCAGATTTAGGTATGGGTACTTTTCGTTTAGAAGGTAAAACAGCTTATGAATCTGTAAAAATGGCGTTAGAAGTTGGATTTCGCCACATTGATACCGCGCAAATATATGGCAATGAAGAGCAAGTTGGCCAAGCAATTAAAGACAGCAATATTCCTCGTGAAGAATTATTTATAACCACCAAAGTATGGAATAACAAGCTCAACAAAGCTGACTTTGTTGACAGTGTTAAAACATCTTTAGAGAAGCTACAGCTTGATTATGTCGACTTATTGTTAATTCATTGGCCAGCACCGGTAAATAATGAACCCATGAGTGAATATTTAACCGAGCTGCTATTAACAAAAAAGCTGGGATTAACTAAACATATTGGTGTATCTAACTTCACCATTGCCAACTTAAATGAGGCAATGCAAACCTTAGATCCTCGCGAAATATTCACTAATCAAATTGAGGTACATCCATATTTAACCAACACTAAACTGCGCGCTTTTTGCGATCAACATAAAATTCATGTTACCGCCTATATGCCATTTGTTGTGGGTAAGGTATTAACAGATCAAACCATTATTGATATTGCTAACAAGCACGATGCAACGCCAGCGCAAGTGGTTATTGCATGGGAAAATGCCAATGGCATGACCACCATTCCATCATCGACTAAGCGTAAAAACTTAGAAGATAACTTTAACGACAAAGTTAAACTTGATGATGAAGATATAGCGCGAATTGATGGCCTTGATTGCAACGACCGCCAAGCAACGCCCGACTTTGCACCACAGTGGGATCAATAACCAAAAAGCCAGAACCAAAACAGGTGCAGTTGAGCTGCACCTTTATTTTTTAAACAAGGAACACCCATGTTAACGGTAATTGCTACACTATCGAGTGAAAATAGCGATGCAGAGCGTCTATTAACCGAGCTCGAAAACTTACAACAGTCCTCGCGCCAAGAAGTAGGCTGCCTGCGTTACGAGCTATCAGTTAAAAACGATGCTGAGCAAACTAGCTATTTAGTGAGTGAGCAATGGGCGTCTAATGAGCATTTTGAAGCCCATAAAAACGCACCACACTTTAAAGCGTTTGGTGATGCAGTAGGTGAATTTATTACCTCTATTAATATTGATGTGTATAAAACTATCGGTTAAATGACTCTCAGTTAATAGCAAAGCAGGAGCTGTAACTTACAGCTCTTTTTTTGAAATATCATCTCCAAATACCCCCTTCAAATATCATCCTTTCTCCGCTGTTCTTTTAAACCCAAAGCCGTTTATAAAGGCGATTTCATAATAGTTATCTTTAATAAGACACTGCTGTTTGCATCGGTAGTACAGGGTTGCCTGATATTACTGATTACACCCTTTTTGGTATAATTTTGCATAATCATAAACAGGTTAGGAGATAACTAGTTGTTTACAAATATTCTTTGATGGTTAATATAAATACAAAAGGAATGTATGGACATTTGACGGTTTATAAACCGATAGATGTCGTAGACTAAATTGTTATGTTCTACGGAGGAAAAATGATTAATATTGGTAGAAATGGCATCCAAATAGATCAAGAGCCAAACAGTTGTCCTGTTTGCAATCATTTAGTATCTCCAAACAGAACTGAGATATTTAAAGAAATTAATACAGAGAATTCGAATTGGAGTCGATATTTAGAGGGACTATACGAATGTCCATCACTTAAATGTGGGCATCTGTTTCTTGCTCACTTTGAGAGAAAGTCTAAAAGTAAAGGTGCAAGAGATGGCTATTTTACTTATACGCATTCGACACCTAATCTCTTTAAAACAGTTGAGTTTGATGAAAGAATAGCCACTATATCCCCAAGTTTTGTTGAAATATTCAACCAATCAACAAATGCAGAGCAAGCTGGGTTGAGTGAAGTTTGTGGTATGGGCTATCGAAAAGCACTTGAGTTCCTGATAAAAGATTACTGTGTATCATCACAAACTGATGATGCTGAAAAGATCAGGAAAATGATGTTGATGCAATGCATTAATCAATATATCACTGACATAAATGTCAAAGAATGTGCCACTCGTGCAGTTTGGTTGGGCAACGATGAAACACACTATCAACGCAAGTGGAAAGACAAAGATATTGGTGATCTTAAACTGTTGATCAACTTAGTAATTCACTGGGTCGTTAGCAGCCTAATGACTCAAGAGTATATGCAGTCGATGCAACGAACATAAAAAACGCATCAAAAATCGCCCTACGGGCTGGGCTTCGCTGACGCTCCGCCTTTTATGTGAGCGTTATAACAAAATTAACAAGACACCCATTTTTAATTTTGTACCTTCTATGTTTCAAACTAGATTTTGTTCAGTGCAGATAGGAAATTAACACATTAACAGGACTCCCATCTTTAATTTTAAGACAGAAGCAGAATGGTGGAAAATGAAGATTATCTCTAGATTTCTAAGCAAGACCGAAAGAGTAGAGTATTATTTTGCAATCATGTCAGACCATATGGAGCGTCCGTTTATTTTAGGTGCGCAAAGTGTTGATCCAAAGCTTCCTTCAATTGCTCAGTGGGGGGCATCTTCAAGATTTGGACTTGATAGTCTTGATACCATTGAAGGAAAGTTATGGAAAGATTGGCGCTCTTCTTTAGAAATGCTTGGTGCCTCATGGGTAATACCAATTATTGAAGAGTCAGTAATAAAAGATGATGTATCTCATGCGGTTAATGAAATCATATCTAAATCGTAAATCTGCAATTAACAAGGCTTAGTTGTCGGACTGTTTGTCTCGTTGCACTAAAAAATAAGCCGCAAAGCACAGTGTTGGCATTGCTTAATAAAACCAACAATCCATACATAGCTAAATCCCCCAGCCAAACACTACCCTTTATTTAATCGATAAGTCGTATTTTAAAATAAGGGCATCAATATAGCGGCTACGTAATGTGAGTTGCTTTTCGTGATCGGCGCCATGGCTAAGGGCTTTATTTAAAAGCTTCATGGCAGGGTGAATACGGGTGCGCTCATCTTTATCTAAACTGGCTTTGCTGCGCAGTTCGGTTATATCGTCTACTGATAATCTGCCAATATCCACAGCCACAATTTCATCAATTAAGCCGTTTTGGGTGAGCACCCCATATTTACTGCATAAAAATTGTTGCCACACTTGCTGTAAATGCTCTTCTATTTCACAGCCAAACAATTCTTCGTTAAATATAAAGCCTTGCTGTGCAAGCTTTGCCAAACATTGGGTATAGTGCTGGGCAAACAGATTAAAAGCCTGGTTAGATGACTCAATTTTTTGCTTAACTAATCCTTGACCCCAGTTTACACAGCCACGGGGGTAATAATCGTCGTATTCTTCACATTCATATAACCCTGAATAAGAGCTGCAACTCATCTGGTTTTTAATGCAATAACTTGGCTTAGGAAAAATGCTTTGAGCTTGCCAATCTTCAAGAGTTTCAGTGTCTATGTTGAGTGCTTGGCATAACTCATCAGTGTGATAAAAGTGAGTGCTTAAATAGTCAGATAAACGCATAGTGGCTCGCTTAATAGTAAAAAACAAAATACTGTTTATTTATACAGTTTTTTATTTTGTATCATCAAACCCAATAACACAAGCCATTTTATAATTAAATACTGGCTATCACTGCAAATAGCGCGGTAAATATGGTACAAATAGGCCAAGTATTAATAACAATGATTTTTTTATGCGCACCCTAGAACAAATTAAACAAGCAAGCCTTATTACTGCAATTAAAACACCTTACTTAGCCAATGGTGAGATCGATCTTGCAAAGTATGATGAACTCGTTGAAATACAAATTGCAGCGGGTGTTGACGGCATAGTTGTTGGTGGCACCACCGGTGAAGGCCAGTTAATGAACTGGGAAGAGCACTTAATGCTAATTGCGCACAGTGCCAATAAATTTGGTGATAAATTACTGATTGTAGGCAACACCGGAAGTAATAATACGCGCGAAGCAATTAAGGCAACTAAATATGGTTTTGCCAGCGGCATGCATGCCTCATTGCAAATTAACCCTTACTACGGGCGCACATCAATTGCCGGTGTTAAAGAACACTTTAAACGTGTGCTTGATATTGGTCCGGCGTTTATTTACAACGTAGCAGGGCGCACAGGTCAAGACCTCACCCCTGATATTATTGAACCACTAGCACAGCATGAGCACTTTATTGGTGTTAAAGAATGTGGTGGCAATGAGCGTATAGCGCACTATGAACAACAAGGTATTGCGTGTTGGTCTGGGAATGATGACGAAGCACACGATGCACGCCATATCCATAAAGCACATGGTGTTATTTCAGTTACGTCTAACCTGATCCCAGGGTTGTTCCGTCAATTAATGGATAGTAAAAATGATGCGCTTAATAACTCATTACAACCATTAATGAACTGGCTGTTTTGCGAGCCAAACCCAATTGCCATTAACACCGCGATGATCATGACAGGTGCGGTTAACCCCGTTTTTAGAATGCCTTACGTGCCGCTCAACGATGAGCAACAGCAACAAGGTGAAACGCTAATTAATCAGCTTAATGAGCAAGATTTTGTCGGTAGCCGAGCGCAGTGTGTGGATATTAGTAAAGTTTTGATTTTATCTTAAATTCTTAAACTCTTTATTAGACACGCTTTTAAAGCAGCCTACTGTGAACACAGAGGCTGCTTTTTATATTATTGCCAATAGTAGTTGAGTTTAAGCTGCCACATAGCTGAATTAGCGTGAGTGACCGCCAATCTAATATCAATATCTTGGTTAATAGGCACTGCCAGTTCTAGTTTGGTTTGCGCAGGGTTTTTAGCATTTAAGAATGACTTTTCATAGGATGCTCTGAGTTTAATACCTGAGTCAGTACCGGTAATAATCCCCATCTCTACCGACGAATCATAAAAGTGGCTATTTTTAGCTAAATCACCCAAGTAACCATTAACTAAGCTATAGGCTAAGGTGTTGCTGCTAAATTGCCAAGCTTGTCCGGCTCCCCCCATAACAAAACTACGTTTACAGGTTCTGCACAGTGCTGGTTGTCTGTCGAATCCCACATTGATTTTCCACGACCACTTAGATTCATTAGCCCAAGACAATTGGCTTGGATTGAATGACTCCAAATCTAATAAATGAATTTTGTTTATGTAAGTTTCGCCATCTGTAAACATCAGTTCGGTATCTAACATTTCTAAATTAGAAAATGGAATGCGGGCAATATCAGAGGCAAGGGTATCAAAATAGCTCAGCCTAAAACCCACAGTGTACTGTGTTTGCTCAGCCGTGTGCATCGTAGAAATTGAGCTGTTAGAGGGCTTTTGGCCTTTATGTGGTGGCTGCTGGTTAAATTGAAATCTAACTTTGTTTTCGCCCATTGGCAGCTTTAAGCGCGCTTTGATTAGCGCATCTTTTAACTCACTTATTTTTACAGGAGTTTGTTTTTGAATTTGTTTCACTTGTACAAGTTCAAATAGAGCTCCAATAATGGCTTTTTGTGACTGCACTGGCAAAGCTAAAAACGATTCGTTTTTAAGTACTGCTGATTCGGCAAAAATTTGTTTAGCAAAGCTGAGCTCTTTTTCACTTAAAGATTGCACATATTTTGAAAATACAGTGTCGCGCGAGGGAGTAAATGTGATGTTTTTAACCGCTGATTGCTCTTGGTAAGTGGCCGAGTTTAACCTTGAAAAAATAGTGGCAGGTATTACCCAAGGAGAGCTTTCGCTAGTTAGTTGATCGCCAATAATCAACTCAACAATTTGTGCGAGATGAAACGCGCAGTTTTCATCGGCAAAGTAATAATCAAATTCAGTGCCTAAAATCTCCCATAAGTGATTAGCAATAAAAGCTACATCGCGCTCGTTTAGATTTAGGGTATATTCCCATAAGTCTCTTAACTCTATTTCGCCGTAATTATGCTGGTGGCGGTAAAATAGTTGATCTGAAAAACCAGCTTTATAACCACCAAATAAGCCTTTAAGAATATAAACTAAGCCGTTTTCATTGTCAGGAACATGTGCGCCATAGTTAATACTGTAATCTAATAATTTGTTTTTTGATTCGGTTGAGCGATTAAGTTTAAGTAATAAATGACCATATAACGATGCGGGGTTACTCATATAACCAGAGGCAAATACTAAACTAACAGAGTGAATTGCTTGCTGCTCTCGCCATTGCTGTAACTTTGGACACTCTGCAGCTGGCATTGAAAAGGTTAAACCTTGCTCTTTAAGCCATTGATAACGAGAAGGGTAGCGACATTGCATTAAGGGCTGGTTATTAAAAGCATGGATTGTTGCTTTTAATTCGGCAACAGGATCATCACGTCCGTTATCTGCAATAAAAAAGGATGCGTTAGTAATATAACTAATAGTAGTTGGTTGATTTTTGTAATGCCCTAATTTCAACCATATTGGGTGTTTTGCTAAAACAGAGATAGATTGCGTGGCAGAACTTGAGAAAGATATTAATAAAAAAACGCTAATTAAATAAAATAAAGGTTTCATTGTTTAACCAAAAAAAAGGGCTGTTAAGCCCTTTAATTATTAGATTGCAGCGCATTGAGATGAAAAGTTAGTTGTAATTTTACCTTCAACTAATTCATAAAATGCTTGTGCATTGTCTATTGGTGCGTTTGCGTAATCGCTGCGTACCGAAGTGATAATTTGTTGATGAGCAGTTACATCACAACCACGTACGTTAAGCATTGCAGAGATATACTCGCCTTCACCCTGTGCTATTTCTTGTTCTAATACAGGAAAAGTTTGTTGAATAAACTGTGCTGTTTTTACGTTAGCGCCTTCACAGCTCTCTACTGAAGAAATGTTAGACGATACCGCGGTTGTTCCTAAATCCCAAATAATATTAGAAATTGCTGCCGCAACGCCATTGTCTGGGAAAACCATTGCACCAATACCACATTGTTGCCATGGGTTGATGCCACTTTTTGCTTGTGACGGCATTGAAACGAACGCGCTTACTA